>NZ_KZ626973.1 GCF_002911015.1 Streptomyces populi
TCCCGCTGGCTGGTGGCCCCCGACACGCGGCGGCCCTGGCTCCCCGGCCCCGAGATCCTGCTCTGGGCCGCCGTACGGGCGGCCCGCGCGGCGGCGGCGTCGGCGGTGCGGATATCGATTTTTCCTCGCGCCGATCAGGATGCTAAGGTCTACGACGTCAGCAGGCGCCGCTAGCTCAGTTGGTTAGAGCAGCTGACTCTTAATCAGCGGGTCCGGGGTTCGAGTCCCTGGCGGCGCACGCCAACGAGAGCGGGATGATTCGCGGAAACGCGAGCGTCCCGCTCTCGTCGTTTCCGCCACCGCCGTGGAACCCGCCGCCGGACACCGTTTCCGTCGGCCGGTCGCCCCGGCGCGGAGGCCACCCCTGCCACCCTTGCCACCCCTGCCGCGACGGCCTCCGCCACGGCGACCGCCGTCGCGAGCGGCGGCTCAGCCCGTCGTGATCCTCACCGTCCAGGCCCCCGAGGCCGTCCGGTCCTCCACCTGGACGCGAACGTGCGCTCCCGGCACCCCGAAGCTCTCCCCGAGGCTCACCGGGGCGTCGGCGAGAGGCGGGTAGACGGAGTCCTCCCAGCAGGACTCGGTACGGGGGTGCGCGTCGAGGACCTGGATGGGGCCGCTGCCCGACTCGGTCCTGCTGCGGACCCGGTAGACGAGGACGCCCTGCTCGCACGTCGAGCCGTCGTTGCCCGCCGGTCCGCGCGCCTCCAGGGCGATCGCGCTGTCCGGGCCCGTCGGGACCACCGCCAGTTTGGTGCCCCGGCCGGCTCCGAAGGTCTCCGAACCGGGGGGAGCCGCCACGCCCACCGCGTTCGCCGACGTGACCGGCGCGCCCCGACCGGGCGAGGACCCCCGCCGCCCGCCCGGAGGTACCCGCGGTCCCTGCCGGACCTCCCCCGTCCCCCTCGACGCGGTCGACGCGGCCGGTCCGCTCGTCGCCGACACGGCCGGGGAGACCGCCGGCGCCTCGGCGACGGCGGCTCCCCCGGCGCCCGCGCCGGCCGAACCGGCCGAACCGGCCGCGGAGCCGGCCTCCGGGCCGACGGGTCCGGTCTCCAGCGGTTCCAGGGTCAGCCGCGTGGTGCCGGAGCCCAGTACGCACGCCACCTGGTGCGGTTCCAGCCATCCCAGCCGCCACTTGTGCCAGCCGAAGAGGTCGGGGGCGAGGCCGAACTGGCTGCCCATGAGGTCCCAGTCGCCCACATAGGTGTCCCAGTCGCCCTTGCCGTCGGTGGGGCGGTGATAGAGGTCGGGCAGGTCGAAGACGTGACCGGTCTCGTGCGCGAGGACGAGACGGTCCGGCGGATGCTTCTCGAAGACCGTGACGACGCGCCGGATGCTCTTGCCGTCCGCGTGCAGCGGCGCGTCCAGGTTGACGACCTTCGTGGCGTCCGAGTCGACACCGGGCGCGTCCGGGTCCGCGACGAAGTAGACGACGTCGTAGCGCGAGAAGTCGACCCGCGGATCGGCCACGGACAGGGCGTCGCGCAGATAGGCGGCACGGTCGCCGGCGTTCCAGTCGCGCTGTATGGCGTACGACGTGGAGGGGTGCGGCATCTGGATCCAGGTGCGCCGGGGGTGCGGCCGGACCGTGAACCTGCCGTACGAGGCGCGCTCGAAGAAACGGCTGGTGGCCGGGAAGTAGTCGCCGGTCAGCTCGGCGGGCGTGGTGCGCGGGGTGGAGTCGGGGAAGGACAGGAAGACCATCACCGCGTCGAGGGGACGGGTGGGGCGTTCGTAGGCGGTGTTCCAGGTGTCGGCGCCCTCCGAGTGGTGCGCCGCGGTCCGCGTCAGGGCGCAGGGCGACGCGAGGGGTTCGGCGAGCGCGTGGCCCGGCCCCAGGGAGGTCGCGGCGAGCGCGGTCATCGAGGTGAACATGGCCGCGGTGCTGCGCCAGCGGGGCGTCCCGTCGCGGGCGAGACCGCGCAGTGCCTCGCGGGCGAGAACCCTCAGGGGGAGCGGACGCGGCACGTCGACCTCCGGATGCGGTTTCGGGACACCGCATCCAGCCTGATTGAATTTGTACTATTTTGCCCTGTTTGTCTGAACCGGAAGAGTGAGCCGGTGATCGGCCGACACCCCCGAACGTGCACGGAACGTCACGTGCGGTCCACAGGAGAGGGAACCCGTCCGGATAACAGGCAGAAACGATCTGTCAGAAGAGGTGGTTGTTCCTGGACACTGGACAGTGGCTGCACCGTTTCGGGGACAGCCTCTATGATCGGCACACTTTCCTGCACGGACACGGCTTGTGCGGCCGCCCATCACCGGCCGACCACCCCGAGAGACCCATACGAAGAACGAGTGCACTGCGGGAGCGAGCGGTGAGCGGAACGTCCGAAGGGCCGGCGCCCGCGGGAGACCTCGTCCGGCCGGCCGTCACAGAACGTCACGTCGACACGTCTTCTCGTACGTCCGCCGGGACCTCTCCCGGCCCACCCGTCCCCTCCGTACCTCCCGCGGCGCCGGGACCGTCCTCCGGAACGCCCGCGCCCACGGCGGTTCCCGACGGAACGTCACTCCGTACCTTCCACGCCGCCTTCGCCACCGCCCCTCTCGCGATGGCCGTCGTCGACCGCGAGGGCCTCGTCGTCACCGCCAACGAAGCGCTGGGCACCCTGTTCGGCGCCGGGGCGCGGACGTTCGTCGGGCGGGCCGCCGCCGACCTGATGGACCTGGACTCCGACCCCCGCACCCGGCAGACGTACCACGAGATGCTGGGCGGCAGCCAGGCCCGGCTGCGCTGCACCCGCCGGCTCAGGCACCCCGACGGCCACGCGATCTGGGCGCAGGTCACGATCGCGCCGCTGCCCCCGCCGGAACGGGCGGTCCTGATCTCGGTCGCCGACATCGGCGCGAAGCGTGAACTCCAGGCGCGGCTGCGCCACTTGCAGATGCACGACCCGGTGACCCGGCTGCCCAACCGGGCGCTGTTCTTCGAGCGCCTGTCGGCGGCGCTGGAGGCGGAGACGTACGAGGAGTGCGGCACCGGCCGGATCGGGCTCTGCTATCTGGACCTGGACGGGTTCAAGGCGGTCAACGACACCCTCGGCCACCGGGTCGGGGACCGGCTGCTCGCGGCCGTCGCGGAGCGTCTGACGCGCTGCGCCGAGGCGGCCGGCCTCACCAGGGCGGCCGCTCCCCTGGTGGCACGGCTGGGAGGGGACGAGTTCGCGCTGCTCGTCGAGGACTCGACGGGAACCGACCAGCTCGCGGACCTCGCCGAGTCCGCGCTGAAGGCGCTCCAGGCGCCGTTCGACCTGTCGGGACAGCGGCTGTCCCTGTCGGCGTCCATCGGGGTCGTCGAGCGGCGCGCCGCCGGTACCACCGCGACCGGTCTGATGCAGGCCGCGGACACCACGCTGTACTGGGCGAAGGCGGACGGCAAGGGCCGCTGGACGCTCTTCGACCCGGAGCGCAACGCGCACCGCATGACCCGCCAGGCCCTGTCGTCCACCCTCCGTTCGGCCGTCGAGCGGGGCGAGTTCACCCTGGAGTACCAGCCGTTGGTGGGCATGGAGGACGGCGGTGTGCACGGGGTCGAGGCGCTCGTCCGCTGGAACCACCCGAGGTTCGGGACGCTCACACCGAACCGGTTCATCGGACTGGCCGAGGAGAACGGCTCGATCGTCCAGCTCGGCCGCTGGGTGCTGGCCACCGCCTGCCGCCAGGCCCGCCGCTGGCAGCTGGACCGTCCCGACGCCCCGCCGATCTTCGTCAGCGTCAACGTCGCCGTGCGCCAGGTCTGGGACTCCGACCTGGTGGCGGACGTGGCGAAGATCCTGACGGAGACCGGACTGGCCCCGAACCTGCTCCAGCTCGAGCTGACGGAGTCGGCGGTGATGGGCTCGGCGGGTCGGCCGCTCCAGGCGCTGCAAGCCCTCAGCGACATGGGGGTGCGCATCGCCATCGACGACTTCGGCACCGGCTACTCGAACCTCGCCTACCTGAGCAGGCTCCCGGTGTCCGTGCTGAAACTGGACGGTTCCTTCGTCCGCGGCTTCCAGTACGAGAACGCCGACGGTTCCTCCGACCGTCCCAACCCGGCCGACGAGGTCATCGTCGAGGCGCTCATCCAGCTCGCCCACCGGCTCGGCCTGACGGTCACCGCCGAATGCGTGGAGACCCCCTCGCAGGCGTCACGACTGCGCGGGATCGGCTGCGACACCGGCCAGGGCTGGCTGTACTCCCGGCCGGTGACACCGGAACGCATCTCCGCGCTCCTGACGGCGGCGGCCTGTCCTCAGCCCTGAGCGCCCCGCTCCCCGGTCAACCCGTAGGCGTCCGCGATCAGTTCGTACGAGCGCAGCCGTACGTCACCGCTGTGCGCGTTGCCCGTGATCATCAACTCGTCGGCGCCGGTGCGCTTCTGGAGGTCGTCGAGGCCGGCGCGCACCTCGTCGGCGGTGCCGTGGATGACGTTGGCGTTCCAGGAACCGACGAACTCCCGCTCCATCGCGCTGAATTCATAGGCCTCCGCCTCTTCCGGGGTCGGTACGAGACCGGGACGCCCGGTGCGCAGGCGGACCATGCTCAGGGCGGCGGCCAGCACCTGCCGACGGGCCTCCTTCTCCTCGTCCGCGGCGATGGCGGCGACCCCGATGAGGGCGTACGGGGCGTCGAGGACCGCGCTCGGCCGGAAGGAATCGCGGTAGAGGTCGAGCGCCGGGATCGTGTTCTGCGCCGAGAAGTGGTGCGCGAAGGCGAAGGGGAGACCGAGGGCCCCGGCGAGGCGGGCGCTGAAGCCGGAGGAGCCGAGCAGCCAGACCGGGGGCCGGTGCCGGGACTGGACACCGCCCGGCGAGGTCGCCTGGACCGGACCGGGGACGGCGTGGATCCGGGCGTAGGGGTGGCCGTCGGGGAAGTCGTCGTCCAGGAAGCGGACGAGTTCCGCGAGCTGGTCGGGGAAGTCGTCGGCGCCCTCGTTCAGGCGCTGGGTGCGGCGCAGCGCGGCGGCCGTGGCGCCGTCCGTGCCCGGGGCCCGGCCGAGGCCGAGGTCGATGCGGCCCGGGGCCATCGCCTCCAGCGTGCCGAACTGCTCGGCGATGACCAGCGGGGCGTGGTTGGGGAGCATCACTCCGCCGGAGCCGAGGCGGACGCGGTCCGTGTGGGCGGCCAGGTGGGCGAGGATCACCGCGGGCGAGGAGCTGGCGACCCCGGGCATCGAGTGGTGTTCGGCCACCCAGTAGCGGTGGAAGCCGCGGGAGTCCGCGAGGCGGGCGATCTCGACGCTGGTGCGCAGGGCGTCGGTCGCGGTGCGGCCCGCGCCCACGGTGACCAGGTCCAGTACGGACAGGGGCACGGGCGCGGTGCCCCGTGCCGTGCCGCGGATCCCGTCCCTCTGGGCCGCTTCGTCCACCGTCTCGTCCACCGGGGTGCCTCCTGTCGCGTACGCGTTGTCTCCTCGCCCTACGAACAGGAGGATGCCTCCGGTTATTCCCCGGGCGGGCCGGACGGCTCCCCGGGACGGGGCTGGGGGTCGTTTCGCCCCCCCCTCCGCCCCTTCCCTCCCCCAAGGTCTCGGCTTCTCCCCCAGCCTTCGGCCGGGAGGGACCCCCAGACCAGGGGGACCCCCGTCGCACCTGGGGCCCCACCCCCGGACCCCGGCTCCTCGAACGCCGGAGGGGCCGGATTCTCCCGGAGAGCCGGATCCTCACTCCGCCTGGACGATCGGCTCCCTCGTGAAGAGGGTGCCGAGGGCCGGGGCGTTCACCCTGCGGTCCGTCAGGCGCAGGGCCTCCCAGACCGTGACCTGGGCCGCGGTGAGGACCGGTTTGGCCAGGTCCTCCTCCAGGGCCGTGAGGTGGGAGACGGTGTGCAGGGCCGTGTCGGGGAGGAGGACCGCGCCGGCGTCCGGGTGGTCCGCCTCGCGGGCCAGGGCGAGGACCCGGTCGTAGTCCCAGTCGGCGGTCCCGGTGGCGGCGACGGCGCCGGAGCCCCGCACCGCGGCCACCTCCGTACCGGTCTCCTCCAGGAACGCCGCGAAGAGCGCGGCCACGTCGTCGGGGCAGGCAGCCCCGATCGCGACCCGGGCCGCCCCGATCTCCCGCGCCGCGTGCGTGAAGGCGAAGGACGTCGAGGAGGCGGGCAGGCCGGCCGCCCTGGCGAGGCCGCGGACCTGATCGTGGGCGCCCTGCGCCCCGTGCGCGGAGCCGCCGCTCACGCACGCCCAGACCACCGCCTCCGCACCGGACAGGCGCAGCTCCTCGACGCCCGCCGCGAGACGCCGCGCCGAGCCCGCCTCGCGGAGCGCTTCCGTCCGGTGGACGTCCTCCTCGTCCGTGTGGACGAGGGTCAGACGGATGTCGCTGCCGAGCAGTTGTTCGATGCGCGGGTAGTCGTCCTCGGCCGAGTGGCCGGGGTAGAGGAATCCGAGTGCGGTCATGCCCAACCTTCCTGTTCTCCGGGAAGTACGGGTCCCCGGTCGGCGGCCCGGTCAATCAGCCGCGGACAGAGGTCCACCGCCCGGGTACCCCGTCGGCGCGGTGCCGCCCACGTCGTCACCCGGCCGGCCGGGATCACCGGATCCGCGGCTCTGCCGCCGCCCGGAGGGGGCCGCCCGTGGCGGGCACCGGGCCCGGAGGAGCGAACGGGCGGACAACGGACCGTATGCGCGCCCTTGTTGGCGAAGGTAGGTTCGGGTCCGGGCGTGGCCGGTCCGCGCGTCCCGGACGGCCCGGTCCTCGTCCGCCCGCACGTGTCCCCGGTCATCTCGCCCCAGGATCCCCCAGAGGAGCGGACCCGCCTTGCGAAACGGTTTCCCCCGATGAGCGCCCGTACGTCCCCCGGCACGTCCCGTCCGTCGGTCCGGCCCACCCTGCTCGTCCTGGGCACCGACCCGCTCCCCCGGCTGGGCCGGCTCACCGGCCGGGTGCGGATCGAGTACGCCGACGAGTCCACGCTCGCGGAGCGGCTGCCGCACGCGGACGTGCTGCTCGTGTGGGACCTGGCCTCGCACGCCGTACGCCGCGCCTGGCCGGGCGAGGGGCCGCGGCCGCGCTGGGTGCACGCCGCCGGCGCGGGCGTGGAGCACCTGATGTGCCCCGAGCTCACCGCCTCCGACACGGTGGTGACCAACGCGCGCGGCGTCTTCGACCGGCCGATCGCCGAGTACGTGGCCGCCCTGGTCCTCGCCATGGCGAAGGACCTTCCGCGGACCTGGGACCTTCAGCGGCAGCACGAGTGGCGGCACCGCGAGTCCCAGCGGGTGGCCGGGACCCGCGCCTGCGTGGTGGGATCGGGGCCGATCGGACGGGCGATCGCCCGCACCCTCAAGGCGCTCGACGTCACCACGGCCCTGGTGGGGCGCGTCCCGCGCACCGGGATCCACGGTCCCGGAGAACTGGACCGGCTGATGGCGCGCGCCGACTGGGTGGTGTCCGCCGCCCCGCTCACCGCGGAGACCCGCGGCATGTTCGACGCCCGGCGCTTCGGGATGATGCAGCCGTCGGCCCGCTTCGTCAATGTCGGTCGCGGGCAGCTCGTCGTCGAGGAGGCGCTCGCCGAGGCACTGTCGAAACGGTGGATCGCGGGCGCGGCCCTCGACGTCTTCCAGCACGAACCGCTCGGCCGTGACAGCCCGTTGTGGTCCGTCCCGGGTCTGATCGTGTCGCCGCACATGAGCGGCGACACGGTCGGCTGGCAGGACGAACTGAGCGCGCAGTTCGTGGAGTTGTACGAGCGCTGGGCGGCGGGCAAGCCGCTGTCGAACGTGGTCGACAAGAAGCGCGGGTACGTGCCGGGGCACTGATCCGCCCGGGGAAGGACCGGGGTCCCGGTCCAAGTCCCGCGGGGCCGGGGGCCGCAGGATTCCTCGACGGCCGCCGCGCAGGACGAGGGCGTACCGGACGTACGGGGCCGGAACCGGTCCGCATACATCGCATGGTCCCGGGTAGCCGCGCGCCCATGGCTCCACCACTTGGGAACGGACGTGGAAATGAACGCGGGAACGAACGCGG
Source organism: Streptomyces populi (assembly GCF_002911015.1). GTDB lineage: Bacteria > Actinomycetota > Actinomycetes > Streptomycetales > Streptomycetaceae > Streptomyces > Streptomyces populi. The sequence continues at coordinate 7,959 of NZ_KZ626973.1, forward strand.
AAGGGAAAGACACCCGTCCGGGACCACCCGCCGGTCGCTGCTGACGGCGGTCGCGGCGGTCGGCGCGCTCGGCGCCGCCGGCTGTAGCCGGGTGGCCACGGCGTCGTCGGCGCACGGCGGTGATCTCCTCGACCGGCTGAGGGCACAGGGCGTCGTCCGCCTCGGCATCGCGGGCGAGGTCCCCTTCGGCTACATCGACAGGGACGGCCGGCTCACCGGAGAGGCGCCGGAACTCGCCAAGGCGGTCTTCAAGCGGCTGGGCGTCGACCGGGTCCAGCCGGTGCCGACCGAGTTCGGCTCCCTCATACCCGGGCTCGACTCGCAGCAGTTCGACGTCGTCTCGGCCGGGATGTACATCAACGCCGAGCGCTGCGAGCAGGTCGTCTTCGCCGACCCGGACTACCGGATGCTCGACGCGTTCGTCGTGCGCAAGGGCAATCCGAAGGGGCTGCACGACTACCGGGACGTCGTGGCGAAGAAGGCGAGGTTCGCGACCGGGACCGGCTACGCGGAGATCCAGTACGCGGTCGAGGCCGGGTACGAGGAGAGCGACATCCTGATCGTGCCCGACCAGGTCGCCGGGCTGAACGCGGTCGAGGCGGGGAGGGCGGACGTCTTCGCGGGGACGGCGCTGACCGTCCGCGAGGTGGTGCGCAAGTCGTCCGAGGCCGAGAGCACCAAGGCCTTCGCGCCGCTGGTCAAGGGGAAACCGCACGTCGACGGTGGCGGTTTCGCGTTCCGTTCGGCGGAGACGCGGCTGCGGGACGCCTTCAACGCCGAACTGCGGAAGATGAAGGAGAGCGGCGAAGTCTTCCGCATCCTGCGGCCGTTCGGCTTCACCGAGGCCGAGATGACCGACATGACGGCGAAGGAGCTGTGCCGCGGATGACACCGGGACTCTGGAAACTCGTCCTCGAAGGGATCTGGGTCACCGTCCAACTGCTGTTCCTCAGCGCGTTGCTGGCCGGAGCCATGTCCTTCCTCGCGGGAATCGCGCGCACGTCGCGACGGTGGGCCGTCCGCTTCCTCGCGGGCCTCTACACCGAGGTGTTCCGCGGCACCTCCGCGCTGATCATGATCTTCTGGGTGTACTTCGTGCTGCCGCTCGCCTTCGGCTGGCAGCTCGTCCCGCTGTGGGCGGGCACGCTGGCGCTGGGACTGACGTACGGGGCGTACGGCTCCGAGATCGTGCGCGGCGCGCTGAAGGCGGTCGACCCGGCGCAGCGCGAGGGCGGGATCGCGCTCGGTTTCACGCCCTGGCAGCGGATGCGGCTGATCCTGCTGCCGCAGGCGGTGCCGGAGATGATCCCGCCCTTCTCCAACCTGCTGGTCGAACTGCTCAAGGGCACGGCGCTCGTCTCCGTGATGGGCATGGGCGATCTGACGTTCAGCGCCACGCTGGTGCGGCTCGCGTTGCAGCAGAGCGCGGAGGTCTACACGTACGTCCTGCTCATCTACTTCGTCATGGCCTTCCTGCTCACCCGGCTGATGCGCGGCCTGGAGAAGCGGCTGAAGGCCGGGGTCGGCGGGGCGCCGGACAGCGCGCCGGCCCGGGAGGCGAAGCGGACCGCGACGGCCGGCGCGGGGGCCGGTGCGACCGTCGGCGGAGGTGCCTCATGAGTGCCGTACCCCTTCTCCGGACGACGATCGGTGGTGCCTCATGACGTGGGACTGGAACGCCGTCGGCGACTTCGTGCCGCACTTCCGGGACGGCCTGCTGGTCACCCTCCAGGCGCTGGCCCTCGGCTCGGCGATCTCGTTCGCCCTCGGCCTGGTGTGGGCGCTGCTGATGCGCGCCCCGAGCCGCTGGGTGCGCTGGCCGGTCGGGGCTGCCACCGAGTTCGTGCGCGACACCCCGCTGCTGGTACAGCTGTTCTTCCTCTTCTACGTGCTGCCCGAGTGGAACATCGCGCTCTCCGCGCTGACCACCGGTGTGATCGCGATCGGGCTGCACTACTCGACGTACACGATGCAGGTCTACCGGGCCGGCATCGAGGGCGTGCCCGCCGGCCAGTGGGAGGCGGCCACCGCGCTCGGCCTGCCCGCGCGGCGCACCTGGACGGCGGTGATCCTGCCGCAGGCGCTCCGCCGGGTGGTGCCGGCGCTCGGCAACTACGTCATCGCGATGCTCAAGGACACCCCGCTGCTGATGACCGTCACCGTGCTGGAGATGCTCGGCGAGTCGCGGCTGTACGCGCAGCAGCACTTCCGGTTCACGGAGCCGCTCACGGTCATCGGTGTGGCCTTCGTCCTCATTTCCTACCCGGCTTCCCTGCTGCTGCGAGCCCTGGAGCGACGCCTTGCCCGCTGACACGAACATCCTCGACAACCCCCCGGTGGACGGCGGCGAGCTGATCCGCTTCGACAAGGTCACCAAGCGCTTCGGCGACACCACCGTCCTCGACGGCCTCGACTTCCGCGTCGACTCCGGCAGGCACGTCACGCTGATCGGCCCGTCCGGCTCCGGCAAGACGACGATCCTGCGGCTGCTGATGACCCTGACCCGGCCGGACGAGGGCACGATCACGGTCGCCGGGGACCGGCTCTTCCCCGCCCCGGGCAAGCAGGTCCGCGAGGTCCGCAAGAAGATCGGGATGGTCTTCCAGCAGTTCAACCTGTTCCCGAACATGAGCGTGCTCAGGAACGTCACCGAGGCGCCGGTGACCGTCCTCGGTCTGTCCAGGGACGAGGCCGAGGAGCGGGCCCGGGGACTGCTGGACCTGGTCGGCCTCGCGGACAAGTGCGACCAGCGGCCGGGCCGGCTGTCCGGCGGCCAGCAGCAGCGCGTGGCCATCGCCCGCGCGCTGGCCATGCGTCCGCGGATCCTGCTGCTGGACGAGGTGACCTCCGCGCTCGACCCCGAACTGGTCGCGGGCGTCCTGGACGTCCTGCGCGACATCGCCCGCACCACGGACATCACGATGCTCTGCGTGACCCACGAGATGAATTTCGCCAGGGACATCTCGGACCAGGTCCTCATGTTCGATTCCGGCCATGTCATCGAGTCCGGGCCGCCGGAGAAGATCTTCGGCGACCCGGAGCACGAGCGGACCAGGGAATTCCTCGGCGCGGTCCTCTGACGTCGGGGGACGGACGGCGGGCGGAGGGGGCGCCCGCGGCAAGGTACGAGGTCCGGCCGACGGGTCATGCCCGAGGTTCCATGCCTTTGGCATATGCCAGCGTGGCGCGCTCCTGCTGGGAGGCGTGGAGCGCGCCGTCAATCTCGTCAACAGACCGCCGCGGACGGCACCTTGGCCGTTATCGTGTAAGGAGCCCAGCTGTCCGGGCCGACGTCATTTTTGAGCCGGGCCATGAAGCGCAGGGGGAAACCGTGGCGCTGAAGAACGAGCCGACCGCGCCGTACCACTCGGCCCAGGACGCGCTGCGCGTCCTGGAGACGGTCTCGCACCGCACGACCGGCGTCACCGAGACCGAGCTCGCCCGCCAGTGCGGCATCGGCGCCGACCGGCTGGCCGCCCTGCTGCGCATGCTGCGCCGGGAGGGCTACGTCGAGCAGGTCACGGACGGCGCGTACGTCACCGGCGCCGCCCTCGGCCGGCTCGGTTCCGCCCACGGCCGTGAGCAGGCGCTGCGCGACAAGCTCCAGCACACGATCGACCGGCTCCGCGACTCGGTCGGCGCCGCGATCTACATCAGCCGCTACATCGACGGCGAGGTGCGCGTCACCCAGTACGCGGAGAGCCCGTCCACCCCCGCGGTCAACGAATGGGTCGACTTCCGCTCCTCGGCGCACGCCAGCGCGGTCGGCAAGAGCCTTCTCGGCCAGCTCGACCACAACGGCCGCCGCGACCACCTCGCCCGCCACAAGATGGCCCGGCTCACCTCGCGGACCATCACCAGCGAGCGCCTCCTGCTCTCCCGTCTCGACTCCCAGCCGGCCACCGTGCCCGTGCTCGACCTCCAGGAGTACGCGATCGGCACGGTCTGCGCAGCCGTCCCGATCACCGCCGGCTCCTCCGTGGGCTGCCTCGCCCTCTCCCTCCCGGTCGAGCACGCCCACCGGCTCCGCCGCGCCGCGGACACGCTGAACCGCGGAGCGACTCCGGTACTGCTCTCCCTCGCCATCTGACGGGCGCCACCAGACAGGGCGCGACGGGCCCGCACGGGTGCGGGCCCCGGTCCGCCGCTCCGTCGGCACCGGGCCGGGCGCGCGGCCGAACGGTGGGGCTCGCGCGTGGTCCGCGCGGCCGGTCGGAAGCACCCCCGCGGACCAGGTAGTATTTCTTTTGTCGCCGACCGCGGAAGCGGAAGGCGAGAGTCATGCGCCGCTAGCTCAGTTGGTTAGAGCAGCTGACTCTTAATCAGCGGGTCCGGGGTTCGAGTCCCTGGCGGCGCACCTAGATGAAGGCCCTCCACGCGTGTGGGGGGCCTTCACGCATGTCCGGGAACCCCGCTCCGGGAACCCCGCTCCGGGAACCCCGCTCCCCTCCGGTCACCCGGACCGCTCCGCCGTGACGAACTCGGTCAGCACCCGCGCCAGCAGCTCCGGATCCCGTGCCCCGCACAGTTCGCGCGCCGAGTGCATCGACAGCCCCGCCACCCCCACGTCGACCGTCGCCACGCCGAGGCGCGCCGCGATGATCGGACCGATCGACGTCCCGCACGGCATCGCGTTGTGGGAGACGAACGGCTGCCACGGCACCCCGGCCCGTTCGCACGCGGCGGCGAAGGCGGCGACACCGGTGCCGTCGGTGGCGTACCGCTGGTTGACGTTGACCTTGATCACGGGGCCGCCGTTGGGCAGCGGGCGGTGGTCCGGTTCATGGCGTTCGGCGTGGTTGGGGTGGACCGCGTGGGACATGTCGGAGGAGACGCACAGGGCACCGGCCAGGGCACGGTCGAAGTCCTCCGGTCCGCCGCCCCGGGCGGTCACGCCGCGGCCCAGCACCCGTTCCAGGAAGGGGCCCTGGGCACCGGACTCCGATCCGCTGCCGACCTCCTCGTGGTCGAAGGCGGCGAGCACCGGTACGCACGCGGGCGGCCGTGCCGCGCCGGCGGCGGCGACCAGGGCGGCGACACCCGCGTGCACCGAGATCTGGTTGTCGAGGCGCGACGCGACGATGAACTCCTCGTCCGCGCCCAGATATCCGGGCGGCTGGACGTCGTGCAGCATGAGGTCCCAGCCGAGGACCTCCGTGGAGTCGGTGCCCGCCTCGTCCGCGATCCGGGCGAGCAGGGCACCGGACCGGGGGCCGCCGAGCCCCCACAGCGGGGTCATGTGCCGCTGTGGGTCCAGGGCCAGCCCCTCGTTGACGGTCCGGTCGAGGTGGATGGCGAGCTGCGGCACCCGCAGCAGCGGCTTGTCGACGCGGACCAGCCGGGTCGAACCGTCCCGCAGGACCAGCCGCCCCGAGACGCCGAGATCCCGGTCGAGCCAGGTGTTGAGCGGCACCGCGCCGTAGATCTCCACGCCGATCTGCCGCCACCCCGCGGATCCGGTGTCCGGCGCGGGCTTGACCCGCAGGTTCGGCGAGTCGGTATGGGCGCCGACGATCCGGAACGGGGTGCGGGCGGGGGCGCCCGGCGGGGCGTACCAGGCGATCAGCGCTCCCCCGCGGACGACATAGCGGCCTCCCCCGGCTCCGGCCGTCCAGTCGTCCCGCTCCCGCAGCTCCGCGAAACCCGCCTTCTCCAGGCGCTGCACCGCGCTCGCCACCACGTGGTACGGCGAGGGGCTGGCCCGGACGAAGCTGAACAGGTCGTCGTTGTGTCCGCGATCGAGCGTGTCATGCGTGGGGGACATGATTGCCTTTCGGGTGCCGTCGAGGGGGTGGGGCGGGGGTCGTCGGACCGTCTCCCGCCGGGCACGGTCCGGCCGGGTCACGGTCCTCCCGGGGCGCGCGGTCCGGCCGGGGCGGCGGCCCTCCCGGGAGGCGCTCTGAGCCGCAGGGGCATGACAAGCAACCGACCGGGCCGTGACCCCGGTGCCGGTGGCACCTCCGTCACCGTCCGGACCGCCGGCGTCGAGACCGTCGGCGTCCGGACCGCCGACGTCACCGGCGCGGGCGCGGGCCGGGGCGGCATGGCCCCGCGACTTCCGTGTCCGCGACCCGGATCAGGCAACGCGACGCCCTTCCTCCCTCGGCTCGGGCCTCCGGCGCGGGGCCCCTCGGCAGACGTGCCCGGATATCCTCCCCGCGGAAGGCGGCGGGGATGCCTCCGGTCACCACCGTTCGAAAGCCACCGCCGGACGTCCTCCGCCCGGACGCCCCCGCCCGGGCGGCTCCCGGGAGCGGTCGGCACCGGACCCCGTGCACCCGGCGCGCGGGGTGGCCCCTCGCTCCCGGACGCGAGTGCGGGCGGCGGACACCTCACCCCGGCCCGGACCGCGAACGCCGTCGGCACCGGGAAGGGCACCCGGGCCGGGGCACATCCCATACGGCCGCCCCGCCCACGAGGTCCCGGCGGGAGAACGGCCAGGGGCCACGAACGGCACCGGCACGCCCGGCCCGGCAGCGGGTCCCCCGGGCTGCCCCCGGCCCCGCCCCGTCCCGGCGGTCACCGCGTCAGCAGTTCCTCCCGGCCGTGGGCCCGGTACCGGGCCACCAGTTCGTCCGTGTCCGCCGCCGTCAGCCTCCGGTACGACGGCTCCCCCGGGGGCCGCCACCACACCGGGTCGGCGCAGCGGAAGCCCTCGCGCCTCAGGGCCACCCGGTGGATCTTGTTGGTGGCGGTGACGGGCATCCGCTCCACGATCCGCAGGAACCGGGGCGCCATCTTCGTTCCCAGGTCCGGCTGGACGAGCAGGAACCGCGCGAAGGGCGAAGGAGCGAAGCGGGTGCCCTCCTTCAGGGCCAGGGTCGCCATCACCTGGTCGCCCGCCACCGGATCCGGTACGGCGTACACCGCGACGGCGGCGGCGTCCTCGTACCGGGCGAGGATGTTCTCGATCATCGCGGCGGCGAGGTTCTCACTGTCGACGCGCAGCCGGTCGTCGCTCCGTCCGGCGAAGTAGAGGAACCCCTCGGCGTCGCGGTAGAAGAGGTCACCGGTCCAGTACCAGCCCTTCCCCGTCCCGGCCCCGCCCTCCTCTCCCGCCCCGCCTTCCCCCGGCCGGGGCGACGCCCCCCGGCGGCGGGCCTCCTCGGCCTCCGGATTGCGCCAGTACCCCTCGAAGAGACTGGTGCCCCGGTTCACCAGCTCCCCTATCGCGTCGGCGCCGTTGAGCAGACGCCCGTCCCCGGCGAAGACGGCCGGCGGGCACTCGCGCCGGGTCTCCGGGTCGATCACCGCGAGGTCGTCCGAGGGCGCCGCCCGGCCGATCGCCCCGGCCGGGGTGCCGGGCACGCGCTGGACGGCGGCGCCGCCCTCCGAGGAGCCGTACCCCTCGACCAGCCGCGCCCCGAAGCGCTTCTCGAAGGCGGCCGCGTCGACCGCGCCGGCCTCCGTGCCGAATCCCAGGCGCAGCGGGTTGTCGCGGTCGTCGGGGCGGGCGGGCGTGGCCAGCAGGTACTGCACGGCACGGCCGACATAGGTGAAGTACGTGGCTCCGCAGGCCCGCACGTCGGGGAGGAAGCCGGACGCCGAGAACCGGCGCCGCAGCGCGATCCCCGCACCGGCCGCCAGCGCCGGGGCCCAGTCGGCGATCACCGCGTTGCCGTGGAACATCGGCATGCAGATGTAGTGGGTGTCGTCCGCGCGCACCCCGAAGTGACCGACGAGCGAGTGGCCGGCGGCGGCGATCCTGCCCTGGGTGCAGATCGCGGCCTTGGGCGCGCCGGTCGAACCGGACGTGAAGAGCAGCAGGAACCGGCTGTCCGGGCCCGCCCCGCCGGCGTCCGGCCGCGCGCCCTCGTACGTCTTCAGGAGATCCGCGTAGGCGGCCGTGTCGGTCACCAGGACGCGTACGCCGGGGAGTTCGAGTCCGTCGAGGAGCGGCAGATGCGTCCGCTCGGTGACCAGGACGCGGCACTCGGTGTGCAGGATGTCCCGGGCCAGTTCGGGGCCGCGCCGGGTCGGGTTGATGCCCGCGACGGCGGCACCGGCGAGGGCGGCCGCGCCCAGCCACAGGGGGTATTCGGGGGTGTTGTCGAGCAGCACCCCCACGTGCGGCTCCGCGCCGGACGGCAGTGTCTCGGCGAGCAGTGCCGCACGCGCCGCCGCGCCCGCCGCCACCTGGTGATGGCTGACGACCCCGCCTTCGAACCACAGTCCCGGCCGGTGGTCGCCCCACCTCTCCCGTACGAGCTCCCCGACGGTGCGCCTCGTGGACTCCATGAGACCGCAAGGTAATTGACTGACCGTCAGATGTGGAGAGCCGTGCGCCCGGACCCGGACGCGCGCGCCTCAGATCCCGTCGATGAGCGAGTCCATGCCCTCGGACATCTCATGGAAACTGATCATGAAGAAGACGCAGAAGGCTATGACCATCCCGCAGAAGGCGACCAGGACGATGGTGCCCGTGGCCGCCCTGAGCGGGCTCGGCGCGTGCGCCGTCGCCTTCTCGGGCTGCTGGGCGGCGTAGTGCACGGTGACGATGTCGCCCTCGACGACCGTCGGCCGTCCGTTGCTCTCCTCGAAGCGGATCACACGGCCGTCGCGTGTCGTGAACTCGTAGACGTGGTGGAGGGTCGTGGTGACGGAGGTGTCGTGGCCGCCTCCGCTGACGGTCGTGTACGAGCGCAGACAGCGCGCCTCCGCGGTCAGTCCGCTGCTCCAGGCGCTGCGCAGCTCCAGTGCGCGGCGAACCGCCCTGGCCGCCAGCAGGAGCACCAGGACGATGATCAGCCCGGGCAGGGCATAGAAAAACGCACTCATGACGGTCCCCCGGTGGTCGGATACTGCTCCCCGCACGTCGACATGGTCATGTCGACGTGCGGGGAACATACCCGAGCCGGTGCCGTCAGCTCCTCAAGGGGGGCTCAGAACTCGGGCCCCGGACCTCAGAACGTGACGTCCGCGCAGGAGTAGAACGCGTTCGTCGTGTCCGCGACCGTCCACACCCCGAGGATGACGTGGTGCCCGCTCCTGCCGCCGGGCAGCGTGCCGGTGTGCGTGAGGGTGGCCGGGGGGCGCTGTCCGTTGTAGGGGACCGTCAGGAACGGGGTGGTCTCCAGGTCCGCGCGGGTCAGCGCGTGGTTCTGGTTCCAGCCGGTCTTGGTGATGAAGTACTTGAAGTCGGTCGTCGCGTGCATCGCGGTGAACTGCCAGCGGAACGTGTAGTTCGCTCCCGCGGTGACCCTGGTGGTCGGCCAGGCCGTGCCCGCCGGGGTCTTCGGCTGGTCGAGCTGGCCGAAGTTGGTGTGCCCCGCGGAGCAGATCCTGCCGTCGGCCGGACCCGCCGCCGGGAAGCCCTTGAGGCCCTCGACGCTCTGCGGTTCCCACTGGATGTCACCGCAGTTGGCCACGATGCCGCCGTTCGCGGCGCACATCTTCTGCCGGCTGAGGGGCTGGTCGGTGTAGCCGTGGGCGCTGGCTCCGCCCGTGGAGAGCACGAAGGTACCCGCCGTGGCGAGACCGAGCGCCGCCGCGTACAACTTCGCTTTCCCGCCGGTGCGGGACCGGCCGGTGGGGTTCTGGTTCGTCCGTGTGCGCATGCTGCTGCTCCTGGAGGACGTGGGGGATGTGCCCGTGAGCCGCGCGCGTGATTCAGGTCTAGACCAAGTGTCAGATTATTGCGGGTAGTTGAACGTGTCCATACCAATAGCCGACCCTCCCGGACCGCACGGCCCGGCGGACTCGCCCTGACGCCCCGCCCGGCCGGCCCCCTCCACCCCGCGCCGGGACCTACGAGGACACCTCCCCGCGCCCCGTGCAGAACGCCACCGTCAGATCCTTCACCAGCGCCTTGCGTTCGTAGTCGTCCAGTTCGACCAGTCCCCGCAGGGTCAGCCGGGTCACCGTGTCCTCCACCGAGTCGACGACCGAACCGAGCACGCTGTCGCGGCACTGGGCGTCCAGGGCCGCGATCCGGCGGCGCTGCATCACGGCGGCGATCTCCGGCGCGTACTCGATCCGGGTCGGCTGCGCGGAGAACACCTCCAGGCCGACCGGGGCCGTGTCCGCGGCCACCATCCGGGTCAGCGCCTCGCCGACCGCGTCCGTGTTGCGCAGGGTCAGATCCCTGACCACGGCGGGCGGCAGCTCGGCCGGCACCTGGGAGAGCACCCGCGAGAGGGCCGCCTCCACGCACTCGCGCAGATACGTCCGGTGGTCGTCGACCGCGAGCACGGCCCGCGCGGTGTCCTTGACGCGCCAGACGACGAGCACGACCACCCGCAGCTCGACCCCGTTCGCGTCGACCACGGACATCGGCTCGCCGCGCCAGTGCCGCAGCCGCACGTCGACCCGGCGGCGCAGCACCAGCGGGTTGATCCACATCAGTCCGGTGCGCCGGACCGTGCCGCGGTAGCGCCCGAACAGGCCGAGCACCCAGGCCCGCCCGGTCCGGCCGCGGGCGAGGCCGCCGAAGCCGAACAGACCGAGGGCGCCCGCCCCGGCGTACGCGGCCCACTGCGCGAACCCGAGCCCGGCGCCCACGCGTCCGGGCAGTTCCAGCGCCGCCTGCACGGAGGGCGGCAGCACACCCGCCCACCAGGTGGTGAGGGCGCATCCGGCCACACCACAGGCCCCGGCCAGCACACCCGCCGCTCCGGGCAGCACCCGCGCGGGCCGTTCGACCAGCTCGGGATCGACCTCCGGCACCGGGCGCACGGGCCTGCCGGACGCGGGCCGCCGGATCCTCGGCTGCTCCCCGGTACCGCGCCGACGGCCCACGACCGCGGGCGCCAGCGGCACGGAGACCGGGTCGGGGTCGTCGCGGAAGAGCAGGTGGACGGGGATCTCGGTGGTCGCCTCGTTGTGGATGAGCCGGGCGGGCCGGTGACCGCCGCCGCACTCGGCCACCGCGTCGGACCGGTGACCGCCGGCCCCGGCCGCCGTGTCGGGCCGGGGTTCCGCCGGAGCCGCCCCCTCGGACTCCGGAGTGTCTGACGTCGTCGTACTCATAGCTGCCTCCATGCCTCCGCGCCTGGAAGTGTGTTCACGAGCCGTGGGGAGCCGGACCGCTCAGGAGAAGAGCCGCCGCCAGGTCTCCGGTCCCGGATAGCCGTCCGCCGCCCCGCCGCGCCAGCCCTGGGCTCGCTGGAACGCCTCGACGTTGCGCCGGTCCGCCTCGCCCCAGCGCGGCCCCGGACCGGACGTGTAGTACCTGCCGAACCCCTTCTCGACCAGCCGCTTCCCCAGTCGGGTCACATGGGCGTCGTTCGCCCCGGGCCGGAACACCGCGCGCCCCGGATAGCCGGGCACGGCGCGCGAGGAGCCCGGCCCGGCCGTCGCGGCGGGGATGTCCCTGCCCTTCCTGCCGACCAGGTACGACCAGGTCCTGGGCCCCGGCAGCCCGTCCGCGTCGGCTCCCCTCCAGCCCTGCGCCCGCTGGAACGCCTGGGTGGCCCGCCGGTCCGCGGCCGACCAGCGCGGTCCCGGCCCCCTGGTGTAGAAGCGGCGCCCGCCCCGGTCCACCAGGAGCCGGCCGAGCTGTGTGACGTACGCGTTGTCCGCGCCGTTCCCGAAGTACGCGGCCCCCGGGTAGCGGGTCGAGGTGGAGGGCGGCGAACCGCCCGCGCCCTCGGTGACCCCCCGGTAGCGATAGGGCACGTAGTGACTGGAGTTCGTCCAGTACGCGTACGGGGTGGACCGCTTCCTGGCGTGCGGCGGAGCCTGCTCGTACGCGACGTACTGGGTGTGCGTGGAGTCCGTCCAGCCGCCGAAGACGACGACGTGCGAGCCCCTCTCGGGGTCGGCGGGGTTGTGGAAGAGCAGGATGTCGCCCGGCTGGAGCCGGTCCCGGGTGATCCGCACCCCGAAGCTGTCGAGGCTGCCGGTCCATTCGTTGCCCGGCAGGTTCCAGGCCATCGAGACGAAGCCGGAGCAGTCCTGCCGGTACCCGTCCCGCCAGTAGCTGTCCATGCTGTACGGCACCTGCGCGTCGATCCAGGTCCTGGCCCGGCCGATGATCGCGGCCCGCGTGGTGGCGGGCACCCGGAGCGTCCCCTCCGGCCCGGCGAGCGGCGCCGACCCCTCCGCCGGACCGTACAGCGGCGCCCTGCGGCCCTGGGGGGTGTCGCCGTGCCCGTCGGCCGGGGGGACACCGGGCCGGGCGGGTCCGTGCACGGCGGCGACCGCCGGCACCGCGCCGAGGACGGTTCCCGCCGTGGCGGCCAGCGCGAGGGCCACGGGGGTCCGCGCCATCCCCGCGAGGCCGAGGGCACGGGCGCGGGAGGCGGGGTGGCCCGGGGAGCCGGACGGCCCGGACTGCGGGGAAAGGGGCAGGACGCACCGCCAGTGAACACATCCGGGGCAATCGCAGTCACTCGCGGGATCGACGTCCTCGAACACCGGAGCCTCCATGTGACGCCCCTCACACTCCAGATTGAAATGTCCGCAATTCTGCACGTTCGTCAGTTTCTCAACTGTCGTCCCGCGTCGCATGTTGACGGTCCGAATGATGTACGGAGCCACCCCCGCCGACCGCGGGGCACCCACCTGGTCAGGAGCACCCCCGCGGGTCGGGTAGAGTTTTCCTGTCAGCAGGCGCCGCTAGCTCAGTTGGTTAGAGCAGCTGACTCTTAATCAGCGGGTCCGGGGTTCGAGTCCCTGGCGGCGCACGGACCGAAGGGCCTCCTCGTGAGAACGAGGGGGCCCTTCGTCATGCTCGCGAGCCGCTCGCCGGAGCCGGCGCCCGCCGTTCCCGGACTTGGCGACAAACGGACTAGGAACCGTGGCGCTCATCTGTCCTAGGGTGGCCTCAAATGGCTTCCATGCCAGGTCGGTCGGTCCGGACCGACCGCGTCACTCCGGCGGGCGGACCCCAGGCCTCCCGCGCCGGCGCCGGGTTACTCCCGCAGCCCGTGCGCCCGCGGTCGAGGACCGGCCCGGTCGGCGGCTTCGGGGGGAGCCGGCCGCCGACCGGGCCCGGTACCGCCCGCGGGTGCCCCCGTCCTACGGCCCGCTCCCCGTGAGGTACGCCGAGACGACCACGTTCGCCGTGTAGCTGCCGTCCGCCCGGTCGAAGGTTCCGCCGCAGGTGATCAGCCGCAGCTCGGCCCGCCCCGGCTTCCGTGCCCCGTAGGCCTGCCGGGCGTCGAAACGGTCGCGCGGCAGCACCTGGACGTCGTCCACGGTGAACTCGGCGACCGTCCCGTCGTCACGCGCGACCCGGACGGTGTCACCGGGCTTGACGGTGCTGAGCCGGTAGAAGACCGCGGGCCGGGTCTCGGTGTCGACGTGGGCGACCATCAGCGCCGCCCCGACGGACCCCGGCTCCGCCCCCGCCGCGTACCAGCCGACGACACCCGGCTGGTCGAACGGGGGCGCCTCGATGGCGCCCCGGCCGTCCAGCCCACGGGCCACGACGGGGGCCTGCACCCCCATCGAGGGA
>NZ_KZ626974.1 GCF_002911015.1 Streptomyces populi
TCCTCGACGGCACTCGTCTCGTCCGCCGAGCAGGCGGCCAGCGCCCACGCGCCCAGCAGCGACTTCAGGACCCGGTGCTCGAGGACCAGCGGCGCCGGTCCGGACGCGGCGGCCGGTCCGGGCAGCGGCAGGCCGGTGTCCTCCACGGAGGCGCGTGGCGGCGGTATGCGCGCCGCCCCGTCCGGCCGTGGCCCGGCACCGCCCGCGTCCTCGTGCCCGTGCTCCCGCATGCCGCCGTGCCCGCCCTCGTCCTCGTCCATGTCCCCGCGCATGTCCTCGTGCCCGTTCTCGCGCCCCTCCTCGTCGTCGGACGACGCGAACCGGCCGGCTTCCTCGCTCACCGCGCGCCCCCGTGTTCCGGTGGCGTGCCGCCGGGACCGGCGTCGTGGGCGGTGGACAGGAGCTGGAGGCCGAGGCGGAGCCGTCGGCGGGCCTCGTCCTCGGTGACGCCGAGATCGACGGCGGCCTGGCGGTAGTCACGGCGCTGGAAATAGGCCAGTTCCAGAGCGGTCCGCAGCGGGGTGGGCATGGACGTGACGATGTAGTCCGCGCGGGCGGCGACGGAGGCGCTGCGCACCTTGCGTTCCAGCTCCTCGGCGGTGCCGTCGCCGGTCCGGGCGAGCGCGGCGGTCTCGGTGGCGCGCAGCCGCTGCACGGCCAGACGGTGGGTCAGCGTGGCGACCCAGGAGCGCAGCGGGCCCTGCTTGGGGTCGTAGGCGTCGGGGTTCTCCCAGACGTGGGCGAAGACCTCGCGGGTGATCCCGTCGGCGGCCCGTTCGTCCCCGAGGACGCGATGGGCGAGTCCGTGCACGAGCGAGGCGAACCGGTCGTAGAGCTCGCCGAGCGCGGCCGCCTCCCCGCGCGAGAGCCGCTGCTGCATCTTGCGGTCCCAGCGGGGCGGTGCGTCCTGTGTCGCCATACGGCCCCCTCGCCCCTGGTCGTGCCCGGTGTCCGTCCGTGCGTCCAGCCTGCGCGCGGCCGCTGTCTTGAATGTAGTCGGCACGTGCCGCGACGCACGCCCCTTTACGTCAATGTGCGCCCCCGGGCGGGCCGTAGCTGGTAAGAGCGCGTCACTTCCCTCTCGCGCTTGACCGCAACTGCTCGTATGCGACCGAAAGAGAACCCTCGTGAAGCATTTTCGACCGTAGACAGTCGTTTCTTCCTGGCGAGATCCGTGTTTCATGGAAGTACGGCGGGGCAGCCGCGCCGGAAGGAAGCGTACGGAGAGCTTCCGTTTCTGCGGGCGAGGCGAGCGAAAGGCGTGGCGGTGACGCTCAAGGTGACCCATGTGACCGACGTGGCCGACGGCGGGGGCGGCGCGGGCGGAACGGGCGGAACGGGAAGAGGGAGTGCGGGCGGTCCGGGCGCCCCGCGCCGCCACGAGGACGAGTGGGCCGTGCTGCGGGTGTCGGGCGAGCTCGACCTCGTCACGTCACCGGCGCTGCGCCAGAGCGTCCACGACGTGGTGGCCACGGGCCGGCACAGTGTCGTCCTGGATCTCTCCGGGGTCGTGTTCTGCGACTCCAGCGGTGTCGGCGTCCTGATCGCCGCCCGCCGTCTCATGCGCTCCTGCCGGGGGCGGCTGCGGCTGATCCTGCCCGCGGGCGGCGCGGCCGACGGCTCCCACGTCAACCGCGTCCTCGGAGCCCTCGGGGTGCGCCGGCTCTTCGACGTGTACCCCGACGTCGACGCGGCCGTGGACGAGGAGTCCCGCCCGCTGTCGGCCTGACGGCCCGCTCCCTGGCCCGGGGTGACGCTCCCCGGCCGCCGCCCGGCACAGGCCACGCCGTTGTTCCGGAATTCTTGCGTTCTTGGCACAACCGTCGCTTTCCGGCTCCCCGGAGGGCCCGGGCGTCGTACGCTCCGTCCCGGATGAAGTGCAGTCCGGCCGCGGCCGGCTGAGAAGTGAGGCGGTCCGAACACACCATGGTCAGTTCCGAGTACGAGCGCAGGATCGCCGCCCGGTTCGCCGGCTTCGACCAGGACGGCAACGGTTACATCGACCGGGAGGACTTCAGCGCCGCGACCAAGGCCGTGCTCGCCGAGTTCGGCACCACGGCCCGGTGCGACAAGGGCCAGGCCCTCTACGTCGGCGCCGAGGCGTTCTGGCAGGGCATGGCCGGGATAGCGGACCGGGACGGCGACCAGCGGATCACGCGCGAGGAGTTCGTGAGCGGCGCCGTGAAGCGGCTGCGCGACAACCCCGAGCGGTTCGCCGAGATCGCCCGCCCCTTCCTGCACGCGGCCCTCGCCGTGGCGGACACCGACGGGGACGGCGCGGCCACGGTCGAGGAGACCACGCGCGTCCTCAGGGCCCTCGGCGTGGGCGACGGCACCGCCGCCGCCGTGGCCGCCGCCCTGGACGTGGACGCCGACGGACGGATCGGCGAGACGGAGATCGTGAGCGCCTTCGCCCGCTACTTCACGGTGCCCGACTGACCGGAGCGGACCGCCGTCCGGCCCCCGCCCCGGGAGCCGGACGGGATCCCGCCCCGGAACTCACTCCGCGAAGCGCTCCCTGAGCCGGTACTTGAGCACCTTCCGCAGGGTCTCGTTGCGCGGGAGGGCGTCCACGACCTCCAGCTGTTCCGGCAGCTTGTGCACGGACAGCCCTTCCCCGCGCAGGTACGACGTCACCCCGGCCAGGGTCAGCTCCGGCGCCCCCGGCGGCTGCTCCACCACCGCGCACACGCGCTCCCCGCGCTCGGCGTCGGGCAGCCCGATCACGGCGGCGTCGCCGACCGCCGGGTGCCGGTGGAGCAGGTCCTCGATCTCCCTGGCGGAGATGTTCTCCCCCTTGCGGATGATGATGTCCTTCACCCGGCCGGTGAGGACGAGGTGACCGCTCCCGGTCAGG
Source organism: Streptomyces populi (assembly GCF_002911015.1). GTDB lineage: Bacteria > Actinomycetota > Actinomycetes > Streptomycetales > Streptomycetaceae > Streptomyces > Streptomyces populi. The sequence goes on from NZ_KZ626974.1 coordinate 2,858, forward strand.
TGCCCCACGTCCCCGGTGATCAGGAACCCGTCCCCGTCGAACGCCTCCGCGGTCTGCGCCGGGTCCAGATACCCCTGGCACACGGCCTCCCCCCGCAGCCGTACGTCCCCGTCGACGCCGGCCGGCCGGGGGGCGCCCGCCGCGTCCACGATCCGTATCTCCATGCCCTCGGGGGGCCTGCCCTCGGTGGTCGCCAGGTTCTCGGCCGTGTCGTCCGGCGCGCCCATCGTGATCATCGGGACCTCGGTCATCCCGTACCCGTGGGTGAGCTGGACGCCCATCTCCCGGACGACCGAGTGGTAGACCTCGGGCGGCTTGGGGGCTCCGCCGCCCGCGAGCAGCCGCAGGGTCGGGACGACCGGCTCCCCGGGCCGCTTGCGCTGTTCGGCGAGGAACATCGAGTAGAACGCGGTCGAGCCGCCCGCCACCGTCACCCCGTGCCCGCGGTACTCCGCCAGGGCGTCGGGCAGCGCGAAGTGCTCGAACATCACGGCCGGGAAGCCGTACAGCAGCAGCATCACCGTGTAGTCGGGTCCGGCGATGTGCGCGTAGGGGAAGGCCATCGAGCCCACGTCGTCCGCGGACAGGCGCAGCGCGTGGGCGAGGCAGGAGCCGCCCGCGATCAGTGAACGGTCGGTGTGCAGCACGCCCTTGGGGTCGGAGGTGGTGCCCGAGGTCCAGTAGATCCAGCGGACCGAGGTGCCGTCGGAGGGCGGGGCGGGCAGGACGGCGGGATCGCCGTCGGGCAGGGTGTCGTACGCCTCGAAGACGTTCTTCGCGCCGAGCCGGTGCGCCATCGCGGTGTGGTCGAAGCCGCGCCACTCGCCCGGCACGGCGAAGTACTCGGCCTTCGACTCCCGCAGCGCGAAGCCGACCTCGCGGTCGCGGTAGAAGGGGATGACCGGCGACTGCACGGCGCCGATCCGGGCCAGCGCGAAGGACAGCAGGGCGGTCTCGATCCGGGTGGGCAGCTGCCAGGCGACCACCGTGCCGGGGCGCACGCCCCGCTCGTGGAGGCCGGCCGCCACCCGTTCGGCGCGGTCGCGCAGCTCGCCGAAGGTCAGGGAGCGGTCGCCCTGGAGCAGGACGGGCCGGTCGGGGGTGAGGCGGGCCCGGCGGTCGACCAGGTCCCACAGCGTGCGCGCGGAGCTCAGGGCGTGTGCGGTGTCGTTCACTTCGGCCCCCTGCGGTCGTTCGCTTCGGCATCCGTAGCTGACGGACAGTCAGATCGTGCGCAGAGCGTAGGGCCCGCCGCCTTGTCGGTCCATAGGCGCGGGGCTAGCCTGCTTGTGCAGATGAATCTGACGGGTCATCAGAAACGAACGCCAGGCGGAGGGGACCATGACCGAACTGCCCCGCATCATCAGCGTCGACGACCACGTGATCGAGCCCGCGCACCTCTTCGAGACCTGGCTGCCGCGCAAGTACCACGACCGGGGGCCGAAACCGCTGACCGCCGGGATCGGCGAGCTCGCCTACGTCGGGGGCAAGTACCGGATCACCATGGACCCGGACGGCCCGCCGACCGACTGGTGGATCTACGAGGACCTCCAGTTCCCGTACAAGCGCAACATCGCGGCCGTCGGCTTCGACCGCGACGAGATGACGCTGGAGGGCATCACCCGCGCGGAGATGCGGCGCGGCTGCTGGGACCCCGCCGAGCGGCTCAGGGACATGGACCTCAACCACGTCGAGGCCAGCCTCTGCTTCCCCACCTTCCCGCGCTTCTGCGGCCAGACCTTCGCCGAGGCCCACGACAAGGAGGTCGCCCTGGCCTGTGTGCGGGCGTACAACGACTGGATGGTCGAGGAGTGGTGCGGCGACAGCGGCGGCCGGCTGATCCCGCTGTGCCTGATCCCCCTGTGGGACGTGGACCTCGCGGTCGCCGAGATCCGCCGCAACGCGGCCCGGGGCGTGAAGGCCGTCACCTTCTCCGAGATCCCCACCTACCTGGGACTGCCCTCCATCCACTCCGGCCACTGGGACCCGTTCTTCGCCGTCTGCCAGGAGACCGGGACGGTCGTGAACATGCACATCGGCTCGTCCTCCCAGATGCCGGCCGCGTCCCCCGACGCGCCCCCCGCCGTCCAGGCCTCGCTGTCCTTCAACAACGCGATGGCCTCGATGATGGACTTCCTGTTCAGCGGCGTCCTGGTGAAGTTCCCGCGCCTCAAGCTGGCCTACTCCGAGGGCCAGATGGGCTGGATCCCGTACGCCCTGGAGCGCGCCGACGACGTCTGGTCGGAGCACCGGGCCTGGGGCGGGGTCAGGGACCTGATCCCGGAGCCCCCGTCGACGTACTACTACCGGCAGATCTTCTGCTGCTTCTTCCGCGACAAGCACGGCGTCGCGTCCCTGGACGTGGTGGGCCGCGACAACGCCACCTTCGAGACCGACTACCCGCATGTCGACTCGACCTTCCCGCACACCAAGGAGGTCGCCCTCGACCACGTGAAGGGCCTCGACGACGAGACGATCCACAAGCTGATGCGGGGCAACGCCATCCGCATGCTGGACCTGGACCTGTAGTGGACCTGACGTACACCCCCGAGGAGGAGGAGTTCCGCGCGCGGCTGCGGACCTGGCTCGCCGGGGTCCTCCCGACGCTGCCGCCGAAGCCGTCCCCGCACGACTGGCCCGCCCGACGGGCGTACGACCTCGGCTGGCAGCGAATGCTGTACGACGCGGGGTACGCGGGCCTGCACTGGCCCGTCGACGCCGGCGGCCGGGGCGCCACGCCGACACAGCACCTCATCTACCTGGAGGAGACCGAGAAGGCGGGCGCCCCCTACGTGGGGGCCAACTTCGTCGGGCTGCTGCACGCCGGACCGACCGTCGCCTCCGAGGGGAGCGCGGAGCAGCGGGCGCGCTGGCTGCCGCCCGTGCTGCGCGGCGAGGAGGTCTGGTGCCAGGGCTTCAGCGAACCGGACGCCGGCTCCGACCTCGCGGCGCTGCGCACGCGCGCGTGGCGCGACGGCGACGACTACGTGGTGAGCGGGTCCAAGATCTGGACCTCCCACGCCGAGGTGGCCGACTGGTGCGAACTGCTGGTGCGCACCGCCCCCGGCGCCCGCAAGCACCGGGGGATCACCTGGCTCGCGATGCCGATGGACGCGCCCGGCATCACCGTCCGCCCGCTGCGCACGCTCGCGGGCTCCACCGAGTTCGCGGAGGTCTTCCTCGACGAGGTGCGCGTACCGGCCGCCAACCGGGTCGGCGCCGAGAACGACGGCTGGCGCGTGACCATGGTGACGCTCTCCTACGAGCGTGGCACCGCCTTCGTCGGCGAGGTGGTCGCCTGCCGGCGCGTGCTGTCCGAGGTCGCGCGCGAGGCGCGGAAGAACGGCCGCTGGGACGACGCCGCGCTGCGCCGCCGTCTCGGCGGGCTGAACGCCGAGTTCCGCGCGCTGTGGCGGCTCACCCAGTGGAACGTCAGCGAGGCGCAGGGGACCGGGGGCGTGCCCGGTGTCGGCGGTTCGGTCTTCAAGCTGGCGTACTCGCACGCCCGCCAGGAACTGTTCGACGCCGCCGCGGAGGTCCTCGGCCCCGACGCCCTGGACCTGGGGCGGGAATGGACCCTGGACCGGCTGTCGTCGCTGTCGTACACCATCGCGGCCGGCACCTCGCAGATCCAGCGGAACATCGTGGCCGAGCGGATCCTCGGCCTTCCCAGGGGGAGGTGAGCGACGGTGGACTTCCGGCTCACGGACGACCAGCGGGCCCTGCGGCGGGGCGTACGCGCGCTGCTGGAGGGCCGCTTCGGGCGGGAGGCGTTGCGCGCGGCCCTGGACCGGGCGGACGGGGAGGGCGCGGCGGGCGGGAGGGAGCGGGCGGACGGGAGGCTCCGGGGGGACGGGCGCGTCCTCGACCGTGGGCTGTGGCGCGAGCTGGGCGCGGCGGGGTTCTTCGCGCTGCGCCTGCCCGAGGGCGGGGGCGGCGCCGGGCAGGGCCTCCCGGAGGCCGTGCTGGCCTTCGAGGAGGCGGGGCGGGTCCTGCTGCCCGGCCCGCTGATCGCCACCCATCTCGCCGCGGGCGCGGTGGCCGGGGCGGCCACCGGAGAAGCGGTCGTGACGTCCGCCGACGGGGGGCTCGTGGAATGGCTGGACGAGGCCGACGTCGTCCTGGGGGACGTCACCGGGGCCGAGCCGCTGGCGCCGCTGGACCCGCTGACCCCCGTGCACCGGCTGCCCGGCGCCGGGGCGGCCCGGACGCCGGACGGGCTCCTCGTCTCGCTGCTCAGCGCCGCCGAACAGCTCGGCAGCGCCGCCCGGACCTGTGAGATCGCCGCGCAACACGCCCGGACGCGCGAGCAGTTCGGGCGGCCGGTCGGCGCCTTCCAGGCGGTGCAGCACCTGTGCGCGGACATGCTCGTACGGGTCGAGACGGCCCGCGCGGCCGTCTACGCCGCCTCGGTCACCGCCGACCCGGCGGACGTCGCCGCGGCCCGCCTGCTCGCCGACGAGGCCGCCGTGCGCGGCGCCCGCGACTGTCTCCAGGTGCACGGCGGCATGGGCTTCACCTGGGAGTCCGACGTCCATCTGCACCTGAAGAGGGCGTGGACGCGCACCCACCGTGCCGGTGGCGCCACGCGGAGCGAGGAGGAGCTGGCGGAGGATCTGGTGTCCGGGGCGGTGTGAGCGGCCGCCGGTCCGGGGCGCCGCGGGAGGAACGCGGGCGGATGTCGCGGATCGTGGCAGAACGGAATCACGGAGCGTTGAGACCGGGTTGTGTCCTAGGCGTGACTTGTCACGGCCTGGAGTCGGCGCCGGGCTCCGGTACCTTGTGTGGGATGCGAGTGGTTCTGAGGCCGAGCCGTCCCGGTGTTGCCCCTGGGGCCGCCCCGGACCTGGCGATGCACGCCGCTCCCGGGGCAGGGCGGACCCCCGCACCTGCCTGTTCGACTCCCCGTGGCGAGCGTCGCACAGTATGCCGCACGCGTACTCCTTCGCGCTGGAATATGCCCGAAGCGCTTGTTGGGGTGACTGTACGTCAACCATGCTGTCTCGTAAGGGAATCACGTTCCGTGATCCTTGTTCTGGCCATGCAGAAAATGGCTACGATCGTGGCCCTTGTGAGGCGCGAGGCGATGTGTCCGCCGGTTCGGATGGTGTGAGCGGTGCAGGTGCTTCAAGTGCAACTGGAGATCCGGCCCGACCCCGCAGAGGTGGGGCGAGCCCGGCGGTGGGCCCGTTCGAGGCTCGCGGGGTCCGGGATAGATGCAGATGAACCACTTGCCGAGACGCTGATCCTGCTCGTCTCCGAACTCGTCACGAACGCCGTGGTGCACACCGGGTGTCCGGCCGTGCTGCGCCTGTGCCTGCCGGGCGGCGGCGCGGATGCCGCGACGGTGCGCCTCGAGGTGGCCGACTCCAGCGCCCGGCCGCCGGCGCCCCGGCACGCGGACGGTGACGAGACCAACGGCCGCGGACTGGAACTGGTCGACGGCCTGGCGGACCGCTGGGGCTGGAATCCCGAGGGCGCCGGCAAGCGCATCTGGTGCGAACTGGACCGCTGCGCCTCGGGCGCCGCGCAGGACTCCCCGTACGGCGCCTTCGGGGGCTTCGCGTACGAGGCGGTCTGAGGGGACCGTCCCCGGCGGCCGGTCCGGCCGCTTCCTCGCGCGTGCCGTGCGGAACGGCCGGGGCGCCGGGGCGGGTTCGTCCTCCCCGCGCACGCCTCGTGTTCCGTGCATGTATGCACGAAACCGCTGTACACGGCCGCGATGGTGGCCGAATGCGCCGGGCCGTGCTTCCGTACGCGCCGCCTCAAATAGGGTGTAACACCGTAAATCCCCGATCGGGTGTTGACGTGACGTGTCCGTTTGATCACGCTTGTGTTCAGCGATTCGCCGCGAGGGGACGACGAGGGTTCCGGTGACGGGGGCCCTCGGCGAGTGCGGGTCGTGATTCGGCGTCGGCTCCCCCACGGCCAGGGGAGGCAGGGCGGGTGCGCCGGAGACGGATGGCGGCGCGTGGTGCCGTGCCCGGGGTGAGGTGGGGGACCTTCCGGACGGGCGCAGTCGGGAGTGGGGGAGGCGCGCCGCCAGCCGGCCCTCGGAGGGGCCTTCGGGGCCGGTCGTGGACGGACGGGTTCCCGAGAGCGGCGCCCGGGCCGTCAGAGGATCGCCACGGGGGCCACGGGTGTGCCGGTGCCGCCGACGAAGGGTTCCGGCATCGCCGACAGCAGGAAGGTGTACCGGCCCTCTTCTCCACAGGCTGTGGACAATTCTTCGAGATTCCAGTTCTGGCCCTGGAGCATCCCCATCTCGACCAGGTCGAGCGCGTGCACGGGCAGCCACAGGTCCTCGATCTCGGGCGGGAAGATCTCGAAGGTCAGGGTGTCGTTGGCGACCGCCGCGACGTCGCGCGCGTGGAACCACTCGGGGGTGCGCACCGACAGGCCCGGCGACGGATAGCCGTACCCGTGCTTGTCGCCCGCCAGGTACACCTGGATCTGCCCGGTCCGTACGAGCACGATGTCGCCCGCCCTCACCCGCGTGCCCGCCAGGTCCTCCGCCGCCTGAAGGTCCTCGGGGGTGACGGCGTGCCCGCCGGCCAGCCGGTGCTCGCCGCGCGCCCGTGCCACGTCGAGCAGGACGCCGCGCGAGACGATGTGCCGCGGCTTGTCGATGCCGCTGAACTCGGCGCCGCCGTGCGGGGTGACGGTGGAGGCGGGGCGGCCGTTGTAGAGCCGGCCGGAGTGCGAGACGTGGGGCAGCGCGTCCCAGTGGGTGGCCGCCTGGAGTCCCATGGTCACGGCGTCGTCGCTGCACGCCACCGTGCCGGGGCCGAAGATCTCCTGGTTGATCTGCACCATCGCGTGCAGCGGGTTGACCCGGCCCGGGATCATCCCGGTCTGCACGCCGTCCTGCTGGAGCGGCAGCGCGAGCGGTACCCGGCGTCCGGTCCGCACGGCCGCCGCGGCCTCCCGCACCACCTCGTCGGTGATGAGGTTCAGCGTCCCGATCTCGTCGTCGGCCCCCCAGCGCCCCCAGTTGTTGACGCGCTTCGCGATCTCGTGGAACTCCGGACGGAGCGCCGGCTGCGACATGAGTCCTCCCCGGGGTCTTGTCTCCAGGTGTCTGACGGGTCGTAGAATCCAAAGGGAATCTAACGGACCGTCAGAAACTGCGGGAAGGGGCCGGGCATGGTGAACTTCCTGGCGGGCAAGGTCGTCGCCGTCACGGGCGCGGGCCGGGGGATAGGCCGGGCGGTCGCCCTCGCCGCGGCCGCCGAGGGGGCACGCGTCGTCGTCAACGACCACGGGGTCTCCATCGAGGGCTCCGAGCCCACGAGTTCGGTGGCCGACACCGTCGTCAAGGAGATCGAGGCGGCCGGCGGGGAGGCGGTCGCGGTGGCCGACGACATCTCGACGATGGCGGGCGGGCAGCGGGTCGTCGACACCGCGCTCGCCTCGTACGGGCGGATCGACGGTGTGGTGTGCGTGGCCGGCATCCTGCGCGAGCGGATGCTGTTCAACATGTCCGAGCAGGAGTGGGACCCGGTGGTCGCCACCCATCTCAAGGGCACCTTCACCCTCTTCCGGGCCGCCTCCGCCGTCATGCGCAAGCAGGGCTCGGGCACGCTGATCGGCTTCACCAGCGGCAACCACCAGGGGTCGGTGGCGCAGGCCAACTACAGCGCGGCCAAGGGCGGGATCATCTCGCTGGTGCGCAGCGCAGCCCTCGGGCTGCACAAGTACGGGGTCACCGCCAACGCGGTCGCGCCCGTCGCCCGTACCCGCATGTCGGCGAACGTGCCCATGGAGCTGAAGGAGATCGGCGAACCGGAGGACGTGGCCGCGCTCGTGGTCTACCTGCTGTCGGACCGGGCCCGCGAGGAACGCATCACCGGGCAGGTCTACACGATCGCCGGACCCAAGATCGCCGTATGGGCCCAGCCGCGCGAACTGCGCGCCGGATACGCCGAGGGCGCCTGGACCCCGGAGCGGATCGCCGACTTCCTGCCCGGGACCGTCGGCACCGATCCGATGCCGCTGCTGGAACAGCTGGAGGCGATGGCGCGGGCGGCGGCGGACAAGGCGCGCCCCAACGCGTGACCGTTCCTGGTCCGGGTGTGTCTCGGGCCTGGGTGTGTCTCGGGTCCGGGTGTCCCGGGTCCGGCTGGGAGGAGAGCGCGTGGATTTCGCATTCGGCCCCGAGGACGAGGCCTTCCGGCGCGAGGCGCGGGCCTGGCTCCAGGAGCACCTGGCCGGCACCCCCGCGCGCCGTGACTGGGAGCGGGAACTCGGGAGGGGCGGCTGGATCGGGCTCGGCTGGACGGAGGGCGGTTACGGCAACCGGCGCGCGGACCTGACCCGGCAGGTCGTGTGGGCCGAGGAGTACGCCCGCGCGAAGGCGCCGCCCCGGTCCGGCCACATCGGCGAGAACCTGCTGGCGCCGACGCTCATCGCGCACGGCAGCCCGGAACAGAAGCGGCGCTTCCTGCCGCCGGTCGCCCGGGGCGCGGAGCTGTGGTGCCAGGGGTACAGCGAACCCGGCGCGGGCTCGGACCTGGCCGGGGTCCGGACGACCGCCGTACGGGACACGGGCGGCGGCCCGCCGGGGACGTACCGGATCACGGGGCAGAAGATCTGGACCTCGCTCGCCCACGAGGCGGACTGGTGCTTCGTGCTCGCCCGCACGGAGCCGGGGTCCACCCGCCACCACGGTCTGTCCTTCCTCCTCGTCCCCATGGACCAGCCCGGCCGGATCGAGGTCCGTCCGATCCGGCAGCTGACGGGCACGAGCGACTTCAACGAGGTGTTCTTCGACGGGGCGGTGGCGGCGGCCGGGCACGTGGTGGGCGGCGAGGGCGACGGCTGGCGGGTCGCCATGAGCCTGCTCGGCTTCGAGCGCGGGGTCTCCACGCTCGCCCAGCAGATCGGCTTCGCCGAGGAGCTGGGACGGGTGCTGCGGACGGCCGCGGCGACGGGAGCGGACCGGGATCCCGTCGTGCGCGAGCGGCTCGTGGGGCTCTGGGCCGAGTTGCGGACGATGCGGTGGAACGCCCTGCGCACCCTGGGTGGTTCGGGGACTCCCGGGGGCGCGGGTGCGGGTGCGGGGGCGCCGAGTGTGGCGAAGCTGCTGTGGGGCGGCTGGCACCGGCGGCTCGGCGAGGCGGCGGTCCTGGTGCGGGGGGCCGCGGCGGCGGTGGGGCCGGCGGACTGGTCGGCCGCGCTGCCGTACGAACTGGACGCGGACCAGCACCTGTTCCTCTTCGGCCGGGCCGACACGATCTACGGCGGTTCGGACGAGATCCAGCGCACGATCATCGCCGAGCGCGTGCTCGGCCTGCCGAAGGAGCCCCGGGGCCGGCCGTGACCGGCCCCGGAACCAACAGCCCAGGAAGAGCCCGGGGCGGCCCGGGAACAGCTCATGAACAGCCCGGGGCGGCCCGGGAAGAGGGGAGCCGGCGCGATGCGAGGCGTGATCTTCGACGGGAGAAGGACCCGGGTCGTGGACGACCTGGAGGTACGGGATCCGGGGCCCGGGGAGGTCCGGGTGGCGATCGCCGCGGCGGGACTCTGCCACAGCGATCTCTCCGTGGTGGACGGGACCATCCCCTTCCCCGTTCCCGTGGTGCTCGGCCATGAGGGCGCGGGTGTGGTGGAGGCCGTGGGCGAGGGCGTCACCCATGTCGGGCCCGGCGACCACGTGGCGCTGTCCACCCTCGCCAACTGCGGGACCTGCGCCGAGTGCGACCGGGGGCGGCCCACGATGTGCCGCAAGGCGATCGGCATGCCGCAGCGGCCGTTCGCGCGCTCCGGCGAACCGCTGTACCAGTTCGCCGCCAACTCGGCCTTCGCGGAGCACACGGTGGTCAAGGCGGTGCAGGCCGTCCGGATTCCCGACGACATCCCGCTGACCTCGGCCGCGCTGATCGGCTGCGGGGTCCTCACGGGCGTCGGAGCGGTCCTGAACCGGGCCCGGGTCGAGAGCGGCGACACCGTCCTGGTCATCGGCACGGGCGGCATCGGCCTCAACGTCATCCAGGGCGCGCGGCTCGCGGGCGCCCTGCGGATCGTCGCCGTCGACTCCAATCCGGCCAAGGAGTCCGTGGCCCGGCAGTTCGGCGCGACGCACTTCCTCACGTCCGTGGACGGGGTGAAGGACGTCCTGCCCACCGGGGCCCAGCACGCCTTCGAGTGCGTCGGACGCGTCGAGCTCATCCGCCGGGCCGTCGACGCGCTCGACCGGCACGGTCAGGCGGTCCTCCTCGGCGTCCCCCCGGCGACGGCCGAGGCCTCCTTCCTCGTCTCCTCGATGTACCTCGACAAGTCCATCCTCGGCTGCCGTTACGGCTCGTCCCGCCCCCAGCGCGACATCGCCCGGTACGCCGAGCTGTACCGCGAGGGCCGGCTGCTCCTCGACGAGCTGGTGACGGCGACGTACCCGGTCGAGGACTTCGAGCGGGCGGCCGAGGACGCGCACGCGGGGAAGGTGGCGCGGGCGGTGCTCACGTTCTAGGGCAGGTCGTTCCAGGGCAGGTCCTGGGCGTACTGACGTGCGCTGATCCGCCGGTGGGTCAGTGGCCGGTGCCGGTGCCGGTGCCGGTGCCGGTGCCGGACCTGAAGGTGCGCCGGTAGGTGGTCGGGGTGACGCCGAGGGTCGCCTGTAGGTGCTGGCGCATCGACTGGGCCGTGCCGAAGCCGGCGTCGCGGGCCACGTGGTCGATGGACAGGTCGCTGGACTCCAGGAGATGGCGGGCGTGCTCCACGCGCTGCTGCGTGAGCCACTGGCCGGGGCTGACACCGACCTCCTCGCGGAAGCGCCGGGTGAAGGTGCGCACCGACATGGACTCCTGCTCGGCCATGTCACGGAGCTGGATCGGCTCGTGGAGGCGGCCGAGTGCCCAGGCGCGGGCGGCGGTCGTGGTCGACGAGCCCGCCTCCGGGACCGGGCGCCGGATGTACTGCGCCTGCCCGCCGTCGCGGTGCGGCGGTACGACGGTCCGGCGGGCCACCTCGTTGGCGACGGCGGCGCCGTGGTCACGGCGTACGAGGTGCAGGCACAGGTCGATCCCGGCCGCGACCCCGGCGGAGGTGAGGACGTCGCCGTCGTCGACGAAGAGCACGTCCGCGTCGACGTCGATCCGCGGGAAGAGCCGCTGGAAGTGCTCCGCGTGCATCCAGTGCGTGGTGGCCGGGCGGCCGTCGAGATATCCGGCGGCGGCCAGGACGTAGCTGCCGGTGCAGATGGAGACGAGACGGGTGCCGGGGCGGACGTGCGCGAGGGCGGCCGCCAGCTCCGGGGTCAGGACGCCCTCCTGCTGGACCGGTCCGAGTTCGTACGAGGCGGGGACGACGACGGTGTCGGCGCCGGCCAGCGCCTCGGGCCCGTTGGGGACCATGACCGAGAAGTCCGCGTCCGTCTCGACGGGGCCCGGCGGCCGCACCGAGCAGGTGACGACCTCGTACAGCGGGCGTCCGTCGGTGTCCCGGGCCTTGCCGAAGATGCGCTGCGGGATGCCCAGCTCGAAGGGGAGCAGGCCGTCGAGCGCGAGGACGACGACGCGGTGCGGGGGCGGCGTACCGGGGGTGGCCATGGCCCGATCCTAACGAATGCTGTCCTTCGAGCCAGTGGTTCGACGGTGTCCGTTCCCCGAAGCTCTATGACGTGACCCAGACAACCGAAGCCGCGCAGGTCCCGGAGGACTCCCGGTCCGTCCGCCCCGCTCCGTCCCACCGCGTCCACCGGGCCTGGTTCGTCGCCGCCGTCACCTTCGTGACGATCATCGGCGCGGCGGCCTTCCGGTCGCTCCCCGGACTGCTGATCGACCCGCTCCACGAGGAGTTCCACTGGTCGCGCGGCACGATCGGCGCGGCCGTCTCGATCAACCTCGCGCTGTACGGACTCACGGCGCCGTTCGCGGCGGCGCTCATGGACCGCTTCGGCATCCGCCGGGTCGTGGCCGTGGCCCTGACCGTGATCGCGGTCGGCTCCGGGCTGACCGTGTGGATGACGCAGGCCTGGCAACTGATGCTCTGCTGGGGCCTGCTGGTGGGTCTGGGGTCCGGTTCGATGGCGCTCGCCTTCGCGGCGACGGTCACCAACCGCTGGTTCACCGAGCGCAAGGGCCTGGTGACGGGCATCCTGACCGCGGCCTCGGCCTCCGGCCAGCTGATCTTCCTGCCGTTGCTGTCCTGGATCGTCACGGAGCACGACTGGCGTCCGGCCGCGGTCACCGTGGCGCTCGCGGCCCTCGCGGTCGTCCCCTTCGTCTGGCTGCTGCTGCGCGACCACCCGGCCGACGTGGGCCAGGCGCCGTACGGGGCGACGGAGTTCGTGCCGAAGCCCGAACCGGTGCGGGGCGCCGCCCGGCGCGCGGTGACCGTGCTGTTCTCCGCCGTCCGCACGGGCCCCTTCTGGCTGCTGGCCGGGTCGTTCGCGATCTGCGGCGCCTCGACGAACGGCCTGGTCCAGACGCACTTCGTGCCCGCGGCCCACGACCACCACATGCCCGTCACCGCGGCCGCCTCGCTCCTCGCGGTCATCGGCGTCTTCGACGTCGTCGGCACGGTCGCCTCGGGCTGGTTCACCGACCGCTTCGAGTCGCGCCGCCTGCTGGCCGTGTACTACGCCCTGCGCGGCGTCTCCCTGCTGTTCCTCCCGATGCTGCTCGCCCCGTCCGTGCGCCCGCCGATGGTCTTCTTCATCGTCTTCTACGGACTCGACTGGGTCGCCACCGTTCCGCCCACCCTCGCCCTGTGCCGCGAGCAGTACGGCGAGGACAGCGCCATCGTCTTCGGCTGGGTCCTCGCCTCCCACCAGATCGGCGCCGCGCTCGTCGCCTTCCTCGGCGGCTTCGCCCGCGACCGCTTCGGCTCGTACGACGTGGTCTGGTACGCCTCGGGCGCGCTGTGCGCCGCGGCCGCGCTGATGGTCCTGGTGATCCGCCGGCGCCGTCCGGCGGTCCCGGCGCGGGGTGCGGCGGTGTCGCCGGCTCCCGCGTGACGGGTGGGTGTCCTGTCGCTGCCGGGTGGGGTGGTTCCGTCCCGGGTGGGGTGGGGTGGGGTGGGGTGGGGTGGGGTGGTTCCGTGTGGGGTGGGGTGGTTCCGGCTCTTGTCGGGTGGGGGGCCTGTCCCGTGTCAGGTGAGGAAACGGCCCCGGTGGAAGAGCAGCGGCGGCACGTCCGTGCCCTCGTCGCCGCTCGCGCCGAGGGCGTCCACCCGGCCCACCACGATCAGGTGGTCCCCTCCCGTGTGCACCGCGTGGACCGTGCAGTCGATCCAGGCCGCGGCGCCCGCGAGGCGCGGGGAGCCGGACACCGGAGCGGCGTCGTACACCACACCGGCGAACTTGTCCGCGCCGCTCACCGCGAAGCCGCGGCACAACTCGCCCTGGTGCGCGCCGAGCACGTTGACGCAGAAGACCCCCGCACGCGCGATGCGCGGCCACGTCGTGGACGTACGGCCGACCATGAAGCAGACCAGCGGAGGGTCGAGGGAGAGCGAGGCGAACGACTGGCAGGCGAAGCCGGCCGGGCCCGCCGGGTCCCCGGCGGTGACGGCCGGTGCCGTCACGACGGTCACCCCGGTCGCGAAGTGCCCCAGTACGCGCCGGAACCGGGCCGGATCGACCGGCGCCCGCTCGTCCTCGCCGACCGCACGCAGGTCCGGGCGCGGCAATGCCTCGACGGGCCCCGCCACGGTGGGGGCCCCGGCCGACCTGAGGTAGCGGACGGCGGCGGCCGCCATCCCTGCGTGTCCCATCACACCCACCATTGAAGCTGACGGTATGTCAGATAGGAAGGGGTCTGCTGGGCCGGTCCCGGTGAGGCCGCTCGGGACGGGTGGCGGGAACCTCTCGCGTATCTTTCGCCCCATGAGGTCGGGGAACCCAGGGAGGCCCACGCGCCCCCGGTCGGCATGGACCGGTGCGGAGGTGAAGCTCGCCGCCGCGATCTGCGCGGCGCAGTTCGCGGTCGCCGTCACGGTCCGGTGGGTCGGGACGTTCGACGACGACGACCACGGCGCGGGTCTCGGCGGCGGGCTCGCCGCCGTCGGGCTGCTGTGCGTGCTGGCCTTCGGGCCGCCCCTGCTCGCCGGGCTGGGCCTGCTGCACACGGTGGCCTGCACGATGCCGGCGGCCACGCTCGCCCGGCTGGTGCGCCGCCGTGCCCCCGGCCCCGAGGGACTCTGGCACACGGGCTTCGTCCTGCTGCTCGGCACGTTCTGGGCCGCGCTCGCGGTCGTCCTCCCTGGTTTCGCGCCCACCGGTACCGAGGCCCTGCTGCTCGCCGTGTCGGGGGTGCCGCCCGCACTGGGGCTCGCCCGGGCGCGACGGCGCGAACGCGCCACCGGACGCCCGCCGGAGGACCGGCGCGTCTGGCTCCGCTCGGCGCTCGTGGCCCTCGGGCTGTGCGCGCTGGTCGTGGCGGCGGGCACGGTGGGCCTGGCCACGGGGCTCATCCAGGAGTACGAGCCCCCGAAGCTCGGCGCCGACCGGCTCACCGGTGTCTGGCGCGGCGATCACGGGGCCGTGCTGCGACTGCGCGCCGACGGCCGGGCCGAGCTCTCCGCCGTGCCCGCCCAGCCCGAGTTCGGGGACGTGACCACCAAGCAGTTCACGCGCTGCGACGGCGTCGGCAAGTGGTTCCTCGACACCGCCGGCCGCTACGACCCGTACGCCGACGGATCCGTCTCCGAGCGGCGGGACGGCGTGGTCGTCCGCGTCGGCGACTGCGGCCACGACACCTACTGGACGATCGGCGGTACCGAGGCCCGCCCGGAACTCTTCGTCCTCTTCGGCGACCCCGACGCGGGGGATCTGCGGATACTGCGGCGGAGGTGAAGGTGGGCCTCGCTTCCGGTTCCGGTTCCGGTCCGGTGGGTGGGTCGGGGCCGTGCCGGTGCATCAGCCCGTCGCCGTCGGACAGGGATGTGGGCGTCGGTGGCGACGGGCATCGATGTACCGGCACGGCCCCTTCCGTCGGATTCCGGCTGCGGGTGCGTCGCGGTGACGGGTGTCGGTGTACCGGCGCTGTTCCTTCCGTCGGATTCCGGCTGCGGGTGCGTCGCGGTGACGGGTGTCGGTGTACCGGCGCTGTTCCTTCCGTCGGATTCCGGCTGCGGGTGCGTTGTGGTGTCGGGGCGGCCTCTTCTGCCGGATTCCGGTCGTGGGGGCGGAGCGTCAGCGGCCCCTGAAGCGGGGGGCGCGGCGTTCCACGAAGCTCGCCACGCCCTCGTCGGCGTCCGCCGTCGTCATGTTGATCTCCTGAGCCCCCGCCTCCGCGGCGAAGGCGGCGGCGCGGTCGGTGTCGAGGGAGGCGTTGACCAGTTGCTTGGTGAGGGCGAGGGCGCGGGTGGGTCCGGCCGCCAGCCGCTCGGCCCAGGCGCGGGCCGTCTTCTCCAACTCCCCGGGGGGTACGACCTTGTTGACGAGGCCGATCCGCTCGGCGTCCGCGGCGCTCAGCGCGTCGCCGAAGAACATCAGCTCCTTGGCCCGCTGCGGGCCGACGAGGCGGGGCAGCAGATAGGCCCCGCCGCCGTCCGGTACGAGACCGCGGCGCACGAACACCTCGATGAACCGGGCCGGTTCGGCCGCGATGACCAGGTCGCAGGCGAAGGCGAGGTGCGCGCCGATCCCGGCCGCCGTGCCGTTGACCGCCGCGATCACCGGTTTCTCGCAGTCGAGGACGGCGGCGATCAGGCGCTGCGCGCCCAGCCGGATGGTGCGGGCGACATCGCCCGGCACCCGCTCCCCGGCGGCGGGGCCGCCCCGTAGATCCGCTCCCGCGCAGAAACCGCGCCCGGTGGCAGTGATGACCACGGCCCGTACGGCGGGGGCGGCGGACGCCGCCGCGAGCAGTTCGATCACGCGCTCGCGCTGGTCCCGGGTGAGCGCGTTCATCACCTCCGGCCGGTCGAGGGTGATCCACGAGACGGCGTTGTCGGTGGTGTGGCGTATCGACGAGTCGAGGGGCTTCTCGGCTGGGGTGTGAGGGGTGTGGGATTCGGGGGGCGTGCGGGGGCAGTCCGTCATGGGGGTGCTCCGTTTCGTACGGGGTGCGGACGGGTGCACGCGCTGGTTCAGCGGCACAGCACCAGCGCGTCCAGGGCCACGGCTCCCTGCCCGCGGGGCAGCACCATCAGCGGATTGATGTCCAGCTCCGAGATCTGGTCACCGAGTTCGAGCGCCATGCGCTGGACCCGGATCACGACCTCGACCAGCGCGTCCACGTCCACCGGCGGGCCCCCGCGCACTCCGTCGAGCAGTGCCCGTCCGCGGAGTTCCGACAGCATGCTCCGTGCCTGGTCGTCGCCGAACGGCGGCACGCGCACGGCGGCGTCCCGCAGCACCTCGACGAGCACCCCGCCGAGCCCGACGGTGACGGTCGGCCCGAAGAGCTGGTCGTGGGTGACCCCGACGACCATCTCGACGCCCCTCTCGACCATCTGGCAGACCAGGACCCCGTCGAGGGAGATGCCCTCGTAGCGGGCGATGTCGGTCAGTTCGCGGTAGGCGTCACGGACCTGGCTGGCTGAGGTCAGTCCGATCTTGACCAGGCCGAGCTCGGTCTTGTGGGCGATCTGCGCGCCGGAGGCCTTCATGACCACCGGGTAGCCGACCTGGCTCGCCGCCCGCACGGCCGCCGCCGCGCTGGTCACGAGCTGCTCGCGCGGTACGCGGATCCCGTACGCCCGCAGCAGTTGCTTGGCCGCGTGCTCGCTCAGCTGCTGGCCCGGACGCATCAGGGCCTGCGCCTTGCGGAAGGAGGGCGACGGGGTGCGCGGGGCCTCGTCGAACGGGGAGCGGTAGGCGGACGTGAACCGGGCGTGGTCCAAGTGGGCGCGGACGGCGGTGATGCAGTTGGCGAACGTACGGAAGGTGGCGACCCGGGACGATCCGAGCAGGGTCTCGCGGTAGGCCGTCTCCGTGCCGACCGGCGATCCCCACACCACGCACACCAGCTTGTCCGTCTGTTCCGCCGCGTCCACGAGGTCCTGTGCCAGCTTGTCGCTCATGGGCGGGAAGGGCCCGGTGATCGGGCAGATCAGCACGCCGACGGCGGGGTCGGCGAGGATCGCGTCGATGATCTTCCGGCCGCGCCGGTCGCCGACCGGGTGCCCGCCGTTGTCGACCGGGTTCGCGACGTTCAGGTAGTCCGGTATCCAGGTGTGCAGTTCGGCCTGTTTGGCCTCCGAGAGGACCGGCAGGTCGAGGCCCGCCTCGGTCGCCAGGTCCGCGAAGTGCGCGCCCGTGCCGCCCGAGATCGAATAGACGACGACCCCGTCGGCCAGGGGTGCGCGGGCCCGGGCCAACAGGGCCGCGGTGTCCTGGAGTTCGTCGAGTCCGTCGACGCGGATCACGCCGTACTGCCGCATCGCCGCGTCCACCACGGCGTCGGCGCCGGTCAGCTTGCCGGTGTGCGAGGCGGCGGTGCGGGCGCCGGTCTCGGTCCGGCCGACCTTCACCGCGACCACGGGGACCTTGCGGCGGGCGGCGCGGTCGGCGGCGAGGAGGAAGGAGCGGCCGTCCTTGAGTCCCTCGACGTAGCAGGCGATGGCGCCGACCTCGGGCCGTTCGGAGAAGTAGGAGATGAAGTCCGCGGTCTCCAGGTCGGCCTCGTTGCCCGTGGGTGCCCAGTGGGACAGGCGGACGCCCAGTTGCTGCATCGCGAACACCGGCCGGCCCTGGTGGCCGGACTGGGTGATGAGGGCGATCGCGGGTCCTTCGAGGTCGTCGCGGAAGTTCTCGAACGCGTTGAGGTTGGTGTTGGGGCCGAGCAGGCGCAGGCCCGAGCCGCGTACGGCGGCTGCGAGGCGGGCCTGCGCTGCGGCGCCCTCGGCCCCCGTCTCGGCGAAGCCGGAGGCGAAGGCGACCGCGAACCTCACCTTGGCCTCGGTGAGTTCCCCGATCAGGGGGAGGGGGTCGGCGACGAGGAGCACCGCGAGGTCCACCTGGTCCGGGAGATCGGCCACGGAGGGGAGGCAGGGGAGGCCGAAGACCGTGGCGCGGGTGGGGTGCACCGGGTGGAGCCGGGCGCCGACACGATCGGCCCAGGCGATGAGCTGGCGGGTGATCCCGGTGTTCGGCCGGCCCTCGGCGTCCGAGGCACCGATGACGGCCACGGACTCGGGGCGGAAGAAGCGGTCCAGATCGGGGACGGCGGCGTACAGCGGGCGACCGCTGACGTCCAGGTCGTCGACGTCGGCCGGGCGTCCGTGCACGACCGGTGAGGGCTGCTCGCCGCAGGCGATGACCCTGGCCCGGCGGGAGTCGGTGGTGAGGGTGCCGTGGGTTGATCCAAGCATCGGTCCGCCCGCTCCTGTGTGACAGCCAATGGATAACTGACGCACTGTCAGATTACTTAACTGACGCCGTGTCAGGAACCGTCGTGCAGGGCGGGCTTCTGTTAGGTACCCGGTGCGGGGGGCGGGAGAACACGGGTTCGATGCCGGTGCGTCGTGGGGCGGGGCCGTGCCGGTGCATCAGCCCGTCGCCGTCGGACGGAGATGTGGGCGTCGGTGGCGACGGGCATCGATGTACCGGCACG
>NZ_KZ626975.1 GCF_002911015.1 Streptomyces populi
CGACGCGGAGACCGCCCGTCTCGACGCCCTGCTCCAGGACATCGGCGGCTCCGAATGGCACGCGCCGGTGCGGCTGCGCTGGTTCGAGGGCGAGGGGCCCGTGAGCCGCCGTACGACGGTCGCCGGGGTCATCGCCCACCTGCTGAGCGTCGACGGACTGGTCGCCGTCGCGCTGGGCCTGGACGATCCGCTCGGCAAGCCCGACGCGGAGCGGGCGACCCCGCAGGACCGCACGGAGGCGTACTGGCGTGCCTCGCGCGTCCCGCCCACCTGGTCCGTGCGCGGTCCCTGGCGGGAGCAGAGCCACGGCATCGTCCGGTCGGTGTCGTTCGTGGAGGAGGACGCCCCGGCGACCGGCGGGGTCGCGGGCGGGGAGGCCTCCGGACGGCTCACCGTGCCGTACGGCGGTTTCGAACTGCCGCTCAGCGACTCGATGCTGGACCGGGCCTTCGAGTGCTGGGTGCACGCGGAGGACATCGCCGACGCGGTGGACTACCCGTACGAACCGCCCGCTCCCCGGCATCTGCACCGGATGATCGACCTGGCCGCGCGGATGCTGCCCGTCTCGCTCGCCGAGCGGCGCCGGGCCGGGCTGTCGGACCGGTCCTCCCGGCGTCTCGTCACGGCGGGCGCCCCGGGCCGCAGCCTGCGTCTGGAGATCGAGGGCTCCGGCGGCGGCGAGTGGCTCATCCCGCTCGACTCGCCCGGCGCCGTCGGCTCCGCCGAGCACGAGGTGGCCCATGTCGCGCTGGACGGGGTGGAGTTCTGCCGCCTGGCCGCGGGCCATGTGTCCCCGGAGGAGGCGGCCGCCGGACAGGACGGCGACCGCGAGGTCATCAGGGACGTACTGCTCGCGGCCGCGTCGCTGAGCCGGATGTGATCCGGCGCGTTCGGACGGTCAGGGGTTCGGACGGTCAGGCGGTCAGACGGTCAGGCGGTCAGGCGGTCAGGCGGTCAGGCGAAGACGACCGTCCGGCGTCCGTTCAGCAGGATGCGGCGCTCCGCGTGCCACTTCACGGCACGGGCCAGCGCCTGGCACTCCACGTCACGTCCGATGGCGACGAGCTGGTCGGGGGTGACGTCGTGACCGACCCGCTCGACCTCCTGCTCGATGATCGGGCCCTCGTCGAGGTCGGCGGTGACGTAGTGCGCCGTGGCGCCGATGAGCTTGACCCCGCGGGCGTGCGCCTGGTGGTACGGCTTGGCGCCCTTGAAGCTCGGCAGGAAGGAGTGGTGGATGTTGATGATCCGGCCGCTGAGCTGCTTGCACAGGTCGTCCGAGAGGACCTGCATGTAGCGGGCGAGGACGACCAGCTCGACGCCCTTCTCGCGCACCAGCTCCAGCAGCTGCGCCTCCGCCTCGGCCTTCGTGTCCTTCGTCACCGCGATGTGGTGGAAGGGAATGTCGTAGGACCCCACCAGCTCCGCGAAGTCCGTGTGGTTGGAGACCACCGCGGCGATGTCGACGGGCAGTGCTCCGATCCGCGCGCGGAAGAGCAGGTCGTTCAGGCAGTGGCCGAACTTGCTGACCATGAGGACGATCCGCATCCGGTCCTCGGCCCGGTGGATCTGCCATTCCATGTGGAACGCGTCACCGACCGCCGTGAAACTCGCACGCAGTTTCTCCACGGTCACCGGCGACTCCGCCGAGAAGTGGACGCGCATGAAGAACAGGCCCGTGTCGTGGTCGCCGAACTGCTGGCTGTCCTCGATGTTGCAGCCGGTCATGAACAGGTAGCTCGACACGGCGTGCACGATGCCCTGCTTGTCGGGGCAGGACAGCGTCAGGACGTACTGCTCGGCGGCGGGCGCGGTCCCGCGGACGGACGGCTCATTCATGCGGGACAGAATCCCATACCAGGGGTCCGCACCGGAGTGCCGTCCCGCCACGCGGACGCCCTCCGGGGCACCTCACGGCCGCCGGGCCACGGGCCCACGGCCGTACCGACGGCTATGCGGACCGCGTCAGGATGCGCAGGACCTCGAGGGTGCGCGGAGGCGCGTCCGGGTCCTCGCCGTCGCTCGACGCCAGCCGTACGTGCGCGGCGCGCGCGGCCTGGAGGGCGTCCGGCCACCCCTGGTGGTCGAGATAGGCGGAGACGGGCGCGTCGGGTCCGACCTGGTGCATGATCCGCAGGACCCGCAGGACGGCGCTGTCCACGAGGGCCGCCTCCTGGGAGTCCCGGAAGATCGTGCCGACGTATTTCTCGGCCGACCAGTTGTCCAGCCAGGTGTCCTCGACCAGGCGGTACACGGCGTCCGTGACGTCGCCGTACCCGTCGACGCCGGCGAGCCAGACGTCCCTCTGGAAGACGGGGTCGGAAAGCATGTGCAGCGCGGAGCGCACATTGCTGCGCCAGCGCCACCAAGGCATGTCGTTCAGTGGCATGCCGCCCATGGTGGATGAGCGACGGCCGCGGCGGGAAGGGTTCTCCGAGTCTTGCACGGTCATCGATCGTACGGTCCCTGTGAAAAACAGTTCATCGGCCCCTGCAATTCACCTCAGCGTCACCTGTTGTCGACCACGGGTCACACAAGGGTTTCTGGTGTGGGGGAATCGTGCATGCCCATGACCGGTAGGCGACGTACTCGCACCACCTCCCCCACTCCGCCCCGGCCCCGCAAGGCCAAGCTGCTGTACGCGAGCGCGTTAATCGCGTGCGCGTCGGTCGCCGTCGGATGCGGGGCCATCCCTGGTGCCACGGGGGGCTCCGGGGATGGCCCCGTCAAGGTGATGACCTGGGCGCCCGAGAAGACCGACGCGACGAACAAGCCCGGAATGCCCGCGCTGGCGAAGGCCTACGCGCGCTGGGTCAACTCCCACGGCGGCATCAACGGCCGTCAGCTGGAGGTCCTCACCTGCAACGACCACAACGACTCGGTCGACGCCGCGCACTGCGCCGAGCGGGCGGCCGAGGAGAAGGTCGTCGCGGTCGTCGGTTCCTACAGCCAGCACAGCCGTGCGTTCCTCTCCCCGCTGGAAAGCGCGGGCATCCCCTACATCGGGGGCTTCGGGGTGACCGACGACGAGTTCACCAGCCCCGTCTCCTATCCCGTCAACGGCGGTCAGGGCGTCCTGCTGGCCGGACTCGGCGAGCAGCTCGGCAAGAACTGCGGCCCCGTCTCGCTCATACGCCCCGACACCATCGCCGGTGACGAGCTGCCGGTGCTGCTCGACGCCGGTCTGAAGGCGCTGGGCCACCCGCGGGCCGCGGACCAGCGGGCGGCCGAGGACGCCACCGAGTACTCCCGGCCGACACAGCTGGCGCTCGATCACGCGACCTCCGAGCCGGGCCGGCAGGGCTGTGTGGTCCCCTCGCTCGGCGACCGCACCAACACCTTCATGGACTCCTTCCGGCGCGACAGCGCGAACTACCGGAAGGTGGTCACCGGTACGGTCATCGGCAGCATCGACCAGTCGCAGATCGACGCCACCGGCGGCAAGGCGGGCCCCTACGAGGGTTCGTACGTCACCGGCTGGTACCCGACCGCGGACGACAAGCGCTGGTACCCGATGCGCGCGGTCATCAAGGAGCAGGCCTTCGGCGACAACCGGATCGATCCCGCCGACTCCGGGGTGCAGACCACCTGGATCGCCTACACCGTGCTGAAGAAGGTCATCGAGTCCCTCGGCGCGGGAGAGGTGTCGCCGCTCACCGTCCGGCACCAGCTCGACAGCGGCATCAAGGTGGGCACGGGCGGGCTCACGCCGACGCTCAGCTGGCGCTTCGACGCGCAGACCCCGGCCGCCTCCTTCCCGCGTCTCGTCAACGCGGACGTCACCTTCCAGGTGATCCGCGACGGTCGGCTGACCTCGCAGCGGAGCGGGTTCGTCAACATGGCGAAGACGCTGGCGGCCGCGGACTAGCGGGCCCGGGCGGCGCTCACGACGAAGCCCGGCCCCCTCGCCGCTCAGGCGGAGGGGGCCGGGCTTCCGTACGGTCACAGCTGTGTGCGGGCCCGCTGCGTCAGGCCGTACTTCGACGCGATGGAGTTCCACAGCGTCGCGGCCTTCCCCTTCTGGGCGGAGGCCGTTCCGCTGGCCCGGTCGCCCGCCTGGGTCTCCCCGGTGGTGCGGGCCTGGCCCTTGCGGCAGCCCTTCTTGCCGTTGCCGACCTGGTCGGCCCAGGCCGCGTAGTGGTTGTCGGCCGAGGCGGAGGCCCTCCAGCCGCTGTTGAGGGCTGCGGTCAGCTCCTCGTGGTTCGGCAGCTTGTCGACCGCGAGGCCGGAGAGCCGGGTGACCAGCTCGCCGCGCTGCTTGGCCGCGTCCCGCAGATCATTGGCCGCCTGGCCGAGGTTGTTGCACGCCTTCACGTTCGCCACGGCCCTGATCACCGAGTCACGGCTGTTGGCGCTGTCCGCGAGGAGCTTGTCCAGCTCGACGGCCTGCGCCTTCACCGGATCGGCACCGGCGGGCGCCGACGAACCCGCCGTCGCGGGCGCGGTCGCGGCCACCGTCTTGCCGGTGTCGTCCTTGCTGTCGTCGCCGCTTCCGCCACCGCTGAGCAGGGCGCCCGCGCCGACGCCGAGCACGATGATGCCGATGCCGACGGCCGCGATCACCGGGACGCGCGAGCCGCTGCGGCCACCGCCGCCCGCTCCGTCACCGTCGGACGGGCCACCGCGCCGCCCGGCGGACCGGCCGCCGGGCGCGCCCGGCGCGGACTGGGCGCCGTACGTGTCGCGCGGGGCCTGCGGGCCGCCCGCGTCGATGCGCGGCAGCATCTGCGTCGACCCCGCCGCCTCCGGCTCGTTGCGGAAGAGGTTGTCGAACTCCGCCGGGGGCTGCCGCTCCTCCTGCGCGCCGGAGGGCATCCCGAAGGACCCCGACGGCTGCGCGGGCACGGGCGGGATGTACTGGGTGGCGTCGGCGTCCGAGCCGGCGGACGGCAGGGATCCCGCGCCGGGGCCGCCCTGCGTCGCCTGCCCCAGGTACTGCGGCGCCCCGGCCCCCGTCTCCGGCGGCAGCGCGCCCGGCCCCACCGGCGGCATGAACTGGGTGGCGCCCTCGTCCGGCGCGGCGGCGACCGGCGGTATGAACTGCGTCGCCCCCTCGTCCGCGCCCGGGGCGGCCGGTATGTACGGAATGTACTGGGTGGCGCCCTCGTCG
The DNA here is from genome assembly GCF_002911015.1 of Streptomyces populi. Taxonomy (GTDB): domain Bacteria; phylum Actinomycetota; class Actinomycetes; order Streptomycetales; family Streptomycetaceae; genus Streptomyces; species Streptomyces populi. The sequence goes on from NZ_KZ626975.1 coordinate 5,111, forward strand.
CCGCCGGCCGGCAGCGACGTCCCCTGCCCGCCCTGCTGCTCCTGGACCCCGTAGCCGCCGTAGCCGTCGTAGCCGGCGGCGGAGTGCGCGCCGTGCGCCCCCGGCGCATAGCCGTTCTGGACGCCGTACGCCGAGGACTGCGCGTTCTCGGGCGGCAGCGGCGCGGAGCCGGATCCCGGCCCGCCGAAGCCCTGCGCCTGCTGTGCGCCGTGCGGGTCCGACGCCGGCCAGCCCTGGGGCTCGGACGGGGCGGAGGGACCCCACGCGGGCGCGCCCCAGCCGTCACCGGGCCCCGGGGCCTGGGCGGCCGACCGGTCGGGGCCCCACTGTCCACCCCAGGCCGGGCCGCCGGCCGGGGTCGCACGGTCACCCGCCGTGCCCGGCAGCAGCGGCTCGCTGCCGTCGGAGGGCAGCACGATGCCTTCGCGCGCGGGCCGCGCCGAGGGCTCCTCGCCCTGTCCACTCTGCGTCACCGGGACTCCTACGAATGGGGGACCTTCGGAATCATCGGCTCACGCTACCGGGTCCCCACAACCCGGTGCCACGCAGCACCTGCGGTGACCGCCCCGCCCTGTGACACGGGTAACGAAAACGCCCCCGAATGCGCTGTACAGGACCCACCCCGCTCAGGGCGCCCCCGTTTTCCCGGCGTTCACGCCGCCACGGAGCATATGTTCATGCGCGCGGGCCCGGACGGCCCGGAAGAGAAATGATCACACTCCGCGCCGGCAGCCCTCGTCCCCGGCTTCCACCCCGGAGCACGCGGGGCGCGGGTCCGGGGCGGGGCGCACGCGGTGTGCGCCCCCTGGCGACGCGTACCGGTCCGGCCGCACCGGACGGCACACCCTCGACTCACGTGTCCCCGGACCCCCCGTACCCCCGGAGTCCCCCGCGTACGCTCACGCCGCCGCCTGCAACTCCATGCGCGCCCCGAACTCCCGCACCACGGCCTCGTTCCGGAACGGCTCCAGGCGCTGCTGCAAGTCCTCCAGGTACTCGGCGCCGCGGTTGGAGCGGAGGGTGCCGAGGAGTTCGACGGCGCGCAGGCCCGTGTGGCAGGCCTGCTCCACCTGGCGCTGCTGGACCTGTGCCGTGGCCAGCAGGACGTAACCGATGGCCCGGCGGCGGGCACGCGTCTCGGGATGACCGGCCAGGGACTGCTCGGCGCACCGCGCGGCGGCCTCGGCCTGGCCGAGGTCCCGGTGGCAGTGGGCCAGCTCGTCGGCCAGATAGGCCTCGTCGAAGTGCGCGATCCACGCCGGGTCGTCCCCGGAGGCCGCGTCGGCGTTCTCCAGGGCCGTGACGGCCCGCCCGGCCGCCACCTGGGCGGCGCGCGCGTCGCCCAGCAGCGCGTGCCCGCGCGCCTCGGCGGCGTGGAACATCGACTCCGCCCGCGGCGTCACCCGTCCGCGCGCGCCTTCCTGGGCCGCGCGCGCCAACTGCGCGATCTCGCGCGGGTTGCCGAGCTGGGCGGCCAGGTGGCTCATGGACGCGGCGAGGACGTAACCGCCGTACCCGCGGTCGCCGGCCGCCTGCGCGAGCCGCAGCGCCTGGATGTAGTAGCGCTGGGCGAGCCCCGGCTGGCCGGTGTCGATGGCCATGTAGCCGGCCAGTTCCGTCAGCCGGGACACGGCCGCGAACAGTTCGCGTCCGACCGCTTCCCGGTAGGAGCCGGCGAGCAGCCCGGAGACCACGCTGTTCAGGTAGTGCACGACGACCGGACGCACGTGTCCGCTGCCGTACTGGTGGTCCAGATCGACGAGGGCCTGCGTCATCGCGCGGACGGCCGCCACGTCCGAGAGCCCGACGCGCGGGCCCGCCGAGCGGGCGACCTGCGAGTCCGGCGACGAGATCAGCCAGTCGCGGCTCGGCTCGACGAGCGCGGAGGCGGCGACGGACGACCCGGACAGGAAGTCCCGTCGCCCCACGTCGCTGCGCCACAGCTCACAGACCTGCTCGATGGCGCCCAGTACGGTCGGCGAGAACTGGAGGCCGACACCGGACGCCAGGTTCTTGCCGTTGGCCATGCCGATCTCGTCGATCGTGACCGTCCTGCCGAGCTTGCGGCCGAGCGCCTCGGCGATGATCGCCGGAGCCCGCCCCCGGGGCTGCTGGCCGCGCAGCCAGCGCGCGACGGACGTCTTGTCGTAGCGCAGGTCGAGCCCGTGCTCCGCTCCGCACATGTTGACCCGGCGGGCCAGCCCGGCGTTCGAGCAGCCCGCTTCCTGGATGAGCGCCTGCAACCGCTCGTTCGGCTGCCTGGCGATGAGAGGCCTTGCGGCCATGGCGTACCCCCTGTGGCTGCGGTGCCTGCCCACGCACCGGGTTGACGTGTCCTCACCGGCCGGTCACCGAAGAAGACCGGCCAGGAAGATCGATGCCCCGCGGACATACCGAAGATGCGGGACATATGAGGATTGCCGGGGTGAAGACGGTTGCCCGGCCCCACCCCTGATTACCCGCTACCGGCTGCCGTTCCCCCGCGCGCCCCCGCACGTGCACCCGTGCGCCCCGGCCGGAGAACCGGTGCTCCTCCCCCGCGCGCATGTCCCCCGTAACCCGAAGTGGACGCGGGAGTTGAGACCCACGTGGAAGAGACCATCGCGGGCACCGAGTCCGCACAGATACCTCACCAGCGTGGTGATTCGCTGCGGGAGACCGCCGTGCGCTACGTCGAGGAACGCCACTGGGACGTGTTCCCCGGCACCTGGCTCGAAACGGCCGGCGGTGTACAGCTCTGCTCCTGCGGCGACCCCGCCTGTGCCGCGCCCGGCGCGCATCCGGCACGCCGGGAGTGGGCGGCCCAGGCGACGGGCAGCGTGACGGTGGCGCGGCGGCTCTGGTCGGACCGGCCGACGGCGTCGGTCCTGCTGCCCACGGGGCGTACGTTCGACGCGATCGACGTACCCGAGTCGGCCGGGTTCCTGGCGCTCGCCCGTATGCGGCGGATGGATCTCGGCCTCGGACCGGTGACGTGCACCCCGGACCGTCGCATGCAGTTCTTCGTGCTCCCCGGAGCGGCGGCGAAGATCCCCGGTCTGGTACGGGCGCTGGGCTGGCCGCCGGCCTCGCTCGATCTGACCACGCTCGGCGAGGGGGCCTACGTGGCCGCGCCGCCGACCCGGGTCGGATCCCGGGGCGCCGTGCAGTGGGCCTGCCGTCCGACGCCCGCGAACCGCTGGCTGCCGGACGCGGAGGAGCTGATCTCGCCGCTGGCCTACGCCTGCGGGCGCGACCGGTAGAGGCCGGCAGGGACCGGCGCGGGACGCCGGGGGTCAGGGGAGTCCGGCGGGGGCGGGTGGCGGGCGGCCCGGGGATCTAGGGTGCCTGTATGGACGAGGGAGCGAAGGACGGCGGCACACCCGCCGTACGCATACAGGGGCTCTGGAAGCGGTTCGGTGAGCAGATCGCCGTGGCCGGGATCGATCTGGAGCTTCCCGCCGGGCAGTTCATCGGGCTCGTCGGGCCGAACGGCGCCGGCAAGACCACCACCCTGTCGATGGTGACCGGACTGCTCAGACCCGATCAGGGCACGGTCGAGGTCGTCGGTCGCGACGTGTGGCGCGACCCGGCGGAGGTGAAGGCCCGGATCGGCGTGCTGCCCGAGGGACTCCGGCTCTTCGAGCGGCTCTCGGGGCGCGAACTGCTCGGCTACACCGGCCGGTTGCGGGGCCTGCCCGGCGCCGAGGTCGACAAGCGCGCCACCCAGCTCCTCGACGTCCTCGACCTCGCGGGCGCCCAGCACAAACTCGTCGTCGACTACTCGACCGGCATGCGCAAGAAGATCGGTCTGGCCTGCGCGCTCCTGCACAACCCCGAAGTCCTCTTCCTGGACGAGCCGTTCGAGGGCGTCGACCCGGTCTCCGCGCAGACCATCCGGGGCGTCCTGGAGCGGTACACCGCGTCCGGCGCCACCGTCGTCTTCTCCTCCCACGTGATGGAGCTGGTCGAGTCGCTGTGCGACTGGGTCGCCGTCATGGCCGCCGGACGCATCCGCGCGCACGGTCCGCTCGCGGAGGTGCGCGGCGGCGCGCCCTCGCTCCAGCAGGCGTTCCTGGAACTGGTCGGCGCGCACGGGCGCGGCACCACGGCCGACCTGGACTGGCTGGGCGGCGGGGCTTCCCGGTGAGCGCCGGCCCCGGCGTCTCCGCCGTCTCGATCACCCCCGTCGTCGTACGCCTGAAGCTGTCGCTCCTGCGCAACGGACTGCGGCAGTCCGCCGGCCGGCGGGCCGCGTTCATCGCGTCCACGGTGCTCGTGCTGCTCTTCGCCGCGCTCCAGTTGCTCGGTCTGATCGCGCTGCGCGGCAACGAGCACGCCACCGCCGTCGGCGTCCTCCTCGTGGCGGTCCTGGCGCTCGGCTGGACGGTGATGCCGCTGTTCTTCCCCAGCGGCGACGAGACGCTCGATCCGACGCGGCTGGTGATGCTGCCGCTGCGGCCGAAGCCGCTCGTCCGGGCGCTGCTGGCCGCCTCCCTGGTGGGTGTCGGGCCGCTCTTCACGTTCTGTCTGCTGCTCGGTTCGGTGATCTCGGTCGCGCACGGGACCGCGGCGTACGTGACGGCGGCGGTCGCCCTCGTGCTCGCCCTGACGGTCTGCGTGGCCCTCGCGCGGGCCGTCGCGGCCGCCAACATCCGGCTGCTGTCCAGCCGCAAGGGCCGCGATCTGGCGGTGCTCAGCGGGCTGGTCATCGCCGTCGGCGCCCAGCTCGTCAACTTCGGCGCGCAGCGGCTCGGTTCGGCGGGCGGCCTGTCGAGGCTGGACCCGGTGACGGACGTGCTGCGCTGGATCCCGCCCGCGTCGGCGGTCGGCGCCGTGGACTCGGTGAGCGACGGGTCGTACGGGGCCGGGATCGTCCAGCTCGCGTTGTGCGCGGCCGCCCTGGCGGGACTGCTGGCGCTCTGGTCCCGCCATCTGACGCGGCTGATGACCTCGCCCGACGGGTCCACGCTCCAGGCCGCGGAACCCGCCGCCAAGGAGCGCGGCTCCTCGGGGCTCGCGCGGCTGCTGCCGGCCGGGCGCACCGGCACGGTCATGGAGCGCAGCCTGCGGTACGTGTGGCGCGATCCGAAGACCAAGGCGGCGTGGGTGACCTCGCTGGCCATCGGTCTGATCGTGCCGGTGTTCAACGCGCTCCAGGGCACCGGCTCGGTCTACTTCGCGTGCTTCGCGGCCGGGATGCTCGGGATCCAGATGTACAACCAGTTCGGGCAGGACACGTCCGCCTTCTGGATGGTCGCGCTGACGATCTCCTCGACCCGTGACGCCTACGTCGAACTGCGCGGACGCGCGCTGGCCCTGCTGTTGATCACCCTGCCGTACGCGACGCTCGTGACCACGGTGACGACCGGGCTGCTCGGCGCGTGGGAGAAGCTGCCCGAGGTGCTCGGCCTGTCCTTCGCGCTGCTCGGCGCGATGCTGGCGACCGGCGCCTGGTCCTCGGCCCGCTTCCCGTACTCCATCCCCCAGGAGGGCTACAAGAACGTGGCACCCGGTCAGGCCGGTCTCGCCTGGATCGCCATCTTCGGCGGTCTGATCTCGGCCGCCCTGCTCGCCTCCCCCGTCATCGCCCTGACGATCTGGCTGAACGTGAGCGCCGACGGCGGCCACTGGACCTGGCTGCTGCTGCCCGTGGGCGCCGGCTACGGGGTGCTGATCACGCTGCTGGGGCTCCGGCTCGCGGCGCCCCGGACGGCAGGGCGTCTGCCGGAGATCCTGGCGGCGGTCAGCAAGGGGTGAGGAGCGCCGGCTTCATCCGGTGAGCACGCCGTCCAGGAACGGCTCGATCGCGGCGCGCCACGCCTCGGGCCGGTCGTAGTGCACGAGGTGACCGGCGTCCGCGACCTCCGCGTACTGACCGCGGGGCAGGACCCGGACCATCTCCTGGGACTCCGCCCGGCCGAGCTCGCCGTCGAGGCCGCGGACGACCAGGGCGGGGCACCGGACCTGGGCGAGCTCCTCCCAGTGGGCGTCGTACACCCATGTCCGACGGGACTCGAGCATCTGTTCCGGTTCGAAGACGGGGCGCCAGCCGTCGGGGGACTCGTGCATCACCTCGGCGTAGAACTCGCCGCGGGAGGGGTTGTGGCGCTCCACCCAGGGGTCGTCCTCGCCGAACCACTTCCGTACGTCGTCGAGGGTGGCGAAGGGGAGGGGCCAGGCCTTGAACCAGTCCTCCCACTCGCGCTGCGAGGAGGCCCCCAGGGCCGAGGCCCGCATGTCACAGATGATCAGGGCGCGGACGAGATCGGGGCGTTTGGCGGCGAGCTGCCAGCCGGTCAGCGCGCCCATCGCGTGGCCCACGACGACGGCCGGTCCGAGACCGAGCTGTTCGAGGGCGGCCTCGGCGTCCTCGACGTAGGCCTCACGGGTGTACTCGGCCTTCGGTGCCTTGTCGCTCTGTCCGTGACCGCGCTGGTCGAGGGCGACGGCGCGATGCCGCCCGGAGAGCCAGCGGGCGGTGGACTCCCAGTGCGAGGCACGGCCCATGAGGCCGTGCAATAAGAGCACGCCGGGCGTCCCGGACGCCTCCGGCCGGTCGTTCCCGGGAGGATCGGCGAACTCCCAGGCAGCCAGGCGTACACCGCCCGCCCCCGTCACGTCGATGCGCCGCACCATCGGTAATGGCACCCCCTGGCTCGCTCGGACCCGCCCGCTTCCGCTCTTCCCGGCCGGTCCACCCGTACCGCTTCCTGCCGCTGTTCCCGCCGTGCCGGTCGGTGCCTCTCGTGCACTCCCGTCACATCGCCACGTTATCGAATAGGGTTTCGAAACCGGCCTCTTCAGCCGCAACACCCCTCGTTCGAGTGACCACCCACCAGGATTGATCGCCGTCGCCCGGGGGAGATCTTCTGCGGGAGGCGGACCGCTCGGGGAAAACGGTCCGAGGGGACTGACCCTGGGAGCTCGGGGCTCCGGGTCAGCTCAGGGGAGGACAGGCCCCGGCGCCGGACGGCGCCGGGGCCTTCTCCACGTCCGCGGCACATTTTCACGCCCCCTCTCCGACCGTGCACCATCGCTCTCGGACACGGTCAAGAGCCCTCAGGTCATATGCCTCACGCGACAGCCTCGCACGCAAACGGTCCCGGCGCTGCGATTCGGCACACTGAATCTTGGTTTCGACAAGGTCGCGGAGGCATCACAACTACCCCTGTAGTCACAGCAGTTGGCACACCGGGGGCAGTGCGGGCCGAGCGCGCCCCACGGTGTCCGGCGTGCTCCCGGGCGCCGACACGGAGGTCAGCGGCCGCCGACCCCCCGGTCGGCGCCCGGAAGCTGCCCCTCGCGGGCACCGGAAGCGCGGGTGAAGAGGAAACGGGGATCCGGAATCAGGGACACCCGAAGTGCGGACGCCCGGGACACGGCCGCCGGGGGCCCGGACACCACGGGCCCGGACACTGCGGGGCCGGCCACCGGCGGCGCCGGGGACCTCGGACCCGCGGGCCGTGTCAGCGCTTGGCGACGAACACGTGAGAGGCAACGTCCGCCTCCAGCTCCGCGGCCTCGCCGCCGCTGCCGACGAGGACCCCGCCGGCCGACTCGGTCACGCTGACCACGGAACCGGGCTGCACGCCCGCACGCCGCAGCGTGTACATCAGCTGGGCGTCCGTCTGGATCGGCTCACCGATCCGCCGTACGACCACGGTCTTGCCGTCCAGGCCCGGGTCCAGCTCGGACAGCGCCACCATGCCCTCGTCCAGGAACGGGTCCGCGCCGTCCTTCTCGCCCAGCTCCTCCAGGCCCGGGATCGGGTTCCCGTACGGCGACTCGGTCGGGTGGCGCAGCAGCTCCAGCACCCGCCGCTCCACCGCCTCGCTCATCACGTGCTCCCAGCGGCAGGCCTCCGCGTGCACCTGCTCCCACTCCAGGCCGATGACGTCGACGAGCAGACACTCGGCGAGACGGTGCTTGCGCATGACGCGCGTGGCCAGCCGCCGGCCCTCGTCCGTGAGCTCCAGATGCCGGTCGCTCGCCACCGCCACCAGGCCGTCGCGCTCCATTCTCGCGACCGTCTGACTCACCGTCGGGCCGCTCTGGTCGAGCCGCTCCGCGATACGGGCGCGCATGGGGACGACGCCTTCCTCCTCCAGCTCGAGGATGGTGCGGAGATACATCTCCGTGGTGTCGATCAGTCCGGACATTCGTGCCCCTCGATTAGCTCTGCCGGAGACCCGATGGCCCACCGGCGTGTGCGCTGGCCCTGGACTCAATTCTGACGCATAGCACCGACAACCGTGCCTCGCCGTTCGAACCGCTTGACGCCGATCGCCCAGGATCCACACGGCCCGGGCATCCGGCCCGCCCGCGGACGCCGTGGCCGGCGCGCCCGGAAGCGCCCCCGGAAGCCGTATTGACAGGGCAGTGGTCCAGACCGCAACGTGATCCGCGACACGACGGGAGTACGGCCGCGCCGGGCGACCGGTTCAGCCGTCCGCCCGCCCCGCGCCGGCCGGGCGCCGCCGGGACGTCCGAGCCGACGAGACTTCTAAGGGGCTTCGCCGATGAGCGACAGCAAGCTTGCCGGGCAGTTCTTCGACGCCGCCATCGGCCTGCTGCGGCAGGTGCGGGACGAGGACGCCGGGGAGATCGAGGCGGCCGGGACCCTGATCGCCGACACCGTCGTCGACGGCGGCCGGCTCTTCGCCTTCGGCGCCGGGCACTCCTCGCTCGCCGCGCAGGACATCGTCTACCGCGCGGGCGGCCTCGCCCTGATGAACCTGCTCACCGTGCCGGGAGTGGTGGGCGTCGACGTCATGCCCGCGACCCTGGGCTCCGCCCTGGAGCGGGTCGACGGTCTGGCGAGCGCGGTCCTCGACTCCAGCCCGCTGCGCTCCGGCGACCTGCTGGTGGTCATCTCGCTCTCCGGCCGCAACGCGCTCCCGGTGGAGATGGCCATGAACGCCCGCGCCCTGGGGGTGAAGGTCATCGGCGTCACCTCCGTCGCCTACGCCACCGAGACGACGTCACGTCATGTGTCGGGCACCTACCTCAAGGACCACTGCGACGTCGTCCTCGACTCGCGGATCCCGGTCGGCGACGCGGAACTCACCCTGGACTCCATCGAGGCGCCCTTCGCCCCCGCCTCGACCGTCGTCACCTCGGCCCTCCTCCAGGCCGTCATGGCCACGGCGGCGGGCGCCCTCGCGGACCGCGGCGTCGAGCCGCCCCTGCTCCGCTCGGGCAACGTCGACGGCGGCCACGAGTGGAACGGCCGGGTCATGACGGAGTACGGGGACCGAATCTTCTACCGGCGCTGAAGAGGTCCCGGAACCGGGCCGCGATCGGCGCCGGGCGGATTCCGGGGCACCGGGGCTTCCAGGAGACCAGGTCTCGACCGGCGCCGGGCGGATTCCGGGGGCGAGGCTCCGGGGCCCCCGAGGCTTCCGGGAGGCCGGGTGGGCGGCCGGGGGTGTCCTCAGGGTTTTTCCGTCAGTTCCGCCAGGTCCAGGGCCATCGCGATCCGTGCGGCCACGTCCTCCGCGTACATCGCGTCCGTGCGCTCGAACCGGCTGCGGCCCGCGTTCCGCAGGAACGTGACGACCCCCAGCGTCCGGCCGCGGCTGCGCAGCACCGCGCACAGGGCGTGCACGGAGTCCCGCGGCCACTGACGGGCGAGCGCCCACTCGCGCGCCTGTTCGGGGTCGGCGGCGGTCGCGTCGGCCCGCACGGAACCGGCGCGTTCCACGCATTGCAGCGCGGGGTGCCCCTCCCCGTAGCGCAGGGGCAGCCCGGCCTTCCCGGTGATGTGGCTCGGTCCGGGCGACCCGGCGGGCGTGGCGACCGTCCGCACGAACCGCACGGGCCCCTCCTCGTCCACCGACCGGCCCTGGGCCACCCGGTCGACCAGGGCGTGGTCGGCGAAGCCCGCGAGGGCGAAGTCGAGGTGGACGGCGGCGGCCTCGGCCGGGCTCTCGCACTCGGCCGCGGCCCGCGCGGCGCGGTGCAGCTGGTTGGCGCGGAAGCGCAGCATCGCCGCCTCCTGCTCGGCCTGCTTGGCCTCGGTCACGTCCTGGAAGAGCCAGCCGACGCCGAGCGGCACGGGTTCCTCCGCGAGCGGCGAGGCGAGCCGCACGAAGCCGCTGAGCCAGCACCGCCGCCTGTCGCCCTCCGGCGTGCGCACGCCCACCCACATGTCCGCGGGGGCCGGCGGCGCGCCTTCGGACAGGACGTGGGTGAGGGCGCTCTCCAGCTCCTCGACGCCCAGGGAGAGCAGGTCTCCCAGCGGCCGGCCGAGGACGGAGCCGCGTCCGGTCCCGAAGGCCTGGGCGGCGTGCTCGTTGACCACGGCGGGCCGCAGGTCCGCGTCGACCAGCACCACGCCCCAGCCGGCGTCCTCGAAGAGCGCCTCGCTCAGCGCGATCGACCGCTCCAGGTCGATCTGGGTGTGCACCTCGCTGAAGGCGCAGTACACCCCGGCGGGCTTGCCGTCCGGGCCGCGCACGGCGGCGGACTGGGTACGCACGAGCACCCTGCCCCCGTCCTTGGTGAGGAGCGCGAACTCCTGCACCTGGCGGCCGGGGGCCTCCATGGCGGACATCAGCCGGCCCTCGACCTCCTCGGCGTCCGCGGTCCGCACGGCCCAGCCGGCGAATCCGCGCCGCCCCACGGCCTCGGCCGCCGTCCACCCGAGGATGCGCTCGGCCTCGCGGTTCCAGTGGGTGAGGACCCCGTCGGCGTCGAAGGCGCACAGGGCCGCGTCCATGCCGTCCAGCAGCGCGGCCAGCAGATCCGAGCCGTCCCGCCCGGGCTCGTCCGGCCCCAGCTCGTCGGTGGTCCCACTACGCCGGGAAGCACTCACCTGGACCCCCTGCAGGCTGCGTCCGTGTGTACGGCGCGACAGTTCACTCAGTCACCACCATTCAACTCGAACGTGACCCAGCCCACACCTCGTTCCCCGAAGATGGAGGAAATCGCTGTACTCCGGATTTCCGCACCGCCCGCCCCAGGGGCCCCTGGCCCCCTCCGGCGCCCCGCGGTAAATCGCTTGAGGCCTCCGGGATGTGTTCCTAGAGTGATGCACACGTAGGAGAGGAGGTGGTTCGGCTCATGACGGAAACCCGGACATACGAGGTGGCTGCGGGCTAGCGGCCCGTTGCCGGACTCGGTTCGGCGCCGGACCAGCATGTGTGATGTGCATGCAGCCGGCCCAATCCAACGCAGTCACCCGACCCGCGAGCTCGCCGGTGCGTCCGGCCGGCCCCGTCGCCGCAAGGCGGAGGGACCCGAGCTCGCGGGTCGTCCGCTTTCCCGCCCCGGGCACGCGTCCCTCCCGGGTGAAGGGGCCTCCGAGGCCGGGCGGCCCACCGGAGTGATCCGGGTCACGGATGGATCGCGGGGGCCGCAGTACTCTGGGGCCATGCATCCGATGCTCGTTCGACGCCGCCACGTGGACTACGTGCGCGTCACGAGCACGGGCTGTCGGCGCTCTGCCTGACCGGCCCCCTTCGCACAGCCTCTTTCCCTCACCCGGCACCCGTGGACCCCGCCCCACCCCTGGCGGCCTCCCGGGTCCCCGTACACCCCGCGGACGCATCTCATGACGACGAACACGTCTTCCACGCCTGCCCCGAACGGGCGGCGGCTCCCCTCGTACCGACAGCTCCCGATCATCGACCTCTCGGCGGCCGACCGCGGCCCGCAGGCCCGGGCGCTGCTGCACGCGCAGCTCCACAGCGCCGCCCACGACGTGGGGTTCTTCCAGCTCACCGGGCACGGGGTGACCGAGGCCGAGACCGGCGCGCTGCTGCGGGCCATGCACCGGTTCTTCGCGCTCCCCGAGGCCGACCGGCTGGCCCTCGACAACACCGGCTCACCGCACTTCCGCGGGTACACGCGGACGGGCGACGAGCGCACGGGCGGCAGCCGGGACTGGCGGGACCAGCTCGACATAGGCGCGGAGCGGCCCGCGCGGCCCCCTCGCCCCGGTGAGCCCGCCTACTGGTGGCTCCAGGGCCCGAACCAGTGGCCGGCCGCGCTGCCGGAGCTGCGCACCGCCGCGCTGACCTGGATGGAACGGCTGAGCGAGGTCGCGGCCCGGCTGCTGCGCGAGCTGCTGACCGCCATCGGGGCTCCCGCCGGTTTCTACGACCCGGTCTTCGGCGAGCGGGCGCATCCCCACCTGAAGCTGGTGCGCTATCCCGGGAGCGCCGGCGACGGAGCCTCCCAGGGCGTGGGCGCGCACAAGGACTACGGATTCCTGACGCTGCTGCTCCAGGACCACATCGGCGGGCTCCAGGTGCAGCGCGAGGACGGCCTCTTCCACGACGTGCCGCCGCTGCCGGGCGCCTTCGTGGTCAACCTGGGCGAGCTCCTGGAGGTCGCCACGAACGGGTACCTCCTGGCGACCAACCACCGGGTGGTGAGCCCCGCCGGGGCCACCGAGCGGTTCTCGGTGCCGTTCTTCTACAACCCGCGCCTCGACGCCCGGATCGAGCCGCTGCCCTTCCCGCACGCCTCCGGCGCGCCCGGCGTCACCGACGACCCGTCGAACCCGCTCTTCGCCGAGTACGGCTTCAACGAGCTGAAGGGCAAGCTGCGGGCGCATCCGCTCGCCGCCGCCCGCCACCACGCGGAGCTGCTCGCTCCCGCGTGATGACCGGCGGCCCGGACGGGGTCGGTGCGCGGCGGGGTCAGTGCGCGATGTCCTCGTACCCCTCGACCTCCTGGACGGTGCGCGTGCCGGGGCCCACGTAGCGCGCGGAGGGGCGCACCAGACGGCCGGTGCGCTTCTGCTCCAGGACGTGCGCCGACCAGCCCGCGGTACGGGCGCACGTGAACATGGAGGTGAACATGTGCGCCGGGACCTCGGCGAAGTCCAGGACGATCGCCGCCCAGAACTCGACGTTCGTCGCGAGGACACGGTCCGGGCGGCGCGCGTGGAGCTCGGCGAGGGCGGCCTTCTCCAGGGCCTCGGCGACCTCGAAGCGGGGGGCGCCCAGCTCGCGCGCGGTGCGGCGCAGCACCCGCGCGCGCGGGTCCTCGGCGCGGTACACGCGGTGGCCGAAGCCCATCAGGCGCTCGCCGTTGTCGAGGGCCTGCCGGACGTAGGCCTCCGCGTCCCCGGTGCGCTCGATCTCCTCGATCATGCCGAGGACGCGGGAGGGGGCTCCGCCGTGCAGCGGGCCCGACATGGCTCCCACGGCCCCGGAGAGCGCCGCGGCGACGTCCGCGCCGGTCGAGGCGATCACCCGGGCGGTGAAGGTGGAGGCGTTCATGCCGTGCTCGGCGGCCGAGGTCCAGTAGGCGTCGACGGCGGCGACGTGCTTGGGGTCCGGCTCACCCCGCCAGCGGATCATGAACCGTTCGACGATGGAGTGCGCCTTGTCGATCTCGCTCTGCGGGACCATCGGCCGTCCCTGGCCGCGGGCGGACTGGGCGACGTAGGACAGGGCCATGACGGCGGCACGGGCGAGGTCCTCGCGGGCCTGCTCCGCGTCGATGTCGAGGAGGGGTTTGAGGCCCCAGACGGGCGCGAGCATGGCGAGCGCGGACTGCACGTCGACGCGGATGTCACCGGAGTGGACGGGGATCGGGAACGGCTCGGCGGGCGGCAGGCCGGGGTTGAAGGCGCCGTCGACGAGGAGTCCCCAGACGTTGCCGAAGGAGACGTGGCCGACGAGGTCCTCGATGTCGACGCCTCGGTAGCGGAGGGCGCCGCCCTCCTTGTCGGGTTCGGCGATCTCCGTCTCGAACGCGACGACTCCTTCGAGTCCGGGTACGAAGTCGGACATCAGGCGGCTCCTCGTGATGTGTACGACGGATGGTGTTGTCGGGGTGGAGGTGACCGGGCGCCCCTGTAGGGGTGGCGGTCGACGGTGAGGTGCTGTGCCGGCCGGTTCCACGGTCGTCCGCGAAGAATCCCGAATGCCCTTCGATCAGTCTCCGCCGACTCGCGGTCCGAAAGCGGTCACCCCGGTGATGCCCCGTACGGCTGGTCCTCCAACCGGGACGGCACCAGCACGATATCTCCGAGTGCCATCTTCAGGGAGAGTACGCGGCACTGAGTGCCACCGCGTGACGAAGCACACCGCTCCCGCATCCGCCCCGGAAACGGGGCCCGATGGGGCAGGATGACCGCGTGAACGATCGTGTCCCGGACGAATCCACGAACGAGCCCCTCATCCAGGCCGCGGCCGAGGCCGCCGAGGCCGCGCACGAGGAGATCGCCGACGACCCCGCCTCGATGCGGGCGCACTACCGAGCCGAGGGACTCGACGAGGGCGACGTCGCCGCGCACCCCATGGAGCAGTTCTCCCGCTGGTTCAAACAGGCTGCGCAGGCCGCGGTGCACGGTTTCGTGCACGAGCCGAACGCGATGGTCGTCTCCACGGCGGACGCCGAGGGCCGGCCCAGCTCGCGCACGGTGCTGCTCAAGGGGTACGACGACCAGGGCTTCGTGTTCTACACCAACTACGACTCGCGCAAGGCCCTCGAACTGGCCCGCAACCCGTACATCTCGCTGCTCTTCCCGTGGCACCCGATGGCCCGGCAGGTCATCGTCACCGGGACGGCGCGGCGCACCGGCCGGGACGAGACCGCCGCCTACTTCCGCACCCGCCCGCACGGCTCCCAGCTGGGCGCCTGGGCGAGCACGCAGTCCAAGGTCATCCCCTCGCGCACCGAGCTGGACGTCCTGTACGCGGAGCTGAGCACCCGCTACCCGGAGGGCGAGCGGGTGCCGGTGCCGCCGCACTGGGGCGGTTTCCGGATCGCCCCGCAGACGGTCGAGTTCTGGCAGGGACGCGAGAACCGCCTCCACGACCGGCTGCGCTACGTGGCCGAGCCCGACGGCAGCTGGCGGATCGAGCGGCTCAGCCCCTGAGCGGTGGCCGGGCGGCGCCGGGCCACCGCTCAGCCGAGCGTCTCCTCCACGATCGTCCCCCACTGCGCCACGACCCGCTCCCGGCGCGCGGTGTCGTCGGTGAGCAGGTTCGCGAGGCCGAGACCGCGCGCCATGTCGAGCAGGCCCTGGACCGTCTCGCGCACCCCGGGCCGGGACTCGTCCGCGCCCAGCAGGTCCACCGCGATCCGGTGGCTCTCGCGGCCCACCCGGGCCTCCAGCTCGGTCACCCGCGCCCGGAGCTGGTCCTCGTTCGAGGCCGCGACCCACAGGTGCAGGGCGGCGCGGAACAGCGGCCCGGTGTAGAGGCCGACGAGGGCGGCGACGACGGCCCGCCGGTCGGCGGGGCCGTCGGGGAACAGGTCCCGCAGGGCGGTGGAGCGTTCCTCGGCGACGTACTCGACCGCCGCCGTGAAGAGGTCCTCACGGGTGGGGAAGTGGTGCTGGGCGGCGCCCCGGGACACCCCGGCGCGCTCGGCGACGACGGAGACCGTGGAGCCCGCCCAGCCGTGTTCGGCGAGGCAGGCCACGGCCGCGGCCAGGAGCCGCTGCCGGGTGACCCGGCTGCGGTCCTGTTTGGGGACGTGCGGAGTACGTGCCGCGTGTTCCGTCGCGCTCACACCACCCATGCGGGATCCCGTCGTTCGAGGAAGGCCGTCATCCCCTCGCGGGCCTGCGCGGAGGAGAACAGCCGGGCCGAGAGCGCGGTCAGGTCCGCCGCGTCCCGGTCGAAGGTCTGAAGCACCTTAGCCGTGAGCAGCGCCTTCGTCTCGGCGAGGGCTCCGGGTTCCGACCGGCGCAGCCCGTCGAGCACGGGCGCGAGTACGGCGTCCACGTCGTCCCCGGCCGCCGTGAGGAGCCCGGTGCGGACCGCCTCGACGGCGTCGAAGCGCTCGCCGGTGAGGTAGTACCGGGCGAGGGCGCGCGGGTCGGCGCGGGGCAGCAGCGGGAGCGAGATCACGGCGGGGGCGACCCCGATCCGCACCTCGGTGAAGGCGAAGCTCGCCGCCGCGCCCGCCGCCGCGATGTCGCAGGCCCCGAGCAGACCGAGCCCGCCCGCCCGGACGTGCCCGTCCACCCGGGCCACGACGGGCTTGCGCAGCTCGACGATCCCCCGCAGCAGGCCGACGAACGCCTCCGGGGGCGGCGGGTCGCGCAGGTCGGCTCCCGCGCAGAAGGTG
>NZ_KZ626976.1 GCF_002911015.1 Streptomyces populi
GGCGGCGAGCGGTAGGCGGGGGCCGGGAAGCCGCTCGTCGAGGAGGACGGGGCCCCGTCCTCCTCGACGGCGGTGACCGGCGGACGCACGACCGCCCCGACCGGCCGGTACCGGGCATCGGCGGTACCGGCCGGTCGGGGGGACGGTCACGGCGGGACGGCGGCGGGGACGGTCAATCGAGGATGTTGACCGCGCGGGCCACGACCAGCACCACGGTCATCAGGGAGACCGTGGACTGGAGCATCATCAGCATCTTGGCCCAGCGGGACAGCGGCATCACGTCGGTCGGGCTGAACGCGGCGGAGTTGGTGAAGGAGAGGTACAGGTAGTCCAGGAACGCCGGTTCCCAGTCCGGCGGCGCGGATCCGGGGCTCTGCATCTGCACGAAGAGGAAGTCGGCGAACTGCCGGTGACCCATCATCCGGTTCGCCGGTCCGCCCCGGTCCAGCTCCCAGTACCACAGGGCGAACACGATGACGTTCGTCAGCCAGATGTTGCCACCGGTGAGCAGCAGCTTCGCGGCGCCCGACCCTTCGGTGCCGTGCACGAGGCCTCTCACCAGCTGGGCGGCGGCCCAGCCGTTGGCCAGGCTGATCAGACCGATGAGAGCCAGACCCAGCGACCGCAGCCGCTTGTTCCGGGGCTCGACCCGGCGGGGGTTCGCGGCGACGAGGCCCGTCAGCAGGACCACCTCCAGGCCCGGCAGCACCCCGAACGGCAGCAAGGTCAAAGGCTCCGGCAGCTTCAGCTGGAGGGCGACCGCCACCAGGATCGCGGCGGTCACCGCCCAGCGCGGCTCACCGTGCGTCACCCTCCGCCAGGCGGGCGCCACTTCACGCCCGCCGGACTCCAGGAGCCGCTCGATCCTGACGAGTCGGCTCTCGGTGTCGCTCGATATGTCATCCATGCAGGCGATTGTCGCGCGTCACATGTCGATCGAGTGACAGGTCACCGCAGGTCCCGCCCGCCTGCGGCCCCGGTGCCCGGCGCGTACGGCGGGCAGGGCCGTCGGCCGGTCGGCGAGCTGGGCCGACGACAGCGCGCCGCCCTCGTTCGCGCAGCGCGCGCAGGCGGCGGGCGCAGAGGCCTCGCGTACGGTGGCGGCCCGGTCTCCGCACCTTCGGCGTCGGCGGTACGGCGGTGGGCACGCCGACCGCGAAGTGGAACCCGGCACGGTCCGAAGGGGCGGGCCGGCACACGGACACCCGGGACGGCGTCTGCCCCATCGGGCAGCGGTGGCTGCACTCCCGTGGACAGCCGCGCGCCTGTACCCCGCGCACGCGCTGAGGCAGTGTCAGGGTGAGAGAGGTCTGCCGCCAGCCGTCCCAGGGAGTGAGAATGCCCGATCACGTACACGATCACGATCACGACCACGATCACGACCACCGGCAATCCGGCCACGGGCAGTCCCGGACCGACGAGTCGAGGCTGTTCAAGGCGGCGGCCGCGGGCCGCCCCGATGTCCTGGGCCCGTCCGGCATGGGCACGCTCCAGCGTGCCGTCGGCAACGGCGCGGTGGGCGCCATGCTCCAGCGGGAGCAGGACGAGGAGGCCCTCTCGGCCCAGCGCTCGCCCGTGCACGACGTCGTCGGATCCGGTTCCGGGCAGTCCCTCGGTGCCGATGTCCGCTCCGACATGGAGGCGAGGCTCGGAGCGGACTTCTCCGACGTACGGGTGCACACGGGCGACGCCGCGCACGAGTCCGCGAAGTCCGTCGGAGCGCATGCCTACACCGTCGGCAGCAACGTCGTCTTCCAGCGGGACGCCTACGATCCGTCGTCCCACGCCGGGCGCACGACGCTCGCCCATGAACTGACCCATGTGATCCAGCAGCGCAGCGGCCCGGTCGACGGGACCACGGCACCCGGTGGGATCCGGGTCAGCGACCCTTCGGACCGGTACGAGCGGGAGGCCAGCGCGAACGCCGAACGCGTCATGTCCGCCCCGGCCCCGGCCGCACATGCCCCGGAGGGGGCGACGGCCGTCGCCGGGCCGTCCGCGGTGGTCCAGCGGGAGTCCGAGCAGGACGACGAGCAACCCGCCGACGTGCAGGGGCTGTTCGTGCAACGGGCCGAGGAGGAGGAGCAGGACGAGCCGGGTGACGCGTGACCGGAACGGCCCCGGGCCCGGCTCGAGTCCGCCGCCCGGGGCCGTTCCGGCTCGCCGTCCCGGGCGGCCCGGCCCCGCTCGCCGGGATGCCGGACCGGCCGCTGGTTCCGGCCGTGCTCCGGTCGGCTCAGGCCGCGGAGGGGGAGGCGCTGGGCACCGACCGCAGCGTCCCGCCGACCAGCACCGACTCCTCGCACTGGCCCGGTTTCGGAGCGCCCACCGGCTGTCCGACCTTGGCGCAGGTCACCGTCATGGTGATCCGTCCCCCGGCGGGCACCGCGATCGGGGTGACGAAGTGGTAGTCCTGGTCACGGAAGTTCTGCAGCGCGAGCCGCAGCAGGGTCCGGTCCTCGGCGGCGATGACGACGGTGCCGGAGTCGCCCTGCGGGTTCTGCACCACGAGGTCCGTCAGGTCCAGCACCTGGTCCTTCGGGACACGGAACACCGTGCCGGCCGTGGGATCGCCGCCCGCCGAGTCCTTGACCTCGACCTGAGCGCTGCGCGGGTCCCCCGCGGCCCCGCCGCCGCTTCCTCCCGCACCTCCGCCACCCGTTCCGCCCGTGCCCCCGCCGGTACTTCCGGCCGTCGATCCGGCCGAGGCGCCGGGGCTCGGTGAACCACCACCTGCCGCGTCCTGTCCCTTCCCGCTTCCGCCGGCGCCCGCCGACGCACCACCGCCGCCGGATGCACCGGGGCTCGGTGACATCGCGGCCGCCACCTGCTTCTTGGACTCCTCCTTGGCCGCCGACCGCACCACCGGGCGCAGCAGGGCGAACCACAGGACGGCCAGGGCCACGGCCGCGGCCACCGCCGCCATCAGGGCGCGCGGCAGCCAGCGGGGCAGTATCGCGTTCTGCTGGTAGGTGCCGTCCAGGGACACCGCCTCGTGCGGCAGTTCGCCCGCGGGCGTCACCACCACCTGGAAGGGGTGCACGACGGGAGTGCCGCGCCACAGCCGTCGTGTCGGACGCAGGGTGAGCCGTGACAGCTCGGCCGCGCCCGGCAGCAGCTCGACGGTCTCCCGGGAGAGGCCCAGCCGCACCCGGGAGCTGTCCCCCTGGGCCGCCAGTTGCACGGTGATCGGGGTGTTGCCGTGGTTGTCGACGGCCACGTCCGTACGGCCGCGCCAGGCGCCGTCGAACCCGCGGGGCACCAGCTCCCCGGTGATCGAGGCGAAGGGCAGGACGGTGACGACGCCCTCGGGTACCACCGTGGTGTCGGGGGCGCTGGCGGGCACCACCCGCACCCCGAACGGGACGTCCCCGGCCGGTACCTCCGAGCTACGGGGCGGGCTCAGCGCGAGGACCGCGGTGCCCGTGCTGTCCGGGTACAGCGAAAGGCTCGTCGGTTCGACGGTCGCCCAGGCCGCTGCCGGACCCACGACCTCGAAGCGGTACTCCTCCACCGTGCTGCCGGAGTTGCGTATCTGGAGGGGAACTTCGATCCGCCCACCAGGCTCGGCCGTCACAGCGGTCGTGTCCAGGCTCGCCGCAGTTGTCATGAGCGGCACGGTAAGGCCGGTGACAGTGGTCTACACGGGCCGCTCAGGAAGACTTTCGGGAAGCTGATGTGCCCATTGATGCCTTGTTGACTTCGTGTGGAGTCGCCTGCCGCATACTGCTCGACGCGCCGCGAGGCGCTTGACCAGGGGGGAGACCGTGGTGGACCGGATAGTTGTGTGCTTACGCGCGGATGACCCGATCTCCAGGGCGGGGGTCGCCTCACAGCTGCGGCCCCGGCCGGAGATCCGGCTGCAGGAAGAGGGGGAGGAAACGGCCGCCGCGGTGGTGGTGGTCGTCGTGGAGACCATAGACGAGGAGTCGCTGCGGATCCTCCGGCACGTACGGCGGACGACGGCGGCCCGGATGGCGCTGATCGCCACCCGCATCGACGACCAGCAGCTGGTCGGTGCCGCCGAGTGCGGGGTGGCGGGCATCCTGCGCCGGTCCGAGGCGACGCCGGAGCGGCTGGTGCAGGTGATCAACGCGGTGGCCAGGGGAGAGGGAAGCGTTCCCGCCGATCTGCTGGGCCGCCTGCTGGAGCAGGTCGGCCAGTTGCAGAGCCAGGTCCTGGCGCCGCGCGGCCTGAACTTCAGCGGGCTCACCGACCGGGAGATCGAGGTCGTCCGGCTCGTCGCCGAGGGGTACGACACCGGGGACATCGCCTCGAAACTCGCTTACTCCGAACGCACCATCAAGAACATCCTGCACGAGCTCGTCACCCGGCTGCACCTGCGCAACCGCTCGCACGTCGTCGCCTACGCGCTCCGGCAGGGGCTGATCTGAGGGAGGCGGCCCGCTGATCCGAAGGGGGCGGCCCGCCGGGCCTTCCGACGGATCGCTGCGGCGTCGCGGCGGGAGGGCCCCGGGGGAGGGGCGGATTGCCCGGAGGGGCAGACCGTGCTTCCCCGGGGGGTGTCCCGAGTGCCGCTCCGCCGAGGGGCGGTGCCGGGGACGGTGGGGCGGACGCCGATCTGGGAGGGGAAGTCGTGCGGTTGTTACGGCTGCGGGCGGGCCTGATGGCCGCGGTCCTCGGGCTCGGCGCGATGGGAGCCGGCATCACCGACCCGGCGCCGCGGGCCCGGACGACGGCTTCGCCCTCGCCGTCCTCCTCGCCCTCACCGTCCGTGTCCCCGGCGCCCCCGGTCACGCCGGCACTGGTGGAACGGTCACTGGACCCCGGTGCCTCGATCACCGTGGACAAGCAGGTGCGGACCCCGGCGGTGCCGCCCAAGCCGGATGTCGTGCTGCTGGTGGACAACACCGGGAGCATGGACGATGCCATCGGCAACGTGAAGGCCAACCTGCCGATGATCGTCAACCAGGTCTTCGCCGTGCAGCCCGATTCCCGGTTCGCCGTCGCCGGCTACGGCGACCAGGCCGATGCGGACCGGCTCTTCATCCTGCACCAGGCGTTCACCGCCGACCGCCGTGCCATCCAGGACGGGGTGGACGCCCTGACCGCCGACGAGGGCGGCGACACCCCGGAGGACTGGGGGAACGCCCTCCACGAGGTGGCGACCGGCGTCGGCGGCCGGAACACGTTCCGGGACGGCGCCAGCCCCATCGTGGTGCTGGTCGGTGACGCCCCCACCCACGATCCCAGCCACGGACACAGGTTCACCGACGTCGTCGGGGAGCTTCAGGACCATGGTGTGAAGGTGTTCGCCGTCTCCGTGAGCGGCAACGGACTCGACAGCCAGAACGGCCAGGCCACCCTCGTCACCCGGGCCACCGGCGGTACGTACAGCCAGGACATCAACGCGAACGACGTGTCGGAGGCCATCGTCCGGGGCCTCACGAACCTCCCCGTCTCCGTCGGCCACCAGCTCGTCGACTGCGACCGCTCGCTGAGCGTCTCCCTGTCCCCGGCGAACGTCCAGGTGACCAGCGGTGAGACCGCCTCCTTCAGCGAGCGGATCACGGTGTCCCCGGACGCGCCGCAGGGCGCCACGCTCTCCTGCACGGTCCAGTTCTCCCTCGGCCCGGCGGCCGACCCGGACTTCCGGGAGCAGATCCGCATCACCGTCAACGACGTGACCGCTCCCTCGGTGACCGTCGACGACCGTACGGTGGAGGCCACCGGCCCGGACGGCGCGCTCGTCGACTACCCGGTCACCGCGTACGACAACGTCGACGGCGACGTACCGGTGAGGTGCGAGCCGCCCCCCGGTTCCACCTTCCCGATCGGGAGGACCACGGTCACCTGCACGGCGACCGACAGGGCGGGCAACACCGGCCGCGACACGGCCGTGATCACGGTGACCGACTCGACCGGCCCCGTCGTCACCGTCGAGGACCGCACCGCGCAGGCGACCGGCCCCGACGGCGCGGCGGTGGAGTATCCCGCGTCGGCGGAGGACAAGGTCGACGGGAGGGTGCCGGTCACCTGCGTCCCGCCGTCGGGTTCGGTGTTCCCGCTCGGGGAGACCAAGGTGACCTGCACGGCGACGGACTCCCACGGGAACACCGGTACGGGCAGCGCCGTCGTCACCGTCGTCGACACGACCGCGCCCATCGTGACCGTCGACGACCGGACCGCGGAGGCGACCGGTCCCGACGGCGCGGCGGTGGAGTATCCCGCGTCGGCGGAGGACAAGGTCGACGGGAGGGTGCCGGTCACCTGCGTCCCGCCGTCGGGTTCGGTGTTCCCGCTCGGCCCGACGACGGTGACCTGCACGGCGACCGACAAGGCGGGCAACACCGGCACCGACACCGCCGTGATCACGGTGGTCGACACGACCGCGCCCGTGGTCACCGTCGAGGACCGCACCGAGCCGGCGACCGGCCCCGACGGCGCCGTGATCGAGTACACCGCCACGGCCCAGGACCTCGTCGACGGAACCGTGTCCGTCACCTGCATGCCCCCGTCCGGCTACACCTTCCCGGTCGGGAGGACCACCGTGACCTGCACGGCGACCGACAAGGCGGGCAACACCGGCACCGACACCGCCGTCTTCACCGTCGTCGACGACGGCAAGCCCGTCGTCCGGGTGGACGACCGGACCGTGCGGACCCTGAACCCGAGCGGTGCCACCGTCCGCTACACCTCCACCGCCCAGGACCTCGTCGACGGCACCCTCCCCACCAGGTGCACCCCGCCCTCCGGTTCCACCTTCCCGGTCGGGAGGACCACGGTCACCTGCACGGCGACCGACAAGGCGGGCAACACCGGCACCGACACCGCCGTCGTGACCGTCATCCTGATGACGCCCGGCCCCGTCCCGCCCGCCGCCGACCTCGCCGTGACCGCCGCCGTCGACCCGCAGCCCGCCTTCACCGGCGGCACCGTCACGACGACGTTCACCCTCACCAACGCCGGACCGGACGACGCGACGGACATCGTCCTGACCTCCGCACCCCCCGGGACCGCCACCGTGGTGGGCCCCCAGGACCGCTGCACCGCCGCCACCCCCTGCACCCTGAAGGCCGGCGGCCGGATCCAGGTCACCACCCGGCTGTCGTACGACAAGGCCACCAGCGGCACCCTGACGGCCCGGGTCGCCGGCACACCGGCCGATCCGGTCCCCGCCAACAACACCGACACGGTCCGGCTCCGCGTCCTGCAGCCCGTGCTGACCGTCGCCCCCCTCGTCGCCCGGCTCGGCGACGTCGTCCTCGCCGAGGGCCGCGACTTCCCGGCCGGGACCGTCGTGGGACTGAAGTGGAGCGCGGGCATCACCGCCGCGACGGTCCCGGTGCGGGTGGAGGCCGACGGGACGTTCCGCGCCCAGGTCCTCGTCCTGCGCAAGGACCGGACCGGATCACGGCTGCTGCGCGCGACGGGGCCCGGATACGACCCGGTCGACACGGAGAAGGTCCTCGTCGTGCCCCGCAGCCTCCAGCCGCCCGACTTCAGCGGTCGTGGATGACCACGACGGAGGTGGAACCGTGATCCACGAGGTGGACGACGCACTGCGCGCCCTCGTCCGCGACGACGCCCTGCGCGGCACACAGGTCAGCGTCGTGTTCGACGCGCCCACCCGCGAGTGGGCGGCCAAGGTCAACGCGCCCACCGTCAACCTGTACCTCTACGACATCCGGGAGGACATGCGCCGCCGTTCCCGCGGCCTGTCCAACGAGTACGACGAGCGCGGCACCGTCGTCGCCCGGCACCGCCCGCCCCGGTACTTCAAGCTGTCCTACCTGATCACCGCCTGGACCCGGCGCCCCGAGGACGAACACCGCCTGCTGTCGTCCCTCCTGCTGTGCCTGCTGGGCAGCGACGCCATGCCCGCCGAGCACCTGACCGGCTCACTGGCCGGGCTTCCGCTGCCGGTGCCGATGACGATCGCGCTGCCGCCTCCCGAGGACCGGTCGTTCGCGGACGTGTGGAGCGCGCTCGGCGGTGAGCTGAAGCCCTCCCTCGACCTCGTGGTCAGCGTCCCCCTCGTCGGTACGGGAACCGTTCCGGTGGGGCCGCCGGTCACCGAGGAGGGCGGACTGCGGCTCGGAGTGGAGAACACGGAGCGCACCGGACACGCCGGGCAGGGCCCCGCGGGAGCACGGGAGGCCGACGGGGCGGACGAGCCGGCGGCACCGCGCCGCCCGCGGCCGGCGCTGTCCCGGCGCGTCCGTGAATGAGCAGGGGCCGCCGGGTGCTCCGGTTTCCGGGACCCGTGCCGTGCCCTGCCGCGCCCTGGCGCGGAGACGCCGCGGACGAGTCGGCGCCGCGTCGTCCGCTGTCGGCGCGGTGCCGTCCCGGTTCGCCCGGGCCCGGCACGACACCGTGCCCCGTGAGCGGCCCGGGTGACCGCGCGGCCGGCCACCTACGACCCGCGCCACCCCACCCGCGCACACCGAGCGGAGCGAGGAGCCTCCCATCGCCGAGAACCCCAGCCTTCGCCACCTGCTGGACCGGGTGGTCCTCGTCGAGGAACGGGTACGCCGTGCCGTCGCCGCCCGCAGGCAGACCGACCCCGACCCCGACGACGCCTTCCGGGGGCTCTACCTCACCGACGAGGCCGTCGGCCGCCTCCTCGACACGCCGCCCCGTCCCGCCGCCCCCGACCGCACGGACGCCGCCCGGCACGCCGAGGCCGAGACGCGGGCCGACACCGCCGACCCGCCCACCAGCCTGCGCCGCCTCACGGTCGGCCTGGACCTGACCGACCTCGACGTCGAGATCCTGCTCATCGCCCTCCTGCCCGATCTGGACGCCCGGTTCGAGTCCTTCTACGGCTACCTCAACGACGACGTCACCCGGCGCCGGCCCTCCGTCGGCCTGGCTCTGGAACTGTGCGGACTGTCCCCGGCGGACGCCTCCGCCCGAGCCCGCCTCGGCGCCGGCGCGCCGCTGCTCTCCGGCGGCCTGCTGATCGTCGAGGACCTCGACCGTCCGTTCCTCGGGCGCGCCCTGCGCGTACCGGACCGGGTCACCGCACACCTGCTCGGCGACGACACCCCCGACCCCCGGGTCGCCGACCTGCTGACCCCGGCTCCGCCCGTGCCCGGCGCGGGCGACGCCGCCCCGCTGGCCCGGGCCCTCGCCGCCGGGATCCCGCTGGTCTACCTGCGGGAGGAGCAGGGCGGCGCGGGCCCCGCCCTCGCCGCCACCGCCCTCGCCGAGGCGGGGCGCCCCGCGCTCACCCTGGACCTGGCCCGCCTCACCCGTGACCCGGTCCCCGCCGACGCCGTCCGCGCCGCCGTCCGCGAGGCCCGGCTGACCGGCGCGGGACTGGTCTGCGTCCCGGTCGACGCCCTGGACCGGGACCGCGAACGGGCCGCCCTGTCCAGGCAGTTGACGGAAGCCCCGGTCCCCGTCGTCCTCGTCGGCCGGATCCCGTGGGACGCCGCCTGGTCCACCCGCCCCCCGCTGCTGCTGCACGCGCCGCGCGTCGAGCCGACCGCGCGAGCCGCTCTGTGGCAGACCACGTACGGGCAGCCGCTTCCCGGCGGTGTGAACCTCGTGAACCTCCTGTCCCCCTTCCTCCTCAACCCCGAACAGATCACCCGCGCCGCCCGGAGCGCCGCCCAGAACGCCGTACTGGACGGCACCGAGCTGCGCCCCGGGCACGTACGCCGCGGCGCCCGGGCCCAGAACTCCGCCGGACTCGACCTGCTCGCCCGCCGCATCGAACCCGCCGTCGGCTGGGACGACCTCGTCCTGCCCCCCGACCCGCTGACCCAGCTCCGCGAGCTCACGGCCCGCGCCCGCCACCGCGACGTCGTACTCGGCGAATGGGGCATGCGTCCCGGCGGCGCCCGCGGCCGGGGCGTCGTCGCCCTGTTCGCGGGGGACTCCGGCACCGGCAAGACCATGTCCGCCGAGGTCATCGCCGCCGACCTCGGCCTGGACCTCTACACCGTCGATCTGTCCACGGTCATCGACAAGTACGTCGGCGAGACGGAGAAGAACCTCGAGCGCATCTTCTCCGAGGCGGCGGGAGTCAACGGAGTCCTCCTCTTCGACGAGGCCGACGCCATCTTCGGCAAACGCTCCGAGGTCAAGGACGCCCACGACCGCTACGCGAACGTCGAGAGCGCCTACCTCCTCCAGCGCATGGAGTCCTTCGACGGCCTCGCCATCCTCGCGACCAACCTGCGCGCCAACCTCGACGACGCCTTCACCCGGCGCCTCGACCTGGTCATCGACTTCCCCGTCCCCGACGCCGACCGGCGCCTCGCCCTCTGGCAGCGATGCCTGGCCCCCCTCATGCCGGGCGCCGACGACCTGGACCTCCCCTTCTGCGCCGACTCCTTCGAACTCGCCGGCGGCAACATCCGCTCCATCGCGGTCACCGCGGCCTACCTCACCGCCGACGCGGGCTCACCCCTGACCATGCGGCAGCTGATCCACGCCATCCAGCGCGAGTACCAGAAGCTGGGCCGGCTGACCCTGGCCAGCGAGTTCGGCCCTTACGTCGACCTGCTCGTCCCGTGACCGAAACGATCGACCGACCGGAGGAGGACCGCTGTGCGCGCCCATGACGAACGGTTCGCGGAACAGACCCCGGAGCGGACGCGCCGTACCGCGGGCACCGTGCGCGCCGGTGAACCGTGTGCCTCGCCGCTCGCCGCCCTGTCCGACTTGCAGCAGACGGCCGGCAACGCTGCGGTGGTGCGGTTGGTGACCGCCCAGCGGATGGTCGGTCCGCAACGGCCCAAGCGCAAGGCGGTCTCCGACTCCCCGTACGGCAACCGGCCGGCGTCCGCCCGGCAACAGGCCGCGCGGGGCTTCGACCCCGACACGCCCCGGGCCCCGGAGCTTCCGAGCAGGGCCCCCGGGAACGAGGCCATCTGGAGCGGCACCCGGAGGGACATCCCGTTCACCCCCGAGACGACGGCCGCCGTGCTGGGTGCGGCGAACAGCCGGAACACGAACGGGCGGACCGAGTACGCGTGCGCGAAGTGCGGCACGTACATCCCTCAGCAGGCCGACGCGACGCCGGCGGACGGCAACCGCTACGTCGCCGTCGACCACATCACGGGGATCCTCGCCTACGTCCAGGCCAACGCCACGGCGGTGAACTGGGAGGTCGACGGCCGCAACGTCAGCGCGATCACCCGCGCGGAGGCGAAACGCTGGGCCAACGACGTCGACAACCTGCGTGTCCTGTGCGCCCAGCCCTGCAACGGCGGCACCCGAGCCGCCCACAGCGCCAGCCGCGGCTACGACACGAACAAGGCGGTGTGGTGGACGGGGTAGGTCAGGCTGGATTCGCCGCCGTGCACCTGACCGTGTGGAAGTGCGGGAAGCGGCGTCGAGCGAGTCCTGCCTATCGGATTTCGGTCCACCCGGCAGGAACTTGCCAGGCTGATCTGCCCGCCGCGACCGACGAGTGGCTGACCATGAATCTTGGCCTGCACTGATCCAGGATCTGGCGGACGGCGTCGATGGAAGTGGGCAGGTGCATGGCGCCCAGATGGTATCTGACCTGTCGCACAGGAGAGTCGGGAAAGTCGTACTCGATTTCTTCTAGGTGTCTCCCTGCTGATCGCTCTTCCAGGAACGAGATATCCCGAACGGGTCCCTCGTTCGCGATGATCACGACTTCCTCTTGTTCGAGCGGCAGGATGCTGAGTTCGTCCGTCCAGGTCGAATCGAGCCCGTCCGCGGGATACGGGCCGACCTTGCCGCATTGCCTGTACCGAGACGCGCCGGAAATGGACAAGGTGACGCGCCAGGCAAGTCGAAACGCGTCCTGCCAGTTCTCGGTGTCTGTGCTGTATGTGTAGTAGGGGGTTACGAAGCGTTGCACCGACCATTTTTCCACGGTCCCTGTGCACACGTCCATGGCCTGCACGAACCCTTGCAACAGCTGTGAGTCGGCCTGGTTGATGCCGAGAAATTCTGGTGACGTCACGTCGAATCGGCAGCTGACATCGGATCCGTCCTGTCGGCAGACGGGGCTCCAGAGCGAGAAATTTGCACTTTCGATACTACCGAATTCGCTGCTCTCCTCGTGCACTTCACTCTCCGTTTCCTCGGAACCTGGACGTGACCGTGTAGTCGGTAATTTCATCCCCGCCCTTGCTGGAGTTGCAACTCTTGCACATCGGCTCCAGGTTGGAAGTGTCGTTGTAGAACGAGTTCCTGACGGGGTGTGTGGTGTCCCTTCCCTTGGTCATCCAGTGTACGGATACCGAGGGTGACTTGTGGTCCAACGAGAGGAGTCCCTTGTTTTCGCGCGGATCCGCGATGTGCGGCGGCCTCCCCCCGTACGAGGGGCACACATAGGTTTCCGGAACCGATTTCAGAGGGTGGGTGTTCCAGCGGATGTCGGTCTTCTCGCGCTTCATTCTGGCTCGGTGGGATTCTCGCCACGCCAACGTCGTGCTCTGCCATCCTCCGTACACGCTCTCGCGGAACTGTTTTCCGCGGTACTCGTTTTTGAGTTCTCCGTCGACAACCCAGGCGGAGGCGTGACCCAAAGATTTCAAGCTCGGATAGCCGAACTCTCGTCCGATGTATTCAAGGAGTTCGGCGATGTCGTTGACCTGACGCTTGAGGGCGTCTTCCGTCGCCTTCCTCTCTTTTGCGTAAACACTCTCTTTGTCGAGTTCGTTCAAGCGGGCCGCGATCCCTTGGAACTGTTGCATGATCGCTGGTTTGTCCGGACCGTCGGGAACGCTTCTCATGGCTTGAGCGAGGAGCGACTGAAGTTTTTCTATCTTTGCGGACGCCATGCCGATCTGGACTCGGCCGCCGACAGTCTTGACATACAGGGTGTGCGGGGTCCTGTGCATCGAGAGTGGTTTTGCGAAATTGATTTCCTGTGTTTTTCCGGTTTCCTTCTCCTGCTTGTCCGCCGGTTTCTCTTTCTTGTTCTTCCTGAACTTCCCCCACAGCTTCTTCGCCGCCTTCGCGATGAAGTCGACGATCTTGTCGATGGCCTTGTTGACCGGGCGGGCGACCGCGGTGAAGACCTGGCGGATCTTGCCGGCGAGGTTGCCGATGCCCAGCAGGGAGGCGAGGAAGCCGATCAGGACCGGGATGGAGGCGACCAGGGCGCCCTCGACGAGGGCGGGGACGCCGCCTCCGCCGCCGTTGGCGATGGCGACGATCGCGTCCAGTATCGAATTGACGAACTGGACGATCTGGCCGCCCTGGGTCACCACGAACGTGACGATGTCGATGATGCCCTTGACGGCGCGGACGAAGGCGGAGGCCGGGGTGAGCAGGGAGACGACCCAGCTGATGCCGGCGACGATGACGGTGGGGATCAGGTAGGCGGTGAGTTTCTGGAGGATCGTCGACTTGAGGTCGCCGACGGACTCCTTGATGTGCTCGACCGCACCGGCCGGTCCCTCGCGCTGGAGGGCCTGGGCGACGGGTACGGACTGTTCGGCGGCGCTGACCGCCTGGTCGGGGACGCCCTTGCGGGTGATGCGGGCGCGGATGTTGGACCAGGTCAGCCCCAGCAGCCCGGAGACGAGCTGGATGATGCCCTTGAGGTCGAACTTGGCGGGCAGGGCGAGGCCGGCACCGGCGGCCGCGCCCAGCAGCCAGGAGACCAGGCCCTTCTTCAGGTGTTCGGCGATGTTGCCGATGAACTGCCGGAGTCCGGCGCTGACGGCGGTGACCAGGTTGCGGAGGAACCCGATGGGGTCCTTGATGATCTGCATCACCGCGGTGGCGGCCTTCGCCAGGACACCGAGCAGCATGTTCTTCAGCTCGATGATGGTCTGGATCACGCCGACGACGGCGTCCCTGGCCTTGGCGATCAGGCCCTTGTTCTCCTCCTGGAGCTTCTTGATCTCGTCGTCGACCGCGTTCAGCGCCTGGGTGTACTTCTGGGCGAGGTCCTGCACCAGTTGGTCCGACTTCGCGTTGACGTCGGCTTCCAGCCCGTCGAACTTCTCCGTGAAGTCCTTGGCGGCGTCCTGGCCGAACTTCCTCAGGTCCGCGGGCAGTCGGTCCACCTCGGCCTTGAGTTCGGCACGGCCCTTGGCGACGCGGTCCTTGGCCCTGCCGAGTTCGGTGCCGATGACGTCGGCGATGGAGGAGATCACCTGCTGCATCCGCGCGACGTAGAGCTTGCGTGATTCCTGGAAGAGCTGGTTGGCCTCCTCCGGCATGCCCGCGAACTTGTCCTTGACCCACCTGAGTTTGCCGGTGAAGCCGGAGTAGCGCTTGTCCTTGTAGGCGTCCATCCGGCGCTTGTGGTCCGCCGTGAACGCGTCCCGCGCGGCCTTCTCGCCCGCGGTGAACTTCTCGTCGACCAGCTTGTCCAGGCCCGACAGGGTCTTCTCCACGTCGGACTTGGTGGCGTCGAAGACCTTCTGCAGCCGGGCGGTGGCCTCGGCGCGCTTGCGTTCGTCGGCGGACTTGGTGGCGCCCTTGCCGCCGTCGACCTGCTTGCCGGTGGTGGTCCGGGCGGCGGCGAGGCCGGTCATGGCCCGGGCGCCGGCGGCGGCCGCGCCCTGCTTGGCGGCGGCGAGTTGCTTGGCCTCGGCGCCGCGGGCCTGTCCCGGCGCGGCGGCGGAGTGCTGTTCGCCCTCCTTCTTCGTCGTCAGGGCATCGGTGAACTGGGGCTCGTTGCTCCTGGCGAGCTGGTCCTCGGTGACCTCGGCGTCGGCCATCTGCTGGTCGATCTGCCGCGGCCCGCCGGAGAAGTCGGTGACCGCGTCCGGTTGCCTGGCCGGGACCGCGCCCGCCGGGTCCGGGGTGCCGGGGACGGGCGGGGGAGCGTCGGGAGTGAGCGGGGTGACCGGCTTGTCCTTGGCCTTGGACAGGTCCGGAGCCGCCTCGGTGGCGGTGGCGATCTCCTTGGCGGAGGCGGCCTTCCCCTGGCCGACCTGGCCGCTGACCTGCCCCTTGACGGCCTCCGCCTTGCCGGATCCGGAGTAGTCGGCGGCCTCGGCGAGGTTCTTCGGGGCCTGCGCGGCGATGGCCTGGTTGACCGCGGCGATGAACCCGGCCTTGTCGAACACACCGGGCTTGGCGGCGTTCATCTTCTCGGCCTGCGCGGCCTTGCCCTGGGCCTGCTTGTCGTCCGGCGGGGCGACGGCGGCGTCCTGCGCGGCCTTCGACTCCGCCGCGGCGGGAGCGTGCCGGGAGGACGCGGTCTTCTTCGCCCGTACCTCGGACTTCAGGCCCTGGAACGCGGGCGACGCGGACGGCGGCGGCTTGACCGGCGGAGCCGGGGCCTCCGTGGAGGCCGGGGCGGGAGCGGCCGTGGACGGCGGAGCCGCGGTCTGGCGCTGTGCGACCAGGCGGGCCACCGCCGCGTTCCCCGCCCGTGCCTGAAGCAGACGCAACTGCTGCGGGGCGAGGCCCGCGGGAGGAGCGGTCTCCGGCCCGGCCGCCGTGGTGGGCGATCCGGACCCCTCGACCGTGGGCCGGTCCTGGGCCTGGGCCTGGGCAGGGGCGGTCGGGCGGGCCGGCGCCGCGCCGGTCCTCGCGCTGGTCTTTTTGTCCGGCACCGCCTTCATGGCCGCAAGTGTTCGTGTTCGTGGCCACGTCGTACACGAGAACGGCGGCTACGGCAGGGGGAAGGGCGACTTGCCTCATCGGGCAGCGGGCTGTGCACCGCGGCGCGGCCCGACGACGCGTTCCGGGTGATCGGGACCGGAGTCAGAATCGGCTTCGGCCGCTGGTCAAGGAGGAGTGGGTATGCCGTCGTATCTGTCCCCGGGCGTCTACGTCGAAGAAGTGGAGGCCGGGGCACGACCGATCGAGGGAGTGGGCACCTCGGTCGCCGCGTTTCTGGGCTTCGCCCCGCAAGGGCCCCTGAACGAGCCGACGCTCGTCACCAACTGGAGCCAGTACGTGGGTGCCTTCGGCGACTTCGTCGAGGGTTCCTATCTGGCGTCCGCCGTGTACGGGTACTTCGCCAACGGGGGCGGGAACTGCTACGTCGTCCGGATCGGCGGCAGCGGGGACGGCGTCGCGGGGGAGTTGCCGGCCGGAGCCGCGGGCGGGACGGCGGGCGGCGGGTCCGCGGCCGAGGCGCTGCTCGGCGGGTTCCGGGTCCGGGCACTGCCGGGCGTCACCGGTGAGGTCACGGTCGAGGTCGGCGCGGCCGACGGCGAGGCACCGCCGAACGAGGCGTTCAAGCTGGTGATCAAGGTGGACGGGGAGGAGAAGGAGACCTACCCCTCGGTGTCCGTCCGCCGCGGCAAGGACAACGTCGTCACCAAGGTCAAGGAGAAGTCGCAGATCGTCGTCCTGGAGGAGGTCAGCCGGGCCGCCGCGTCGACGAGGCCCGACACCGGCACGGTCGTCCTGGCCGCCGGGTCTCCCGCGGCCCCCGTCCCGGCGAGCTCCGGCGCGGTCGAGCTGTCGGCCGACGACTACATCGGTGACGCGGACCAGCGGACGGGCTTCGGCGGGCTGGAGGCCATCGACGAGATCACGATGGTTTCCGTGCCCGACCTGATGAGCGCCCATCAGCGCGGCGTCCTCGACGCCGAGACCGTCATCTCGGTGCAGCAGGCCCTGATCTCCCACTGCGAGCTGATGGGCGACCGGGTCGCCATCCTGGACGTTCCCCCCGGGCTGTCGCCGCAGCAGATCAAGAACTGGCGGATGGACACGGCCGGCTTCGACTCGAAGTTCGCGACGCTCTACTACCCGTGGATCAAGGTCTTCGACCCGTCGGTGGGCCGCAACACCTTCGTTCCGCCCAGCGGACACGTCGCCGGGGTGTGGGCCCGCAACGACGCCTCGCGCGGTGTGCACAAGGCGCCGGCGAACGAGGTCCTGCGGGGCGCGGTCGGCCTCCAGACGCAGATCACCAAGGGCGAGCACGACCTGCTGAACCCGATCGGCGTCAACTGCGTCCGTTCCTTCCCGGGCCGCGGGATCCGGGTGTGGGGCGCCCGCACCCTCTCCTCCGACGCCGCCTGGCGCTACCTGAACGTACGCCGGCTCTTCAACTACATCGAGGAGTCGATCCTGACGGGCACCCAGTGGGTCGTCTTCGAACCGAACGACGACGCCCTGTGGGCACGTATCCGGCGCACCATCTCGGCGTTCCTGGTCAACGAGTGGCGCAAGGGCGCGCTGTTCGGGCTGACCCCGGACGAGGCGTTCTACGTCAAGTGCGACCGGGAGACCAACCCCGCCGAGAGCATCGACTCCGGCCAGGTCGTCTGCGAGGTCGGGATCGCTCCGGTCAAGCCCGCTGAGTTCGTGGTGTTCCGGCTGGCACAGCTGTCGGGCGGCACGGGATCGGTCGACGAGTAGCGCAACGACAGGCGGGTCACGGCCCCACGGCAGTGGGGCGCCCGCCGACCGGTCCCGGGGCGGCGGAGAACCGCCGCTCCCCACACCAGATGAGCCATGGAGGCTGGGATGCCACTTCCCGAACTTGACAGCTCTGTCGGCCACTCCTTCGGGCTGGAGTTCGACGGTGTGGTGATCAAGCAGATCACCGAGGTCAGCGGCTTGAAGATGGAACAGGACGTCATCGAGCTCAAGCAGAACACCGCCGACGGCAAGTACGCCGTCAAGAAGCTGCCGGGCCGCCCGAAGGCCGGCGAGGTCACCGTCACCCGCGGTCTGACCGAGGACAACAGCTTCGAGACATGGATCAAGTCGTCCCGGTTCGGGAAGATGAGCGACGCCCGCAAGAACGGCGCGATCATCGTCTACGACTACGAGGGCCAGGCCATCAAGCGTTACCAGTTGGTCAACGCCTGGCCGAAGTCGCTGGAGATCGGCACCCTCAAGGCGGGCGACACCTCCGTCCTCACCGAGAAGCTCTCGATCACGTACGAGAGCATGGAAGTTGAGTGATGCGCAGGACGATGCCCGACCGGACGCGGCAGGCGGCACAGCAGTTCCCGGACGCGCCGGGGCAGGACCACACCCAGGTACCGGCCGAGAGCGCCGGCGGTGCGGGGCGTGACACGCTCCGCACCGAGTTCGCCTTCGAACTGCCCCGGGGGTACGTGGACGAGTCCGGCACCGTGCACCGGCACGGTGTGATGCGGCTGGCCACCGCCCGGGACGAGCTCATCCCGCTGCGGGACGACCGGGTGCGGGAGAACTCCGCGTACCTCTCGGTGGTGCTGATCGCCCGGGTGATCACCCGGCTCGGTACCGTCGAGGACGTCCACGCGGGCATCGTGGAAGACCTGTTCGCCTCGGACCTCGCCTTCCTCCAGGACTTCTACCGGCGGATCAACGCGGAGGGCCACACCCGCGCCGCGGTCACCTGCCCCTCCTGCCAGGAACACTTCGCCGTGGACCTCGCCGGGGGCCGCCTGGGGGAATCGTGACGTACGCGGTCGAGCGCCTCTACGAGGAGATCGCGTACCTGGCCTACCACTTCCACTGGCCGCTGGACGAGCTGCTCGACCTGGAACACCCCGAACGGCAGCGGTACGTCGAGCAGATCGCCCGTCTCAACGGGCGGTGAGAGGACACCGAGATGGGACTGCTGTCCTGGCTGACGAGGAGCGACGGAGGCTCGCGGGGCGCCACGGAGCCCACGGCGCGAGCGGACGTCGACGCCGGGACGACTCCTGCCGGGCCGGACGCGGCGACGGACGTGCCGGCCACGGCCGGCTGGCGGTTCACACCTCCCGTGCAACGGACGCTGAGCGCGCCCATGGGGCTGGTCAGCGACCCCGGCGGGTTCGGCGGACGGCTGGGTACCTGGCAGGACCCGACGGTCACCGGACCGCTCGGCCATCTTGTCAGCGCGCGGGCGCCGTCCGGCGTCGGCCACGGGCTGGCGCAGCCCACGCCGCCGGTGCAGCGTACGGGCGTACGGCCCCAGGCCCATGCCTTCGACGTACCGCGGGGCGCGCAGGATCCCGCGGGGGCGTGGACGGCCGAGGCCGGCGCGGCTCCGGCCGTCGCCTCCGGGGCCGGGGAACTGCGGGGCGGCACCTACGGCACGGGGGGCCCGGTCGTCTCCGGATCCGTGTCCCCGGCCGGGGACACGGCACAGGCACAGCGCCCGGACCGTACGGCGAACCCGACCCCGTTCCCTGCCGCACCGGCGCCGCTTCCCCTGGTCCCGCTTCAGCGGGCGGTCGTCGAGTCGACCGGCCCCGGTACGGCGCCGCCCGCTCCGTCGATGGTCATGCGGCTGCCGTCGGCCCCGGCAGCCCCCGCACCAGCCCGCCCGCTGGTCCTCGCGGAGCCGCCGGACGTACCCGCGCGGGAACTCACGGCGGTCCCCCCGTCCGCGCCGGACGCGCCCCCCGGTCCCCTGGCCCCGGACGCGTCGGCCGAGCCTGTCGCCGACCTCCTCGCCACGCCCGCGGGGCAGTACGAGGAGGACGGCGTCGTCCAGCGGACCGAAGCGCCGGGCACCGCAGGGCCGACGGCGGTACGGGACACGACCTCGCTCCCGCTCGCCGCGCCCCGCCCTGGTGGACCGGACGCCACCGCCCCCACGGCTCCGCTCACCGGCGGAGCGGACGGCACCAGGCCTGCCGTGCAGCGTGACGTCACGGCTCCGCCGCGTCCGCGTCACCGGGGTCTCGGCGAGCCGCTCTCCGCGCTGCCGCCCACCGCCCTGCCGCTTCCGGGCCGGGCTGCGCCCCCGGCCGGGCCTGCCGCGTCCCCTTCCGCCCGGTCCGGGCCGTACGTCTCCCGGACCGTGGAGGAGCCGGGGACGCCCCGGATCCCGGAGGCCCCGCAGCATTTGGGTGTTCAGCGGACACCGGCGGTGCCGGACGTCGTGGCGGGTCCGGCCGAGCCCGGGGCGTCGTCGCCCGGGGACGAGGGCACCGCCCCGTTGCTCGGCGACACACCCCCCTTGACCACGGACCGGACGGACCTCGGCACGGCGTCGCCGCCCGAGACGGTGACCGGTGCCGGTGCCGAAGCCGTGGGGGCCGGTTCGCCTCCCGGCCCCCGGCCGGACCCCGGTCCAGGACCGGACGCCGCCCTCGGCCCGTTCACCGGTACGGGTGGCACCGCGCCGTCGGGGCCGGTCGCGCTGCAGCGGCTGGACGTTCCCGCGAGCCCGTCCCGCACGGCCCCGCCGGCCGACATGACGCCCGTACCCGGGGAGGGCGACCGGGCACCGCTGCTCGGGGACGCCGGCCCGCTCGCGGTGAGCGACCCGGTGGTGCCGGAGGCCCCCGGTCCGGGCGAGATGGTGACGGCCTCGACTCCCATGCCGCTGCGGCGGCTCGACGCCGTGGACGAGGCCGCCCTCCCCGGCCTGATGTCCGGGACGGAGGACGGAGCCGGAGCGGTGACCCGGGGCAGCGGCCCGGTGTTCCCGTTGGTGGCCCAGCGGTCGCTGCCTCTCTACACGGTGCCGCCGCCGTCCGCCGGGACGCCGGTCGCCGCCGGGCCCCCGCCCGTGGTCCCGGTCCGGTGGGAGCAGGCCGGGGGCGGGGCGTCCGCTTCGGGGACCGGCGGTTCCGGAGGCCGTGCCCGGTCCGCCGACGCCGCGGCAGGCCGCTCGGGCGGCTCCGACGACCACGGCGGCCCCGGCGGTGGGCACACGGCGACCGGCGGCGGCAGCGCGTACTTCGACGCGGCCCCCGGCGGAACGGGCGGCGTCGTCCAGCGGTCCGTGGGCCCCGGCGCGCGGGCCCTCGCCGACGGCGCCCCGCCCGCCCGGAACCATCGGGACGCCGTCCCCGGGTTCTCCGGCAGCCCCAGGTTCCCCGGACCCGCGCAATTCCCCGGAGTCCCGGGCGCGGGCACCCTCCTCCCCGACGGTGCCCTCCAGCCCTCCATCCCGCCTCAGGCACTGGATGCCCTCGGCCCCGCGGTCGCGCTGCAACGGCTCACGACGGTGCCCGGTGCGGCTCCGCCGCTCGGGCGCCGCTCCGCCCCGCCGACGCCCCCGTCCCCGCCCCTCCAGGGGCAGGAGCCGTCGCTCTCCATGCCGCCCGGTGTCAGCGCGGGGGCCGCGGCGGTAGCCGCCGGGGTGGCCCGGTGGATGCCGGACGGATCCGTGGAGTTCACCGCGCCCGCCGTGCAACGCGCCGAGGAGGGCGTGCCGGTCACCGAGCCGCCCCCCGACCCGCCGGCGCAGCCCGAGCCGGCCGGTCCACCGGTGGCGGAGCCGCCGCCGGGGACGACGGCCCCGGCCGTCACCCCGGGGGAGACCGGCGGGGCCGGCACCCCCA
>NZ_KZ626977.1 GCF_002911015.1 Streptomyces populi
GAGCTTGGTGCCGCGGCGGCGACTGAGCAGTTCGTCCATGTCGTCCGGGCTCGGCACGCCGTCGTGCGGCTGGAGCCGCTGGTCGTACTCGCAGTTGTTGAGCAGGCCGAACTCGCGGTTGTTGACGAGCTCGTGCTCCTGGCGCTCCTTCAGCGCCTCCACGGTGAGCCGCAGCTGCTGCTCGGTCTGGTTCATCGGCTGGTTGTAGAGGTCGGCCACGCGGGTGTGCAGCCGCAGGACGGTCTGGGCGATGCTCAGTTCGTACTCGCGCGGGCTGGCCTCGTAGTCCACGAAGGTGCCCGGGATGTCCTGCTCACCGGTGTGGCCGGCCGAGAGGTCGATCTCCTTCTCGCCGTACTTGTTGGTGCGCTGCGCCGGAATCGCGCGCAGCTCCTGGAGGTGCTCACCCAGGGACTCGCAGCGCTCCGCCACCTGTTCGAGGTCCCGGCGGGGCAGCACGAGCGCGGTCACCGCCGTCACCGCGCGGGCCGTGTACTCCCAGATGGCCTCCGGGTCGATGAGCGACTGCTCCCCGAAGTACGCGCCGTCGGCGAGGACACCGAGCACCGCGTCGTCGCCGTAGGGACCGGTGCCGATCTTCTCGACCTTGCCGTGCGCCAGGAGGAACACCTCTTCGGACCGGCTGCCGAACGAGGCCAGCACCTCCCCGGGGGCGAACTCCCGCTGCTGGCACCGCTGGGCGAGCTCGCCCAGCACCTCGTGGTCCTCGTACGACCGCAGCACGGACAGTTCTCCGAGCTCCGCGGGGATGACCTGGACGCGGTCGCCGGTCTTGACGAACGTCACGCGGCCGTCGCCCACGGAGTAGCTGAGCCGCCGGTTCACGCGGTACGTGCCACCCTGCACGTTCACCCATGGAAGCGTGCGCAGCAGCCACCGCGAGCTGATCTCCTGCATCTGCGGCGCGGACTTGGTGGTGGTGGCCAGGTTCCGCGCGGCTGATGTGCCAAGGCTCTGCTGCGGACGGCCCTGCTCCGCGCGGACCTCTTCGCCTACCGACATGAAAATTGCCCTCCCGGTCGTGCACTGATCTTCACGGCCAAGCCTTCCATCACGGAGCGTGTCGATGCCATTACACGAATGAGGGGGAATGGACCGCTCCGGACCTGGGCAAGGAGGGGCGGTTTCGCTTCCCCGGGGCTGACCGGATCGGCTCGCACGCTGTGCGAACGGCTGGGTCCGGCCACCTGGCCGGATATAGAAGCTGCGGTACCAGAACGGCCACGGCAGGGTGGCCGGCGTACAGCGCGAAGGAGTCGGCCATGGCATCGCCCATGTCCGCGGGCAGTTTCCTGGACCGGATCAGGGACGAAGGCGTCCGTGTCGTCGAGGTCGGCGACTGGGAGCATCACAACCGCAACCACAAGGGACCGTGGGGGCCGGTGCACGGGGTGATGATCCATCACACGGTGACCTCGGGCGGCGCGCTCACGGTCGGGCTCTGCCGCGAGGGCCGCGAGGACCTGCCCGGACCGCTGTGCCACGGGGTCATCACCAAGGACGGCGTCGTCCACATGGTCGGCTACGGCCGCGCCAACCACGCGGGGCTCGGCGACGACGACGTGCTGCGCGCGGTGATCGCCGAGAGGGCGCTGCCGCACGACAACGAGGCGAACACCGACGGCAACCGTCACTTCTACGGCTTCGAGTGCGAGAACCTCGGCGACGGCAAGGACCCGTGGCCCGAGGTCCAGCTGGACGCCATCGCCAAGGTCTGCGCCGCGATCTGCCGGTTCCACGGCTGGACGGAGCGTTCGGTCATCGGTCACCTGGAGTGGCAGCCGGGGAAGGTGGACCCACGGGGGTTCACGATGAACTCCCTGCGGGGACGCGTGCGCGAACTGCTGAAGTGAGCTGAGCCCCGGGGCCCGGCCCGGACAGCCGGAGCGACCGCCGGGAGCGGACGGCCCACGCCACAGGCCTCCGCCCCCCGGCGCCGCCCGGACCGGGCGCCCGACCACCCGCCGGCCCCGCGCCCGACCACCCGCCGGCCCCGCGCCCGACCACCCGCCGGCCCCGCGCCCGGCCACCGGCCGGTCCCCGCACCGGGCCTCTCCCAGGACCGGGCCTCCGGCCGCCCGCCGGACCTCCACGCCCAGCCGCCGGTAGAGCCCCGCACCGAGCCTCTCCCGGAGCCGGGCTTCCGGACGCCTCCGGACCCCGCGCCCGGCCGTCCGCCGGACCCCGCGCGTCCGGTCACCCGCTGAGCCCCGCGCCCGACCACCGGTCGAGCCCGCGCCGGGCCTTTCCCCGGCCCGGGGCGGCCGCCCCCGGGCCTCGCGCCCGACCGCCCGCAGGAGACCGGACGTCCGGCCGGCCGCCGGGCCCCCGGGCCGGTCGGCTCCGGACAGGTGTCCGACAATGGACGCGTGACCCGTACCGACGCCCCGGCCGGCCCCGGCGGCACTCCTCCGCGGCTCCCGTCGCCCCTGGTGGAGGCCGTGGACCCCCGGTTCGAGCGGCGCGGGGTCCGGCTGGTGCTGAAGAGGGACGATCTGATCCACCCGGAGCTGATCGGCAACAAGTGGCGCAAGCTGACGCCGAACCTCGAAGCGGCGGCCGGCCGCACCCTTCTCACCTTCGGCGGGGCGTACTCGAACCATCTGCGCGCCACCGCCGCCGCGGGCCGTCTGCTCGGTCTGCCCACGCTGGGCGTGGTCCGCGGCCAGGAACTGGCCGACCGCCCCCTCAACCCCTCACTGGCCCGCTGCGCGGCCGACGGCATGCGCCTCCACTTCGTCGACAGATCGACGTACCGGTACAAGACGGAACCCCGGACGCTGGCCGGGATCCTGCGCGCGGCGGGCGCCGAGGACGCGTACGTGGTGCCGGAGGGCGGCAGCAACGTCCTCGCCGTACGCGGCTGCCGCGCGCTCGGCGAGGAACTGCGGGACGCGGACGGCGTCGACGTGGCCGCCCTCGCCTGCGGCACCGGCGGCACCCTCGCCGGAATGGCCGCCGGCCTCGGTCCCGGCCGGCGCGCCCTGGGCGTTCCGGTCCTGCGCGGCGGCTTCCTCGACGCCGACACGGCGGCCCTCCAGACGGCCGCGTTCGGCGCCCGCCGCGGGGACTGGTCCCTCGACGACCGCTTCCACTTCGGCGGCTACGCCCGCACCACCACCGAACTCGACGCCTTCGCCGAGGACTTCGAGCGGCGGCACGGGCTGCCCGTCGAACGTCTCTATGTCGCCAAGATGCTCTACGGACTTGTCGCCCTCGCCGATGAGGGGGCGTTCCCGCGCGGCACGACGGTGGCGGCGGTGATCACCGGGGCACCGTTCCCCGCCGCCGCGCCCCGGCCTCAGGCCGCCTCCCGGTAGGCCGCGGCCTCCTCCAGGTCCAGCCGGCGCAGCAGCGTGCGCAGCATCTCGTCGTCGATGTAGCGGTGGTCGCGCAGCTTGACGAAGACGTCGCGCTCGGTGCCGATCATCTCGCGGGACAGGCGGCGGTAGGTGTCGTCCGCGGTCTCGCCGGTGACCGGGTTGACCGCGCCGAGCCGCTCCCAGACGGCGTTGCGGCGCCGCTCCATGACCGTGCGCAGACGCTCGGCGAGCGGCGGGGGCAGGGCGTTGCGCTCGTCGGCGAGGAGTTCGTCGAGGCGCTCCTCGGCGGCACGGGAGGCCTGTGCCTGGGCGTTGGCCTCGGCGAGCGTCTCGGCCTGCGGGTCGCGTCCGGGCAGTTTCAGCATCCGGATGAGCGGGGGCAGGGTCAGGCCCTGCACGACCAGGGTGCCGATGACGGTGGTGAAGGTCAGGAAGAGGATCAGGTTGCGCTCGGGGAAGGCGTCGCCGCCGTCCACGGTGAGCGGGATCGAGAAGGCGATGGCGAGCGAGACGACACCGCGCATGCCGGCCCAGCTGATGATGAACGGCCCCTTCCAGGTGGGATTCTCCTCGCGTTCACGGATGCGCGCCGACAGGATGCGGGGCAGGAAGGCGGCGGGGAACACCCACACGAAGCGGGTCGCGACGACGACGAGGAAGAGGGCGATCGCGTACCAGGCGGCGGTCGTGCCCTCGTAGGCGCCGAGGCCCTTGAGGACGACCGGCAACTGGAGTCCGATCAGCGCGAACACCGCGGACTCCAGGACGAAGGCGACCATCTTCCACACCGCCTCCTCCTGGAGCCGGGTCGCGAAGTCCACCTCCCAGGAGCGGTGTCCGAGGTAGAGGGCGACGACGACCACCGCGAGCACCCCGGAGGCGTGGAACTGCTCGGCGATGCCGTAGGCGACGAAGGGGATCAGCAGGGAGAGGGTGTTCTGCAGGAGCGCCTCGTTCATGTGGGTCCGCAGCCAGTGGATGGGAATCATCAGCACGAGCCCGACGACCACCCCGCCGACCGACGCGAGCAGGAACTCGCCGATGCCGCCCGCCCAGGTCGCGCCCTCGCCGACCGCCGCGGCGAGGGCCACCCTGTAGGCGGTGATCGCGGTCGCGTCGTTCACCAGGGACTCGCCCTGGAGGATCGTGGTGATCCGTGAGGGCAGTCCGACCCGGCGCGCCACGGCCGTCGCGGCCACCGCGTCCGGCGGCGCGACCACGGCGCCGAGGACCAGGGCCGCGGGCAGCGGCAGGCCCGGTACGAGCAGATACGCGGCCCAGCCGACCACGAGGGTCGCGAACAGGACGTACCCGACCGACAGCAGCGCGACAGGTCTCAGCTGGGCCCTCAGGTCGAGGTAGGAACTGTCGGTGGCCGCCGTGTACAGCAGCGGGGGCAGCACCAGCGGGAGGACGACGTCGGGGTCGAGTTCGTACGCGGGCACCCCGGGGACGTACGAGACCGCCAGGGCCACGGCGACGATCAGCAGGGGCGCCGGGACCGGGGTGCGGCGGGCGGCCCCGGCGACCGCAGCGCTCCCCGCGACCAGCAACAGCAGTGGCAACACGTCCATCGTCCTTCGCCCGCCCTCTTTTTCCACGCGGTTTCCCGCACGCCCGACGTAACCTGGCAATCATGAAACAGTGCACGCACGCCGACGCGCTGCCGCAGCCCGAACCCGCCCCGGGAGCGAGACCTGCCTGGAGTGTGTGGCCGCCGGTACCCACCCGGTGCAGCTCCGGCTGTGTCTGGAGTGCGGGCATCTCGCCTGCTGCGACTCCTCACCGCT
Organism: Streptomyces populi; assembly: GCF_002911015.1. Taxonomy (GTDB): domain Bacteria; phylum Actinomycetota; class Actinomycetes; order Streptomycetales; family Streptomycetaceae; genus Streptomyces; species Streptomyces populi. The sequence continues at coordinate 5,135 of NZ_KZ626977.1, forward strand.
GCGGCACGCCTCGGCCCACCACGACGACACCGGACATCCGATCATGCGCACCTTCGAGCAGGGGGAGAGCTGGCGTTGGTGTTTCGTGGACCACGTACTCGTCTGAGCCGTGGATCACGTACGCGCGTGACTCACGATCCGGACGGTTCGACCGTCTGACGCCTGGGTACGTCAACCCGGCGCGCGCTCTTCCTATTTGGGGCCGCAGACCTCTAGCCACTGTCCGTACTCGTAGGCTTACTATGAGTGACAGCAAGGGGCGGGGTCCCCAGGACAGGAAAGTCGGGAGCGCGGTAGCGTCACCGCAGAACGACGTAGCGCGTTACCCCGGGGGGCGACCCTCGGCCCCCGATAGAGCTCGAACGAGCTTGTACCACCATGGAGGTGAGGGTGTCCCAGATCGCAGGCGAGCCCGCGACGAAGGACTTCGTGGAAGTCCGGCTGCCGGCCGCGGGTGCCTACCTGTCGGTACTGCGCACGGCCACGGCCGGGCTGGCGGCCCGTTTGGACTTCACCCTCGACGAGATCGAGGACCTGCGCATCGCGGTGGACGAGGCGTGCGCGATCCTGTTGCAGCAGGCCGTCCCCGGTTCGGTGCTCAGTTGTGTCTTCCGGCTGATCGACGACTCACTGGAGGTCACGGTCTCGGCGCCGACCACCGACGGTCACGCTCCGTCACGTGACACCTTCGCCTGGACCGTCCTGTCCGCCCTCGCGGGCAAGGTCGACTCCAGCGTCGCCGAGGACAAGACCGTTGCGATCAGCCTCTACAAACAACGCGGCGCGGGACCCGGGCCGGCGTGAGGAACGGGGACGGGCCGGTGCGGGACGAAGAGCGCGGCACACGGGAGCCTCCCGCGGAGCGCGCCGACGGTCCGGGCGGGCCGCGGCACACGGCGGACGGCGTCGACGGCATCCCCGAACAGGCCCGGCCGCATCCGGAGATCGGCGTCTCCTCGGCGACGGCGCAGCCGGGAGCCTTCCCCGTCCGGGGAGGTCCCCCCGGTCCGAGCGCGGCCGAGGACACGGGGGAAGAGCCTCGAGCTCGGGAAATGGTGACGGGCGGGACTATGAGCGAGCACGAGCGGAACGCGGAACAGGACGCGCAGGGCGCGCGGCACGAGCGGAACACCGAGCAGGACGCGCAGGGCGCGCGGCACGAGCCGAACGACCGGCACATCCAGCACGACCCGCAGGACCGCAGCGGGGCGCGGGCCATGTTCGTCGAGCTGCGCAAGCTGCAGGACGGCAGCGCCGAGTACGCGGAGCTGCGCAATCAGCTGGTCCGCATGCATCTGCCGCTCGTCGAGCACCTGGCCCGCCGCTTCCGCAACCGCGGTGAGCCGCTGGACGACCTGACCCAGGTCGCGACGATCGGGCTGATCAAGTCGGTCGACCGGTTCGACCCGGAGCGCGGGGTCGAGTTCTCGACGTACGCGACGCCGACGGTGGTCGGCGAGATCAAGCGGCACTTCCGCGACAAGGGCTGGGCGGTGCGCGTCCCGCGCCGGTTGCAGGAGCTGCGCCTCGCGCTGACCACGGCGACCGCGGAGCTCTCGCAGCTGCACGGGCGCTCCCCGACGGTCCACGAGCTGGCCGAGAAGCTGGCCATCTCGGAGGAGGAGGTCCTGGAGGGCCTGGAGTCCGCCAACGCGTACTCCACGCTGTCCCTGGACGTCCCCGACACGGACGACGAGTCCCCGGCGGTCGCGGACACCCTGGGCGCCGAGGACGAGGCGCTGGAGGGCGTCGAGTACCGCGAGTCGCTGAAGCCGCTCCTGGAGGACCTGCCCCCGCGGGAGAAGCGGATCCTGCTCCTGCGCTTCTTCGGCAACATGACGCAGTCGCAGATCGCGCAGGAGGTCGGCATCTCCCAGATGCACGTCTCGCGACTGCTGGCCCGCACCCTGGCCCAGCTGCGGGAGAAGCTCCTCGTGGAGGAGTGAGCCCCCGCTACTCCTCGTCGTGCGCGTCGCCGCCGGGCCCTCGGATTCCGAGGGCCCGTGTCGTCGCCGGGTTCACCAGCAGCACCAGGGCCGCCACCGCGACGACCGCGAGGGCGATGCCGGCCGGGATCGCGACGCTGTCGGCCTGGAGCAGGGTGTAGGCGACGGGCAGCGCCATGATCTGGGTGATGAGCGCGGGACCCCGGCTCCAGCCGCGCCGCAGCAGCAGTCCGCGTGCGGCGAGCAGCGGCAGCAGCGCGAGCGCGATCAGCGTGACGCCGCCGGTGACGGCCTGCTGCCGGTTGTCGGGGTCGCCGGTGAGACCGAGGACGAGGACGCAGACACCGCCCGCCACGAGGGCGGTCCCCTCCAGCGCGGCCAGCGCCGCGGCGGCGGTCAGCCGCCCGGGGCGGGGGTCGGGGTGGGGGGCGTCGGGAGTGGGATTCTGCTCACGGCTCACCCCCGAAGAGTAGCCGTCGCTCCCGGGCGCCCGGATGCCCCGGGGCCGGGAACCGCACGGCCACGGACGTCGCGCCGGGCCGATTCCGCACACCGGCGCCACCTGCGGACTCTTACTGGATCCCTACCTCGGTCTGGGACGAGTACCACCCAGTAAGTAAGCTGCATCGCATGCGTGCACTTCTCGTGGTCAATCCGGCGGCAACCACCACCAGTGCGCGTACGCGTGACGTCTTGATCCACGCGCTGGCCAGCGAGATGAAACTCGAAGTGGTCATGACCGAGTACCGCGGGCACGCCCGGGACCTCGGCCGGCAGGCCGCGGACAGCGACGACATAGACCTGGTCGTGGCCCTCGGCGGGGACGGCACGGTCAACGAGGTCGTGAACGGTCTGCTGCACCGGGGCCCCGACCCCGAACGCCTCCCGGGCCTCGCCGTGGTCCCCGGCGGCTCCACCAACGTCTTCGCCCGCGCCCTCGGACTGCCGAACGACGCCGTGGAGGCGACCGGCGCCCTGCTGGACGCGCTGCGCGAGGAGCGCGAGCGCACGGTCGGCCTCGGTATCGCCGCGGGGACTCCCGGCACCGAGGACGAGTCCGTCCCCTCCCGCTGGTTCACCTTCTGCGCCGGTCTCGGCTTCGACGCGGGAGTGGTGGGCCGGGTCGAACAGCAGCGCGAACTCGGTCGGCGCTCCACGCATGCGCTGTATCTCCGCCAAGTACTGCGGCAGTTTCTGGACGATCCTCACCGCCGGCACGGAATGATCACCCTGGAGCGCCCCGGCGCCGACCCGGTCACCGATCTGGTCCTGTCCATCATCTGCAACACCTCGCCGTGGACGTTTCTCGGCAATCGTCCGGTGTACGCGGCACCTAAGGCTTCGTTCGATACCGGGCTCGACGTACTCGCGCTCAGCCGCATGTCGACGCCCGCGGTCGCCCGGTATGCCACCCAGTTGCTCACTTCGTCCCCCGAGCGTGGACCCCAGGGCAAGCACGCCGTCACTCTGCATGACCTGACCGAGTTCACCTTGCATTCGAAGGTGCCGCTCCCCCTTCAGATGGACGGCGACCATCTGGGACTGCGTACGAGCGTGACGTTCACAGGCGTACGCCGTGCACTGCGTGTGATTGTGTGAGTGGAAGGGGCCAAACTCCTTTCACTCGAACGTTTAGACCACGGTCCACCCCATGGAAGTACGGCTGTGACTCAGCCGACACCGAGGAATCAAAAAAAACTTTCCGGAAGGGGTTGTATCCGCCGCTGAGGTTTGCGAGTCTCTACGTGGCGCTCGGGACGGCCCGCAAACATCGGCCCCACAGAGCACCGGAACCCCTCCTCATTTCAAGGACCACACCAGTCCGTCTGGTTGTCGGCCCTTCACTTGTTGAGGGATTCGTGAAAGCGTTCACATTCACAAGCAACGTGCATGTAATACCAAGGAGAGGTAGCAGCCATGGACTGGCGTCACAACGCCGTTTGCCGCGAGGAAGACCCCGAGCTCTTCTTCCCCATCGGCAACACCGGTCCTGCGCTGCTGCAGATCGAGGAAGCCAAGGCCGTCTGCCGCCGCTGCCCCGTCATGGAGCAGTGCCTGCAGTGGGCGCTCGAGTCCGGCCAGGACTCCGGCGTCTGGGGTGGCCTCAGCGAGGACGAGCGCCGCGCAATGAAGCGCCGTGCCGCCCGCAACCGAGCTCGTCAGGCCACCGCCTGACGTTCCACCCCGCACGAGCCTGAGCTTGGCGGCGCGTACAGCGAGTACGCAACTCCCGCCCCCGAGCCGCAGCGCGCAGTACCCCGATGCGCTTGATGCAACGAGCTTTCAGCCCCGGACCACCTGGTGGTCCGGGGCTCATTGCTGTTCGCGTCCGGAACCGGTCACCGTGAGTGACCGGCCTCCCCGGGTGCCGGCCGCCCCTGCCCGGGGCCGCTCGTGCGGCCCGTGCGTGCCGCGCGGGCCGGTCACTTGGGCACGACCACCGGGATGTCCAGGAGCACCTGGGTGCCGCGCTCCGGAGCGGCCACCATGTCGAAGCTGCCGCCCAACTCGCCCTCCACCAGCGTCCGCACGATCTGCAGGCCGAGGTTCCCCGAGCGGTGCGGGTCGAAGCCCTCGGGCAGTCCGACCCCGTCGTCCTGCACGGTGACCAGCAGTCGGGCCTCCCTGGAGGTGCCGCCGCGCACGGCGGAGACCTCGACGGTTCCCCGGTCGCCCTCACGGAAGCCGTGCTCCAGCGCGTTCTGCAGGACCTCGGTGAGGACCATGGAGAGCGGGGTCGCGACCTCGGCGTCCAGGATGCCGAAGCGCCCGGTGCGCCGGCCGGTGACCTTGCCGGGCGAGATCTCGGCGACCATGGCGAGCACCCGGTCGGCGATCTCGTCGAACTCCACCCTCTCGTCCAGGTTCTGGGAGAGCGTCTCGTGCACGATCGCGATCGAACCGACCCGGCGCACGGCCTCCTCCAGGGCTTCCCGGCCCCGGTCCGACTCGATGCGGCGGGCCTGTAGCCGCAGCAGGGCCGCCACCGTCTGGAGGTTGTTCTTCACCCGGTGGTGGATCTCCCGGATGGTGGCGTCCTTGGTGATCAATTCGCGTTCGCGGCGGCGCAGTTCGGTGACGTCGCGGAGCAGGACCAGGGAACCGACCCGGGTGCCCTTGGGCTTGAGCGGGATCGCCCGGAGCTGGATCACCCCGTCGGCGCTCTCGATCTCGAACTCGCGGGGCGCCCAGCCGCTGGCGACCTTCGACAGCGCCTCGTCCACCGGGCCCCGGGACGGGGCGAGTTCGGCGGTCGTGGTGCCGAGGTTGTGGCCCACCAGGTCGGAGGCCAGCCCGATGCGGTGGTACGCGGAGATCGCGTTCGGCGAGGCGTACTGGACGATGCCGTCCGCGTCGAGGCGGATCAGTCCGTCGCCGACACGCGGCGAGGCGTCCATGTCGACCTGCTGGTCGGGGAACGGGAAGGTGCCCGCCGCGATCATCTGCGCGAGGTCGGAGGCGCTCTGCAGATACGTCAGTTCGAGGCGGCTCGGGGTGCGCACGGTGAGCAGGTTGGTGTTGCGCGCGATGACGCCGAGGACGCGGCCCTCACGCCGTACCGGAATGGACTCGACACGGACCGGCACCTCCTCGCGCCATTCGGGATCGCCCTCGCGCACGATCCGGCCCTCGTCGAGCGCCGCGTCCAGCAGGGGCCGGCGGCCGCGCGGGACCAGATGGCCGACCATGTCGTCCTGGTACGAGGTGGGCCCGGTGTTGGGGCGCATCTGGGCCACCGAGACGTAACGGGTGCCGTCGCGCGTGGGAACCCACAGGACGAGGTCGGCGAAGGAGAGGTCGGAGAGCAGCTGCCACTCCGAGACCAGCAGATGCAGCCACTCGAGATCGGAGTCGTCGAGGGCTGTGTGCTGGCGTACGAGGTCGTTCATGGAGGGCACGTGTGCGAGCGTACCCGGAGGATCCGACAGGTCCCGAAATCGGCCGCGCGTCCGGGGCTCCGGGAGCGCCGCACGGCCCCGGAAACACCCGCGGGCCGCGGCGCCTGGGAGGGACCCTCAACCCTCCCGGCACCGCAGCCCGGAGCAACAACGGCCGTGGGGTGTGCGGTCCCGGTCGGCCGAAGAGAGGAGCCGGAGCAGTCAGGGCAGAGAGCGCCGGTTCCTCGATCCGTCTTCCTGTGCGGGGAAGACGGAGGCTCATTCAGTTTCTCAGAGCATTGTGGACTAGACCATGGTGCCCCGTCCATGCGTCCGCAGCCGCGTCCGTCGACGCGTCCCGCGCGCCCGCGGCCGTTCCTCGTTTCTTCGTCGTCCGCTCATCCAACACCAGGAGCGCCCGTCAGACCATCCCGCCTCCGTTCACGGGCAGGAGGAACCGACGGACCGGGCGGGCCGGGCGGCTCCCGCGGTCCACGTCGCGACGCATCCCGAGCCGGGGCGACGGAAGGGCGACGCTCTGCTAGATTGGTCTATACCACATGTGTCCCCCTTCGGATTCGGATGCGTTCCTGAGTCCCCTCTCCAGATCGGCAGGCCCAGCGTGGAAGTTGTCATCGTCCCGGACGCCGAGGCGGGCGGCGAGCTGATCGCCGAGGCCATGGCGGAACTGCTCAGGCGCAAGCCCGACGCACTCCTCGGCGTGGCCACCGGCTCGACGCCGCTGCCCATCTACGCGGCACTGGCGGCCCGGGTGGGTTCCGGTGCCGTGGACACCTCGGGTGCGCGCATCGCGCAGCTCGACGAGTACGTGGGGCTGCCGGCCGAGCACCCCGAGTCCTACCGCTCCGTGCTGCGGCGCGAGGTGCTGGAGCCGCTGGGCATCGGCATGGACGCGTTCATGGGGCCCGACGGCACGGCGGCGGACGTCCAGGCCGCGTGCGAGGAGTACGACAGGGCGCTGGCGGTGGCCGGCGGAGTCGACCTCCAGCTGCTGGGGATCGGGACGGACGGGCACATCGGGTTCAACGAACCGTGCTCCTCGCTCGCCTCGCGGACCCGGATCAAGACGCTGACCGAGCAGACCCGGGTGGACAACGCGCGGTTCTTCGACGGCGACATCGAGCAGGTGCCGCACCACGTCATCACCCAGGGCATCGGCACGATCCTGGAGGCCCGGCACCTGGTGCTGCTCGCGACCGGCGAGGGCAAGGCGGACGCCGTGGCGGCGACGGTCGAGGGGCCGGTCGCGGCGGTCTGCCCGGCGTCGGCGCTGCAACTGCACCCGCACGCGACGGTGGTCGTCGACGACGCCGCCGCGTCCAAGCTGAAGCTCGGCGACTACTTCCGCCAGACGTTCGCCGCCAAGCCGGACTGGCAGGGCATCTAGGGACGGCGGCCCCGGCGCGGCGCGCCACGGAGACAGACCGGTGCCGGGCACTCCCGAGGGAGTGCCCGGCACCGGTGCGTGACGGCCCGGCACCGGCTCCCGAGCGCCCGAAGCCGGTGCCCTGCGCCTGGCCCACCACCGCAGGAAGCCGAGCCCCGGAGGCGGGGGCTGGGACCGGTGCTCGGGTCCAGCCTCCTGGCGGGGCCAGGACCGGAAGCCCGGGACCAGGACCAGAGGCCGGGGCCCGGAGACCGGAGGCCGGAGACCGGAGGCGAGGTCCGGAGACCGGGAGCCGGAGGCGGAGGCCGGAAGCGGGGGCCGGAGGCGGGGGCCGGAGGCGGGGTTCGTGGGGGTGGTGTCGGGGGTCGGGGGTGTGAAGCCGGTGCCCCGGGCCTCCGGGGGTCAGGCCCGGAGGCCCGGGGGCCGGTGCACTACGCGCCCGCGATGACCTCCGCCGCCGCTCGGCCGCACACCCGTGCCGCGCCGTGGGTGGCGATGTGCAGGGCACCCCGGGGAGCCGACTGCGGGACGCCCATCTCGACCACGACGGTGTCGGGGCGGGAGGCGAGCAGGGTGTCGAGGGCGGCCGCCATCCAGGGGTGGCGGTGTTCGTCGCGGACCACCGCGACGAGGGGCCGCCCGCCGGCGGCCGCGAGGGCCGAGGAGCCCGCGTCCTCGCCGGTGAAGCTGCCGGTCTCGGTGCCGGGAAGCAGCCGGACCAGCTCCGCCGCCACGCCCCAGGGGGTCTCGTCACCGACGGCGATGTTCGCGACCGGGGTGAACGCGGCGACGTAGGGAGCCTCGGTGAGCGGGGCGTACGACGCGGAACGGGTCACGGTCAGCGCGCGCCGGGCGGCGACCATGCCCACATCGACGGCTCCGTCCGGACCGCCCGCACCTCCTGTACCGTTCACACCGCCGGTGACACTCGTACCGCGCACACCACCCGTACCACTCGCACCGTCCGTACCGCCGGAGCTGTTCGAGACGTTCGAGCCGTTCAAGCCATTCGTGCGGGAGCCGGTCGCCGCCGTCCACTCGGCCAGCGCCCGCACCCGGTTCGCCGCGTCCGCGAGGCGTTCCTCGGAGAGCTCGCCGGAGCGGACCGCGGAGACCAGGGCGTCGCGGAGGCGACGCACCGTGTCGTCGTCCGCCAGTCCGCCGCCGACGCAGATGGCGTCCGCCCCGGCCGCGATGGCCAGCACGCTGCCCCGCTCGATGCCGTACGTCGCCGCGATGGCCTGCATCTCCATGCCGTCGGTGACGATGAGCCCTTCGTAGCCGAGCTCCTCGCGCAGCAGGCCCGTGAGGATGCGGCGGGAGAGGGTGGCCGGGCGGTCCGGGTCCAGGGCCGGGACGAGGATGTGCGCGCTCATCACGGCACGGCTGCCCGCGGCGATGGCGGCCCGGAAGGGGACGAGTTCGCGGGACTGGAGGACCGACAGGTCCGCGTCGATGCGCGGCAGGGCGTGGTGGGAGTCCACCGCGGTGTCCCCGTGGCCCGGGAAGTGCTTGGTGCAGGCGGCGACGCCGGCGGCCTGGAGGCCGGTGACGTAGGCGGCCGTGTGCCGGGCCACCAGACCGGTGTCGGCGCCGAAGGACCGTACGCCGATGACCGGGTTGGCGGGGTTGGAGTTCACGTCGGCGGACGGCGCCCAGTTGAGGTTCACCCCGCACGCGGCCAGCCTGCGGCCGAGTTCGAGGGCGACCTGTTCGGTGAGCGCCACGTCGTCGACGGCGCCCAGCGCGTGGTTGCCCGGGAAGGACGAGCCGGTGCGCACCTCCAGGCGGGTGACGTCGCCGCCCTCCTCGTCGATGGCGACCAGGACGTCCTCGCGTTCGGCGCGCAGCTGGGCCGTCAGGGCGGCCAGTTGCTCGGGCGAGGCGATGTTGCGGCCGAACAGGCCGACGGAGGCGAGGCCTTCCCCGAGGCGGCGCAGCAGCCAGTCCGGAGCCGTGGTCCCGGTGAAACCGGGCTGGAGCACGGTGAGGGCGTCGCGCGTCAGGCCGTCCCGCGCATTGGACGCGGTGGTACCGCTGGCGAATGTCGTCATCGGGTGGCGTTATCCCTTCACGGCGCCCGCGGTCAGACCCGCGGCCATCTTGCGCTGGACGAGGAGGAACAGGACGACGATCGGCACGGCCATCATGGTGGCTCCGGCCATCATCGGGGCGTACTCGGTGCCGTGCTTGGTGGTGAAGTTGCCCAGCCAGACGGTGGCCGTCTGGTTCTGCTGGCTGAGCAGCATGAGGGCGTAGAGGTACTCGTTCCAGGCCTGGATGAAGGCGTAGACGGACGTCGCGACCATGCCGGGGGCCAGCAGCGGGAAGACCACGCGGATGAAGGCGCCGGTGCGGCTGCATCCGTCGACCATGGCCGCCTCCTCCAGCTCCTTCGGGATGTTGACGATGAAGCCGCGCAGCGTCCACACCGTGAAGGGGAGGATGAAGGTCAGGTACGTGAGGATCAGGCCGGAAAGCTTGTCGTACTGGTGCAGGTCGTTCAGCAGCAGGAAGACCGGGATGATCATGGCGACCAGCGGGACCATCTGGACCGCGAGGATGCCGACGATCACGATCTTGCGGCCGCGGAAGGCGAAGCGGGAGATGGCCAGCGCGGCCAGCATCCCGACCACGATGCCGATCAGGACCACCGAGAGGGAGACGACCAGGCTGCGGCCCACCGGGCCCCAGAAGTCGGCGATGTCCAGCGCCCGGCGGAAGTTGTCGAGCGTGAAGCCGGTGGGGAGCAGGCTCGGGTCGGGGTCGATGGCGTCCTTGGCGGGCTTGATCGCCGTGTTGAGCATCCAGTAGACGGGGAAGCCCGCGACGAGGAAGACGAACAGGCCGAGCAGGTTCCAGCCGAGCTTGGACTTGCGGGGGCCGGAGGACTTCCGCCCCGTGGCGGACGTACGCCCGGACGTGGCGACGGCACTCATTCGACCTCTCCGATCTGCAGCATCTGACGCATGTACACGGCGACCACGCCGAGGAGGAGCAGCACGGTCAGCACGGCGATCGCCGACCCCTGCGCGTAGTCGTTGACGACGAAGGCGCGGTCGTACGAGTACGTGGTGAGGAGCTGGAACTCCGCCTCCGGGTGACCGCCCCGCATGACGAAGACCTGCGGGAAGACGCCCATGTCCCAGATGACGGAGAGGGTCGTCAGCATGACGATGACGGGCTTGAGGATCGGCAGGGTGACGTGACGGAAGACGCCCCAGGAACCCGCGCCGTCGAGCCGTGCGGCCTCCTCCAGCTCGGCGGGGACCTGGGTGAGTCCGGCGCTGAGGGTGATGACCACGAAGGGCACCGCGCCCCAGACGACCAGGAGCATGATCACGCTCAGGCCCTGGGTCCCGCTGGCGAACCAGTTGTGGCCGATCATGTCGACGCCGGGGAGCTTGCTGAGCAGCGCGTTGAAGACGCCGTAGTCGGAGTCGAAGAGCCACTTGAAGACGGTGGTGGCCACGATGATGGGCATGCCCCAGCTGGCCACCAGCACGATGTTGATGAGTGTCTTCACCCAGCCGGAGACCCGCTGGAGGAGCAGTGCGATCAGCATGCCGACGACCATCGTGAAGACGACGGCCCCGCCGGCGAACAGGACGGTCCTGACGACCACCTGCCAGAACTCGTCGTCCGAGAGCACGCCCTCGAAGTTGTCGAAGCCGACGGACTCCGGCGGCTGGAAGCCCCAGAGCTGGGACTGCCCGAACTTCTGGAAGGAGAGCGTGACCAGGCGCACCATGGGGTAGCCGAGGACCACCACGAGGATCAGCAGGCACGGGGCGAGCAGGGCCCAGGGGGCCGCCGCCGTACCCGGTCTCCGCCCGGCGCGTGGCGCCTTCACCGCGGCGGCCGGTGGCGGTGCCTGCCGCGGCGGCGGCACCTTGGCGGGGGTGGTCGTGTCTGCGGCACTCATCGCGCGCTCCTCAGCGGTCCCTCAGGTCGTACGAAAGCGAAGGCCCGCACGGCCGGGCGTCAGGGGGCGGTGCCCCGGCCGGGCCGTACGGGAGGCAGGGCCCCGTCCCTCCGTGGCGGAGGACCGACGGGGCCCTGCTCTCAGGTCACTTGGTGTTGATGACCTTGTCGATCGCGGCGTCCGCTTCCTTCGCGGCGTCCGCGACGGACTTCTTGCCGGTGCCGATGGCCTGCAGCATGGTCTGGAGGGTCTGGGCCTTCTCGACCTGGCCCCAGCCCGGCGCCATCGGGACGAACCAGCTGGACTCGGCGGCGGTGGCCGGGACGGCCGTCTTCGGGTCGCTCTGCAGGCTGACGAGGTCGGCCTTGTTGTTGGGCAGGTTGCCCTTGGCCATCAGGCCCTTCTGGCCCTTGGCGCCGGTGAACGCGTTGATCCACTCGGCGGCGACGGCCTGCGCCTTCGACTTCACCGGGACGGCGAGGTCGGAGCCGCCCAGGAAGACCGGGATGTTCTTGCCGGACGGGCCGGGCATCACGAAGTTCTCGAGGTTGCCCTTGAGCTTGCCGGTCTTGTCGCTCTTCGGGTCCTCTGCGGTCGCGCCCTCCCAGGCGGCACCGAAGATCATGCCGGACTTGCCCTGACCGTAGACGATGTAACGGTCGGACTCGTCCTTGGTCTTGTCGCCGTGCATGTACTTGTCGACGATGTTCTTGAACTCGGTGAGGCCCTTGATCGACTCGGGCGAGGAGAGGTTGGCCTTCCAGGTGCCGCCCTCCTCCTTCGCGATGGAGCCGCCGGCGTCGTAGACGAAGGACATGGCCGCGTACCAGTCACGGGTGGGCTGGTACCAGGCGCTGAACTTGGCGCCCTCCTTCTTCTGGATCTTGTCCAGGTCGGAGAGGAGCTCCTTGTACGTCTTCGGCGTGCTCTTCACGCCGGCCGAGGCGGCGACGTCCTTGCGCCAGTTGCCGACGCGGCCACCGGCGTAGTACGGCACGCCGTAGGTCTTGCCGTCGTAGGTCACGGACTCCTTGAGGCCGTCCAGCCAGGTGGCGGAGTTCTCGAACTTCGACGCGTCGAGGGGAGCGAAGGCGCCCTTGACCATGTAGCCGAGCATCTCGGAGTTGCCCATCTCGACCACGTCCGGCGCCTTGTCGGTGGCGAGGACCGCGTCGAGCTTGGTGTTCTTGTCCGGCCAGCCGTAGTACTCGTGCTTGATCTTGATGCCCGAGTGCTTCGCCTCGATCGCCGCGTCGGCCTGCTTGACCAGATCGGGCCAGTTGTTCTGCGCGTCGACCGTGAGCCAGACCGTCAGCTCCTTGGCGTCCGCGCCCTTGTCCGACCCCCCGGACTTGTCGTCGTTCCCGCACGCCGCGACGGAGAACATCATGCCCGCGATACCGATCGCGGCTATCAGCTTGCGCTTCACGCCACCCTCCTCAGGGATGCCACAAACCCCCCTGCTCCCCCGCGGTGACATACGCCGTGTACCGCCCGTGGGGCCGGGACTGGACCAATGGTGTAGACCAGTACCCGGAGCTTGGCCTAGACCTAGGGGGGTGTCAAGGGTGTGTAAGCCCGTCCAGTCGGCCGTTATGGGACCTACATATGCAAGGACCTTTAAGTAGCCAAGCGGTACAAATTACGGCCCCGTTCACGACCTGCAGGGAAGCCGTCACCGGGCCGCCCGCGCCGGCTCCCGCGCCACCACTCGCGCGCGATGGACTAGACCAACGGGTACGCCGACGGTATATAGAGGGGATCACGGAGCGTGCGGAGGACACACGCACAACAAGCCGTGCCACGATGTGAGCCGTGGCCGACGACATGGCGGTCGCTTCGGCATCCGGAGCCGGGAAGGCAGAGCATGAGCACCGACGTCAGCAGTGCGGAGAACGAGGGTGGGGCGCCCATCCGTACCGCGCGCGTGCCCAAGTACTACCGTCTCAAGAAGCACCTGCTCGACATGACGGAGACACTGCCGCCCGGCACACCGGTGCCGCCCGAGCGGACCCTCGCCGCCGAGTTCGACACCTCGCGCACCACGGTGCGGCAGGCCCTTCAGGAGCTGGTCGTCGAGGGCCGGCTCGAACGCATCCAGGGCAAGGGCACCTTCGTCGCCAAGCCGAAGGTCTCCCAGGCGCTCCAACTGACCTCGTACACCGAGGACATGCGCGCCCAGGGCCTCGAACCCACCTCGCAGCTGCTGGACATCGGCTACATCACGGCCGACGACGCCCTCGCCGGGCTGCTCGACATCTCGGCCGGCGGCCGGGTGCTGCGCATCGAGCGGCTGCGCCTCGCGAGCGGCGAGCCGATGGCCATCGAGACGACCCACCTGTCCGCCAAGCGTTTCCCCGCCCTGCGCAGGTCGCTGGTCAAGTACACCTCTCTCTACACCGCGCTCGCCGAGGTGTACGACGTCCACCTCGCCGAGGCCGAGGAGACCATCGAGACCTCGCTGGCGACCCCGCGCGAGGCCGGACTGCTCGGCACCGACGTGGGCCTGCCCATGCTGATGCTCTCCCGCCACTCGCTCGACCGGCAGGGCGAGCCGGTGGAGTGGGTGCGGTCGGTCTACCGGGGCGACCGGTACAAGTTCGTCGCCCGCCTCAAGCGCCCCCAGGACTGAGCCGTACCCCCCGAGGGGTCGCACTCCTGCCCGGGGGCGCGTGCGCCCGGGCAGGAACGCTCCCCGTCCGCCGTCCCCGCAGGGGTGGTTCCCTAAAGCCGGACCGTCCCCTAGATTGCCTGCGCGCGTTACCCAGGTGATCTATGAGGGGACGGAGACGACCTGTGTCAGACCTGCCCGAAGTGAAACCCCCGGTGGTGACACCGGTTCGTGTGGTGATCGGCCTGTGCCTGCTCGCGCCCTTCGTGGCGATGCTGTGGGTCGGCTCCTACACGAAGACCGACCCGGCGTTCATCGGCATCCCGTTCTTCTACTGGTACCAGTTGCTGTGGGTGCCCCTCTCGACGCTGCTCACGGTGGTCGCGTACCAGCTGTGGCGCCGTGACCAGCGGGCCCGCACCTCGGCGAAGGAGGGTGCGGACGCATGAAGGACGGTGTGAACGGCGTCGCCCTCGGCGTCTTCGTCTTCTTCTTCCTGGCCGTCACGGTCATGGGCTTCCTGGCCGCGCGCTGGCGCAGGGCCGCCGACGAGCACACCCTCGACGAATGGGGCCTGGGCGGACGGTCCTTCGGCACCTGGGTGACCTGGTTCCTGCTCGGCGGCGACCTCTACACGGCGTACACCTTCGTCGCCGTGCCCGCGGCGATCTACGCAGCGGGCGCGGCCGGCTTCTTCGCCGTGCCGTACACGATCCTGGTCTACCCGCTGATCTTCACCTTCCTGCCCCGCCTGTGGTCGGTCTCCCACCGGCACGGCTATGTGACGACCTCGGACTTCGTGCGCGGACGCTTCGGCTCCAAGGGCCTGTCCCTCGCCGTGGCCGTCACCGGCATCCTCGCCACCATGCCCTACATCGCGCTCCAACTCGTCGGCATCCAGGCCGTCCTGGACGTGATGGGCGTGGGCGGCGGCGACAGCACCAACTGGTTCGTCAAGGACCTGCCGCTCCTCATCGCCTTCGGCGTGCTGGCCGCGTACACCTACTCCTCGGGTCTGCGGGCCCCCGCTCTGATCGCGTTCGTGAAGGACACCCTGATCTACATCGTGATCGCGGTGGCCGTCATCTACATCCCGATCAAACTGGGCGGCTTCGACGAGATCTTCAAGGCGGCGAGCGCCAAGTACACGGCCGCGGGCGCCGGCGGGCTCGTCCCCGCCGAGGCGGGCCAGTGGACGTACGCCACCCTCGCGCTCGGCTCGGCACTGGCGCTGTTCATGTACCCGCACTCGGTCACCGCGACGCTGTCCGGCCGCAGCCGGGAGGTGATCCGCCGCAACACCACGATCCTGCCGCTGTACTCGCTGATGCTGGGCCTGCTCGCCCTGCTCGGGTTCATGGCGATCGCGGCCGGGGTGAAGGTCACCAACGGCCAGCTCGCGATCCCCCAGCTCTTCGAGAACATGTTCCCCGACTGGTTCGCGGGCGTCGCCTTCGCCGCCATCGGCATCGGCGCGCTCGTCCCGGCGGCCATCATGTCGATCGCGGCCGCGAACCTCTTCACCCGCAACATCTACAAGGACTTCATCAACCCGGCCGCCACCCCGCGGCAGGAGACCAAGGTCTCCAAGCTGGTCTCGCTCCTGGTGAAGGTGGGCGCGCTGGTCTTCGTCCTGACCATGGACAAGACCGTCGCGATCAACTTCCAGCTGCTGGGCGGCATCTGGATCCTCCAGACCTTCCCCTCGCTGGTCGGCGGGCTGTTCACCCGCTGGTTCCACCGCTGGGCGCTGCTGGGCGGCTGGGCGGTCGGCATGCTCTACGGCACGATCGCCGCCTACGGGGTGGCCTCGCCGACCCAGAAGCACTTCGGCGGCAGTTCGAAGGAGATCCCCGGCATCGGGGAGATCGGCTACATCGGCCTGACGGCGTTCGTCCTGAACGTGGCCGTGGCCGTCGTCCTCACCTTCGCCCTCAGGGCGTTCAAGGCCCCGGAGGGCGTGGACGAGACCTCGCCCGGGGACTACACGGCCGACGCGGGCGACCCGGGGGTCGAGACCGAGCTCCCGCCCGCCACGGCGGAGGCGAGCCACTAGGGCGTGTTTCGAAAGTAGCGTCGTCCGCCCGGAGGGCGGGGCTCGCGGCGTCTGGTGCGGTGCATCGCAAGGCGGAGGGTCGCCCGCGTACTGGGTGTACTCGGGTGATCC
>NZ_KZ626978.1 GCF_002911015.1 Streptomyces populi
ACAGTGTCCTCGTCGGCCTGGACCAGCTTCGCGATCACCGAGACCCTGTTTCCGCCAGCCGAGGCCAGCAGCATCATCGCGCGCCGGTACCGCACCAAGCTGGTGCTGCCCCGGCGCACTATCTGCTGCAGCTTCTGCCCCTCCTCGTCGGTCAACCTGCGCACACGGACAGGCTCAGCCATCACACCCCCAACGGTCGGATCAGACGTCTCCGGACATCCAACCGCTGGAACCGCCGGCCCGGCGAACCTTCCCGGTCAGAGCAGTAGCGGTGGGCGGGATCGGCCGGGTTGGCGCCGGTCAGCTTGTGGATGCGCTCCAAGCGGTACGTCAGGGCGCGCACGCTCAGGCTCAGGCGGCGGGCGGCCTCGGCCGCGACGCAGCCGCAGTCGAAGTACGCGGTGAGGGTGTCCAGAAGGACTTGGGCGCCGCCGCGGGCCGTGGTGAGCGGGCCGAGGGCGTCGAGGACGAGGTCGGCCATGGCTTGCCGGTCACGGGTCAGGACTGGGTAGACGAGCAGGTCGGCAGCGCGCAGCATCGGCTCGTCGAGGCCCAAGCGCTCAGCCAGTTCGAGCGCGTTGAGGCCTTCCTCGTAGGACTGGACAACACCACCGGGGCCGGGCTGGGACCGGCCGATGGCGACCCGGCCTCCGTCGGTCGCGGCGTACGCCTGCTTGGCGAAGTAGGCGAGGACATCGTCTTGATGGCCAGGGGCGATGCACAGCAGTCGCCCCGCCTTCGTGGTGATGAGGACGTTGCGGTCGCCGAACCGGCCGATGACCGCTCGTTCGACCTGCCGCGGCACCGGATCGCCCTCGTCGTAGGCGGTCGGCCCCTGGGCGACGGCGACCGCGTGTGCGTGCGAGAGGCGCAGCCCGAAGCGTTCGGCCCGCTCGGCGAGGCGGCCCAGGTCGCTGCGGCCGTAGAGGAGATCGTCGATGAACTCGCGGCGTGCGACTTCCTCCTGGCGTACGGCGTGGTGCTGGGCACGTTCGTACCCCTCGACGAAGGCGTCTATCACCTGCTGCACCGTGGCGAACGCGGTATCGGTGGAGCCGTGTGCGTGGGGCCAGGCGGAACGCGCGGCGGTCAGGTGCGCGCTGACGAGGGAGCGCAGTCCGTGGCCGGCTTCCGCGGCCTGTTCTCCCAGGGCGCGCCGGGATTCGATCTCTTCACGGGTGAGACGTCTGCCGGTGGCGGAAACCTCGGCCAGGATCTCGGCATATCCGTGCAAATAGCGCACGGGATTATCCCGGTCGGTCACGTGGTCCCCCGAATCTTGACGCGCCGGTGACGGATCCTTAGCGGCTCACCGGCACGCAAACCCTAGTGAACACTGCCGGGAATCGGCAATGCGTGTACGTGCGTCCGCCGTGCACCATCGGTGCGGGGAGCACTGCGGAAGGTTCTGGTGCCGGACCCCGGCAGAAGGGGTCCGGGCCAGAACCGGAGGGGAGCCGTGCGCCGCCGAGGTGTACGACGTACGGGAAGGGGGCCGGCAGGTGCGGACGTTCGTGGAGGCGGCCACCGGTCTGCCCGGCATCCTGTTCACCGCGGCCCTCGTCGTGGTCGTCTGCTTCTGGCTCCTGGTCGCCGTCGGCGCCGTGAACGTGAACAGCTTCGACACGGACGTCGACCTCCACGCCTGGGGCATGGGCGGGGTGCCGGTGTCAGTCGCCCTCTCACTGTTGACCTCTTTCATCGTGCCGCTCGCCGCAGCCCTTGTGATCGTGGAGGACGGAGACCGCCTCCCGCGGCCCGCACGATCCGCGCCGGTCGGTTGTATCGTGCTTCTGCGACCAGGTTCTTCGGTCCGGACACCGAATTAGCGTGAAGGCCGTGGCTGCGCCGAGGACCGAGACGGGAGCCGGATGTGCGCGCACGTGACCTGGCGGAGAAGTACGAGACGGTCGGCCTCGAGAGCGACGCCATGGACGCCGCCCGGCTGATGGCCGAACACCGTCTGCCCGCGCTGCTGGTGGTGGACGACCAGGGAGCGCCGAAGGCGATTCTCCCCGCCTCGCAGATGATCAAAATCCTGGTACCGGGGTACGTCATCGAGGATCCGACGCTGGCGGCGGTGGTCGACGAGCGTCACGCCGACCGGCTGTGCGCCGCGCTGAAGGACCAGAAGGTGCGCGACTGCCTGTCGAAGACCACGCCGCCGCCGGTCGTCGCGGCCCCGGACGACACCGCGTTGGAGGTCGCCGCGCGGATGGCGCAGACCCGCAGCCCACTGGTCGCCGTGGTCGAGAAGGACAAGGCTGGCGTACACCTCCTGGGCGTCATCACCGCCTCCCACCTGCTGAAACGCCTTCTGGCCGCCGATGCCACCTGACGCGCGGAGTCAGGTGCCGTCGGCGTCGGCCAGGCGTTCGCGGAGGGTGGCGGCGAAGTCCTCCGCCCGTGACAACTGAACCTGCAGCTTCTCGACCTGTTCCGCGGCGGCCTGCTCGTCGGCGCGCAGCCGTTCCATCAGCGCTTCCCCCTCTGCAGAGCCGGGGGCGGTGCCCGCTCTTCGCCTCCTCCAACGAGCTTGTCGGGCGGTTCGACTGCTTCAGCGACCCCGACACGGTTGTTATCGGCCTGAGGGCAGTCCACGTCTGGGACGCGTCTTCGGCCACCGCGCTCGACGCCGTCGGGACCAGGTACAGCAGCGTGGCAAGACGGTCGAGATCATCGGGCTCAACGCTTTCGGCGCCCGGCTCCACCGCAAGCTGAGTGGCGAATTCGCGGCCGGTCACTGATCCTCACCTCATGCGACCGGTGGTGCCCTCGGGCGCAGGCGGCCAGGGTTCTGGAGCTGGGACCCGCTTCCTGCCGGGAACCGGCAATCTCACCTTTCGTGGGGTGCCCGCCAACAACCTGTTAATGGCGCGTCAAGGAACGGTAAGGTTCCCCGTGGTGTGCCGGGAAGCCTGGTCGGCGAGCAGGGGATCACTCTCTCTTCCGATCGGGGCTTTCGACATGGTGCTGGTGGTGGTGTTCGGCGCCGCGCTGATGGTGGCGGCGCTGTTGTCGGGTCTCGCGGCACGGACCGTGCTGTCGACTTCCCTTCTCTTCCTTGTCGGCGGTGCGCTCGTCAGCGACGGTTTTCTCGGGCTGATCCACATCACGCCGGACAGCGAGATCGTCTCCGTGACGGCGGGCCTCGCCCTCTTCGCGGTGCTCTTCACCGACGGCATGCACGTCTCCCTGCCCGCCTTGCGCGCCAACTGGCGCAACCTGGCAAGGGCCCTGGGCCTCGGCATGCCGCTCGCCTTCGCCTTCATGGCTCTGATCATTTATTACCTGGTGGGCCTGGATTGGACGACGTCGTTCCTCGTGGGAGCCGTCCTGGCACCGACCGACCCGGTGTTCGCCTCCGCCATCGTCGGACACGGAGAGGTCCCGGCCAAGCTGCGGCAGTTGCTGAACGTCGAGAGCGGCATCAACGACGGGCTCGCCCTCCCGGTCGTCCTCGTTCTGATCTCCGCCGCCGGCCCCATGGCGGGCGGCGCCGAGACGTCGCTCGGCGCGATCAGCCTGGAGCTGCTGCTCGGCGTGGTCCTCGGAGTCGTACTGCCTCTGCTGGTCAGCCACCTGGTGTGCTTCCGCCTGCTGGGCGCCGAGCCGAAGCTGCAGCCGCTGCTGCCGCTGGCGACCGGGATCATCCTGTACGCGACCTGCCACCTCACGCACGCCAATCCCTACCTCGCGGCGTTCTCAGCCGGCGCCGTCCTCGCCCACGTCTCACCCGAGGCCAAGGCATCCTTCGAACCGCTCGGCGAGGCACTCGCGGAACTGGCGAAGTTCGCGGCGTTGCTGGTCTTCGGTGCGCTGCTCACCCCGCGGCTGTTCGAGGACCTGTCGTGGGGCGGCTACCTCGCGGTGTTCCTGGCGATCGTCCTGATCCGCCCCGCCTCGCTGCTGCTGTCCCTGCTCGGCACACGGATCTCCCGGAAGGAACGTCTGGTCGCCGCCTGGTTCGGTCCGAAGGGCTTCGCCTCCGTGGTGTACGGGCTGCTAGTGCTGCAGTCCGGCATCCCGCAGGCGGAAGAGGCTTTCACGCTCGTCGCGGTCTGCATCGCCTTCTCGATCATCGCGCACAGCTCCACCGACGTGCGGATCGCGCGGGCCTTCGACGTCGATGACCTGGTGGGGATCCCGGACGGGGACGACAGCGGAAACAGCAGTGCCCCGCACCCTCTCGCAGCAACTGGAGCAACGTGAACGACTGGCACAGCTGGGCGGCGATCGTCGTGTTCGTCGGCGCGTACGCCCTGATCATCAGCGAGAAGATCCACCGCGTCGCCGTGGCCCTCGGTGGCGCGGGCCTGATGCTGGCGATCGGGGCGACCGACGACGTCTCGGCGTTCTACTCCGAGGACTCCGGCATCGACTGGAACGTCATCTTCCTGCTCATGGGCATGATGATGATCGTCGGCGTGCTGAAGAAGACCGGCATGTTCGAGTACCTGGCCATCTGGTCCGTGAAGAAGGCGAAGGCCAAGCCCTTCAGGGTCATGGCCATGCTCGTGGTCATCACGGCGGCCGCGTCCGCGCTCCTCGACAACGTCACCACGGTCCTTCTGGTCGCCCCGGTGACGCTGCTGGTCTGCGAGCGCCTCGCCCTGCCGGCCGCGCCCTTCCTCATCGCCGAGGTGTTCGCCTCCAACATCGGCGGAACCGCGACGCTCGTCGGCGACCCCCCGAACATCATCATCGCCAGCCGGGCCGGCCTGACCTTCAATGACTTCCTGGTCCATCTCGCCCCACTGGCCGCGCTGCTGGTCGTTGTCCTCGTCGCGCTGTGCCGAGTGATGTTCCGCAAGTTCTTCGTCTACGACGAGGACCGCGCCGCCGAGATCATGGACCTGGAGGAACGCGAGGCCATCAAGGACCCCCGGCTGCTGGTCCAAGGCCTGATCGTCCTCGCCCTGGTCGTGGCCGGCTTCGTCCTGCACCCGGTGCTCCACTACGAACCCAGCATCGTCGCCCTGCTCGGTGCCGGCCTCCTCGTCGCCGTCTCGACGGCCGAGACGAGCGAGGTCCTGTCCGAGGTCGAATGGCCCACCCTCGCGTTTTTCGCGGGCCTGTTCATCATGATCGGCGGCCTGATCGACACCGGTGTGATCGACGAGGTCTCCAGGGCGCTGGCCGATGCCATCGGCACGAACGAACTTGGCGGCTCCCTCACGCTGCTGGGCGCCTCGGCGGTCCTGTCCGGCGTCGTCGACAACATTCCCTACGTCGCGACCATGGCGCCGATCACCAGCGACCTGGTCCACAGCATGGGCGGCGGCAGTGACCACGTCATGTGGTGGGCCCTCGCCCTCGGCGCCGACCTGGGCGGCAACGCCACCGCCATCGGCGCATCGGCGAACGTCGTCGTCCTCGGCATCGCCGAACGCAACCGCCAGCCCATCACCTTCTGGCAGTTCACCAAGTACGGCCTGATCGTCACCGTCGTGACGGTGGCGATCTCCCTCAGCTACGTGTGGCTTCGGTACTTCGCTCTCGCCTGATGTGAGAACTGCCTGGGAGAGCCCGGTTTCGCTACCCGGGTGGTCGCGCTGAGAAGAATGTTCACGACGATGCGCTTACCGACAGGTGTCGCTCCACCGTCACGGCCTGCGCGAGGGAGGCGACGATCTCCACGTCGTACCAGCCGATGCTTTCGGGATCCGGAGCCGCTGCGGCCAGCGCGACGGAAACTCAGCGACACCAAGTTCATACCCATCCGCTTCGCCCCCTCGGACACGGGGCAGGGCAGACCTCCATCTCAGCACACGGCGAAGGATCAGGACATCGCCGCACGGGTACACCGGAGGCTGCGGGTGGATGCCGGGCGCCCGTACTGAGAAATGGGCGACGGCGCTGGGAACCTACAACGAGGCAGGGACTGGGCAGTTCACCGGGGGCAGACATGAAAGATCACGGAAAGGCTGGCCAGCAGGTGCGAGGGCATGTCAACGTAGACGACCTTGCAAGAAACCCCAGGTCAGAGAGGTGATTGCCCGTGACCGATGTGCCCGTTGGCCCCGGTTTCTCCACCACCGTCGAAGCCCTGCGGCTGCGCGAGTGGCAGCTCGGTCCTGGTCAGCCCACGCTGGTCCTGGACCAGTTCTCCGCTGAGGACTTCCACCTGATCGTAGATGACCGCGAGGACGTGCACGTCAGCTCCAAGGACGGCCGGTTCTACCTCGGTTGGTTCCCGCGCGGACGCCTCGGGACAGACAGCGAGGGATGGAAGATCGCCGTCACCGGCACGGCCAAGATGCGTGGCTACCACCTGTCGTTCGACACCGAGACGCCGGCCGGCATCGTTGCCGCCGCTGTGGCACGCGTGCTGGAGACCTCACGCCTCCTATGACAGCGCGGACACCAACAGATAGCCCCCGCCCTGTGAGAGGCCAGCTGTCTGTCGGCCATCGACCCGTTCCACTGCCCCGTTTCCCTGTACCTCAGGAGGCTGTTCGTGACGTTCCCGGAGATGACCGTCGGCGATCTCATCGACCTGCTGTCCCGCTGCGACCGGAGAGCTCCGGTCCGCCAGGCCATGAACCCCTTCTTTCCGATGGCGCACCGCTTGGCGCAGGTCGTGCAGTCCGTGGACGAGACCGGCCGGGCCGTCGTCTACCTCGCCGAAGGGCGCGACGAGGACGCACACTCGGCTACCTGCCGCCCGAGGTCGCCGTCGGCCTGACGTGGCAGGGCCCCGTCCAGGCATCCCCACACCGCCCCCGCCGCCGTGCCGACGGCAACTAGATTCGCCCCGAGCCCTTGGAGGTGCCCCTGTACCCCGACTTCCCGCTCGACCCGTCCACTTCACGCGGCGGCCAACCCGTGTTCTGGGTCGGTCCCCGGTATCTGGCCGGTGATGACGGGCGTCTTTACGACGCCGTCGCCGACACGCTTGCCGACCTGGGTTGGACGAGCCTGACGATCGTCCGCGGACGGCACGGGCCTGACGAGGCGTCGCAGGACCGCCAGGTTCTGCGCAGCACCGTCCTGCACATCAGTTCCGACACCCTGCGCTGGGCCCAGTGGAGCCTGGCGGACGAACCGTTCCACCTGGGCGAGCTGCCGATCGCCTGGCAGATCTCCGCCCGCGCCGAAGCGAGCAGCCCGCTCGCTCAGTGGTCGGTCTACTTCACCCCCGATGTCCCCGGCGAGGCCGTGTCCGACTTCCTCGTCGCGCTCGACGCCCACGTCCAGCCCGCCGTGCCGCTCGCCGGACCCGAGCTGGTCCTCGACGCCGTCGCCGCACACGGATGGTTCCGCGACATCGACCAGCCCCAGGCAGCGGCGACGGACCCGACGTTCACCTCGCACATCAGCCTCGGCGAGGTGCCGCCCCTCATTCAGGACGCCGACCCCCGTGCCCTCGTCACCGAGGCCGACGAGGCGGGGCTGGCCGGATGGCAGGCATGGGCCCAGCCCGCGCTGGGCGCGCCGTACCTGTGGGCGGCCTCCTTCTCCGCCAGCGTTCCCCACGACCTCGTCGCCGTCTTTGCCGCCTCCCTCAGCTCGACCGCCCCGGTCCTGCGTCGTGTGCTGCCCGAGGCCACCCAGGAGCGGCTCCTGCGGGCCCCGGCCGTCTAGGGTGTTCAGTGCCGGGCCCGCGGGCCCGGTGGGGTCGTAGGAGTGGGGGTCAGTGTCCGAGGTGGCGCAGGCAGTCTTCGAATGTGGCGTGTGTCGAATCCGCCGGCCCGGAGTTCCGATTGAACCAGGTGGTGTTGAGGCGGGTCTCCTGCTGCTGGTGGCCGACCCGGCAGGGTAGCCAGATCTGGCCACGGGTGGAGAGGATGAGCCAGTCTCGGTATGCGCCGCACTCGGAGCAGGTGGCCATCTCGTCGTCGAGGACGAGGGGCTGCGTACGCCTACACTCCGGACGTAGATGGTGCCGATGACGCTCTCGCCATCCTGAGTGGCGGCCCTCGCCGGTTGCCGCCCCATGTACTCCAGCTCCTCCAAGCTCACGAGGCGGAACCGCCGACCCCGCCGGTGTCCACGGTGGCGACCGTGTTGGTGTACGTCGGCGAAGGCCGAACGCAGACGCCCTCCAATTGGTTCGAGGGGTGTGTCCGCCACCGATAGCGGCGCGGCCTCCATCCCTCTCGTCGGCCAGCCTGGAGAGCTCATGGTGTGTTGCCTGCCGCCTCTTCGCCGCGGTACCGGTTGGATGACGTGGGACGGGACGCCGCAGGGCGCATGGCGAATGGGCCCTTTACTGCGCTGTGCTCGGGTACTTCCGAGGTGTCGGCGGGCAGGTCGGCCATCTGCCGCAGTCGCCACACCAGCACATCGCTGACGGAGTCCGCGGTGTCGAGTTCGCGGCGCCCGACAGTACCGGCAAGAAGGCTGGCCGGGTCGTGGCCGGCGACTTCGGCTTCCGCGAGAGTCGCGGCCAGGGCGTACCAGCTGGGCTCGGCGAGGATCTGTTCGGCCAGTTCGGGCAGTACCTCACGCAGTACCACCGTCTGCTGCTGGAGCAGAGACCGGTTCAGGCGTCGGCCCCGCTGGTAGAGCACGCCGAGTGGGTGGGCGGCGGCCTCTTGGTAGGCAGAGCGAAGGTGCTCGGCAGCCTGGCGGGCGGCAGCGGCCTGCTGCGCGTGCCCCTTCTTCGCGTGCCAGTGCGCGGCGGCGGTGATGAGGAAGAACAGCATGTCGATCGCCATCGCGGTAGTGGCTCCGTCCTCGCCGCGGCCGAGAGCCGGGCCGCCGTGAGCGAGTTCGCGGGCGGCCTGCCGCAGGGCCCGGTCGTGTCCGCGGACGGCGCGGACGTGGCAGCGCGAGGCCCGCTCGAAGGCCGTTGCCGCGTCACGCAGTTCGCGGCGGGTGTGGGCTGCGGACGTCTTCGCGAGGGCGTCCAGAACCTCACCGGCCGCAGCGATGTGGGCGGCGGCTACCGCGTCGTCGCCGTGCTCGACGACGAGCACGGCCTGCCACGCTGCCGATGCCGTCCTGCGGCGGGCAGCGGCCGGAACGCCCGGACCCGTGCGGACCGTATCCTCCCGCTGGGGGGTCGGGTTGACCTGGGCATTGCCGGACCAACGTTCCCTGATGCGGGGCAGCGAGAGGTCGGGGGCGAGGCGCGCGCCGGGATAGAACACCGGCTCACCGTCTTTGTTCCGGTCATCGGGCAGGGCGACCTTGTATCCGAGGAGGTCCCCGGAAGGTGCGACGCGCTTACGGATCAGGAGGCCAGCGTCGGCGAGCCGGTCGAAGAACTCCTCCTCACTGCTCGCGCCGGCCACGGCCCGCCGTACCGTCTCGCGTAGCTCTTCGCGGGCGGTGCGCTCGCGGCCCTGGCGCTCGGCCTTGTGGCGTTCGGCGCTGGTGGGCCGCCGAGCAGCTGTGCCGTCACCGGGTGCGACCTCGTGGAGACCGAGTTCCTTCTCGATGAGCCGGGCTTCGGCCTGGGCGCGGGCGCCGGAACGGTAGTCGTCGGGACGGTGGCCGTCCTCGGTCACGAGGGTGGCGATGATGTGGATGTGATTGTCCGCGTGCCGTACGGCAGCCCAGCGGCAGCCGAGCTGTCCGTCGCCGGGGTCGATGCCGGTGGCGGCGACGATACGGCGGGCGATGTCGGCCCACTCTTCGTCGGACAGGGTTCGGTCCTTTGGGGCGGTGCGGACAGAGGTGTGCCATACGTGCTTGGCCGGACGGGCGTGCTTGGCGAGGGCCATCACGGGCTGGTCCAGGAGCTTTTGGAGGTCCTTGAGGGAGGCGTTCGGGTCGCGGCCGGGGTCGGGGGACATGCCATCGAAAGAGGCCACCAGGTGGGGGTCGGTGTGTTCCTCGTGCTTGCCCGGACCGTAGAGGTAGGCGAGGAGCCCGATGGTCCGGGAGCCTGAGGAGTTGATGCTGGGGATCATGAGCCGCGGCGCTCGATCAGTCGCGCGGCGGCTTTGTGCGTGGTGTCGGCGGCGCGCCGTACAGCGGCAACGGCTGCTTCGAGCTGGGGAGCGTCCATACCGGAGTTGAGCGCCTTGACTGCCTGGTTGAGGTTGCTACCGGCCCAGCCGAGGCGGCGTCGGCTGTCGAACAGGGCGGTGATCACTTCGCGTTCATCGGCGATCTCGACGCTGGTGCGGTCGAGGTCGCGGGCGGCGGCGAGCGCGGAGCGGGCGATGAAACCGGCGACAGACAGATTGCACTGGGCGGCTGCAGACTTGATCAGAGCGAGCTCTTCGTCGTTGAAACGTGTGTTGGGCTGGTGCAGGCGTTTCTTCTCGGGTGACTGACGCGGGCGTTGACGGGCGCGAGGAGCATGCTGTCGGCGTGCACGACGCTCGGTCTGCTTCTCTTCCTGCCCCGGCTCCGATCCGCCCCCGGTCGAAGCCTGAAGGACCTGCGCCCCCCGGTGTAGGTCCTCTCCTGCCCCTTCGGGAGCGGGTACGGCGGAAGCTACGCTTCCGCCCCAACTTGCTCGCCGCGAGGCTGAGTTGGAGTCGGGAATAGGTTGCGGGGTGGTGCCGTTCCGGGCGGGGTTCGTCATCAGGATCCGGGCCTTGTGGAGCAGGTGTGGTGCTGGATGGCTGCGGTTAGCGCGAGGACGTCGGCCGGTCCCAGAAGGAGGCGGACGGGTCCGTCGGGTGGTCCTGGACGAGCCACTGGCCGCTCGGCGTGCAGGAGTCGTCGGCGGACCAGAGCGTCCGCCCAGGCGCTGGCTTCGGTGGCTGTTGGCTCGGATGAGCGATGGGGACGCGGAATCACGGTGTGTCTCCTGAAGCGGGATGGTGGCCTGGCACAGAGAGGGGCCACCGGTTGCGATGAGAGGGCTGAGTTGGAGCTTTGCCGGTTCAGCCGCACTCTGGGCAGCGGCCGACGTGGCTGTTGAGCGCGCGGGCCATCCGCTGCTTCGTCGAGGCAGCCTGCTTTGCGCTGGACTTCGCCGCCGGCCTGCCCTCGTACCGCTTGGAGTGGGCGAGCATGAAGCCGATCTCCCGCTCGTACTCTGCGCGGACGGTGTCGAACCGGTGGCAGGTCTTCATCGGGCGGTCCTCCGTGTAGTTGTGGTGCCGTCGCTCCGCAGTTGCTGGAGGACGAGGCTCAGCCGGTCGTTCCGGCCACCCTTCAAGCGCTCGCGGCGGAGGATTTCCCGCAGCTGGACCCGGGTGACGGACTCGTTGCCGTCCCGTTCGAGCAGGGCGGGGACGTGGGGACGGACCTCTTGGACGAGGTGGTCCACCGACTGCTCCGGCTCGCGTGGCGGGCGCTGTGTCTGCGGGGTGCGGGGCCGGGCGTGCGTCCCCTTGTTCCTCGTACGGGGCTTCGTGGTCGCCTTCCGGCGAAGGGGGACCTTGTCTCCCTGGTTCCCATTGGGTTTGGTCCCGGTCCCGGTGTCGGTCGGTCCCCGGTCCCCGGTGGTTTCGGTCCCCGCACCAGCGGCGGGCAATACCCGGTCCCCGGTCGGCTCGGTCCCCAACTCGGTAGCGGTCGGTCCCCGATGCGAATCACGGCCCTGAGCAGGTACTTCTCGCGCAGGACGGTTGGTCCCCACGCCTTCGGCCTCCCACTCTTCGGCTTCCGGATTGGCGGGACCGGTCCCCGGGACCGCTCCTACTTCTTTGGCCTCGGTCCCCGCGCTGGTCCCCATGTCGTCGCCTTCGGTCCCCGCGCCTGCCGACGCCTTGGAGTCCGCGATTTCGGGGACCGGTCCCTTCGGGGCGTCCGGTCCCCGGTTCCCGTCCAACTCGTCGGGACCGTGGGGACCAGCTACGGGGACCGGCGCTTCCGAGGTCTTCCGCGAGGGGACCGTGGCAGCCGTGGCGGTGCTGCACTCTGGGGACCAGGGGGAGGGGAGCGGGACCGTGGCAAGCGAGAGTGCGTGCCGACGGGCGGCGAGCTGGTCGAGCAGCTGCGCGCGCTGGAGGGGGTCGGTGCCGACCGCGGCCCTGCCGACCGCTTTCGACAGGCGCCGGGTGAGCCGCTGACCACGCCGGTTCCGCCGCTGCTCGGGCGTGCGCTCGGCGAGGCGGGCGGCAAGGGCAACCGCGCGGGCGGTGGCCCGGTCCCGGGTGATCTGCGCGGCGTCGCGGTCTCGCGCGGCGATACCGAGGCGGGACAGGAGCCGTTCGCGCGCCTCCCGCCCCAGGACGGCGATCAGTCCGTGGGAGGCGGCGCCCGGGGTGTGCAGTCGCAGTTCGATACCCATGGCGAGGTGCCACAGCATTGCCGCCATGACCGGCCCGACGAAGGCCCGGACCGTGCCGCCGATAGGACCGCTCTCGGCATAAGCGGGGATCACCTGTACTCCGGTGATCACCCAGACCAGGGTCCCAGGCAGGCCGGGGGAGCCCTGAGTGCCCAGGTTCTGCCGCGCCATGAGCGCGGTCGCGAAGAGCGCCAGTTCGGCCGCGGCGAACATCCCGGCCCGCTCGGCGGTGCCGGCCATGTCGAGGTAGTCGGCCGCGAAGCGCCACGAGGTGTCGGCGCTGTATGCGGTGCAGCCGAGGGCGGCCAGAGCTGCGACCTTGACCGCCGGGCCACCGAGACGTTTCTGCGAGCGAGTGCTCCGGCGCCGGATCGTCCAAGCGGTCAGCACGAGCACGAGGGTGGCGGGCACGCCGACGGTGAGGAGGAGAGGGAGGTCCGGAGCGACGCTGAGGGCTAGGACGGGGTGGGTCATGCGGCCTTTCCGAGAGGGGTGTGCGCCGGGGGCGACGCTGCCGGGCGGGCTGTCGGCTGCTGGGTGCCGGGTGCGGTGGGTGCGGGGCTGCCCGTTGCTGGGGTGATCTTCTTCCGCTTCTTCTTGGGACCTGGCACGCCGTAGACGCGGTCGCGGTCGAACACCTTGTTGGCTGCCTGTCGGAGCAGATCGCGGGCGTGCTTGTGGCTGATCTGCAGGACGGCGGCGAGGCGGTCGGGCCGCCAGCCGCGCACGTAGGCGTGGTCGATGACGACCTGCCGTTCGACCTCGGTCAGGTGCACGTCGCGTCCCCGGAAGAAGGCGATCACGCGCCGGTAGTCGAGGCGCTGGGGCAGTCCGTCGTGCAAGGGGCGCCGCTCGGCTTCGGTCAGGCCGCCCCAGATGCCCTCCTTGAGGACGTTCTCCAGGGCGAAGTCGAGGCAGTCGCGGCGTACCGAGCACCAGCCGCAAAGCTCCTTCGCCTCGGCGATGGCTTCGTGGTCCCGGGGGAGCGGGAAGAACACGGCGTCGGCGTCTTCGACGTCCATGCCGTGGCACGCACCGCGGGTGTGCCAGCTGGTGTCTCCGATGCCGCGCAGGCCGGTGGCCGGCGCGTCGTGGGTGGTGATGTGGCGCAAGGGGGTCTCCGATGTGCTGCCGCGTCCGCCGGCTGTGGTGGTGCTGGGCGGATGCGGCGTCGGGTGCCGGCTGCGGCGCGAGGGCCTGCGCCGCAGCCGGGGCGGGACGGTGGTGTTGGACGGCAGTGCACCCGCACGGGACACACGGGCCGGATGCGCCGGTCAGGCTATGGAGGGCTGCTGGACCTGCTCGTTCGGCTGGGCCGCAGCGAGGTCGAGGCGACATGGATGGAGGGTGGTGCGCGGGGCGGTTCCGCGAGCTCTGCCGTCGAGGCCGATCCGGCGGCGACGACACGGCTCGCCGGGTTGGGCCAGGCACCACTCGCACCGGACGCTCAGAGCGTCGGGCAGCCCCTGCGCGACGGCGGCCTCGCGAGCTGCTCGCGCGGGCCGGTAGGGCGCGAGGGCGGCACGGGCGGCGGGCGGTATGCAGGAGCCGATCTCCCGCAGCCGAGCCTTCAGCCTCGGGTCGATCCCGTCGCGACCGTTGGTGATCGCCCTGGCCTGCGCGGGCTGGGCGGTGCCGGCGGCGACGGCGCGGCGGGTGCCGACCAGCTCGGCGGTCCAGGCTGCCTGGTCGTCCGGGTCGACGGACGGCGTGGGATCGGAGTGCCTCGCCAGGCGGTCGCGCCGGTAGCTCTCCCAGGGACGGCCCACGTCCGCGGGCAGGATCTGGTACGGCGAGGTACAGATGTGTCGGCGGACGGTGACGCGGGCGTCCCAGCCGTGCGGGGTCGCCATCGGCACGTCGCCGAGCAACTCGTGCCACTGGGCGAGCTGGTCTCGGGCCTCGCCTTGGTCGGTGCGGATGGTGCGGGGGTCGAGTCGGCCGATGTAGGCCAGCAGGGCGGCGATTTCGCGGCGGTCCACGGCTACTGCTCCGTTCCGGTCGGCTCGTCGAGGGCGGCGAGGAGGGCGGCGGTGTGGGCCTCGGCACGCGTCATCCCGCCTGGCGCGGAGGGGCCCTTGTCGGGGGCGTAGAGGTTCGGGAGCCCCGGGGCGTGCTCTCGGGCGACCCAGGAGCGCCAGTCGGCCGCCCAGACATCTGCTGGCCGCGGCTTCAAGTCGGCCCGGTGAGCACGCCACTTCGCGTCGGCTGCCTGCAGACCCTGCTCGCCGAGGCGGTCGAGGTGTCCCTGCTGGCGGGCCCAGGCGTGGGTGACGGGGTCGACCTGCCACTCGGCAGCCGAGGTGACGGCAGCACTACTGCTGTACCTACGGTTCAAATCCGGTTCACTACGGTTCTGTGTGCCGGTTTCCGGTACATCGCTATGCCGGTTTCCGGTACGTCGAGGTGCCGGTTTCCGTCGGGACCTGCCGGTTTTCGGTACTGCCGGTTTCCGGGCCCTCGTGGGGGATTCCGGCACCTCACGCGGGCGGATTCCGTACCGCCGCAGTGCCGAGAGGCGCAGGGGCAGCGGCCCGTTGGGCGGCTCCTCGCCGCTGTCGGCACGGTTGCCCTCCCGCTGTTCTCGCAGGTCCTGTGCGATGGCTTCGGCGGCCAGGGGCAGACGGTAGACGGTGCTGCGCTGCGGGCCGGTGAGGTCGTCGAGCTGTTCCAACTCGCCGGCCTCGACCAGGCGGTCGATGGCTTCGCGCACCGTGGACACGGAGGCGCGAGTGCGTTTGGCCAGGCTGGAGAGCGACGCCCAGGAGACGCATTGCTCGTCGGCCACCCGATCGGCGATCGACAGCAGGATCAGGCGGGCGGTTCCTCTGCTGGAGCTGTGCTCCCACACCCACTCGCGGGCCTCGCTGCTCACCGGCCGCTCCCGACCGGAAGGGCCGCAGCAGCCGTGTAGGCCGCCCCCTCGGTGCTTTCGCGCATGGCAGAGCGCATGCAAGAATCCCTTCGGTGTTGCCACGCTGAGACGCCCCGTGCGAAGGGATCAGCGTGGTGATGGCGGCGAAGTCCGTCCTTCCCGGGACGGTTCGCCCATTCAGCGGTGGGCGTCCGGGAGTTCCCGCTCCCGGGCGCCACCGCGTGTAGATCTTGCGGCGTGACTGCGGTGATGCTCTCCTACGGTCCGGTGTCCGGGGCGGTCTGCCCGCGGCGGGACGACGAACATACGCACCATCAGCTGTCAAGGTCCAGAGTTGGCTCTAGAACTCTCCAGCATTCGTTTCCGCAGGTCGGGGCTCTGTCGCCTGTCCTCGGCCGTGACGGGGTGCTACGGCGGGCTCGCTCTCGCGGGCGGCGGGCACAAGCGTGGCGGGCTCCTGAGTGAGGGAAGCGCGACAGGATTTCTGAGTGGCGGGTGCACACACTTGCGCGCCCAGGTAGCCTGTACGCACCTGAATCGACGGAACGAAACTATCCTCGTTTCGACATTCGATCAAGTGCTTCAACGAAAACGGAGAGGTGCGGACGGAAGATGCCGGCACGTCGGTTCGCCCCTGAGCGCCTGCTGCTTACCCGCCGCGAGGCACGCCTCAAGCAGGCGGACGTGGCCGATGGCGTGGGAGTCACTGCTGCGCGGGTCAGCGCGTGGGAGACGGGGCGCTCGGTCCCGGACCCGGAGAAGTTCCCCAGCTTGGCTCGCGTCCTGGACTGCGGCCTCGACGAACTCTTCCCGCGCGAGGGGGCTCCGGATCTCGCCGATCTGCGTGCCGACGCCGGATATTCGCAGACTGCCACGAAGGACCTGACGGGCACCCGTTCGGCCGGCCCCGTGGCAGCCGCAGAGACCGGGCAGCGGCGTCTCGCCGAGGAGTACCGTGCCCCGCTCGCGGCGGCCTACGGCGTGAGTGTGGAGCAGCTGCTGCGGGCCCAGGAACGTTCCTTCGGCATCGACGTGCCAGAGCCAGGTGATGGCGAAAGGGCGGGCCTTGACGATCCGTTGCCCGAGACGCTGGCGGAGAAGATCACCTATCTTCTGGGGCGACTGTCCGAGGACCTGTCCGACCAACAGGTTGCGGCCCGGGGGAACGTCCGAGCGGGCGTGGAGGTACTCAACGCCCACCTGGTGTACGAGCTGAGGACGGGGCGTGTCACACACGCCTCCCAGGACGTTCTGAGTGCTCTGGCCGAGGCGCTCGACACCACCCCGGTGATCTGGTCACAGGACGCCGACGTGCAGCGAATCCTGAGCGAGACGATGCTGCTCAGTGGGCAGATCGCTGCCATTGCCGCCCGCGGTGGTGAACAGAAGGGACTCTCGGCGGACCTGCTGGACTTCATCCTTCACGAGGTCGACAAGGCTCGCGTCGAAACGCAGGACGGCGAGGGGCCGACGGGCCGACGCTGATAAGTGCGGCCGGTGCGAAGCCTGGCCCGAGGAAGCTGCCCCGAGCCAGGCCCTTGCACGTCTACAGGCGAACGGTGAGCACTCGCGGGTGCTGCTCAAAGCGTGCGGCCAGGGCTGCCTGCCAGACTTCGGTCAGGTGCGGGGGGATCAGGCCGTCTTCCATGCTGTCCGGTGGGCAGAAGCGGTGTTCGCTCAATTCCGACCTCTGCAGGGTGATCGCCGCCTGCTCATCCGGGCTGAGGACACCGCCGTCGAAGATGTAGAGGACCTGTGCGCCTCGGCCCGGAACGGTGATCCAGGCGTGGACCAGCAGGCGGCCGATGGGCGGGTTGATGCCGAGTTCCTCGCGGACCTCGCGTGCGGCAGCGTCTTCGGGGGTTTCGTCTTGGTCGACGGCGCCGCCGGGGAGGTTCCAGAAGGGCTTGTAGGTCGGGTTGACGATGAGGATCTCGCCGGCGGCGTTGGACAGCAGGGCGGCTGCCGAGGCTGTCACGGTGATCGGGGAAGGCTTCATGGTCAGGTCCTGGTGGTGTGGGGGACAAGCGGGGTGTCGGAGGAATGGATGAGACGGGAGATGCTTGCAGGATCGGCCTCGCGGTACGCCGTGGCCACACGCAGCAGCCAGGCCACCTCGGTGGTGAAGTCGTCGCCGGCGGTCCGGAACGCGACCGGTGCTCCGGCAGGCTGTCCGGCAGCCGTGAGGGCGGCCTTGATCCAGTACGCCTCCGCCAATGCGTCAGCGTCGGTGCCGCGGTGTCCGTCCGCTCCTGAGAGCTGGACGGCGCGGTCGTAGAGATCTGCTGGGGCACGCCGGCGGAGCTCGTGCGTCGCGTCGCGGATCTCGGTTACGTAGCGCCCGAGGCGGATCTGGGGCGTGGCGTCGTATGACAGCACGTCCCGGAACCTGTTGAGCGCGCTGACGGCCGGGTGTCCGTGGAACAGGTTGCTCGGCTGGTAAAGAGCGACCCCGTCAACAGCGAGGACCAGATCTCGCCACAGGGGGTGGAGCCCGATGACCGCCCACGTGCTCTGGCCACGTGCCCGCAGGGCGTGGACGGCGGGGGTGACCGACCCGAACAGCCAGAGCAGGAAGCCCGCATACAGCACGGTGTCGGTGATGTGTTCCTGGTCGGCGACCGCTCGCTCGGACAGCGGATGCAGGGTCGTGGGGACCAGGAACGTGGTGCGCAGGGCCGCGTAAACGACGATGAGGGCCATACCCGCAGCCATCATCCACAGCCCGACGCGCAGGCTCCACCGGCGGGCCTTCCGCGAGGCTCGACCCCACTGGTATCCGCACACGAGTGCGGCTGACGCGGTGTACAGGTAAAGCAGGCCCATGTAGAGCACGAGGCCCGGCTCGCCGGCGTGCCGGGCCATGAAGTACGGGCTGTCGGCGCCGGTCTTGGTCCGGTTCAGGGAGAAGAAGAACACCGCGGCCAGGCACAGCACGGTGACGAACGATGCGCGGGCAGCCGCACGGTGGACCCCGGCCGTGATCTTGATATGGCGCGTTGTGGCGTCCTCGTCGGCATAGACGTCCGTGACGTATGTCAGCAGCAGACAGGTACCGGCTATGGCCAGCGCGTGCTTGAGGAGGGTGGGCAGGTCGTTGATGCCCAGCGGGTCGATGGCGGCACGGCCGAGGTCAGTGCGAAGCCACCAGGACAGCGCGAAGGCGGTGAAGGTGCCCCAGAGCCAGAGGGGGCGCCCTCCGCGTCGGCTGCGCACGGCGCTGGGCAGACGTATGGCGGTTTGGAGCAGTAGCAGCATCACGATGGCAGTGACGATTGCATCAGAAGCGGACATGGTTCTTCCGGAGAGTGCGGGAGCTGGGGGTGGACCGAGGGTGGGAAAGGTCTTCGTCGAGGTGGCGCAGGGTGGAGTCTTCGATGTAGTCGACGGCGTACGCCTCGTGGTGCAGTAGGTCGGCCAGCGTCTCGGCGCGCCGCTCGACGTGGGAGTCGTAGCGGTGGCGGGCCATGACGCGGCCTCTGGCGGTAAGCCGCTGTAGGACATCGGCTGGGAAGTCGGGCAAGAGCTGAGCGAGCCGCTCGACGCTCTCCTCGCTCGTGTCGTCACACCACATATGGGCCAACTCGTGGAGAATGATGCGCGTCCGGTGGAAGGACGTGGTGCCCTCCACGTACAGGATCAAGTCGACAGGGATGCCGTGGAGCTGTAGCCACAGCCCGCACACGTCAGTGTTGGCGAGCAAGTGATCCGGAATGGGCACCAGTTTGATGCGCCGGCCCCGCACGGTTTCGATGCCCGCGATCAAACCATCCAGAGTGAACGGCCTTGGGATCGGCATGTCGACCAGTAAAGCCTCGCATTCCTCGCGGAGTTCACGTCGTGTGACTGGCTTCGTGGAGTGCTCCGCCGGAGGACGAAGGGCCTTCCTCCAGGGCTGGAGACCGAGTCGGGCAGTCCAGCGAGCAGCAAGTCCTGGGCTGTTGGCGTCAAAGATCACAATCAGCTCTCTCGGTGAGCCGCAAGCCGGTGCCAACTGGCGCCAAAACAGTCGCCGCACTTCCCCGCAACGGCAGGGCGGTCGCTTCTGCGGCGACGGCGTGCGACTGCAGGCGGCATTTCGCCTTTGCCCCTGATGTATAGAACGGAGCGCGACATGAAGATCCCCTACGAACGCAAGCCGAGCCAGATTATGCCGGGGAAAGGTTCCCAGGCGTCCGTGACTCTATGGTCGGTTCGAGAGGGCTGGGGGAGTCGAAAGAGCTGCTTACCCTGGTTGTTGAGAACTGGCAGTTCCCATAACTGGATTGTCGGCGCTTCAACTATCGACCGCACTGATGGGCTGCCTGCTTCAACTCGCCGGAATATGCGCAGTGATGGAGGGAGGTGGTGATGGCGGGTCGCACTCCCGCCGGTATGGGAACTGTGACGTGAGCCCCACGAGCGGGCGTTACTCGAACGTTACGGGAGGTGATTCGGAGGGGCAGCTCCTCCTCACGCGTATTCTGCGGCAAGCCCGTGCACGTCGGAATACATCGGACGTACTGGGGTTTACAGCTGCGTTCGGCCTCAAGTCCACTCCAGGGATCACTCAAGCGCAGACCGCGTACCTGGCGGGTGTCTCTCGCCGGTGGTACAACGCGCTTGAAGCTGGGCGCCCGGCGAACTACAGCGATGCCTTTCTGCAGTCGGTCCGCCGAATCCTTGCTCTGGACGCCGAGGAATGGGACATCGTGCACCGCATCGTCCGCGGGCGGGCCCCGGATGCGGACCCTGTGGCCCTTCATGAGTGGCAGTTGCCGCCAGCCCTCGTCACCCTCGTAGAGCAGAGCCCGACTTGGTGTATCTACCTCAGGGATCACAGGTGGGACCTACTGGCCTACAACTCGACAATGAAGGAGTATTTTCCGCAGGCAGCCAAGGGCAGCAATGTCGTGGAATGGGTGCTGACTTGGCCAGAAGCCCGGGACCAGCTCATCAACTGGCGAGACGACTGGGCGCTTCCTGCGATCGCGGCTCTCCGCGCAAATGCAGAGCAATGGCCACGAGACGAGCGTCTAGCGGGAGTCATCGAGACTGTACGTCTTGACCCGATGGCCCGCAAACTCTGGAATTCCCCGGACTTGCCGGCGGTGAGCTATCCAGCCTCCAGCACGCCTCGCCGTCTCTACCTCCCCCGGCAGGGCGGCAAGGAGTTCGCCGTACGCATTGTCGCGCTGGCGCCCATGGAAGTGCCGTCCTGCCGCCTGGTAGCGATCACGCCTGCGGAACCGCTGTTGTAGACCTGATGGCCGAACCCGAACTGGCTTCAGCAGAACTGCGGCGGTCGTTGACCTGGAGGGTGAGGGAGTGGGAGCCGGTGAGACCTTCCCCCGTGTGGTCGAGCGCAGCGGGTGCGCTTGGCGCGCTGTAGTTCCTGGCTGGCTTCGGCTGTGGCGCGGCGCAGGAAGGAGACGTTCTCCCACGGCGGGCCGTTCTGCCCCGTGGTGACGATCACGATCATCACGTGGACCAGTGCGGTGGCGGCGGTGAGTGCGGCGGAGAAGTTCAGGGCGGCGCCGTCGCGGAGTTCGGTGCGCTCCAGGACGAGGGGAGCGCGATGGACGCGTCGTGGACGTAGCTGAGGATGGCGTAGGCGGACGGCCAGTCCTCCTTCAGTCGGTTGCGCAGGGTGCCCCGGGCGATGGAAGCGAAGTGCTCGTCTGCGAGTCGGCCTGACCGCTTCCACCGCTGAAGGGTGGTCAGCACGAGGTCGGGCCGGTTGGCAGTCTGAGCGTTGAGGCTGCGCACGTTGAAGGCCTGGCCCGGTTCATCAAGGAGAGTGAATTTTTCCACGCCGAGCTGCCCCAGGCGCTGGACGGCTTCCTGTCGATCGCCGAGAGAATGACACACTGGTGGGCCCAACTCGCCCACTGTGCATGGGATATGAACTGATGAATGTCGCCCTCGACATTGTTGCCGCCGTCCAGGGGCGCTCTGGCGGATGCCTGTGCGGGCGGATCCGCTTCACCGTCAAGGGCAAGGCCGTCTACCCGCACACGTGCAGCTGTTCGCACTGCAAGAAGCTCGGCGGCGGCCCGATGA
>NZ_KZ626979.1 GCF_002911015.1 Streptomyces populi
TGGTCAGTTCGCGGCAGACGGCGGCGCGCCGCTGGGTGCCGAAGACCTCCGCCATGGCGGCGAGGGTGTCGTCGAGCCGGTGGGGCGCCTCGAAGTAGACGAGCGTCCGGCGCTCCTCGGCGACCTCCCGCAGCCGCGACAGGCGCTCGCCGGCCTTCCTGGGCAGGAAGCCCTCGAAGCAGAAGCGGTCGACGGGCAGGCCGGACAGCGCGAGCGCGGTGAGCACGGCGGACGGGCCGGGCACGGCGGTGACCTTGATGTCCTTCTCCACCGCGGCCGCGACCAGCCGGTAGCCGGGGTCCGACACGGACGGCATCCCGGCGTCGGTCACCAGCAGGACCCGCGCCCCGCCGGCCAGCGCCTCGACGAGCTCCGGGGTCCGGGCGGCCTCGTTGCCCTCGAAGTACGAGACGATCCGCCCGGCCGGCTGGACACCGAGGGCCTGGGTGAGCCGGCGCAGCCTTCGGGTGTCCTCGGCGGCGACGACATCGGCCCCGGCCAGTTCCGCCGCGAGCCGTGGCGGCGCGTCGGAGATGTCGCCGATGGGGGTACCTGCCAGCACAAGGATTCCTGTCACGGCTCCATCCTCGCAGGGGCCCGGTCCGGCAGGCTCATCCGATCCGAAGGGCCCGTGCACGGGACTCCCACAGACCTGTTCCCTACGATGGCGCGGTGACCAGTACCGCGTCCTCCACGGACACCCGGCAGGGGCAGGGCCAGGCCGCCGACGACCGGCGGCCGTCGTGGCAGCAGCGGCTGCGCCGATTCGGCTACACGGCGCCGCCCCGAAGTGATGTGCGCGACCGGCTCGTACCGCCGTACGCCCAGCCAGGCCCCGGAATCTGGGCCGCGCTCGGGCTGCGTCAGGAGGTCGCCGACCGTTTCAACCGCTGGTCGGGCTGGGTGGGCCCGCTCCTGGTGACCCTGCTCGCCGGGTTGCTGCGGTTCTGGAACCTGGGCAGCCCGAAGGCGGTGATATTCGACGAGACGTACTACGCCAAGGACGCCTGGGCGCTCTTCCACCGCGGCTACGAGGTCAACTGGGCCAAGGACGCCAACGACCTGATCCTGCAGAACAACGGGCACGTCCGGATCCCGAGCGACGCCGCCTATGTCGTGCACCCGCCGGTCGGCAAGTACGTCATCGGGCTCGGCGAGTGGATGTTCGGCTTCAACCCGTTCGGCTGGCGCTTCATGACGGCGCTGCTCGGCACGCTGTCGGTGCTGCTGCTGTGCCGGATCGGGCGCCGGCTGTTCCGCTCGACGTTCCTCGGCTGCCTCGCGGGCCTGCTGATGGCGGTGGACGGGCTGCACTTCGTGATGAGCCGCACCTCGCTGCTCGACGGCGTGCTGATGTTCTTCGTGCTGGCGGCCTTCGGCTGCCTGGTCGTCGACCGCGACAAGGCGCGGGCCAGGCTGGCGGCGGCGCTGCCCGCCGACGAGAACGGCGTCGTCCGCCCCGACGCGCACATCGCCGAGACGACATGGCTGGGCTGGCGGCCCTGGCGCTGGACGGCGGGCCTGATGCTGGGCCTGGCCATCGGCACCAAGTGGAACGGGCTGTACGTCCTGGCCGCGTTCTGCGTGATGGCGGTCCTGTGGGACGCGGCCTCGCGCCGGGTCGCGGGCGCCCGGCAGCCCTACCTGAGGTGGGCCCTGTGGCGTGACACGATCATCACGTTCCTGGCGACGGTCCCGGTCGCCCTGTCCGTGTACCTGGTCTCCTGGACCGGCTGGATCCTGTCGCCGGACAACGGCAAGGGCGGCTACTTCCGCAACTGGGCCGTGACGGACGGCAGGGGCGGCAACTGGACCCTCCTCCCGGACTGGCTGCGCAGCCTGTGGCACTACGAGCACGAGGTCTACAAGTTCCACGTCGGGCTGTCGTCGCCGCACACCTACCAGTCCAACCCGTGGAGCTGGATCGTCCTCGGCCGCCCGGTCTCGTACTTCTACGAGTCCCCGCTGCCCGGCAAGGACGGCTGTCCCGCGAGCGCGGGCGACAAGTGCGCCCGTGAGGTGCTCGCGCTCGGCACGCCGCTGCTGTGGTGGGCCGCCTGTCTGGCGATCCTCTACGTGCTGTGGCGCTGGGTCTTCCGCCGCGACTGGCGGGCGGGCGCCATCGCCTGCGGCGTCGCGGCCGGCTACCTCCCCTGGTTCCTGTACCAGGAGCGCACGATCTTCTTCTTCTACGCCGTCGTCTTCGTGCCGTTCCTGTGCCTGGCCGTCACGATGATGATCGGCGCGATCCTCGGGCCGCCCGGCTCCGGGGAACGCCGCCGCGTCGTCGGCGCGGCGGGAGCGGGCGTCCTGGTCCTCCTGATCCTGTGGAACTTCATCTACTTCTGGCCCCTGTACACGGGCACGGCCATCCCGATCGACCAGTGGCGGTCGCGGATGTGGCTGGACACCTGGGTCTAGCCGGCCGGACACACGACGAGGGCACGGCTTCCCGCCGTGCCCTCGTCGTCGTTCTCCGGCCGGGCGGTGGAAGCCGTCACGGTCCGCCCGGCCGGAACCGTGTCCGGCTCCTCGACGGGCGGCTCCGGATCGACCACGTCGGGCGGCACCGCACAGGGCTCCATGGCCGGCACCGGCGCGGGCGCGCCGCCCTGGTGCGCGACCGCCGCGGGAGGGGCGTCGGCCCTCGGCGCCGCCCTGTCCGTCCTCGCACGGCGACGCGCCCGCTGAGGCGCGGAAACCCGCGGACACGGTCGGCCGCGTAGGTCCGGGGCGCCCCGGCCGACCAGGGCGAACAGACGGGCCTGTCCGTGAACTTCCTTCACGGAAAAGCCCGTTGGCCATGGCTAACGATTCGGCGAAGGTCTGCACCACGAGCACCACCCGCATTTAGAGTGCAGGATGAACCGACTTTTCTGAACGCGTTCAGAAGTTCGGGAGGGGTTCACCGGGAGGGATTCGCACGATGCGCAAGGGGGCCAGGGCTGCCGTCATCGGCAGTGTGTTCGCGGTGATGGTGGGCGGTGCCGGGTACGGCGCCTACAACGTCGTGACGGCGATCAGCGGGAGCGACGGGACGGGAGCCGACGGACCCGCCGAGGTGAAGACCGGGCCGCCCAGCGGCGCCGAGGTCAAGGAGGCCAGCCGCGCGTTCTTCGCGGCCTGGGAGAAGGGCGACGCGGCGAAGGCGGCCGCGTACACGAACTACGCGTCGAGCGCCGAGGGGCTGCTCGCCGGCTACCGCGACGACGCGCATCTGACCGACGTGAGGATCACCCCGGGCGCCGCGTCCGGGGCCCGGGTGCCGTTCTCCGTCAAGGCCATGGTGTCGTACGACGGGAAGAGCAAGCCGCTCGCGTACGACTCCGAGCTGACCGTCGTCCGCGGCGAGACCACCGGCAAGGCGCTGGTCGACTGGAAGCCCTCCGTCGTCCACCCGGAGCTGAAGGACGGCGACACCCTGGTCACGGGCGAGTCGGCGAGCCCGGCGATCGAGGCCGTGGACCGGAACAACGTTGTCCTGACGAAGGAGAAGTACCCGTCCCTGGGACCGATCCTGGACGCGCTCCGGGAGAAGTACGGCGACACGGCGGGCGGCACGCCCGGCATCGAGCTGGCGATCCGGCACGGGAGCGACAGCAGCGGCGACACGACCCTGCTCACGCTCGCCAAGGGGCGGGCGGGCAAGGTCCGCACGACACTCAGCGCGAGCGCGCAGGCCGCGGCGGAGAAGGCGGTCACCGGCTTCGCCGAGTCCTCCGTGGTGGCGGTGAAGCCCAGCACCGGAGAGGTCCTCGCCGTCGCCAACCACCGCGCGGACGGCTTCAACGCGGCCTTCCTCGGCAAACTCGCGCCCGGCTCCACGATGAAGATCATCAGCGCGGCGACCCTCATCGACAACGGCATCACGACGGCGAGCGGTCCCGCGCCCTGTCCGCCGGAGGCGACCTGGCAGAGCCAGACCTTCCACAACCTCACCGGCATGCGGCCACAGCTGAACGCCACGCTCTCCGACAGCTTCGCGCGCTCCTGCAACACCGCCTTCGTGAAGTACGCGGACGAGGTGAAGGTCGACTCGCTCACGAACGAGGCCGAGCAGCGCTTCGGGCTCGGGCAGAACAACTGGAAGACCGGCATCGAGTCCTTCGACGGCTCGGTGCCCGCCTCCGGCGGCCCCGACACCGCGGCCAACATGATCGGCCAGGGCCAGGTCCAGATGAGCCCGCTGAACATGGCGTCGGTGACGGCGACCGCGATGACGGGCGTCTTCCG
Source organism: Streptomyces populi (assembly GCF_002911015.1). Taxonomy (GTDB): domain Bacteria; phylum Actinomycetota; class Actinomycetes; order Streptomycetales; family Streptomycetaceae; genus Streptomyces; species Streptomyces populi. The sequence goes on from NZ_KZ626979.1 coordinate 4,234, forward strand.
GCAGCCGGTCATCGTGCCGCGCGCCCTCGACGACCGCGAGCTGGCCACCGCGAAGGGCCTGTCCGCCGGTACGGTCGCCCAGCTCCGCTCGATGATGAACCGCACGGCCGTCAGCGGCACCGCGGCCCAGGCGATGACGGGGCTCGGCGGCAGCATCGGGGCCAAGACCGGCTCCGCCGAGGTCGACGGCCAGACGAAGTCCAACAGCTGGTTCACCGGGTACCGCAACGACATGGCGGCCGCCGCCATGACCCAGGAGGGCGGTCACGGAGGACAGGCGGCCGGTCCGATCGTCGCAGCTGTGCTACGAACAGGCGGCTGAAGTCGCTCCGCACAGGACGGGACTCTAGGGTGGTGCCTCTCGTCGATGCACGAGAGGCACGGGGGCATCACGGGGCACCAGGGGACGGCGGAGGACCAAGGCTGTGGGCAAGAGAAGGCGCGTCGCCGAGCGACGGAGGACGAGGCAGCCCGCCGTGCTCGGCGGGGTGATCGCCGTGGCCGTCGTCGGCGGAGCGCTGGGCGCCTACAGCCTCTACGGCAGCGGGGCGGCGGCCGACGAGGGGGTCACGGCCAGCACCCGCAAGGCCGTCAAGACGGGCCCGGTGACGGCGGCCGAGATCAGAATGGCGTCCACCGCCTTCCTGAACGCCTGGCAGAGCGGCGACGCCACCCGGGCGGCCGCGTCGACCGACGACCCGTCCGCCGCCACGACCGTGCTGACCGGCTTCACCAAGGACGCCCGCATCAGCGGCGTGACCCTGACCCCCGGCACGTGGTCGGGCGCCGACGTCCCCTTCACCGTCAAGGCAACCGTCACCTACAAGGGCATCACCAAGCCGCTGTCGTACAGCTCGAAGATGACCGTCGTGCGGCGGGCGAAGGACGGCGTGGCACTGGTCGGCTGGAAGCCGTCCGTCGTCCACCCCGACCTCCAGGACGGCGACCGGCTGGTGACCGGCGAGGCCGGGACGCCGCCGGTCACCGCCCTCGACCGCAAGGGCGGTGAGCTGACCGCCGCCAAGTACCCCTCCCTCGGCACGGTCCTCGACGGACTGCGCGAGAAGTTCGGCAAGACGGCCGGCGGCAAGGCGGGCATCGAACTGCGCGTGGTCCGCAAGGCCGCGGCGAAGGGCACCCAGAAGACCCCCGACAAGACCCTGCTGACGCTCAGCGAGGGCACACCGGGCAAGGTGCGGACGACCCTCAGCCCGACCCTCCAGGCGAAGGCCGAACAACTGGTGACCACGAAGCCCAAGGCGTCGGTGGTCCTGATGCGCCCCTCGACGGGCGAGATCCTCGCCGTCGCGAACAGCAGCCACGGCTTCAACACCGCCTTCCAGGGCTCGCTGGCACCCGGCTCCACGATGAAGGTCATCACGGCGTCGATGCTCTTCGAGAAGGGCCTCGCCTCCCCCGACAAGAAGCACCCCTGTCCGAAGACGGCGACGTACGGCGGGTGGAAGTTCCACAACGACGACGACTTCGAGATCAAGAACGGCACGTTCAAGGCGAGCTTCGCGCGGTCCTGCAACACGGCCTTCATCACCCAGGCCAAGAAGCTGAAGGACGACGACCTGACCAAGCAGGCCCAGCAGGTCTTCGGCCTGGGCCTGAACAACTGGGCCATCGGCGTGCCCTCGGCGGACGGCTCGGTGCCGGTGCAGAGCGCCGCGCAGATGGCCGCCGAACTGATGGGCCAGGGCGGGGTCCGCATGAACCCGCTGAACATGGCGTCCGTCGCCTCCACGGTCAAGTCCGGCACCTTCCACCAGCCGTACCTGGTCGCCGCGTCGGTCGATCACCGCACGCTGGCCACGGCGTCCCGCACGATGTCCGCGACCACGCTCGCCCAGCTGCGCGAGGTCATGCAGTACACGGCCGCCGCCGGCACCGCCGCCGAGGCCATGGCCGGACTCGGCCCCGACTACGGCGCCAAGACCGGCTCCGCCGAGGTCGACGGCCAGAAGCAGCCCAACGGCTGGTTCACGGCGTGGAAGGGCGACCTGGCGGGAGCCGGCGTCGTCCAGCAGGGCGGCCACGGCGGCAGCACCGCGGGCCCGATCGTGGCGGCCCTCCTGAAGGCGGGCAGCGGCGGCTGACCGGGGCGGGAGGCGCGACGACCGGCCGGGACCCGGTCGCGTGAGTCGTACACCGACCGCTAGCGTGCCGTGCATGAACGTCACCGACCAGAACGCCGACGGGGAGCAGTCCCCCGTCGTGAACGACACCGACCCCCTTTTCGCCGAGGCCCTGCGGGAGCTGGGTCTCGGCGAGGTGATCGGACGGGTCCGGCGCTTCCCCGACACGGCCCGCACCACCGCCGAGGCCGCCGCGGCGATCGGCTGCGAGCCGAGCCAGATCTGCAAGTCGCTGTTCTTCGCGGCGGACGGGGTCCCGGTGCTGGTGCTGCTGGACGGCTCGGCGCACGTCGGCATGGAGCTCGTGCGGCGGGAGCTCGGCGCCGAGAAGCTGACCCGGGCCGGGGGCCGCCTTGTGCGGGAGTCGACCGGATACGGGCCCGGCGCCGTGCCTCCCTTCGGGCACCGCACGAAGACCCGCGTCCTGGTGGACCGTTCACTGCTCGGCCACGACACGGTGTGGGCCTCCGCGGGCACCCCGTTCACCGTCTTCCCGATGGACCCGAAGAGCCTGATCGCGCACGCGGACGGCACGCTGGTGGACGTACGCGAGCCGATGGCGTGACGCCGCTCGTCGCCGCGGCCGTGCTGCTCGCCGCGGTCACCCACGCCGGCTGGAACGCGCTCGCCCACCGCATCGAGGACAAACTCGTCGGCTTCACCCTGATCGCCGGCGGCGGCGTGCTGGTCGGCCTGGCCATGGCACCGTTCGCGCCCCTCCCCGCGTCCGGGGCGTGGCCGTACCTGATCGCCTCGGCCTTCGTCCACGTCGCCTACACGCTCCTGCTGATGCGCTCCTTCCGGCTCGGCGACTTCGGGCAGGCGTACCCGATCGCGCGCGGCACCGCTCCGCTGCTCGTCACGGTGCCGGCGGCCCTCTTCGCGCACGAGGTGCCCGACCGCTGGGCGGCCTCGGGCGTCGCGCTGTCCTGCGCGGGACTGACCGGTGTCGCGCTGTGGGGTCTGCGCGGCCGGCGCCCGAACTGGCCGGCGATCGGCGCGGCGCTCGCGACCGGGGTGACGATCGCCGGGTACACCGTCGTCGACGGCCTGGGCGTACGCGCCTCCGGCACCTCCCTCGGGTACATCGCCTGGCTGATGGCGCTCCAGGGCGTGGCCGTCCCCGCCTACATGCTCTACCGCCGGCGCGGCGGGACGCTCGCGCTGCTCAGGCCGCACGCCGCCGTCGGCCTCCTCGGCGCGGCCCTCTCCGTCGCGGCCTACGGCCTGGTCCTGTGGGCCCAGACCCGCGCCGAACTGGCCCCGGTGGCGGCGCTGCGGGAGTCCTCGATCATCGTCGGGGCGGCCATCGGCGCGGTCTTCTTCAAGGAGCGCTTCGGCGCGCCCCGGATCGCGGCGGCGGGTGTTCTGGTCGTCGGGATCGGGCTGATGCTGCACACGGGGGCCGGGTGAGCCGCCGCGGGGCCGTTGTCAGTGGCTCCCCGTAGTGTGCGAAGCCTAGGCCGGACCGAGATGCCCCCGCGCGGGGCCCGCGGCCAAGGGGGGCGGGTATGGGTGTAGTGCCCCGGAAGCCATCCCGGGCGTGAAAGAGTCAAGCCGCGCCCCGCCCCCCTCCTCCGGCCGGAGGGAAGCAGGAACGGGCGGCCGGGGGAGCTCGGTGTCCTCCGGCCGGAGAGAGCGGGCCGGGCGGTTACGCCGTGATCGCCGTGCGCACCGCCCGGATCAGTGCCTGGGCCCGCGCGTCCGCCGTCACGCTCTTGCGGAAGCCGTTGGTGACGTAGCCGAAGGCGATGCCCGACTCGGGGTCGGCGAAGCCGAGGGCGCCGCCGCGGCCGGGGTGGCCGAAGGAGCCCGGGGAGAGCAGCGGCGCGGCCCCGCCGTGGAGCATGTGGCCGAGGCCGAAGCGGGTGTTGACGACGAGGACCCGGTCGGGCCCCGCGGACTGTTCCGTCCGTGCGGCCGCCAGCGTCTCCGGGGTGAAGAGACGGACGCCGTCCACCTCGCCGATCAGCGCGGCGTAGAAGCGGGCGAGACCGTCGGCGGTGGCGATGCCGTTCGAGGCGGGCAGGACGGCCGCGCGGTAGGCGGGGTCGTTCTCGTCGGGCATCGGGGTGATCGCGGCGAAGGCGCGCCGGGTGAGGCTCGCCGGGTCGGCGTACGCCTCGGAGACCGTTCGCTTGGGGCGGGTCCTGAGGCCGCCCGGCGTGGCCGGTGCCTCGATCTGCGCGACCCGGCCGACCCGGCCGGCCACCGCCTCCGGAAGCCCGATCCACAGGTCGAGGCCCAGCGGCCGGGCCAGTTCCTCCGCGACCCACCGGCCGATCGTGCGGCCGGTCACGCGCCGGACCAGCTCGCCGGTCAGCCAGCTGTACGTCTGCGCGTGGTACCCGTGCTCGGTCCCGGGCTCCCACACCGGCGTCTGCGCGGCCACCGCGGCGGCCGCGAGGTCGGGGTCGGCGGCCTCGGCGGGGGTGAGCGGGCGGTCGAGGACGGGGACCCCGGCCCGGTGCGCGAGCAGGTGCCGTACGCGCGTGCGCTCCTTGCCGTGGGCCTTGTACTCGGGCCAGTGGACGCCGACCGGGGCGTCCAGGTCGAGCTGTCCCCGCTGGGCGAGCAGCAGGAGCACGGCGGCGGCGACGCCCTTCGTCGCGGAGCGCACGATCTGCGCGGTGTCCCGCTCCCAGGGCTCGGTGCCGTCGACGTCCCGGGTGCCGCCCCACAGGTCGACGACCTTGCGCCCCTCGCGGTACACGGTGACGGCGGCACCCCGGTCCCCGAGCGCCGCGAAGTTGGCCGCGAACGCCTCCCGGACCGGTTCGAAGCCCTCCGCCACTGTGCCGTTCACGTCCACGTCCGCGCTCCCTGTCGCCTCACGATGTCGATAGTGAGTGGAACACGTGCCCGCGGCCTTCGATTCCTAGGAGGGCTAGCCCAGCAGGATCGTGACCTCGATGTTGCCGCGGGTGGCGTTCGAGTACGGGCAGACCTCGTGCGCCGCGTCCACGAGCTTGGCCGCCACGTCCGCGTCGAGGACGGGGAGGGAGACGCTCAGGGCGACCGCCAGTCCGTAGCCGTGCTGCTTGTTGGGGCCGATCCCGACCTTGGCCGCGACCGTGGAGCCGGTGAGGTCGAGGCCGGCTCGGCGGCCGACCAGCACCAGCGCGTTGTGGAAGCAGGCGCTGAACCCGGCCGCGAACAGCTGCTCCGGGTTCGTTCCGTTCCCGTCGCCGCCCAGCGCCGGGGGCATCGCGACCTTCAGTTCGAGCTGCCCGTCCTGGCTGGTCACATAGCCGTTCCGGCCGCCGTGCGCGGTCGCCTCGGCGACGTACATGATCTTCGTCGGACGGGTGTCGACTGCGGCGCCGTCGATCACGGCAGTACCTCCCCCAGAATGGGCAACAGAAGCTCGTGCACAAGTGCATCGTGCACAAGGTACTGGCCGGTATGGAGCGGGGTAAGCCCCGGGTCGCCATCGGATCGATCACCCCGGTCACCAGGGCCACCGAGGTCACCGGGGCCGCACCGCGATCACCAGGGCCACCGCGATCACCGGTCAGCCGCTCCGGCCCCGGTCCGGCGGGGACGGGGCCGCCGCGTGCGCGGGAGGGGTCAGCGGCCCCGCGCCGTCGCGCCCTGCGCGCGTTCCGTCAGCCGCCGCAGCTCCTCGCGCAGGCGCGTGACGTCGGCCTCGTCCAGGCCCGTCGCCGTCAGCAGCGCCTGTGGCACGTCCTCCGCGCGTTCCCTGAGCACTTCGCCGCGCCCGGTGAGGGCGACGCGCACCGAGCGCTCGTCGTGCGCCGAGCGCTCACGGCGTACGAGCCCCGCCGACTCCAGCCGCTTGAGCAGCGGCGACATCGTGCCGTAGTCGAGCTGCAAGGCGGCGCCCAGTTCCTTGACCGTGGTCTCGCCGCGCTCCCACAGCACCAGCAGGACGAGGTACTGCGGGTAGGTGAGGCCGAGCTCCTCCAGCAGCGGGCGGTACGCGGCGGTCACGGCCCGCTGGGCGGCGTACAGCGCGAAGCACAGCTGGTCGTCGAGCAGCAGCGACCCGGCCGGCGGCCCGACGTCCTCTTGTTTCGTCACGCCCCCATTGTCACGGAGCGCGGGTCGAACCCGAAGGGCAGCTCCAGGCGGTGGGTGCGCATGAGCTCGTCGTCGGAGAGGAGGTCGCCGGTGCCGCCGTCGGCGACGATCACGCCGTCGCTGAGGACGAGGGAGCGGGGGCACAGTTCGAGGGCGTACGGCAGGTCGTGGGTGACCATGAGGACGGTGACGTCCAACGAGCGCAGGATGTCCGCGAGCTCGCGCCGGGAGGCGGGGTCGAGATTGGAGGAGGGTTCGTCGAGGACGAGGATCTCCGGCTCCATCGCCAGCACCGTCGCGACGGCGACCCGGCGGCGCTGCCCGAAGGACAGGTGGTGCGGCGGGCGGTCGGCGAACGCCTCCATGCCGACCTGCTCCAGCGCGATGCGGACGCGCTCCTCCAGCTCGGCGCCCTTCATGCCCGCGGCGGCCGGTCCGAACGCCACGTCCTCGCGCACGGTCGGCATGAACAGCTGGTCGTCCGGGTCCTGGAAGACGATGCCGACCCTGCGCCGGATCTCCGCCATGTGCCGCTTGCCGACCGGGAGTCCGGCGACCGTCACCGTTCCGGCGCCGCCGGTCAGGATGCCGTTGAGGTGCAGGACGAGGGTGGTCTTGCCGGCGCCGTTCGGGCCGAGCAGGGCGACGCGCTCGCCGCGCCCGATCCTGAAGTCCACGCCGAACAGGGCCTGGTGCCCGTCCGGGTAGGCGAACGCGAGGCCGGAGACCTCGAGAGAGGGTGCGGCAGGGGTCACAGCGTCCATCCCAACAGACATACGGCGAGGGCGGCGAAGGGCAGGGCGAGGGCGTACGACCACTGCGCCCGGGACGCGGTCACCTCGTCGATCACGGGCATGGAACCGGCGTACCCCCGGCTCACCATGGCCAGGTGCACGCGTTCCCCGCGTTCGTAGGAGCGGATGAACAGCGCGCCCGCCGACTTCGCGAGCACGCCCCAGTGGCGTACCCCGCTCGCCTCGAAGCCGCGCGACTCGCGCGCGATCCGCATGCGCCGCATCTCGTCGGTGATGACGTCGCCGTAGCGGATCATGAAGGAGGCGATCTGCACGAGGAGCGGCGGGAGCCTCAGCCGCTGGAGGCCGAGGAGCAGTTCACGCAGTCCGGTCGTGGAGGCGAGCAGGACGGAGGCGGCGACGCCGAGGGTGCCCTTGGCGAGGACGTTCCAGGCGCCCCACAGGCCGTCGACGCTCAGGGACAGTCCCAGCACGTCCACCCGTTCGCCCTCCGCCACGAACGGCATGAGCACCGCGAACGCGACGAACGGGACCTCGATCAGGAGCCGCCGCAGCAGGACGCCCGCCGGGACGCGGGCCCGGTGGGCGACCACGGCCAGCAGCACGGCGTACAGCGCGAACGCCCACATCGCCTCGCGCGGGGTGGAGACGACCACGACCACGAAGGCGAGGGTGGCGGCGAGCTTGGTGTGCGGCGGCAGGGCGTGCACGGGCGAGTGCCCGTGCACGTACAGCTTGTGCGCGTGGCCCGCCCCCACCTCAGACGCCTTCCGGCACGGAGGCGGGCGAGGTGTCGGCCGGGCGCCGCCTGCGGACCGCCCAGAAGACGCCGGTGCCCGCGACGACGGTGACGCCGACGCCGATCACCCCGGCGAGGCCGCCGGAGAGGCGGGCGTCGGAGACGTCCTTGACGCCGTACCCGGCGAGCGGCGAGTCCTCGGAGGCGTGCGCCTTCGCCTTCGCGTCGATGCCCTTGTCCTTGGCGACCTTCTCCAGGCCGTCGGGGCTCGCGGAGGCGTAGAAGCTGACGAACCCGGCGAGGACGAGGGAGGTGACCAGGCCGGTGATCCACACCTTGCGGTGCGAGGAGCGGGCCGGGGCCGGGGCGGTGGCCGCAGGGGCGTCGACGAGCTCCCCGTTCACCCGCAGCTTGAGCCGCTGCTGGAGACCGCGGGCCCCGTACACGAGGTCGGGCCGCACCGCGATGACGGCGCCGACGGTGAGCGCCGTGATCACGGCCTCGCCGACGCCGATGAGGACGTGGACGCCGACCATGGCCGTGGCGACCTTGGAGATCGCGATGTCGGTGGTGCCGCCGACCGCGTAGATGAGCGTGAAGGCGACGGCGGCGGCCGGGACGGAGAGCAGCGCGGCGGCGAAGGACGCGACGGTGACCGAACTCCGCTTGCGGGGCAGTACCTTCACCAGCGTCCGGAAGACCGCGTACGAGACGACCGTGGTGACGATCGCCATGTCGGTGACGTTCACGCCGAGCGCGGTGAGGCCGCCGTCCGCGAAGAGGATGCCCTGCATGAGCAGGACCACGGAGACGCAGAGGACGCCCGTGAAGGGGCCGACGAGGATCGCGGCCAGGGCGCCGCCGAGCAGGTGTCCGCTGGTCCCGGCGGCGACCGGGAAGTTCAGCATCTGCACGGCGAAGATGAAGGCGGCGACCAGGCCGGCGAGCGGCGCGGTCCGTTCGTCGAGTTCGCGGCGGGCACCCCGCAGGCTCACGGCGACGGCGCCGGCGGCGACCACGCCTGCGGCCGCGGAGACCGGGGCATTGATGAATCCGTCAGGAACATGCACCGTCCGATGATAGTGCCTTGTTGCGAACGACTTGCAAGAGCGAGAAAACGCGAACAGCCCCCGACAGGCAGGCGCGCGGGAGCAGTCCGCGGGAGCAGCGCGCGGGAAACGGCCCACGGAGGCGATCACGGGGGCGGTCCACAGAGGCGGTCACGGGGGCGCGGTCCACGGAGGCGGTCGCGGGGGGGGCGGTCCACGAGAGTGGTCGCGGGGGGTGCGGGGGGCGGTCCACGGGAGCGGCCACGGGAGTGGTTCGCGAGTGCCGGAGGCCCGGAACGGCCCCGGCAGCCGCGACCGCCGTCACACACATGCGCCCGCCGCGGCCGGGCAGACGTTCCGGAGAGGGGGTCGCGGGCGGCCGGAGAGCGGTTTCCGCGAGATGTGCGACATTGGAGATGTGACGGGACTCACATCCTCCACTTAGGTGACGCAGTGTAAGGAGTCGGTTCATGCACGCCGTCGAACAGTACGCACGCGCTCATATCGTGACGGACACCGCCGACTCCGCCGACGACGAGCACCGGGCCGTCCCGGTGGCCCTCCGGTACGACCCGGCCACGGACCCCCGCCAGGTGCGCATCACACTGCCCGGCCCCCATGAATGGACCTTCGACCGCGAACTGCTGGAGCGGGGTCTGCGTGTTCCCGTCGACAGCGGCGGCGTACGCATCTGGCCGTGCGGCCGCGTCCAGGCCGTCCTGGAGTTCCACTCGACGCAAGGGGTGGCGGTCGTACAGCTCGACACGAAGGCGCTCATGCGCTTCCTCCGGCGTACGTACACGGCCGCCATGCCGGTGGCCCACTGAAGGACGCCCGCCCGGACCCCCGCCGAGGCGTCGGCGGGGCTTCCCGCACACGCGAAGAGGCCCTTCCGTCGCCGGAAGGGCCTCAAGAGTCCCGGGAGCCCCAGGAGCCAGGAACCTCAGGGGCCGAGGATCACCCGCGGATCAGACGCCGACCAGCTTCCGGTCGTGGTCCCCGTCGTCCGTCCTCTCGTCGAGCGCGCGCAGGCCCTCGCCCTCGACGTCGACGTTCGGCAGCAGGCGGTCCAGCCACTTCGGCAGCCACCAGGCCCGCTTGCCGAGCAGCGCGAGCACCGCCGGGACGAGGGCCATCCGCACGACGAACGCGTCGAAGAAGACGGCGATGGCGAGCCCGAAGCCGATCATCTTGATCATCGACTCGCTGGAGCCGATGAACCCGGAGAACACGGCGATCATGATGACGGCGGCGGCCGTGACGACCCGGGCGCCGTGCTTGAACCCGGTCACGATCGCCTGGCCGGGCTTCTCGCCGTGGACGAAGGCCTCCCGCATGCGGGTCACGAGGAACACCTCGTAGTCCATGGCCAGACCGAAGACCACGCCCACCATGAAGATCGGCATCATCGACATGATCGGGCCGGTCTCCTCGACGCCCATCAGGCCCGACAGCCAGCCCCACTGGAAGACCGCGACGACCGCGCCGAGGGCCGCCGTCACGCTGAGCAGGAAGCCGAGGGCCGCCTTCAGCGGGACGAGGATCGAGCGGAACACGATGATCAGCAGCAGGAAGGCGAGGCCGACGACGAGCGCGAGGTACGGGATCAGCGCGTCGTTGAGCTTCTGCGAGAAGTCGATGTTCATGGCCGTGGAGCCGGTGACGAGCACCGTCGCGTCCGTGTCGGCCTTGATGCCGGCGCCCGCGCCGCGGATCGTGTGGACCAGGTCCTCGGTCGTGACGGAGGACGGCTTCGAGTCGGGGATCACCGTGATCATCGCGGTGTCCCCGGCCTTGTTGGGGGCCGCCGGGCTCACGCTCACGACACCCTTGAGGTCCTCGATCTTGTCGTGCACCGTGCTGAACGCCGTCTTGGGCGCGTCGCTCGCCTTCGCGTCGACGACGACCATCAGCGGGCCGTTGAAGCCGGGGCCGAAGCCGTCGGAGAGCAGATCGTAGGCGCGGCGCTGTGTGGTGGACACCGGCTGCGAACCGTCGTCGGGCAGGCCCAGCTGGAGCGAGGCCGCCGGGACCGCGGCCGCGCCGAGGCCGATCACGCCGAGCAGCAGCACCGCGAGCGGGCGGCGGACGACGAAGCTCGCCCAGCGCGTGCCCATGTTGGGCTTGTCCGCCTTCTTCGCGGCACGCCCGCCGCCGAGCAGCTTGCTCTTCTGTCCGGCCGGCTGGACCCTGCGGCCCACGTAACCGAGCAGCGCGGGGACCAGCGTCAGTGCGATGAGGACGGCGATGACGACCGTGCCCGCCGCCGCGACACCCATCTTCGTGAGCATCGGGATGTTGACGACCGACAGTCCGACCAGCGCGATCACGACGGTCAGTCCGGCGAAGACCACGGCCGAGCCCGCCGTGCCGACGGCCCGTCCGGCCGCTTCCTCGCGCTCGCGGCCCTCGGCCAGTTCGGCCCGGTAGCGGGAGACGATGAAGAGGGCGTAGTCGATGCCGACCGCGAGGCCGATCATCATCGCGAGGGTGGAGGTGGTGGAGCCGAGGTCGAGCGCGCTGGCGAGCGCGGTGATCGTCGAGACGCCGATGCCGACGCCGATCAGCGCGGTCAGCAGCGGCAGTCCGGCCGCGATCAGGGACCCGAAGGTGATGACGAGGACGACCGCGGCGATCGCGATGCCGATGACCTCGCTGGAGCCGGTCTCGGGCGTCGCCTGGAGCGCGTCACCGCCGACCTCGACGGTCAGGCCCGAGTGCCGCGCATCCTCGGCGGCCGCCTCCAGGGCGTCCTTCGAGGCGTCCTTCAGCTCCATGCCGGAGACCTCGTAGCGCACCGAGGCGTAGGCGATCGTCCCGTCCTTGCTCACGGCGTGGACCTTGAACGGGTCGGTGACGGAGGTGACCTCGGAACCGGTGCCGAGCACCTTGACGGCCTTCTTGACCGCCGCCTTGTTGTCCTTGTCCGCCATCTTCTCGCCGGCGGGGGCCTTGAAGACGACCCGCGCGGTCGCTCCGTCGGCGCTCATTCCGGGGAAGCGGCTCTCCAGCAGGTCGAAGGCCTTCTGCGCCTCGGTGCCGGGGATCGAGAAGGAGGACGATCCCGCGACGGGCGCGGAGGCGGCGCCGACACCCGCGAGCGTCAGCAGCGCCACCCATATCAGGGCGGCGAAGTGCCGTCGCCTGAAGGCGAGTCGGCCGAGTTTGTAGAGGAACGTGGCCACGAGGGCGTACTCCCGGTCAGGTCGTGGGAAGGGCAAGGGGCTGGTGTGATCACCCGTGTGGGGGCAGGGGGGATCAGCCCGACGACGTGAGCGGCGCGTCAGGTGCGGCTGCGGGGATCCGCAGGGTGGAGCAGGGGAAGGAGTGGGACGTCAGGCGCCGAGAGCGGGGAGGACCACGGCGTCGACATACGAATGCAGGAAGGCCTGGGTCGGCGGGAGTTCGTCGATCATGGTGCGGGCCGCGAAGGCGCCGATGAGCATGTGCATCACGTACTCGATCGCCGGGTTGTCCGCACGGATCTCACCTCGGTCGACACCGCGCTGGAGCACCCGGCGCAGCTCTTCCATCTCCGGCTCGATCAGCCACTCGCGGAACGCCTTCAGCAGGTCCGGATTCCCGTGCGCCGCCATGGCCAGGCCCCGCATCAGCGCGGAGTCCTGCTCCATCTGGCAGTCGTCCTGGCGCAGGGCCAGGGCGTGGAAGTCGCCCCGCAGGCTCCCGGTGTCCATGTCGGAGAACTTCAGCGGCTTCAGGTGCCGCAGGGCTTTCACGACGAGCTCGGCCTTCCCGCCCCACTGGCGGTAGAGGGTGGCCTTGCTGGAACGGGTGCGGGCCGCGACGGCGTCCATCGTGAGGGCGTCGTAGCCGACCTCCCGAAGCAGGTCGAGCACGGCCGCGTACAGCTCGGCCTCACGCTCGGGCGTGATCCGACTGCGTCGCGCCGTTGCGGCTTCAGCCATCCCACTCACCTCTCCCGCTTCGAACGACACGGATTCGTATGCCCTTGAAGATACCCCCCGACTCCAGCGAAACGAAACCGTTTCGTACGTGTGCTGGGTCACGCCGTTCGCCGACCGGGGCACGCACGCCACCGAACGCGCCCCGCGCGCACCTCCCATACCCCCGTCCGCGCCCACGTCCCACAACGCGCCCCCGCTTCCACGAGTTGCCGGGGTCACTCCAGCGGAAAAGCATGGGGAGGTGAGCCACGAGCACGAGAACGCGACCCCGGACGAGAACTCCCCCGGCTATCTGCGCTTCCCGCACCTGAGCGGCGACCGGCTGTGCTTCGTCACCGAGGACGACCTGTGGCTGGCCCCCCTCGACGGCCGCGGACGCGCCTGGCGGCTCACCGTCGACCGCACCAAGGTCGGCCACCCCCGCTTCTCCCCCGACGGCCGGCAGATCGCGTACACGAGCTGGCGCAGCCTGGTCCCGGAGATCCACCTGGCGCCGGTGGACGGCGGACCGGGCCGCCGGCTCACCTACTGGGGCAGCGCGGACACCCAGGTGTGCGGCTGGTCCCCCGACGGCGACATCCTCGCCGTCGCCTCGCACGGCCAGCCCTTCTCCTACTTCACCTGGGCCTACTCCGTCCTCACCGACGGCGACCCCGGACGCAAACTGCCCTGGGGCCCGGTCTCGGACATCGGCGTCGCCGACATCGGGGGCGAGCGGAAGACCCTGCTGCTCACCGGCACCCCGCCCCACGAGCCGGCCGCCTGGAAGCGCTACCGGGGCGGGGCGATGGGCCGCCTCTGGCTGCACGGCCGGCAACTGGTCGCCGAGCTCGGCGGTCATCTCGCCTGCCCGATGTTCGTCGGCGGGCGGATCGCGTTCCTCTCCGACCACGAGGGCATCGGCAACCTCTACTCGTGCTCGTACGACGGCTCCGACCTGCGCCGGCACACCGACCACGACGACTTCTACGCACGGCACGCCTCCTCGGACGGCACCAGGGTCGTCTACCAGTGCGCGGGCGACCTGTGGATCGTCGACAACCTGTCCCCCGAGTCGGTCCCCCGCCGCCTCGACGTCCTGCTGGGCGGTCCGCGCGCGGGACGGCGTGCGTACCCGGTGCCGGCCGCCCAGCACGTGGACGGCATCTCCGTGGACGAGACGGGCCGGGCCTGCGCCGTCGTCGTACGCGGCAGCCTGTACTGGCTCACCCATCGTGACGGCCCCGCGCGCACCATCGCGGACACCCCGGGCGTACGGGTCCGGCTCCCGGAGATGCTCGGCTCGGGCGGCCAGGTCGCCTACGTCACCGACGCGGAGGGCGAGGACGCCGTCGAGATCGCCTACCTGCCGCGCGCGACCGGGGCCCGCGAGCCGCGCCGCCTCGCCTCCGGCCTGCTGGGCCGCGTACAGGAGCTGGTGTCGGACCCGCAGGGCGAACGTCTCGCCATCGCCTCGAACGACGGACGGCTGCTCCTGCTCGACGCCACGGAGGAGCCCGGGGAGAACGCCGGTCTCGACCCGCGGACCGGACCCGAGCCCGAGGAGGGGGACGGGGACGGGGAGGGGGGAGGGGACGGCACGGCGGCCGAGGACGCGACAGGGGCGAAGGCGAAGGACCGGAAGAAGGCCAAGGCGAAGGACCGGAAAAGGGCGGAGGCGAAGGCAGAGGCAGAGGACGGCACCGGGGCCGGGTCCGGCACCGAGTCCGGGGCCGGGTCCGGGCCGGGTGAGGTCACCGAGCTCATCCGCTCCATCAACGGACCGGTGACGGACCTCGCCTTCTCCCCGGACGGCGCCTGGCTGACGTGGTCGCACCCCGGGATCGGACGCTCCCTGCGGCAGATCAAGATGGCGCGCATGAAGGACCGGCTGGTCGTCGACGTCACCAACGGCCGCTTCGAGGACGAGAACCCGGTGTTCACCCAGGACGGCCGCTATCTCGCCTTCCTGTCCTGGCGCGGCTTCGACCCCGTGTACGACGTGCACACCGGGGACCTGTCCTTCCCCCTCGGCTGCCGCCCCTACCTCGTCCCGCTGTCCTCCGCCACCCCCTCCCCCTTCGCGCTGAACCCCGACGGGCGGCCGGTCGCCGGAGGCCTCGACCCCCTCGAGGAGGGGCCCGGCGACGGCGGCGCGACGACCGTCGAACTGGAAGGCCTGGAGAGCCGGGTGACGCCCTTCCCGGTCACCGCCTCCAAGTACTCGGCGCTGTACCCCGTCGCGGGCGGCGGCCTGGTCTGGCTGCGCTGGCCGATCTCCGGCGCCCTGGGCGAGACGTTCGCCAACCCGGACGACACGACCGGCCGTCCCACGCTGGAGTACTTCAACATCACCAAGGCGAAGAAGTCCGAACTCGTCGACCATCTCGACTGGTTCGCGGTGAGCGGCGACGGCTCCCGGCTGGTCGTCGTCGACGAGGGCGACCTGCGCGCCGTGCCGTCCACCGAGTCCGGGGACAGCGACTCCACCGTCTGGATCGATCTGCGCCGCATCCTGCACGAGGTGGACCCCTGCGCCGAGTGGCGCCAGGCCTACGCGGAGGCCGGCCGCATCATCCGCGCCTACTACTGGGACCCCGACATGTGCGGCATCGACTGGGACGCGGTCCTGGAGCAGTACCGCCCCCTGGTCGAACGGGTCTCCTCCCCGGACGAGTTCGCGGACCTGCTGCGGGAGGTGCTCGGCGAACTGGGCACCTCGCACGCGTACGTGAGCCCCGCGCGCCGCAACGAGGGCCCGCCCCACTACCAACGCTGGCAGGGCCTGCTGGGCGCCAACTTCGTGTGCCGTGACGGCGGTTGGATGCTCAAGCGGATCCTGCCCGGCGACTCGTCCGACTCCAGGGCGCGATCGCCGCTGGCCGGTGCCGGCATCCGCGAGGGCGCGGTCCTCACCCATGTCGACGGGCGTCCCGTGGACCCGGTCACCGGACCGTACCCGCTGCTCGCGGGCGCGGGCGGCACGACGGTGGAGCTGACCTTCACCCCGGCGGAGGGCGAGGGCCGCTCACGCCGGGTGGCCGTGGTCCCGCTGATCGACGAACGCCCCCTGCGCTACCAGGACTGGGTGGCCAAACGCCGCCAGGTGGTGCGGGAGCTGAGCGGCGGGCACTGCGGTTACCTGCACATCCCGGACATGGGCGGCTCGGGCTGGGCCCAGTTCAACCGCGACCTGCGGATGGAGGTCTCGCGCCCGGCCCTCATCGTCGACGTGCGGGGCAACGCGGGCGGCCACATCAGCGAACTCGTGGTCGAGAAGCTCACGCGCACGATCCTCGGCTGGGACCTCACCCGCGACGCCCAGCCGGTGTCGTACGCCTCCAACGCCCCGCGCGGCCCGGTGGTGGCCCTGGCCGACGAGGCGACCTCCTCCGACGGCGACATGATCACCGCCGCCTTCAAACTGCTGAAGCTGGGCCCGGTCGTGGGGCAGCGCACCTGGGGCGGCGTGGTCGGCATGACCGGCCGGCACCGCCTCGGCGACGGCACGGTCATCACGGTGCCCATGAACGCCGCCTGGTTCGACGCGTACGGCTGGTCCGTCGAGAACCACGGCGTCGCACCGGACCTGGAGATCCTGCGCACCCCGCTCGACTGGGCGGAGGGCCGCCACGCCCAGCTGGACGACGCCATCCAGCTCTCCCTGGACCTGCTCCGCGTCCACCCCGCCGCCTCCCCGCCGGACCACTCGGACGTGCCCGACAGAAGAAGGCCGAAGCTCCCCCCGCGGCCGGACTGACCCGTCCGGCCTCCGGGGCCGGACCGCCCTCCGGGGCCGGACCGACGCCCGGCACGCGAACGGGGCGCCCTCCGAAGAGGGCGCCCCGTTCGGGCCGTGTGGGCGGACCGGTCAGGCGTCGTAGTCCTGGTCGAAGCGGTCCTGGGCCTCCCGCTGAGCGCGCTCCGACTCCGGCATCGCGCTGTCACGGCCGGCCGGGGAACGGCGGCTCGCCTCGTCCTGACGGCCTTCGGGGTGGCGGCCTTCGGGGCGCGTCTTCTTCTTCCCCTGCTGCTTCATCCGCTCGGCCTTGTCCTTGAACTGGTCCTGCATGCTCATGAGTTCACTCCTGTTGCGGGTGAGGGACGTGGCCCTCGGCCCCTTTCGATCGGGGGGCCGTCCGGGCCTCGACCAGACTGACACGCGGGA
>NZ_KZ626980.1 GCF_002911015.1 Streptomyces populi
TCCATGACGGGGTTCCTCTGCGTTGTCGGTGCCCGCACCCGCACCCGCACCCGTGCCGGTGCCGGTGCCGGTGTCGGGGGCGGGGCCGTGACGGGGTTCTTCTGCGGTGGTGAGGGGGGTTCATCTGCGGTGGTGGTGGGCGGTGTCGGTGGCGGTGCCGGGGGGCGGGGCCGCGGCGGGGTTCCTCTGCGGTGCCCGCCCACGCCCCGGCCCGGGGCCCGCCCCCGTGCCCGCGCCGGTGCCCGTGCCGGGGCGGGTGCGGGGTTCCTCTGTGGTGCCGGTGCCCGCGGTGGTGCCGGTGACCGGGGGCGGGGTGCGGTCGTGGTGCCGGTGCCGCCGCGGACGGCCGGCCGCCCGGCGGCGCCGGGCTCCTCCTGGATCCGCGGTTCCCCTGGCCCCCTGGCCCGGTTTCCCTGGCCCCCTGGCCCGGTTTCCCTGGCCCGGTGGCCCGGTTTCCCTGGCCCCCTGGCCCGGTGGCCCGGTGGCCCGGTGGCCCGGTGGCCGTCGGCGCGGTGGGCGTCGGCGGGGTGCCGGGGGCGGTGTCAGGGGGTGGGGCCGCGCAGGCCGCGGATGTGTTCGGCCAGGCCGGCCGGGGTCGGGGCGGAGAACAGGTCCGCCAGTTTCACCGTGACCTGCAGTGACTCCTCGATGCGCTGCAGCAGTTGCGCGCCCAGCAGGGAGTGGCCGCCGTGGGTGAAGAAGTTCGTCGTGGCCGTCACGTCCTCGCGTTCCAGCAGCCGGCGCCACAGGGTGATCAGTTCGTGGACCGTCGCGTCCTGCTCACCCGCCCCCGCCCCCGCGCCGGTGCCCGCGCCGGTGCCGGTGCCGGCGGGGGTGTGTTCGCCGGCCAGGCGGGCCAGGGCGAGGTAGTCGACCTTCTGGTTGGCGTTGGCGGGCAGCGCGTCGATGACGCGGAAGTCCTGGGGGATCGCCGAGCGCGGCAGCCGGGCCCGCGCGTGTTCCCACAGCTCGCCGGTGAGGTCCGCCGGTGCGCCGCCGGTCTCGACGAACGCCACCAGCCGGGCGTCCGCGCTGAGGTCGCCGACCACGAGCGCGGCGGCGGCCCGCACCCGCGGGTGTTCCAGCAGGACCGCCTCGATCTCGCCGAGCTCGATCCGGTTGCCGCGCAGCTTGACCTGCCGGTCGGCCCGGCCCAGCAGCTCCAGGCGGCCGTCCTTGCGCCACTGGCCCAGGTCCCCGGTGCGGTAGTAGCGGCCGTGCACGGGGTGCACCCGGAAACGCTCGGCGCTCAGCTCGGGCCGCCGGTGATAGCCCAGGCCCACCCCGCTCCCGGCGATGCACACCTCGCCCCGCACGCCCACGGGCAGTTCACGGCCCGCCGGATCGAGGACCATCACCTGGGTGTTGCGGATCGGGCGGCCCACGTCCAGGCGTTCGCCGAGGTCGCCGGCCAGCACCCGGGACGTCGACCAGATGGTGGTCTCGGTGGGGCCGTAGGCGTGGTGGACCTGGCAGCCGCTGTCCATCAGGCTGCGGGCCAGCGTGACGGGCACGGGCTCGCCGCCGCAGATGACACGGCGGCCCGCGAGCCGGTCGGCGACCTGGTCCAGGACCAGACGCCAGGTGGTGGGCGTGGCCTCCAGGATGGAGGGCTCGTAGCGGTCGATGAGCTCGCGCAGCACCGCGCCCCGGGTGCGGGCCTCGTCGGGCGCGATCACGATACGGCCGCCCGAGTACAGCGGGACGTGCAGTTCGATGCCCGCCATGTCGAAGGCGAAGGTGGTCATCCACAAGGTCGCGTCGTCGGCGCCCGCCTCCAGCTGCCCGGTGAAGTGGGCCGCGACGTTGGCCAGGGCGCGGTGGCCGATCAGCGCGCCCTTGGAGCGTCCCGTCGAGCCGGAGGTGTAGATCAGGTAGGCCGCGTCCTGCGGTGCGGGCCGGCGCCGCAGGGCGCCGGCCGGTGCCTGGGGCACGGGCCCGTCCACCGGGGCCAGCGCCAGCACCGCCGCGCCGGTGCCGGCCGGTGCGCTGAAGGCGGCGTCGCCCAGCAGCACCGCGGCCCCGGAGTCGGACAGCAGGTAGGACAGGCGCTCGGCCGGATGCTCCGGGTCCAGCGGCAGGTAGGCGCAGCCCGCCAGCCAGATGCCCAGGACCGCGGCCACCACTTCGGGGCTGCGCCGGGCGGCCACCGCCACCACGTCCCCCGCCGAGACGCCCGCCCGCTCCAGGCGCGCGCAGGTGGCCTCGGCCGCCTCCCACAGCTGGCGGTAGGTCACGGCGCGCGGCCCGTGCTGCACCGCCACCCGCTGCGGCGCCGACCTCACGTGCCGGTGCACCGCCTCCAGCACGCTCGCCGCCTCCAGCGGGCCGCCGGTGGCGTTGGCCGCCCCGATGACGTCGTGGTCGCGCCCGTCCCACACCTTCAGCTCCCCGACCGGCACCTGCGTGGCCCTCTCGCCGTCGGCGAACGACAGCAGCAGGGCCTCGTAGCGGTGCAGCAGCGCGCTCACGTCCTCGGCGCACAGCACGGCGGGGTCGTGCACGGCGATCAGACGCAGTCCGCCCTCGAAGGACATCACGAAGAACTCGAGGTCGAACTTGCTGAAGCCGTTGCGCGCCACCAGCGGCCGGGCCCGCAGGCCCGCGAGGTCGAAGTCGGGCATCCCGAAGTTCGGCACGTAGTTGAACAGATGCCGAAACAGGGTGCCCCGCCAGGAGGCGTCCGCGCGCGGCACCAGGCCCGAGATGCTGTCCACCGGCACCTGGGAGTGCACGAGCGCGTCGAAGAACGTGTCCCGGGCGGTGCGCACCAGCGAACCGAAACTCTCCTGCGGCTCCACCCGCAGCCGCAGCGGCAGGACGTTGACGTGGTAGCCGATGGCCCGCTGCGCCTCGGGGGGCCGGACGTTGACCGGGGATCCCACCGTCAGGTCGGGGCCCGCGCCGTGGGCGGACAGCAGCAGGAAGTAGGCGGCCAGCAGCACGACCGCCTCGGGGGCCCGCAGCTCCTTCTGCAGCCGCCGCACCACGGCCGCCGCCCGCGGCGACAGCGTGTGGGTGACCTGCGCGCCGGCCAGCTCCGGCTGCGCCGTCTGGGGGGTGCCGATGCCCAGTTCGAGTGTCTGCGGGTCGAAGCCGGCCATCCGGGCGCGCCAGAACTCCACGCTCTCCTGGCCCGGCGCCTCCTCGTGCAGGACGGGAACCGGCACCAGCAGGTCCCGGTCCGTCTCCCGCCCCGCCGCCGCGCTCTCGTAGGCGCGGGTGAGCTCCTCCAGGAAGACGGTGCCCGAGACCGTGTCGTAGACGAGGTGGTGGAAGACGAAACACACCACGTCCCCCTCCGGACGGCGCAGCAGCACGGCCCGCACCAGGGGACGCCCGTCGAACGTGAACGGCCGGGCGACCAGCGGGGTCAGCGCGTCCTCCAGCCGGTCCGCACCGGCGGCGAAGTCCTCGACCTCCTCGATGCCCACCCGGAAGTCCCCGGGCCCCAGCACGGTCTTCGTCAGATCCGCGCCGGCGGCGAAAAAGACCGTGCGCAGCACCTCGTGACGGCGCAGCAGCACCCCCAACGCCTCTTGCAGCGCGGAAATGCTGATCCTGCCGTCCACCTGGAAGGCGAGCGGAAGATTGTTGGGCGCACTTCCGGGAGCCAGCCGTTCGAGAAGCCAGAGAGCTTCTTCCTTCCGGCCGGCCAGGGCGAGCTCGCGCTCTGGCCACGAGGCCGAATGCGGCGCAGTATTCGCCGTACGGTTCACGGAATCCTCCAGATACGGGCTGCGGCGGCGGCAGAAACGACTGCGCCCGAGCGTAGGAGGACCCCGCGCTCTTCCACACCCCTAAACCCGCCGGCCGCGCCCCCTTGCCGCCCGGGCCGCGAACAATAGGGGGTCGATAGGGGATCGGAAGCCTCGCACCCGTGCGACGGCGCCCTCTACGCTCCCGAGCCGGGGACAGAAAATTTTCCTTATCCCGACCGAGGAGTTTTTCGATGGGTGAATCCGGCGAATGGAAAATCCTGGCGGACGGCGGCGGTTCGGACGCGGTCGTGCTCGCCGTCGATTTCGACACGACGGGCAGGCCGGAAGCACGTTTTTCCGACCTGGTCGCCAACCTCACGACCGACCTGGCCGTCTGGGAATCCATACCCCCCGCCGCCGAGGCGGCCGCCGAATGGTCGGGAAAGCAGTACATAGACCACTGGGCACGCGCGGTGGAACAAGAACGCCCCCGCGTGCACGCGGTGATGGGGTACTGCGCCGGATCGGTGTTCGCCGCCACGCTCGCCGAACGCGTCGCCGAACTGCAGGGCAGCGACCCGCTGCTGCTCCTGTTCGACCCCGAGATCACCGTCGCCCAGACCCTGCTGTGGCAGTTCCACAAGATCGTCGGGTTCATGTCGTCCGTGCTGCCCGCCCACGACATCGAGGCCGCCCGCGAGGCCGGACGCCGCTGCTACGACACGAGCCCGCAGGTCGGCCCGCTCAAGCAGGGCCTGACCCGCCTGGTGCGCGAGGTCGGCGAGCCCGCCTTCACCCGCGCCGGGCTCGACCGCACCCGGCGCGAGGAACTCTTCGAGGCCTTCGGCTCCTTCATGGGCTACCTCGCCGCCGCGGGCGACCTGGACCCCTTCGAGCGGTGGCGCTCCGCCACCGCCATCAGCTCCTCCAGCCCCGCCAGCGGCCTCAACGGCATCCGGGCCGCCGGCGTGGGCGCCGACCGGATCTCCGTGGGCCGCGAGCTCACCTTCGACGTCGAGCACGCCACCATGCTGGCCGACCAGAAGATCGCGGCCACTGTTTCCGACCTGCTCCGCCCCTAGCCCGGGAGACACAGACCGCCATGCCCAGTACACGAGACCTGGCCGCCGCACCCCGGCCCCTTCGCACCGGCGGCGCCGTGGCGGTCGTCGGACTGTCCTGCCGGCTGCCCAAGGCGCCCGGGCCGGCCGGCTTCTGGGACCTGCTGCGCAGCGGCACCGACGCCGTGAGCGAGGTGCCCGCCCACCGGTGGGAGCACGCCCGCGTCCTCGCGCAGCAGCCGGCCGCGGCGAACGCCCGCTTCGGCGCCTTCCTGGAGCGCGTCGACACCTTCGACGCGGGCTTCTTCGGGATCGCGCCGAAGGAGGCCGCGGCGATGGACCCGCAGCAGCGCCTCGTGCTCGAACTGGCCTGGGAGGCACTGGAGGACGGCGGCATCGTGCCGGGCACCCTGAACGGCAGCCGCACCGGTGTGTTCATCGGCGCGATCTGGGACGACTACGCCGCCCTGCAGCACCGCCGGGGCACGGCGGGCACCGGCCCGCACACCGTCACCGGCCTCAACCGCGGCATCATCGCCAACCGCGTCTCCTACACCCTGGGACTCAACGGCCCCAGCATGAGCGTCGACACCGCCCAGTCGTCCTCCCTGGTCGCGGTCCAGCTGGCCTGCGAGAGCCTGCGCAGCGGCGAGTCCCAGATCGCGCTCGCCGGCGGCGTCAACCTCAACCTGGTACCCGACAGCGCCGTGGGCATGGCCCGCTTCGGGGCCCTGTCGCCCGACGGCCGCTGCTTCACCTTCGACGCACGGGCCAACGGCTACGTCCGGGGCGAGGGCGGCGCCGTGGTCGTCCTCAAACCGCTCGAGGCCGCGCTCGCCGACGACGACCCGGTCTACTGCCTCATCCTGGGCGGCGCGGTCAACAACGACGGCGCCACCGACGGCCTGACCGTGCCCGGCCAAAACACCCAGGCACAGATGCTGCGCACGGCCTACGAACGGGCCGGGGCCGACCCCGGCGACGTGCAGTACGTGGAACTGCACGGCACCGCCACCCCGGTCGGCGACCCCATCGAGGCGGCCGCGCTGGGCCGGGTGCTGGGCGCCGCACGCACCGGCGACACCCCGCTGCTGGTGGGCTCGGCGAAGACCAACGTGGGACATCTGGAGGGCGCGGCGGGCATCGTCGGGCTCCTCAAGACCGCGCTGAGCATCCGCCACCGCAGCCTCCCGCCCAGCCTCAACTTCCGTGACCCCAACCCGAAGATCCCCTTCGGCGAACTGAACCTGCGCGTCCACGACCGGCTCGGCCCCTGGCCCCGCCCCGACCGGCCGCTGCTGGCGGGCGTCAGCTCCTTCGGCATGGGCGGCACCAACTGTCACCTGGTCCTGGCCGACCTGCCCGACACCCCCGCCACGTCCCGTACCGCACCGGGCCGCCCCACCGCCACCGCATCCGACGGCCCCTCCGCCACCGCCTCCGATGCCGCCTCCGGCGGCCCCTCCGACGGCGTGTCCGACGGCGTGTCCGACGGCGTGTCCGATGCCGCATCCGGCGGCCCGTCCGACGGCGTGTCCGACGGCGTGTCCGCCACCGCCTCCGGCGGCCCCTCCGACGGCGTGTCCGGCGGCGTTGCCGCGGCGCCGGACGGCCCGGTGCCCTGGCTGGTGTCCGCCCGCAGCCGGGCGGCACTGCGCGGCCAGGCACGGCGGCTGCGCTCCCTCATCACCGACCGGGCGGACCTGCGCCCCGCGGACGTGGGGTTCTCGCTGCTCACCGGCCGGTCCCTGTTCGAGCACCGGGCCGTGCTCGTGGCCCAGGACACCGCGGACTTCGACGAGGCACTGCGCGCCCTGGCCGAGGACCGGGCCATGGCCCACACGGTCACGGGCCGGGCCGCCCCCGCGGGCCGGACCGCGTTCCTCTTCAGCGGACAGGGCAGCCAGCGCCCCGCGGCGGGCCGCGAACTGTACGCGGCCCACCCGGCGTTCGCCGACGCCCTCGACGAGGTGTGCGAGCACTTCGCCCCGCACCTGGACCTGCCCCTGCGCGACGTCCTGTTCGCCGACCCCGGCACCGTGCAGGCCGCGGCCCTGGACCAGACCCGCTACACCCAGCCGGCCCTGTTCGCCCTGGAGAGCGCCCTGTACCGGCTGACGGCCCACGGGTTCGGCGTCGTGCCCGACGTGCTGATCGGCCACTCGGTCGGCGAGATCGCCGCCGCGCACGCCGCGGGTGTCCTGGACCTGGCCGGCGCCTGCTCGCTCGTGGCGGCCCGCGGGCGCCTCATGCAGGCCGCCCCCGCCGGCGGCGCCATGACCGCCCTGGAGGCCGGCGAGGAGGAAGTCGCCGCGTCCCTCGAGCCGTACGCGGACAAGGCCGGTGTCGCGGCCGTCAACGGCCCCTCGTCCGTCGTCGTCTCCGGCGACCGCGACGCCGTCGACGCCCTGGCCCGCCACTGGCGCGGCCGCGGCCGCAGGACCAAGGAACTGCGCACCAGCCACGCCTTCCACTCCGCCCACATGGACGGCGTGCTCGAGGAGTTCGAGGACCTCGCCCGGGGCCTGGCCTACCGCGCGCCCCGGATCCCGGTCGTCTCCAACCTCACCGGCGAGATCGCCGGCGAGCAGCTGTGCTCCCCCCGGTACTGGGCGCGCCACGTGCGCGGCGCCGTCCGGTTCGCCGACGGGGTGCGCACCCTGGCGGGGCAGGGCGTCACCCGCTGGCTGGAGCTGGGGCCCGAGGCCGTGCTGATCCCGATGGTCCGCGAGAGCCTCGCCGCCGGCGCCCCGGACCGGCCGCCCGTCCTGGCGCCCGTGCTGCGCGCCGGCCGGCCCGAGGCCCGCACGTTCCTCACCGCCCTGGCCCAGCTGCACGTGCACGGCGCCGACGTCGACTTCGGCCCCGCGTTCGCCGCCCGCCGGCCGCGCCGCACACCGCTGCCGACCTACGCCTTCCAGCGCGAGCGCCACTGGCTGGATTCCCTGCCCCAGGCCGGCCCGTCCCCCGCCCCGGCGGGGGACGGGCCCACCGGCGCGCCGGCCGCGCAGACCCCCGCCCCGCGGACCGGCGCGCCCTCGGACACGACCCGCACCCCGGACACCCCGGACACCGCGGACGCCGGCACTCCGGGCACCGCGGGCACCGCGGACGCCGGCACTCCGGACGCCCCGGGCGCCGGCGCGCTGCCCGCCCGGCTGGCCGCACTGAGCGGGACCGAACAGGACCTGCTGCTGCGCGAGCTGGTCGCCACCCAGGTGGCCCTCGCGCTGGGCCACTCCCGCGCGGACGCGGTCGACCTCGACCTGGCCTTCAAGGACCTGGGATTCGACTCGCACACCGCGCTGGAGTTCCGCACCGCGCTGTGCGCCGCCACCGGCCTGGACCTGCCCGCCTCGCTCGTCTACGACCACCCCTCGCCCCGGGCGCTGATCGCCCACCTGCGCCCGGCCCGCGAGCAGCACCCCGCCGCCGAACCCGCCGGGCCGCACCGTGGGCAGGACGACGACCCGATCGCGATCGTCGCGATGAGCTGCCGCTACCCGGGAGGGGTCCACTCGCCCGAGGACCTGTGGCGCCTGCTCGCCCAGGGCGGCGACGCGATCGGCGACTTCCCCGCCGACCGCGGCTGGAACCTCGACGGCCTCTACGACCCCGACCCGGACCGGCCCGGACGCACCTACCTCACCAGGGGCGGGTTCCTGGACCACCCCGACCGCTTCGACGCCGACTTCTTCGGCATCTCACCGCGCGAGGCGCTGGCCATGGACCCGCAGCAGCGGCTGCTCCTGGAGACCTCCTGGGAGGCCGTCGAGCGGGCCGGCCTCGACCCCGCCTCGCTGCGCGACAGCCGCACCGCGGTGTTCGTCGGCGCCATGGCGCAGGACTACGGGCCACGCCTGCACGAACCGGTCGAGGGCGCCGACGGCTACCTGCTGACCGGCACCACCCCCAGCGTCGCCTCCGGCCGCGTGGCCTACACGCTGGGCCTGCGCGGCGCCGCCGTCACCGTCGACACCGCCTGCTCCTCCTCCCTGGTGGCCCTGCACCTGGCGGCGCAGGCCCTGCGGCAGGGCGAGTGCACGATGGCCCTGGCCGGCGGGGCGACCATCATGTCCAACCCGGGCATGTTCGTCGAGTTCAGCCGCCAGCGCGGCCTGGCCCCCGACGGCCGCTGCAAGGCGTTCTCCTCCGCGGCCGACGGCACCGCCTGGGCCGAGGGCGTCGGCATGCTGCTGCTGGAGCGGCTCTCCGACGCGGTGCGCCTGGACCACCCCGTCCTCGCCGTGATCCGCTCCAGCGCCGTCAACCAGGACGGCGCCAGCAACGGCCTGAGCGCACCCAACGGCCCCTCCCAGGAACGCGTGATCCGCCAGGCCCTGACCGCCGCCCGCCTGGACGCCGGCGAGGTGGACGCCGTCGAGGCGCACGGCACCGGCACCGCCCTGGGCGACCCCATCGAGGCGGCCGCCCTGCTGGCCACCTACGGCCGCGGCCACACCCCCGAGCGGCCCCTGCTGCTGGGCTCGCTGAAGTCGAACATCGGCCACAGCCAGGCCGCGGCCGGCGTCGGCGGCGTCATCAAGATGGTGCTGGCCATGCAGCACGGCGTCCTGCCGCGCACCCTGCACGCCGACGAGCCGACCCCCCACGTCGACTGGTCCTCGGGCACCATGACGCTGCTGAGCGAAGCGACCCCCTGGCCGGCGACCGGCCGGCCGCGCCGGGCGGCGGTGTCCTCCTTCGGCATCAGCGGCACCAACGCGCACCTGATCGTGGAACAGGCCCCCGCCGCCCCGCCGGCCCCCCGGCCAAACACCCCCCGCCCGGCCGGGCCGCTGCCCTGGCTGCTGTCGGGCAAGTCCCCCCAGGCCGTGGCCGCCCAGGCCGCACGGCTGCACGAACTCCTCACCGGCCGGCCCGACACGCACCCCGCCGACGTGGCGCTCTCCCTCGCCCTCACCCGCACCCAGCACGACCACCGGGCCGTCCTGGTCCACCGGGCCGGCGACCGGCTCGAGCCGCAGCTCCTGCGGCAGCTCGAGGCCCTGGCCACCGGCGCCCCCGGGCCCGGCCTCACCCAGGGCGTGGTGCGCGGCACGGCGGGACCGCTCGCCGTGCTGTTCACCGGCCAGGGCGCCCAGCGCCCGCAGATGGGACACGAACTGGCCCGCACCCACCCGCAGTTCGCCCACGCTCTGGAAGAGGTCTGGGCCCACCTGGACGAACACCTGGAGCGGCCCATGCGCGCCGTCGTCTTCGACGGCGACAAGGACCGCGACGGCCGGCCGCTGCTGGATTCCACCGCCTACACCCAAAGCGCGCTGTTCGCCGTCGAGACCGCCCTGTACCGGCTGCTCGAGCAGTGGGGGGTGCACCCCGCCTTCGTCGCCGGGCACTCGGTCGGCGAGATCGCCGCCGCGCACGCGGCCGGCGTGCTCTCGCTCGCCGACGCGTGCGCGCTCACCGCGGCCCGGGGCAGGCTCATGCAGGCCCTGCCCGCCGGCGGCGCGATGGTGGCGGTGGAGGCAAACGAGGCGCAGGTCGCGCCCCTGCTGGCCGGCCGCGAGAAGGACATCGCGATCGCCGGACTCAACGGCCCCGCGGCCACGGTCATCTCCGGCACCCGCGAGGCGGTGGCCGCCGTCGCCGGCCAGCTGCGCGCCCAGGGGTGCAGGACCAAGCAGCTGCGGGTCAGCCACGCCTTCCACTCACCCCTCATGGACGGCATGCTGGAGGACTTCCGCGCCCTGGCCGCCACCTTGCACCACGACCCGGCCCGCATCCCGCTGCTCTCCACCGTCACCGGCGAACCGCGCACCCGCCTGGACGCCGACTACTGGGTCACCCAGGTACGCGCCCCGGTCCGCTTCCACGACGCGGTGCGCCGCCTGCACGCCGAGGGCGTGCGCACCTTCCTGGAGGCGGGCCCGGACGGCGTGCTGTCCGCGATGGGCGACGCCTGCCTCGCCCAGGAGGGCGACGCCCTGTTCGTCCCGCTCCTGCGCGCCGGCCGCCAGGAGAGCGCGACACTGGCCACGGCCCTGGGCCGGCTCCACACCCGGGGCGTCGCCGTCGACTGGGCGGCACGGTTCGCCGGGGCCCGGCCGACCCCGCTGCCGACGACCGCGCTGCAGCGCCGGCGCTACTGGCTGGCGCCGGCACCGGCCGCGGCAGACGCCGCCGGGCTCGGGCTCACCGCGACCCGCCACCCCCTGCTGGGGGCGGCGGTGGAATCCGCCCTCTCCCCGGAGGTCCTGTTCACCGCGAGCCTGTCCCGGCACACCCAGCCCTGGCTCAAGGACCACGCGGTGCACGGCTCGGTGGTCCTGCCCGGCGCCGCGATGGTCGACCTCGCCCTGCACGCCGGACAGCACCTGGGCCTGGCCCGCCTGGGCGAACTGACCGTGTACGCCCCCCTGGCACTGCCCGGGTCCCAGGCGCTCACGGTGCAGCTGGTGGTGGGCGGCGAACAGGACGGCCGCCGCCCGCTGACCCTGTGCTCGCGGGCACGGGCCGACCTGCCGTGGACCCGGCACGCCGAGGGGTGGCTCGAGAACGCGCCCGCGCCCGCGCCCGGGGCCCGGCCGGGGCCGTGGCCGCCGGCCGGCGCCGAGACGACACCGGCGCACGAGCTGTACGAGCGCCTGGAGAACCTGGGCTACGGCTACGGCCCCGCCTTCCGCGGCACCCGCGCCGCCTGGCACAGCGGCGACGACGTGTTCGCCGACGTCACCCTGCCCCGCGAGGCACCCGCACAGCCGGCCGGCCTGCATCCCGCCCTGCTCGACGCCGCGCTGCACGCGGGGGTCGCGCACCTGGCCGCCGAGAGCGGCACCGCGCTGATGCCGTTCTCCTTCACCGGCGTCAGCCAGCACGCGCCGTGCCCGGACACGGTGCAGGTCCACCTGCGGCGCACCGGAGCGCACACGGCCCGCCTCACCCTCTTCGGCGAGGGACGCACCGTCGCCACGATCGACGAACTGGTCCTGCGCCCGGTGACCGCGGGCCAGCTGCGCGGCACCGGGCACGAGGCGCTGCACCGGATCGACTGGCCCGAACTCCCCCTGACCGCGGACCCGCTGCCCCGGGCAGCCCTGTTCACCGCCCAGGACCCCCAGGACCCCCGGGACACCCGGGACACCGAGGACACCCGGGACACCGAGGGCGCTCAGGGTGCTCAGGGCGCCGGGGGCGGTGCGGGCCTCGCCGGCCCGCTGCGCGCCGCACTCGCGGCCGCGGGCACCGAACGGGTGGCCTTCCCCGCCCAGGTCGCCGTGGGCACCGCCGCACACGCACAACAGGCACTGGCCCTGGTGCAGGACTGGCTCACCGCGGCCCCCGACGACCAGGCCCGCCTGGTCGTGGTGACCCACGGCGCCGTGGCCACCGCACCCCAGGAGAGCCCCGACCCCGACGCGGCCGCCGTATGGGGCCTGGTGCGCTCCGCACAGACCGAACACCCCGGCCGCCTCGCCCTGGTGGACACCGACGACACCCCGCAGTCCGCCGCCGCCCTCGCCGCCGCCCTCGCCGCCGGCGAGCCGCAGCTGGCCCTGCGCCGCGGCACCGCGCACGTGCCCAGACTGACCCGCCCGGCCGGCCTGGTCCCCCCCGCCCAGACGGACACCTGGCGCCTTGCGGCACCCCGGCGCGGCACCCTGGAGGCACTGGCCCTGCTGCCCTGCCCGGAGGTGACCCAACCGCTCGCCCCGCACCAGGTACGCATCGCCGTCCGCGCCGCGGGAGTCAACTTCCGCGACGTGCTCAGCACCCTGGGCATGTACCCGGGAGAGGCCGGACTGCTGGGCCAGGAGGGCGCGGGCACGGTCACCGAGGTCGGCGCACAGGTCACCGCCCTGGCCCCCGGCGACCGGGTGATGGGCATGTTCACCGGCGCCTTCGGCCCCACCGCCGTGGCCGACCACCGCATGCTGGCCCCCGTCCCCGACACCTGGAGCGACGCGCAGGCCGCCGCGACACCGCTGGTGTTCCTCACCGCCTACCACGCCCTGCACGAACTGGCGGGCCTGCGCGCCGGGGAGAAGGTGCTGATCCACGCCGCCGCCGGCGGCGTGGGAATGGCCGCCGTCCAGCTCGCCCGCCACCTGGGCGCCGAGGTCCGCGCCACCGCGAGCGAGGGCAAATGGGCCGCGCTGCAGCACCTGGGGCTGACCGAGGACCAGCTGTCCTCCTCACGGACCCTGGCCTTCGAGCAGCGCTTCGCCCCGGGAGTCGACGTCGTGCTCGACTCACTGGCCGGCGAGTTCGTGGACGCCTCCCTGCGCCTGCTGCGCGAAGGCGGCCGCTTCATCGAGATGGGCAAGACCGACATCCGCGACGCGGACACCGTCGCCACCCACCACCCCGGCATCCGCTACCAGGCCTTCGACCTGCTCGAGGTGGCACCGCAGCGCATCGCCGAGATGTTCGCCGAACTGATGGAACTGTTCACCCGCGGCGCGCTCACCCCGCTGCCGGTGACCACCTGGGACGTACGCCGCGCCGCGGACGCCTTCCGGCACATGAGCCAGGCCCGCCACACCGGCAAGGTCGTCCTCACGATGCCCGCACCCCCCTTCCGCGGCCGCACCCCCGACCACCACGGCACCGTACTGATCACCGGCGCCACCGGGGCGCTGGGCCGGGCCACCGCCCGCCACCTGGTCACCGAACACGGCGTACGCCGGCTGCTGCTGACCAGCCGGCGCGGCACCCAGGCCCCCAAGGCCGCCGAACTGCTCACCGAACTCGCCGCCCTGGGCGCCCACGCGGACCTCGTGGCCTGCGACGCGGCCGACCGCGACGCACTGGCCGCGGTCCTCGACGGCGTGCAGCTGAGCGCGGTCGTGCACGCGGCGGGCGTCCTGGACGACGGCGTGCTCACCGACCTGACCCCCCAGCGCCTGGAACGGGTGCTGCGCCCCAAGGCACAGGCCGCGAAGAACCTGCACGAGCTCACCGCGGACCGGGACCTGAGCGCCTTCGTCCTGTTCTCCTCGGTGATGGGCACCCTCGGCGGCCCCGGCCAGGCCAACTACGCCGCCGCGAACGCCTACCTGGACGCCCTGGCCCAGCAGCGGCGATCGCAGAAACTCCCCGCCCTGTCACTGGCCTGGGGCTGGTGGCAGAACGAGGACGGCATGGGCGGATCGGCCCTGGGCCAGGCCGACCGGGCCCGCATGAAACGCTCGGGCCTCATCCCCCTGAGCACCCCCGACGGCCTCGCCCTGCTGGACGCGGCACTCGCACACGACGAACCGGCCCTGGTGCCCACCGGCTGGGACCTGGCCGCGATCCGGGCCCAGGCACAGAACGCACCCGCCGTGCTGCGCTCCCTGGTGCCCCTGACCGCACCGCAGCAGACCACCACCGCCGCCGCCCCCGACCTGCGCCGGCAACTGGCCGAACTGCCCCCGGCGGAACGGGAGCGGGCCGTACTGGACCTGGTGCGCGAACACACGGCCGTGGTCCTGGGACGCGGCGGCGCGGCCACCGTCGACGCGGACCTGCCCTTCAAGGACCTGGGCTACGACTCCCTCACCTCCGTCGAACTGCGCAACCGGCTGATCGCGGCGACGGGCCTGCGGCTCGCCCCCGCCCTGCTCTTCGACCACCCCACCCCGGCACGCGTCGCCCGGCTCCTGCAGGACGAACTGGCACCCGCCCAGACACCGCCCGCGGCCCTGGCCCAGCTGGAGCGGCTGGAGAAGGCACTGACCGAGGCGCCCGACACACCGGAGCTGCGGTCCGAGATCGAGACACGCCTGAAGGCCCTGGCGGCGCGGATGGCCCGCCCCGGCCACCAGGACGACGACACCGAGCACCTGCAGACGGCCTCGGTCAAAGAGCTGCTCAGTTTCATCGACCAGGAACTCGCCTGAGTCCGCACACATTCCAAGGGGTTGGCACACGTGGCAAACGACGAGCAGCAACTGGTCGAGTACCTGCGGCGCGTCACCGTCGATCTGCGCAAGACCCGGGAGAGGCTGCACGCCCTCGAGCACCCCGAGCCGGTCGCGATCGTCGGCATGGCGTGCCGGTTCCCCGGCGGGGCCGACACCCCCGACGCCCTGTGGGACCTGGTGGCCCGGGGCCGCGACGCGGTCGGCGCCTTCCCCGCCGACCGCGGCTGGGACCTGGAGGGCCTGTACCACCAGGACCCCGAGCACCGCGGCACCACCTACACCCGGCACGGCGGATTCCTGTACACGGCCGGCGACTTCGACGCGGAGTTCTTCGGCATCTCACCGCGTGAGGCACTGGCGATGGACCCCCAGCAGCGGCTGCTGCTGGAGACCTCCTGGGAGGCGCTGGAAGGCGCCGGGATCCTGCCCGAGACCCTGCGCTCCAGCCCCACCGGCGTGTTCGTCGGCGCCTTCGCCCAGGACTACGCGGGCCCGCTGCACCACGCACCCGCGGGCTTCGAGGGCCACCTGCTCACGGGCAAGCACTCCA
This sequence comes from Streptomyces populi, assembly GCF_002911015.1. Taxonomy (GTDB): domain Bacteria; phylum Actinomycetota; class Actinomycetes; order Streptomycetales; family Streptomycetaceae; genus Streptomyces; species Streptomyces populi. The sequence goes on from NZ_KZ626980.1 coordinate 15,182, forward strand.
GCGTCGCCTCCGGCCGCATCTCCTACACCCTGGGCCTGGAGGGCCCGGCCGTCACCGTGGACACGGCCTGCTCCTCCTCGCTGGTGGCCCTGCACCTGGCGGTGCAGGCGCTGCGCCGCGGCGAGTGCGACAGGGCGCTGGCCGGCGGGGCGACGGTGATGGCCAGCCCCGGCATGTTCCTGGAGTTCAGCCGCCAGCGCGGCCTGGCCGCCGACGGCCGGTGCAAGGCGTTCGCGGAGGCCGCCGACGGAACCGGCTGGGCCGAGGGCGCCGGCGTCCTGGTGCTGGAGCGGCTCTCAGAGGCGCGGCGGCTGGGGCACCGGGTGCTGGCGGTGGTGCGCGGATCAGCGGTCAACCAGGACGGTGCCTCCAACGGTCTGACGGCGCCGAACGGTCCCTCGCAGCAGCGGGTGATCCGCCAGGCCTGGGCGGACGCGGGTGTCTCGGGCGCCGAGGTGGACGCGGTGGAGGCGCACGGCACCGGCACCGCGCTGGGCGACCCGATCGAGGCGCAGGCTTTGCTGGACACCTACGGACAGCAGCACAAGGACGGCGACCCGCTGTGGCTGGGGTCGCTGAAGTCGAACATCGGGCACGCGCAGGCCGCGGCCGGGGTGGGCGGGATCATCAAGATGGTCCAGGCGCTGCGGCACCAGGTGCTGCCGCGCACCCTGCACGTGGACGCGCCGTCGTCGAAGGTGGACTGGTCCTCGGGCGCGGTGGAACTGCTGACGACGGAGCGCGCGTGGCCGCGCGGCGAGCGGCCGCGGCGGGCGGCGGTGTCCTCGTTCGGGATCAGCGGCACCAACGCCCACGTCATCCTCGAAGAAGCCCCCGAGCCCTCGGAGGCCCCCGAAGCCGCCGAGACTCCCGAACTCCCCGGGGCCGCCGAGGCCTCCGGTACCGCCGAGGCCTCCGGGGCCGCCGATGCCGGGGCGGGGGAGCAGCCGGTGCCCTGGGTGGTGACCGGGCGGACCGAGGCCGCGCTGCGCGCCCAGGCCGCACAGCTCCTGCCGCACGTGAGCGGACTCGACCCGGCCGCCGTCGCCCTGTCGCTGACCGGAACACGGACCGCCTTCGAACACCGCGCCGCCGTCCCGGCCGGCGACCTGGACGCACTGCGCGCCCTGGCCGAGGGCCACGAACACCCGGCCCTCCAACGGGCGATCGCCGCCGCCGACCCGCGGCCGGTGTTCGTCTTCCCCGGCCAGGGCTCCCAGTGGGCGGGCATGGCCGCCGGCCTGCTCGACACCTCCCCCGTGTTCGCGCAGCACATGGCACAGTGCGCGCAGGCCCTCGCCCCCCACGTGGACTGGGACCTGCACGCGGTGGTACGCGGCGAGCCGGGCGCCGCCTCACTGGAGCGCGTCGACGTGGTCCAGCCCGCCCTGTTCGCCGTCATGGTCTGCCTGGCCCGGCTGTGGGAATCCTTCGGCGTACGGCCCGCGGCCGTGGTGGGACACTCGCAGGGCGAGATCGCCGCCGCCTGCGTCGCCGGGATCCTCTCCCTGGAGGACGCCGCACGCGTGGCCGCGCTGCGCAGCCAGGCGATCGCCCGCATCGCCGGCGACGGCGGCATGGCCTCCGTGCCCCTGCCGGCCGACCGCGTGCACGAACTGATCGCCCCCTGGGACGGCGCCCTGTCCGTCGCGGCGGTCAACGGACCCGCCTCCGTGGTGGTCGCGGGCGCCGCCGACGCCCTGCAGGAACTCCTCGACGCCTGCACCGCCGACGACATCACGGCCCGCCGCATCGCGGTGGACTACGCCTCGCACTCCGCACAGATGGAGACCCTGCGCGAGGACCTGCTCCAGGTCCTCGCGCCGGTCCGGCCCGGCCCCGCCCGGATCCCGTTCCACTCGACGGTCGACGGCGAGGACGCCGCCACCACCGAACTCGACGCCGCCTACTGGTACCGCAACCTGCGCAGCACCGTCCGGTTCGAGCCGGCCGTACGCGCCCTGCTGGACGCCGGCCACAGCATGTTCATCGAGTGCAGCCCCCACCCCGTGCTGGCGATGGCCGTCCAGGACACCGCCGACGACACACGGCACACCGCCGTCGCCGTCGCCTCCCTGCGCCGCGACCACGGCGGAGCGGACCGGTTCCAGCAGTCGCTGGCCCAGGCCTTCACCCACGGCGCCCCGGTCCGGTGGCCCGCCGCCACCACCCCCCTGGACCTGCCGACCTACCCCTTCCAGCGGGAGCACTACTGGCTCGACGAACGCGACAGCGGCACCGACCCCGCCCGCCTCGGCATCGCCGCCGCCGGCCACCCGCTGCTGAGCACGGTCGTCGAACTCGCCGCCGACGGCGGCACCGTGCTCACCGGCCGGCTCACCGCGACCGGCTGGCTCGCCCAGCACACCGTGCAGGACACCGCGCTGCTGCCCGGCACCGCGTTCGTGGAACTGGCCCTGTGCGCGGGCCGCACCGTCGGCTGCGACCGGCTCGAGGAGCTGACCCTGCACGAACCCCTGCTCCTGCCCGACGACAGCACCGTACAGATGCAGATCGCGGTCGGGCCGGCGGGCCAGGACGGCAGGCGCGAGGTGAGCGTCCACTCCCGCACGGGCGAGGCCCCCTGGACGCGGCACGCCTTCGGACTCCTCACCCCCACGGCGGCACCCGCCCCCGCCCCGGCGGCACAGCAGTGGCCGCCCGGCGACGCCCGCCCCATCGACCTGACCGGCTTCTACGAGCGCCTCGAACAGGCCGGATACGGCTACGGCCCCGCATTTAGGGGACTGACCCGCGCCTGGCGCAGCGGCGACGAACTTTTCGCCGACATCACCCTGCCGCAGCCGGCCGACACCCCGGACGGCGAGGCACAGTACGGCCTCCACCCGGCCCTCAGCGACGCCGCCCTGCACCCGCTGCTCCTCGGCGAGGACACCCTCAGGCTGCCCTTCTCCTGGAACGGGGTCACCCTGCACTCGACGGGCGCCACGACCCTGCGCGTGCGCCTGGCACCGGCCGTCGGCGACAGCGTCTCGGTCCTCGCCCTGGACGGCGCGGGCCACCTTGTCCTGAGCGCCGACTCCCTGACCCTGCGCCCGGTCCAGGCGGCCCAGCTGGCCCCCCGCCTCGACTCCCTGTTCCAGCTCGAGAGGCACACCGCGCCGCTGCCCGCCACCACACCCGACCCCGCCCGCTGGGCGGTGCTCGGCGAACCGGTGGACGCACTCACCGGCGCGGACACCCACCCCGGCCTCGCGGCCCTCATCGACGCCACCGGCACCGAACTGCCCGAACTCGTGGTGGCCCACGTGCCGGCGGCCGCGACGGACCCGGTCACCGCGGCCCGCACGGCGACCGGACAGGTGCTCGGCCTGCTGCAGGCATGGCTCGCCGACGACCGCACCGCCGCCTCCCGCCTGATCGTCCTGACCCGCTCGCACGACCTGTCGCACGCGGCGGTACGCGGCCTGGTGCGCAGCGCGCAGAGCGAGCACCCCGGCCGCTTCACCCTCGCCGAGAGCGACGACCACGCCGCCTCCCGCGCCGCCCTGCCCGCCGCCCTGGCCGAGGACCTCACCGACTTCCGGCTCGAGCAGGGACAGCTCACCGTGGACCGGCTGACCCGGGCACAGACCGCACCGGGCGGCCCGGGACTCGACCCGCAGGGCACCGTGCTGATCACCGGCGGCACCGGAACCCTGGGCGGACTGCTCGCCCGCCACCTGATCGACCGGCACGGCGCCCGCCACCTGCTGCTGACCAGCCGCAGCGGACCGGATCCGGCCGCGGCCCAGGCCCTGGCCGCCGACCTGCGGAGCACCGGCGCCCACGTCCGCGTCGTCGCCTGCGACGCCGCGGACCGCGACGCACTGGCCGCGACCCTGCGCCAGATCGATGCCGCACACCCGCTGACCGCCGTGGTGCACGCCGCGGGCGTCGTGGACGACGCCCTGCTCACCTCGCTCACCCAGGACCAGCTCGCCACCGTGCTGCGGCCCAAGGCCGACGCCGCATGGAACCTGCACGAACTGACCAGGGACATGAACCTGTCCGCCTTCGTCCTCTTCTCCTCGGCGGCCGCCACCCTCGGCAACGCGGGCCAGGCCAACTACGCCGCCGCGAACGCCTTCCTCGACGCACTGGCCCAGCACCGCCGCGAGCAGGGCCTGCCCGCCCTCTCCCTCGCCTGGGGCCTGTGGGCCCAGAACAGCACCATGAGCGGCCACCTGGGCGACGCCGACCTGAGCCGGATGCGCCGCGGCGGCATCGTCCCCCTGGCCACCGAGGAAGGACTGCGCCTGTTCGACGCCGCGTGCACCCTGGACCGCGCCCTGGCGGTGCCCCTCTCACTGGACCTCGCGGCGATCGCCGCGAACGCCGCCGACCTCGGCGTACCACCGGTGCTGCGCGGCCTGGTCCGCCCCCCGGCCCGCCGCGCCGCACAGGCCCCCGCCCGCAGCGCGACCGGGGCACTGCGCGACCGGCTGGCCGCGCTCGCACCCGAGGACCGGCACGCGGAACTGGTCGAACTGACCCGGCTGCACACCGCCGTCACCCTGGGCCACGGAGCACCCGAACGCGTCGAACCCGCCCGCGCCTTCAAGGAGATGGGCTTCGACTCCCTGATGTCGGTGGACCTGCGCAACCGGCTCAACGGCGCCACCGGACTGCGGCTGCCCGCCACCCTGCTCTTCGACCACCCCACCACCGCCGCCGTGGCGGCCCTGCTGGAGACCGAACTGCTGGGCCCGGTCACCGGGCCCGAGCCCCGGCCCTCCACACCCCCCGCCGCGTCCCCGGACCCCGCCGGCCTGTTCGAGCCCATCGCCGTCGTCGGCATGAGCTGCCGCTTCCCGGGCGGCACCGACTCCCCGGACGCCCTGTGGGACCTGGTGGCCCGGGGCGCCGAGGCACTCGGCCCGATGCCGACGAACCGCGGCTGGGACCTGGAACACCGCTACGACCCCGAAGGACAGCGCCCGGGAAGCTTCTACACCGACGCCGGCGGCTTCCTGCACACGGCCGGCGACTTCGACGCGGAGTTCTTCGGCATCTCACCGCGTGAGGCACTGGCGATGGACCCCCAGCAGCGGCTGCTGCTGGAGACCTCCTGGGAGGCGCTGGAGTCGGCCGGCCTCGACCCGTCGTCGCTGCGGGGCGAGAACACCGGCGTCTACGTCGGCTCGATGGCACCCGACTACGCCGCCGGCCTGAACGCCGCCACCCCCGACATCGAGGGCTTCCTGGGAGTCGGCACCAGCGGCAGCGTCATCTCCGGCCGCATCTCCTACACCCTGGGCCTGGAGGGCCCGGCGGTCACCGTGGACACGGCCTGCTCCTCCTCGCTGGTGGCCCTGCACCTGGCGGTGCAGGCGCTGCGCCGCGGCGAGTGCGACAGGGCCCTGGCCGGCGGCGTCACCGTCATGAGCACACCGAAAACACTGATCGAGTTCAGCCGCCAGCGCGGCCTGGCCCCCGACGGCCGGTGCAAGGCGTTCGCGGAGGCCGCCGACGGAACGGGCTGGGCCGAGGGCGCCGGCGTCCTGGTGCTGGAGCGGCTGTCGCAGGCGCGGCGGCTGGGGCA
>NZ_KZ626981.1 GCF_002911015.1 Streptomyces populi
GTCGACGTGGGAGGCGGTGCTGATCTCCCAGAAGGAGCGGTTGCCGGGGGCGGCGTGCGGGATGATCTCGTTCTCGTGGGTGTGGCCGTTCACCCAGGCCAGCGTGTTGCCGAAACTGCCGAGGAGGGCCACGACCTCGGCACCGCCGTGCCGCCTCTCGGCCGGGCGGGCGGGGTCGGGCTGGGTGTTGCGCATCGTCTTGCTGGTGTGGTGGCTGAAGACGACGACGTACGAGTCCTCGTTCTCGCGCAGCGTCCGCTCCAGCCAGCGCAGCTGCGTGGTGCCGATCGAGCCCTCGAAGTGGCCGCCGGGGTCGGTGGTGTCCAGGCTGACGCCGATGACGTCGTCGGCGATGCGGAACGTGTAGTACTGGGTGCCCGCGGCGAGGTTCGCGGAGGAGTAGCCGTGGCCGATCGGACCCGGTCCGGTGTGCGCGGGGTCGAGGTGCGCCCTGAGGTACTCGGCGGGGGTGAACGGGGCGCGCCTCTCGTCGGGCGTGACCGAGCGCATCTGGCGGGCGTGCGCCCTGAGCATGTCGTGGAACTCGGCGCCCTTCGGACTGCGGGCGTACTTGATGGACGCGAGGATCGCGTTGCTCGTCGCCGGATCCAGTGACATCAGCTTCTTGCCGCCGACGGCGAAGTCGGTGAGGTACGAGTCGCCGCGCGATCCGTAGACGCCGAGCGGGAGGGCGTCGTGGTTGCCGACGGTGGAGTACCAGGGCAGCTTCAGGCCGGGGCTGCGCAGTTCGCGGACGGCGGCGTCCAGGAAGCCCTGTAGGTGCGGGAAGCCGGCCTGCTTGTCGGCGTCGCGCAGGGCGGAGTCGGGCTGCCAGTAGGTCTTCAGACCGCTGGCCTGGACGCCCTCGTAGTGCCGCGGGTCACCGCTGTTCGGGCTGACGCGGCCGCCGCTCATGACCTTCAGGAACCACTCCAGCTCCGTCTTGGAGTTGTTGTCGGTGTTGTCCCCGGTCGTCATGACGAAGTGCAGCGAGGAGCCGGTGACGGGCGCTCCGCGCAGCGAGTTGACGCGCTCGACCAGCGAGACCGCGCCCGCGACGGTCAGCGCCTCCTGCGGGCGCCAGGCGTTCCTCTTCCCGGAGCGCAGGTACTCCACGCGCATCGGGTGCTGGACGTCGGTCAGGTGCAGGTCGGTGAACTGCACGAACGCGGCGAGCGCGGTGCGCCGGTCGGCGCGGCCCGCCTTGGCCGCGGCCAGTTCGTCGCGCAGGACCCGCTTCCAGCCGGGGCCCGCGCCGAGCCGGCGGTACCCGGCGGAGCCGGAGTGCGGCGTGGCGACGCTGCTCAGCGTGGTGCCGCGGGTGTACGGGACGAGGGCGGCCGGTGCCGTCCGGGCGGCCGCGGCGGGCCCGCTCCCGGCGTGGGCGACGGAGTCGGCGACCGGCGCCTGCGCGGCCGGCGCCCCGTGCGCCGGGGACCGCGGGCGCAGGGCGAGGCCGATCCCGGCGGAGAGGGACACCGCTCCGCCTGCGGCCAGCAGGGTGCGGCGATCGAGGGCGGGTACGGTGGCGACAGAGCGTATGCGCGGCATGGCGCGGTCTCCCCGAGTGCGAACGCGTCGACAGTGGCCGCGGGGTGATCGACCGGCGAACTCCCCGCTCGTACTGGATGGTTGGCACTGGGGATGACCTGTGCGTTAACTGGGCGGCAACGGGCGGCGCCGATCACCGTACGTCGATCTCGGCGCGCCCTGGGCGTCCATGGAGTCCTGTCCGAACGGCCGGTGGACGGTCACTCCGTGTTCATCTTGCGGGGTAGGGAGGTGGATCCGGGGGCCGTGCCCGCCCGTTCACGGATTCGCCGGCGAGTACGCGGGCGCGGACCAGCGCAGGGGGCTGGCGGCGGGCGTCTCGACGGTCTCGGCGAGGGTGAAGCGGACGGTGCGTTCGCCGTCGGGGGCGAACTCCGCGCGGGCCGTGCCGGTCAGTTGGAGCACCGATCCCGATGTCCAGTCCAGGAAGAGCAGACCGGCTCGCGGGTCGGCCGCGAGGTTTCCGAGGGTCAGGAACATGGAGTTCCCGGGGTAGTCGCGCCAGCTCAGTTCGCCGGGCGCCTCGACGCGCACGAAGCCGGGGTTGCCGCCGCGATGGCTCGCGTCGGCGCCGTGCGCGTGGACCGTGGCGAGGAAGAAGGTGTCGGTGCCCTCGACGAACTCGCGCTGCGAGGCGGTGAGTTCCCTGCCGTGCCGGGGTGCGCCCGCCGTGCGGCCGGCGACCGTCTCGTACGTCTGCCTCCTCTGGATGTACTTGGGGCAGTTGGAGAAGACCTGGTCGGCCTCGACCGCGAAGCCGCGCGGGGTCGGCCGGGCCCGGCCGTTGAGGCGCATACGACGGCGGGTGCGCGGGTCGAGTGCGATGGTGCCGACGGCCGTGCCCGGGGTGCCGAGCGCGTCGGCGAGCGGGTCGCCGGCCGGGGGGCCGCCCACGACCGAGATCTGCCGGGCGCCGGTGGCCCGTACGAATCCCGGCGCGCCGGTGAGCAGCGAGGCCCACACGGCGCTGTTTCCCGCCGCGGCGGCCCCGTGCTCGTGCCGCGTGCCGCTCCCCGGGGCCGCCGCGCCGACGACCAGCATGGGCTGGAGTTCGAGGAACGCGGCGGCCACCGGGCGGATGCCCTGAGCCATGGACCGGCCCACGTGATCGGCGAGGTCCCGGACACCGACGCGGTCCTGGATCGCCCGTGAGCCCGAGTGGTACGTCATGTTCTCTCCCAGGACTAGAAGAAACCGCAGGTCGGCGCGGACGCGTTCGGCACCGGCGCCTCTTCGGCGCCGCTCGCCGCGAAGATCTCCAGACGGGTGCCGTCCGGGTCGTGGAAGAAGATGCCGCCCGAGGCCGCGCCCTCGCGGTGAGCCACCACGCCGTCGTAGGCGAACGTCACGCCGACCTCGCGCAGGGCGCTCTCGTACTCCCTGACCCGCTCGACGGTGTCGACCTCGAGGGCGAGGTGGTGCAGGCCCGCCAGGCCCGTGTCGAACCCGCCGCGCGCCTGCTGCCAGAGCGTGAGCACGGGGCGGCCGTCCCCGGACAGGGACCCGAGGAACGCGTACCGCCGCTCCCCGCCGTCGCCCTCCTCCTTGCCCTCGCCGAGCACCCCGAACCCGAGGACGTCGCGGTAGAAGGCGAGCGAGCGGTCGAGGTCGGTGACGTTCAGGCCGACGTGTCCGGTGCGCAGCGTCATGACAGTCCCTTTCTGCCGTTGGCCGCCCCATCGAGAGGCTAACCCTTGTCATTGACATTAAGGGTTAGAAGCGGGAGCGTCAACCAGTGACCTAACCTTGAAGGGTTAGCAGCGAAGGGAGACCCCATGTCCACCAGCCCCGACCCCCGGCCCCTCACCGGCGAGCCGGTCTCGCTCGACCTGCTCAACACCCGCTGGGTGCACGAAGGCGCGGTGCGGGACCTGCTGGCCGACACCGAGGGCCTCGCGGTGTGGCTGGCGGGCAACGGCCTCGACTTCCCGGCCGACGACACCGTCCTGCGGCACACGCTCGAGGCCCGCGACGCCCTGCGCGCCGCGGTCGACACCCCCCGCGGGCAGGCCGACGGACAGGACTCCCGGTTCCCGGCCGAGGCCGCCGCCCGCGTCGACGCCGTCCTCGCGCACGGACGGGTCCGGCTGACGCTGACCGACCGGGGGCCGGGCGGGACGCCGGAGTTCGACGACCCCTCCTGGGGGCCGGCCTGGCTCGCCGCGCGCGACTACCTGGAACTGCTCCGGGCCGCTCCGGACCGCATCCGCCGCTGCGCGCACGAGGCGTGCGTCCTGCACTTCTTCGACACCTCGCGGAACGGCACCCGCCGCTGGTGCTCGATGGCGGCCTGCGGTAACCGCGCGAAGGCGTCCCGCCACTACGCGCGCACAAAAGAGAGCTGAATCGACAAAGAGAGATGCCCGAGCCGTCCGGGATATCCCCTCATAGCCCGTCATCGACGGCATGGCGCATGGCGGAAGTACGCCATGCGTCCATCACTGCTTGGTCAACTCTCCCCAAACAACTGCCCCTTGGGTAAAGCTGAGCGGTCATCCGGGTTCACATTCCGGACTGATGCGACCGGTACCGCGAGAACCACCGGAACCGGCCGTTCCACGCTCGTTCCTTTACCTACAAGGGATGCAGATGACCTCCGACCCTCAGCGCGCACCTATATCGGGCGCGAGACGCGTGGCCCGCCTGGCCATGGCAGCGGGCCTGGTGGCCGCGCTCTCCGCGGCCGGGCCGATACCCATGGCCTTCTCCGCGGACACGGGCGCGCCCACGGCCGACCCCGGCACCAAGTCCGCCGCCGCCAAACTCGGTTCGAGCGACGCCGACCTCCTCGCCGAGGCCAAGGCCAACGGCGACAAGAACGTCACGATGATGATCGCGACGGCTCCCGGCCAGACCGAGCAGGTCGCGAAGGAGCTGGACGCCGTCAAGGGCGGCTCGGTCGGCCGCAGTTACGACAAACTCGGCTACGTCCGCGCCACCGTCCCCACGGGCAGGGCGGACGCGGCCATCGCCGCCGCCGCGAAGCTCTCCTCGGTGCACGGGATCGACCTGCGCCAGGAGATCGCGCTGGACGACCCGACGCCGAGCGCCGACACGGCCCGGCACGGCAGCAACACCTCCACGGCCGCCACGTACTCCGGTCCCGGCAGGAAGACCCCCGCCACGAACCCGTACAACCCCTCCTTCGAGACGGGTGCGGTCGACTTCGTCGAGGACCACCCGAAGGCGGACGGCCGGGGCGTCACCATCGGCATCCTGGACTCCGGCGTCGACCTGGGCCACCCCGCCCTGCAGAAGACCACCACCGGCGAGCGCAAGATCGTCGACTGGGTCACCTCGACCGACCCGATCCTCGACAGCGACGCGACCTGGCGCCCGATGATCACCCCCGTGGCCGGGCCCGCCTTCACCTACGGCGGCAAGTCGTGGACGGCGCCCGCGGGTTCGTACGAGATCAGCACGTTCCGGGAGTCGGCGACGGCGGGCGGCGACGCCGCGGGCGACGCGAACCGCGACGGTGACACCACCGACGCCTGGGGCGTGCTCTACGACCCGGCGGCTGGCACGGTCACCGTCGACCTGAACAACAACAGCGACTTCACCGACGACACGCCGATGAAGCCGTACAAGGACGGCTTCCAGATCGGCTATTTCGGCACCGACAACCCGGCGACGGACGTCGTCGAGCGGCAGCCGTTCGTCGTCGAGATCCGCAAGGACGTGCCGATGGACCCCTACGGCGGGTCCTGGGTCGGCAAGAAGGCCGACTTCGTCAACATCGGCGTCATCGAGTCCGAGCACGGCACCCACGTCGCCGGCATCACCTCCGCCAACGGTCTGTTCGGCGGGAAGATGAGCGGCGCGGCGCCCGGCGCGAAGATCGTCTCCTCGCGCGCCTGCACCTGGACCGGCGGCTGCACCAACGTGGCGCTCACCGAGGGCATGATCGACCTCGTCGCCAACCGTGGCGTGGACATCGTCAACATGTCCATCGGCGGTCTGCCCGCCCTCAACGACGGCAACAACGCGCGCGCCGAGCTCTACACGCGTCTCATCGACACCTACGGCGTCCAGCTGGTGATCTCCGCCGGCAACTCCGGCCCCGGCGCGAACACCATCGGCGACCCGGGCCTGGCCGACAAGGTCATCTCGGTCGGCGCGACCATCTCCAAGGAGACCTGGGCCGCCAACTACGGCTCTCAGGTGGAGACCAAGTACGCGATGCTGCCCTTCTCCTCGCGCGGCCCGCGTGAGGACGGCGGCTTCACGCCGACGCTGAGCGCGCCCGGCGCCTCCATCAACTCCACCCAGACCTGGCTGCCGGGCTCCCCGGTCGCCGAGGCGGGCTACACCCTCCCGGCCGGCTACTCGATGCTCCAGGGCACCTCGATGGCCTCCCCGCAGGCCGCCGGCGCCTCCGCGCTGCTGCTGAGCGCCGCGAAGCAGAAGGGCCTCAGCCTCACCCCGGCCGTCCTGCGCACCGCGCTGACCTCGACCGCCCACCACATCAAGGGCGTCCAGGCGTACGCGGAGGGCGCGGGCCTGATCGACGTCGAGGACGCCTGGGACTCCATCAGGGACGGCGCCACCGCCCACGACTACACGGTGAAGGCGCCGGTCGACACCGCGATCGACTACGCGCTGAAGACCCCGGGCTTCGGCACCGGCCTGTACGACCGCGAGGGCGGCCTCAAGGCCGGCCAGCGCAAGACGTACGACGTCACCGTCACCCGCACCTCGGGCCCGGACCGGGCGGTCCGGCACGAGCTGTCCTTCGAGAACAATGCCGGTGACACCTTCCGGATCCTCGGCAAGGACGAGGTGAGCCTGCCGCTGAACCGGCCGGTGACCGTCAAGGTGCAGGCCGCGCCGAGGTCGGCCGGGCTCAAGAGCGCGATCCTCGAGGTCGACGACCCGCGGACCGAGGGCGTGGACAAGCAGATCCTGGCGACCGTCGTGGTCTCGTCGCCGCTGAAGTACACCTACGCGGCGTCGGGTTCGGTGCAGCGCAACAGCACCACCTCGTACTTCGTGACGGTCCCCGAGGGCGCCACGTCCCTGGAGGCCGCGATCGGCGGGCTCAAGGACAAGAGCCAGACCCGCTTCATCGCGATCCACCCCTACGGCGTCCCGGTCGACAACACCAGCACCCCGTACTGCTACAACAACTACCTCGACGGCAACGGCTGCAAGCCCGACGTGCGCGCGTACGCGGACCCGCAGCCCGGCGTCTGGGAGATCGAGGTCGAGGCGCGCCGCACCTCGCCGCTGCTCGACAACCCCTACAAGCTGGACGTCGCCGTGCTCGGCGCGGCCTTCGACCCGGCCGTCGTGACCGTCCCCGAGGCGAAGGTCGGCACCCCGGCCGCCGCCTCCTGGAAGGTGACGAACAACTTCGCCGCGCTCGACGGCAAGCTGAAGGGCGGTCCGCTCGGTTCCTCCAAGAACGCGCGGCCGACCATCACCGAGGGCGCGACGCAGACCACCACGGTCGAGGTGCCCGCGGGCGCGGCCTCGCTCGACGTGGTCATCGGCAACGTCTCGGACAACGCCGCCGACCTCGACCTGACGGTGAAGAACGCCGCCGGGACCGTCGTCGGACAGTCCGCGGACGGCGACTCGGAGGAGGCCGTCTCCATCGCCAACCCCGCCGCCGGGACGTACACCATCGAGGTCGCGGGCTACGCGGTCCCGTCGGGTTCGACCGCCTACGACTACCGGGACGTGTTCTTCTCCAGCGCGCTCGGCACGGTCTCGGTCGACGACTCCACCCCGGTGAAGCTCGCCACCGGCGCCTCGGCCACGGTGTCCGGCTCGGTCACCGCCGTCGCGGCGGCGCCCGAGGGACGCGAGTTCTTCGGCCAGGTCCAGCTGGTGAACGCGCGCGGCACGGTCGCGGGCATCGGCAGCGTGAAGATCGACAAGGTCACGCCGTAGCGGTGTGACCCCCGGCCGCGCGAGCGGCCGGGGCGCGGGGCGGGCATCCGGGAACGGGCGCCCGCCCTTTCGCGTCACGCCCTTTCGCGTCACGCCCTCCCGCGGGCGGCCCGGCCCGTGCCGGGCGTCACTGCGCGCACCTCATGCTCCGGGACTCGGGCAGCGCCTTGACGATCCAGGACCGGTCGCGGGCGATCCGCTGCTCCCCGGTGGTCCAGAGGTCGGGCGTCGAGTCGTGCTGCTGGATGCCGACCAGGACCTCGTCGCCCCGGTGCAGCCGCGGGTCGACGGCCTGGTCCATCAGGAAGGTGACCGTCTTCTCCCCCTCGGCCGGCTTGTAGTAGTGGTAGACGTCGAGGGTGATCCGGTCCTGCGTGGTGCCGGGGACCGCGGCCACCTTCGTGACCGTGCCCTCCACGAGGAGCCGTGAGCAGGCGATGTAGCCGGGCGCGCTGAGCTTGCCCGCGCTGCCGCTGTCCGCCTTGGCGTCCGAAGCCCCCTGGGCCTTCGCCGTGTCCGCCCCGCCCTGCTGCCCGGCCAGCCAGCCGATCCCCACCACCAGGGAGGCCATGGCGGCCGCCACCAGCGTGGCGGCGACGAGGGCGCCCGGATGCCGGGAGCGCTTCTTCGGGGCACCCCCCGGCCGGCCGGCCCCGGACGGCCGCGGCGCCCGGGCCCGCCGGTACCTCCCGGGCGCCCCGGACCTCCGGTCCCCCCGGGCCGTCCCGTCCGGCCGGCCGGAGTCCGCCAGCGCGTCCCCGATGACGACCAGCTGCTCCCGGAGTACGTCCACGTCCGCCGCGGCCGCCCGGTGCTCGGCCATGAACACGACGTCGTCACGAGCGCCCTCGGGCAGTTCGGCGTCCGTGAGCGCGGCCAGCAGCGGGTCCAGACCTTCGTACTCGGCCACGTCACACCACCTCGTTCTCGTGCAGGCGGGCGCGCAGCGCGCGGACCGCCGTGTGCAGCCTGCTCTTGACCGTGCCCTCGGGTATGCCGAGCTCGTCGGCGATGTCCCGCACCGGCAGGTCGGCGTAGAACCGCAGGACGAGGACCTGGCGCTGTGCGTCGGGCAGTTCGTCCAGGCCCTGGGCGACGGCCAGCGAGAGCACGCTGGACTCCTCGTCGGAGGGCTGCTCCCACTGGCGCAGCGAGGCCAGCCGCTCGCCCAGCCGCTCCTGCCGGCGCTTGGCCCGGTGCCAGTCCATCGCCAGGTTCGAGGCGACGACCGCGGCCCAGGCGGACACGTCGCGCGGCGCCTCGTCCCCCTTGGCGGCACGCTCCAGCAGCCGCAGCCGGACCTGCTGTACCCCGTCCGGCAGGTCCGCCTGCGGCACGCCGCCGAGCGCGAGCACCGCCCGCACCCGGCGTTCCTGCGTCGCGTCCAGGGGGTCGTCCGCCCCCTGTGCCCGACGTGGCTTTCTGCGCAGCACAGCCACCCCTCCCCTCCCCGCGTCCCCTCTACGACGCCGGTGCGGGCCAAAACGTTCGGCCCGGTCCGAGTCGTACGTCACACCGGCCCGGAGCCGTGGCCGGGCCGCGCCGTACGGCTTGCGGCCGTCCCGCGGCGCCGGACGATTTCTTCGTACCCGCACGCCCGGCCGCCGCAGGATCGGGTCCCGCGGCGCGGACGTCCGCGTCCCACGCTGTGAGCCGCGCGCCGAAAGGATTGGACAGGCGGACCCTGGTGAGACGCATGATGGAAGCGCTGGACCACGTAGAACGCACGTCAAGGGAGTCGCCGTGAGGGTCGGAATCGTCGGAGCCACCGGTATGGTCGGCACAGCCATGCGCAAGATCCTCGTCGAGCGGGAGTTCCCGGTCGAGGAACTGCGTCTGTTCGCCTCGGCCCGTTCCGCCGGGACGGTCGTCGACGGGGTCACGGTGGAGGACGCTTCCACGGCGGACTACTCGGGCCTGGACATCGTGCTGTTCTCGGCCGGCGGGGCCACCTCCAAGGCGCTGGCCGAGAAGGTCGCCTCCCAGGGCGCCGTCGTGATCGACAACTCCTCCGCCTGGCGCAAGGACCCCGAGGTACCGCTCGTCGTCTCCGAGGTGAACCCGCACGCGATCGCGGACCGCCCCAAGGGCATCATCGCCAACCCGAACTGCACGACGATGGCCGCGATGCCGGTCCTGAAGCCGCTGCACGAGGAGGCGGGTCTCGAGGCCCTGGTCGCCACCACCTACCAGGCGGTGTCCGGCTCCGGCGTCGCCGGTGTGGCGGAGCTGCACGGGCAGGCGCTGAAGGTCGTCGGCGACGCCGACCGGCTGACGCACGACGGCGAGGCGGTCGACTTCCCCGAGCCGCAGGTCTACAAGCGCCCCATCGCCTTCAACGTGCTCCCCCTCGCGGGTTCCATCGTCGACGACGGTCTGAACGAGACCGACGAGGAGCAGAAGCTCCGCAACGAGTCCCGCAAGATCCTGGAGATCCCCGCCCTCAAGGTCTCCGGCACCTGTGTCCGGGTCCCGGTCTTCTCCGGCCACTCCCTCCAGGTGAACGCCCGCTTCGCCCGCCCGGTCTCCGTCGAGCGCGCCACCGAGCTCCTCGCGGGCGCCCCGGGTGTCGTCCTCTCCGACATCCCGACGCCGCTCCAGGCGGCCGGCAAGGACGCCTCGTACGTCGGGCGCATCCGGCAGGACGAGACCGTCGAGCACGGTCTCGCGCTGTTCATCTCCAACGACAACCTCCGCAAGGGTGCCGCGCTGAACGCGGTCCAGATCGCGGAGCTGGTGGCGGCCGAGCTCAACGAGGGCTGACACCCGCGTCCACCACGCGCCCGAGGGGGCGGGCACCGGCCGGTGCCCGCCCCCTCGGGGTCGTTCCACGTGCCTGGGCCGCGTGCCTAGGCGGTCGTCGCCGCGTCGGCCGCCTGCGCCCTCAGGGCACGCTCGACGCCGGAGCGGGACTCCGAGACGAGCCGTCGCAGGGCGGCGTTGGGCTCGGCCGAGGCCAGCCACGCGTCCGTCCTGTCGAGGGTCTCCGCGGCGACCTGGACGCCCGGGTAGAGACCGGTCGCGATCTGCTGCGCGATCTCGTGCGAGCGGGTGTCCCAGATCTCCTTGACCACGGAGAAGTACTTGTCCGTGTACGGGGCGAGCAGCTCACGCTGGTCGGCCTGCACGAAGCCGCCGATGACCGCCTCCTGCACGGCGTTCGGGAGCTTGTCGGACTCGACGACCGAGGCCCACGCCTCCGCCTTCGCCTCCTCGGTGGGACGGGCGGCGCGGGCGGTGGCCGCGTGCCGCTCGCCGGCGGCGGTCTTGTCGCGCTCGTACTCGGCGGCGATCTCCGCCTCGTCGAAGCGTCCGACGGCCGCGAGCCGCTGCACGAACGCCCAGCGCAGCTCGGTGTCGACGGCGAGACCCTCGATGCTCTCGCGGCCCTCGAGCAGTGCCTCCAGGAGGTCGAGCTGCTCCGGCGTGCGCGCGGTCGTCGCGAAGGCGCGCGCCCAGGCGAGCTGGTGGTCGCCGCCGGCCTCGGCCGTGCGCAGGTGGGCGAGCGTGGCGTCCGTCCAGCGGGTCAGCAGCGCCTCGCGGGCGGCCGGGTCGGCGTACAGCTCGATCGCGAGCTTCACCTGCCGGTGCAGCGACTGCACGACACCGATGTCGGACTCCTTGCCGATGCCGGACAGCACCAGCGCCAGGTAGTCGCGGGTGGCGAGTTCGGCGTCGCGGGTCATGTCCCAGGCCGAGGCCCAGCACAGGGCGCGCGGCAGGGAGGACTCGAAGTCGCCGAGGTGCTCGGTGACGAACGCCAGGGAGTCCTCGTCGAGACGGACCTTGGCGTACGACAGGTCGTCGTCGTTGAGCAGGATCACGGCGGGGCGGCGCTTGCCGGAGAGCTGCGGCACGGCGGTCAGCTCGCCGTCCACGTCCAGCTCGATCCTCTCGGCGCGCACGAGCTTGCCGCTGTCGGCGTCGAGGTCGTAGAGGCCGACCGCGATGCGGTGCGGGCGCAGCGTCGGCTCGCCCTGGGCGCCGGCGGGCAGGGCCGGGGCCTCCTGGCGGATGGCGAAGGAGGTGATCACGCCGTCGGCGCCGGTCTCGATCTCCGGGCGCAGGATGTTGATGCCGGCGGTCTGGAGCCACTTCTGCGACCAGGTGCCGAGGTCGCGTCCGGAGGTCTCCTCCAGGGCGCCGAGCAGGTCGGACAGGCGCGTGTTCCCGAACGCATGGGCCTTGAAGTAGGCCTGGACGCCGCGGAAGAACTCGTCCATGCCGACGTAGGCGACGAGCTGCTTGAGGACGGAGGCGCCCTTGGCGTACGTGATGCCGTCGAAGTTGACGAGCACGTCGTCGAGGTCGCGGATCTCGGCCATGATCGGGTGGGTGGAGGGCAGCTGGTCCTGCCGGTACGCCCACGTCTTCATGGAGTTCGCGAAGGTGGTCCAGGAGTGCGGCCAGCGGCTGTCGGGGTGGTAGGCCTGACAGGCGATGGAGGTGTAGGTGGCGAACGACTCGTTCAGCCAGAGGTCGTTCCACCACTCCATGGTCACGAGGTCGCCGAACCACATGTGGGCGAGCTCGTGCAGGATCGTCTCGGCGCGCAGCTCGTAGGCGGCGTCGGTGACCTTCGAGCGGAAGACGTACTGGTCGCGGATGGTGACCGCGCCCGCGTTCTCCATGGCGCCCGCGTTGAACTCGGGCACGAAGAGCTGGTCGTACTTCGTGAACGGGTAGGCGTAGTCGAACTTCTCCTGGAACCAGTCGAAGCCCTGCCGGGTGACCTCGAAGATCGCGTCCGAGTCGAGGAACTCGGCGAGCGAGGGGCGGCAGTAGATGCCGAGCGGCACGGACTGCCCGTCCTTCTCGTACACGCTGTGCACGGAGTGGTACGGGCCGACGATCAGCGCGGTGATGTACGTGGAGATCCGCGGCGTGGGCTCGAAGACCCAGACGTCGTCCTTGGGCTCCGGGGTCGGCGAGTTGGAGATGACCGTCCAGCCGGTCGGCGCCTTCACGGTGAACTGGAAGGTGGCCTTGAGGTCGGGCTGCTCGAAGGACGCGAAGACGCGGCGCGCGTCCGGCACCTCGAACTGGGTGTAGAGGTAGGCCTGCTGGTCGACGGGGTCGACGAACCGGTGCAGGCCCTCGCCGGTGTTGGTGTAGGCGCAGTCGGCGACGACGCGGACGACGTTGCGGCCCTCCAGGAGGCCGGGCAGGGCGATCCGCGAGTCCTTGAAGACCTCGGCCGCGTCGAGCGCGTCGCCGTTGAGCGTGACCTCGTGGACGGCCGGGGCGACCAGGTCGATGAAGGACTCCGCGCCGTTCTCGGCGGAGTCGAAGCGCACCGTGGTCACGGACCGGTAGGTGCCGCCCTCCTGCGCGCCGGAGAGGTCGAGTTCGACCTCGTACGAGTCAACGGTGAGCAGCTTCGCGCGCTGCTGCGCCTCTTCGCGGGTCAGGTTTGTGCCAGGCACGCGGTCATCTCCTCGTTATGTGTGGGTTGCGCCATCCTTCCACGGGACCCACGCGGAACGCGATGTCCGTTTACCGCCGGTGCCGGGGCGTCACGGGAGTGACCCTCGACGCATGACGACGTACACCGCACGGCCCATCGGCCCGGCCGCCCTGAAGGAGCTCCGCGACACCGACGACGCCGGACGCCGGCCCGTCCCACTGACCGACGAGGAGGGCGGCTCCCCGCTGCGCTGCTGTCTGCGGCGCAGCGAGCCCGGCGAGCGCGTCGCCCTGGTCTCCTACGCCCCGTTGCGCCGCTGGGCCCTGGAGACGGGCGCCGAGCCGGGCCCCTACGACGAGACCGGTCCGGTCTTCATCCACCCGGAGGAGTGCGCGGGCCCGGCCGCGGACGCGCTCCCGTTCACGAACGCCCACCGCGCGGTCCGCCGCTACTCGGCGCGGGGGCGCATCCTGGGCGGACGGCTGGTCGAGGCGCCGGACGCGTTCGGCGAGGCCTTCGCGGAGGCGTTCGCGGACCCGGAGGTGACGCTGGTCCACGTACGGGCGGTGGAGTACGGCTGCTTCCTGTACGAGGTGCGCCGGGGCTGAGGACCGTCCCGCGGCAGGGGCTCCGGGGCGGGCCGGCCACCCGGTCCGTCCGTCCCGCTCCTCGTCGACGGCCGGCCGCGCTTCCCTAGGCCATGGCCTCCGCGGCCCCCACGGCGGCTGCGAGGGCCGCCTCGACCGCGGCGGCATCGGGTGACTCCGCGGCCCAGGCCACATATCCGTCGGGCCGCACCAGCACCGTGGTACGGCGGCCGCTCGCCCAGCGCTCCACCGCGAGACGGCCCGCGCGCTCCCCGGCCCGGCCGGTCTCCCCGGTCTCGTAGGTCTGCGGGACGATCAGGACGAACCTCCCGCCCCGCAGTGCCTCGTAGAGCCGGCCGCTCCTCAGCGGGACGTCGGCGGCGCGGGTGCCGACCGACGGGTGGGCGCCTCGCGGCGCCCCGTAGGCGTATCCGATGCCCGTGATCCGGCCGATCGCCTTGCGGCGCGCGGGGCCGACGTGGCCGAGGACCGCGGTGATTCCCCCGCGCAGCGCCCGCGTCCAGGGGTGCTTGGCCATCGCGAGGCGCACGATGCCGCCGCTGCTGCGCAGCACGGACGCGCCGACGGGGTGGCGTTCGGCCTGGTAGGTGTCCAACAGGGCCGCGTCCACCTGTCCGTTGAACACGGCCGCCAGCTTCCAGCCGAGGTTCGCCGCGTCCTGGAGGCCCGTGTTCATGCCCTGGCCGCCGGCCGGGGTGTGCACATGCGCGGCGTCGCCCGCGAGGAAGACCCGGCCCACGCGGTAGGCGGGCGCCTGGCGCTCGTCGCTGTGGAAGCGGGACATCCAACGGGCGTCGCGCATGCCGTAGTCGCGTCCGAGCGCGAGCCGGGCGATCTCCTTGATCTCGTCGAGCTCGAGCGGCTCGCCGTCCGGGACGTCCCGGCCCCGGTGCCAGCCGATCACGCGGTGGTAGCCGTCACCGAAGGGGGCGATGAAGGCGAACGCGTCACCGACGGCGTCGGCGGTCAGCAGCGACTCCGGCTCCTCGTCGAGCCGGACGTCCGCGAGCACGACGGACCGGATGACCGAGCGGCCGGGGAACGGCAGTCCGATCGCCGTCCGCACCGCACTGCGCATTCCGTCCGTCCCGACGACGTAGTCGGCCGTCAGCTCGTCCGGTTCCCCGTCCGGGCCGCGGACCTCGAGCGTCACCCCGTCCGCGTCCTGCCGCAGTCCGGCGACCTCCGTCCCGTGCAGGAACCTCACCCCGGCGTCCTCCGCCCGCCGCAGCAACGCCTCCTCCACCTCGTACTGCGGAATCACCAGGAGGTGGTTGAAGCGGGAGGGCAGCGTGTCCAGCGCGAGTGCGAGTCCGCCGAAGAGCCGGATGCGGTCGAGGGCCTCGCCCTTGTGCTCCAGGCCGTCGGCGAGCCCGCGGGCGTCGAGCTGCTCCAGCGTGCGGGCGTGCAGGACGAAGGCGCGGGAGAGATTGCTGATCCCGCGGGGGCGCTTCTCGACGAGGGTGACCGGGACGCCGGCGGTGGCGAGGTCGCCGGCCAGCAGCAGGCCGGTCGGACCCGAGCCGACGACGACCACCTGACGGGGGGTGGAGGTGCTGGACGCGGTCGTGGTGCCGGGCGTGTGCGTGTCGCCGGTCATGACGGTTCCCTCCTGATGCTGTTGCCCATGCCTGTCGGTCAACGCCTGCCGGCCGACACCTGTCGGCCGACGAGCGTTGACCAGCACCTGCCGACGCGCCTCGGGCTCCCCCGGAGACAGCTTGCCAACGCATGTTGGCCAACGCTTGTTTGCCACCATAGAGAGGTGTCGCTGGACCGTCAACACCTGTTGGCATACGGTTGTTGGCATGCAGGTCGAGGAACAGCACGAGTCCGGCACCGCCCCCACGGCGGCCCCCCGCCGCTCCGACGCCACCCGCGGCGCGATCCTGGCCGCCGCCCGCGAGCGCTTCGCGGCCGACGGCTACGAGCGCGCGACGATCCGCGCCATCGCCAGAGAGGCGCGGATCGACCCGTCGATGGTCATGCGCTACTACGGCTCGAAGGAAGGGCTGTTCGCGGCGGTGCTCGACGTCGATCTGC
This sequence comes from Streptomyces populi, assembly GCF_002911015.1. Lineage (GTDB taxonomy): Bacteria > Actinomycetota > Actinomycetes > Streptomycetales > Streptomycetaceae > Streptomyces > Streptomyces populi. The sequence goes on from NZ_KZ626981.1 coordinate 15,508, forward strand.
GGCTGCCCGATCCGGCCGCCCTCGACCGGGACGACGTCGGCCGTGTCCTGGTGGGCCACTTCCTCGACCTGTGGGAGGAGAGCGAGGTCCTCACCGCGATGCTCCGGGTCGGCGTGACCAACCCGTCCGGCGCCGAACGGATGCAGGGCATCTTCCGGGACCAGCTCACGCCGGTGGCCCTGCTCGCCTGCCCCGACCCGGAACAGGCTCCCGCCCGCGCCGCGCTCTGCGCCTCGCAACTGCTCGGGCTCGGGCTCACCCGCTACGTCCTGCGGCTGCCCCCGGCGGTCACGCTGCACCGCGAGGAGATCGTGGCGTGGCTGGGCCCGACGGTGCAGCGCTATCTGACGGCACCACACCCGTAGGCGCCCGGACCGGTCCGGGCGAAGGGCCGACGCGGACGGTCCGTCCGGGACGAGCTCCGGACGGGGCACCGCGGAAAACGCGACGGGGGAGTTCTCGCGCCGGCCGGCGCGAGAACTCCCCCGTCGGAGAGTCGGTACGAAGCGGGCGGGGTTCAGCCCTGCTTCGGCTGCTTGTGGGACTTGTCCAGGACCATCACGAGAGCGGTGATGCCCGCGAACAGCACGATCGGCAGCACGACGTAGAGGCCGAGCGTCTCGATCACGCTCAGGCCGGAGCCGGGGTCGTCGCCGTCGTCGCGGGTCAGCGCGAGCGCGGGGGACGACATGAGCAGCATCATCAGCGTCGTACCGGCCGCCAGGGCACCGGCGCGCAGAGCGTTCTTCTTGTCCACGGTGCAAACGTAGCGAACACCCGACGGGGCCGCGCGCCCGGGGGTGCCGTACGAAGGTCACGGGGCCCGGCGCGAGGGGTCCGGGGGGCTCCCGGGCCCCCCGGCCGGGCCGCTCTCCGCCCGCACGGCGTCGATCAGGGCGTGCAGCCGGGGCGAGGCGGCCAGCTCCTCCAGGGTCACCGGGCGGCCCTCGGCGTCGGCGACGGGCAGGCGCCAGTTGGGGTACTCGTCCCAGGTGCCCGGAAGGTTCTGCGGGCGGCGGTCGCCGACGGCGTCCGGGAGCCAGACGCCGATCAGACGGGCCGGGGTGCGCAGCAGGAAGCGGTGCACGGCCCGGATCCCGGCCTCCTCCTCCGCGGCGGGGTCCCCGTCGTCCCGGTCGCCCAGCAGTCCGAGCCGGGAGAGCAGCTCCAGCCACTCCCGGGTGTCCGCGGCGGCGGCCGCCCGCTCCTCGCCGAGGGGTCCGGCCAACAGGCCGAGCCGGCCGCGGAGTTCGACGTGCTCCCCGGTGAACCGGGCCGCGGTGGGCGGCAGGTCGTGGGTGGTGGCGGTGGCCAGGCAGTCGGCGCGCCAGGCGTCGGGCGGCAGGGGCAGGCCGTCCCCCTCCCAGTCGCGTTCGAACCACAGCACCGAGGTGCCGAGCACCCCGCGTTCCTGGAGCCTCTCGCGCACCCCGGGTTCGACGGTGCCGAGGTCCTCTCCGATCACCAGCGCTCCGGCCCGGGAGGCCTCCAGGACGAGGATCGCGAGCATCGCCTCGGCGTCGTAGCGGACGTAGGTGCCCTCGGTGGGCGGCCCGCCCTGCGGGATCCACCAGAGGCGGAACAGGCCCATGACGTGGTCGATGCGCAGGGCGCCCGCGTTCCGCAGGAGCGCGCGCAGCAGCCGGCGGTAGGGGGCGTATCCGCAGGCGGCGAGCCGGTCGGGCCGCCAGGGCGGCAGACCCCAGTCCTGGCCGCGCGCGTTGAAGGCGTCCGGGGGCGCGCCGACGGACATGCCGGCCGCGAAGTACTCCTGCTGGGCCCAGGCGTCCGCTCCGTCGGGATGGACGCCGACGGCGAGGTCGTGCACGAGTCCGACGCTCATGCCCGCGTCGCGCGCGGAGCGCTGGGCGCGGGCGAGCTGGTCCTCGGTGAGCCAGGCGAGCCGGCTGTGGAAGCCGACGCGGTCCGTCAGCTCGCCCCGGGCGCGGGCGGTCTCCGTCGAACGGGGGTCGCGCAGCCCCGCGGGCCAGTTCCGCCAGTCGGAGCCGTGCACCTCGGCGAGCGCGCACCAGGTGGCGTGGTCCTCCAGCGCCCGGCCCTCCTCGGCGAGGAAACCGGCGTACGCGGCCTGCCGTCCGGGTCCGAGCGGCACCGCGCACACGGCTTCGAGCGCCTCGCGCTTGAGGTCCCACACGGCGTCGCGGTCGATCAGCTCGCCCTTGCGCAGGACGGAGTCGCGCAGCCGTCCGGCGCGCTCCAGCAGCGCGGACAGCCGGTCGCGGTCCTCGGCGTACGGGTACTCGGGGACGTCCTCGACGCGCAGGTGCACCGGGTCCGGGAAGCGGCGGGAGGAGGGCCGGTAGGGGGAGGGGTCGGTGGGGTCGCCGGGGACGGCCGCGTGCAGGGGGTTGACCTGGACGAATCCGGCGCCCAGGGTCCGTCCCGCCCAGGCGGTCAGCTCGGCGAGGTCGCCGAGGTCGCCCATGCCCCAGGAGCGGCGGGAGAGCAGGGAGTAGAGCTGGACGAGCAGGCCGTACGCGCGTCCGGGCGGCGCGGGCAGCCGGGTGGGGGCGACGACGAGGTGGACGTCGGCGTCCCGGCCGTCGGGGGCGGTGGCGTGCAGCGCGTGGACGCCGGGCGGGAGGTGGTCGGCACGGGTGCGGGACTCGCCCTGCTCGGTGGTGACCCGCAGACGGGTGCCGTCCGGCAGCGCGGTGATCTCGGCGGGGACGAGGCCGCCCCAGCACACCAGGGTCGGCGGCAGCAGCCGCCGCGCCGTCTCGGCCTCGCGCCGCGCGAGGGCGGTCCGTACGGCGTCCGGGGTGCTCGCGTCGACGCCGAGAGCCGCCAGGGCCGCCACGAGCGCGCTGCCGGGGGCCGCGACCGTGCGGCCCGGTGAGGGGCTGTAGGCGGAGGCGACGCCGTGCAGTTCGGCGAGCCGGGACAGGGGTGTCCGCGGGGCCGGCTCCGAGGCCGTCCGCGGCGGGTCGGCGGGCCCGGCGGGTGCCATCAGGCCCCCGACGCGGCGCCGGCCGAGGTGGGCTCGCTCGTCAGGTGCGCGGCGTCCGCGAGCGGCGGCTCGCTGGTCAGCGGCTCGGCGTCGGGCAGCGGGGGCTCACTGGTCAGCGGCGCCTCGGAGCAGGCGCCTTCCGCTCCGAGCGGGCACAGGTGGGCGCCCTCGGGCTCGGCGGACGCCCGGCCCGCGCGGGGGCCGGGGACGGACGGCTCCGCTCCGTGTCCGGACAGGGCCGTGAGGAGAAGGTGCGCCGATGCGGCCACGGGGGCCTCCTTGTCGAGGTCGGATACGGCGGACGGGGGCATTCCGGCAGATCGTGCCGGAAACGGATGCCCCGGGCGGTCACCGCAGCCCTACCCCGTGGGCGCGACGACAGACGCACACGGACGGACAACGTGCTCCTGGTCACATTCCGTCGCCGTCCCGCATGTCCGGGCCACGCCTCCAGGCTGGGGCAATACCGGCACTTCGGCCACTCTCGTTGACACTCTCACCACCCGGATGGTGGGCTCGGACGCCAACCGACGCCGCCGTCGGAACGGCGGGCTACGAGGGGGAACCTTGCGACTCGGGCGTGGAAAAGGAGCGACCGCACTCGCGTTCGCCGTGGTCGCGAGCGCGTTCGTGACGGCCCCCGCGGCCGTCGCCGCGCCGCACGCTCCGGCAGCCTCCGCGGGCGACCGCGAGCCCACCGGGAGCGGAGTGCCCGCCGTCTGGCCCCGCCCGCAGTCCCTGCGCGCGAACGGCACCCCGGTCACGGTCACGGACGAGGTCGTCCTGGTCACCCCCGCGTCCGGCGCGCGCTCCGGGTCCACGGCCGGCCCGTACGCCCCCGGTGTGCCCCTGACCCCGTACGCCCCCGGCGTGAGCGTCGACGCGAACACCCCGGACAGCACCCTCGACCCGTACGCCCTCGAAGCGTTGCGCGCACTACTGCGGCAGGCCGGCGCGCGCACGGTCACGACGGTGCGTGACGGTGACGCTCTCCCGGCGCACGCCCTGGTGGTGCGCCTGGGCACGGACCCGGCGAACACCGGCGGACGGGGCGCGGGTTCCTTCGGCGGCGCGCGCGTCGCACCGGGCTCCCTGGAACGGACGCTCACGGCGCTCGGCGCCGCGCCCCGGGCCGATCTCCCCTCCGGCGGCTACCGGCTGGCCGTCGGCCGCGCCGACGGCCGGGACACCGTCGTCCTCGCGGGAGTCGGCGAGGACGGCCTGTTCCACGCGGTGCAGACACTGCGCCAGCTCCTCGGGGCCGACCGCAGGATCGCCGGCACCGTCGTCCGGGACTGGCCCGGCACCGCCGCACGGGGCGTCACCGAGGGGTTCTACGGCAGCCCCTGGACACCCGAACAGCGTCTCGCGCAGCTGGACTTCATGGGCAGGACCAAGCAGAACCGCTATGTCTACGCGCCCGGCGACGACCTCTTCCGGCAGGCACGCTGGCGTGAGCCGTACCCGGCCGGGGAGCGTGCCCGCTTCCGGGACCTGGCGGAGCGGGCGCGCCGCAATCACGTCACGCTGACCTGGGCGGTGGCCCCCGGTCAGGCGATGTGCTTCTCCTCGGACGCCGACGTGAAGGCCCTGACGCGCAAGCTCGACGCCATGTGGGCGCTCGGGTTCCGGTCCTTCCAGCTCCAGTTCCAGGACGTCAGTTACACCGAGTGGCACTGCGGGGCGGACGCGGACGCGTTCGGCTCCGGCCCCGGGGCGGCGGCGAAGGCGCAGGCGCGGGTGGCGAACGCCGTGGCCCGGCATCTCGCCTCCCGGTACCCGGACGCGGCCGCGCTGTCGCTGATGCCGACGGAGTACTACGAGGACGGCTCGACCGACTACCGCCGACGGCTGTCGGAAGCCCTGGAGCAGGGCGTCGAGGTCGCCTGGACGGGCATCGGTGTCGTGCCGAGGACCATCACCGGCGGTGAACTGGCCCGCACCCGCGAGGTGTTCGGCAGCCACCGGCTCGTCACCATGGACAACTACCCCGTCAACGACTACGCGCAGGACCGGGTGTTCCTCGGCCCGTACCAGGGGCGCGATCCCGCGGTGGCCACGGGTTCGGCGGCTCTGCTGGCGAACGCGATGCCCCAGGCGGAGGCCTCCCGCA
>NZ_KZ626982.1 GCF_002911015.1 Streptomyces populi
GTCCTCGCTCACGCAATGTCCTTGGCATCAACAACCATCCCAAATGTCCACGTTTGACTCAATGGGAAATCGGTCCCGCGACGTGCTGACAAAAGACCCTTGCGCTCCCCCTGCCCGGCCCCCGACCAGGCCTTTCATCCTCTCCGGCCCACCGGGAAGCCCCTCCCGCCGCACACCGGTGTGACATGGCAGACGCCTTTCGTCCCACCAGTGATGGGATGTCTCACTTGTTCTCATTTGGGGGCTACGCCCCTCCGTTGCCGAGGGTTTGTGTGGGATGATGATGAAAGCTGCGGAGTTGCTGCTTCGTCAGCGTGGCGCCATGCGGGTCGACGACCGGGGCGCCGGATCAGGCGAGTGGTCTCACCACCGCGAAGTGCCGCGCCCGCCGCGCGGGCCGGCTGTGAATGCGCAACAAGCGGGAAATCCTCATGACTTGTGGCATCGTGGCAGCATCCTGTTGCTCTTTCCCCGTGCCGGACGGATCGTCGTGGCACCCTCCCGTCGGGTGCTGGGCGCCCCGGTCATGACGCGGAGACGACGCACGGGGAGACGGCGCATGGCCGGCCTCGCGGCCGCACTCGTCGTCGGTGGCGCGGTGACGCAGACCGCCTGTGGCGGTGCGCCCTCTTCCGCCCGCCCGCCCGGCTCGTACGACGCGGCGGTGCGGGCCGATTCTCCGGCCCTCTACCTGCCGCTCGGTGCCGGGAGTCCGGGGAAGCGATCCGCGGGCGCGGTCAAGGCCACCTACCATCACGCACCCGGCGTCACGTCCATGCCCAACGGGGACCGTGCCTCCGTGTTCGACGGGACCTCGCAGTACGTGGAGGTCCCGGACAGCGACCGGCTCTCCGTCACCGCGACCGGTGAACTGACCGTGGAAGCGTGGCTGCGGCCCGACACGCTGACCTTCGCCAAGACCGCCGGCGCCGGCTACGTCAACTGGCTCGGCAAGGTATCCGGCGGGGGAGGCCGGAACGAGTGGCTGGCGCGCATGTACTCGCGGGGCAACACCGAGGTCCGTGCCAACCGCATCAGCGGGTACGTCTTCAACCGCGACGGCGGACTCGGCGCCGGATCGTACTTCGAGGACCGGGTCAGGCCCGGCGAATGGATCCACTACGCACTGGTCATCAACACTCGCGAGAAGAGCCGCGCCTATCCCACCGGGTACGTCAAGGTCTACAAGAACGGGGCGCTCCGCGACCAGGACGCCCTCGACGACTACGACATCACCCCCAGCAACACCGGTGCCCCGATGAGGATCGGTGCCGCGGACGCCAAGTCGTACTTCAAGGGCGCCATCGGCAAGGTGGCCGTGTACGGCTCCGAGGTGCCCCAGTCCCGTCTCGCCGCCCATTACCGGGCCATGAGTGCGAGCCCCCGGGAACCCGTCGCCGGAACCTGACGCCCGCCCGCGGGAATCCGCCGGGTCGGCGACCGGGGTGCCGGGACGGTTCGTGACGCCTTCTGGACAGCCGCACTCCGCCGTGCTGTCATGTCCGCGGCGTCATTTCCAACGTTGTAGAAGCCGGGGTGCCCTCCGTTCCCGCGAAGGCGTCGCGGAGGTGCCGCGGAACCGGATCCGGATGATCCGGCGCCGTGGGTCCGGTCCTGCCGGACAGTACGGGACAACGTTGTCGCACCGCGGTCGGACCCCTCGTGGAAGGCAGGTCACCTGCATGTCAGTGAGCAGACGGAGAGTTCTCGCCCTGGGCTCAGGCGCGCTGGGAGCCGCGGCGCTCGCAGGCGCGTTCCCGGAGGGTGCGGTCGCCGCACCCCGGCCGCGAGCCGGGACGGCACCGGCCGACGCGTTCCAGAAGCTGCCGCCCGGAAGCGTGGTCGCCCGTGGCTGGCTCGCCGGACAACTCCGGCTGCAGCTGGCCGGTCTGTGCGGCACGTACGAGAACCTCTCGCACTTCCTCGACTTCTCCACGACCGGCTGGGTGCATCCCGAGCACGACGCCTGGGAGGAGGTGCCGTACTGGCTGCGCGGGTACATCCCGCTGGCGATCGCCACGGGCGACCCGCACGCGCTGACACGGTCGCGCGAGTGGGTGGACGGCATCCTCGCGACCCAGCAGGGCGACGGCTTCTTCGGACCGCGTGGCTTACGCACGGCACTCAACGGCGGACCGGACTTCTGGCCCTTCCTGCCGCTCCTGCAGGCTCTGCGAACGCACGAGGAACACACCCACGACCAGCGGATCGTGCCGTTCCTCGTCCGCTTCCTCCGCTACATGAACGCTCAGGGTCCGGGCGCTTTCAACACCAGCTGGGTGTCCTACCGTTGGGGCGACGGTCTCGACATCGCCGTATGGCTCCACCGTCGGACCGGTGAGGCGTTCCTGCTCGACCTCGCCGCCAAGATGCACACGTACGGCGCCGACTGGACCGGGGCCGTCCCGAGCCGGCACAACGTGAACATCGCCCAGGGCTTCCGGGAGCCCGCCCAGTACGGACAGCTGACCGGCTCCGCCGACCTCACCCGGGCCACGTACCGGGCCTATGACGCCATGATGGGAACCTACGGGCGTTTCCCCGGCGGCGGGCTGGCCGGTGACGAGAACTTCCGGCCCGGCTTCGCGGACCCCCGGCAGGGCTTCGAGACCTGCGGCATCGTCGAATTCATGGCCAGCCATGAGCTGTTGACGCGGATCACCGGCGACCCGGTGTGGGCGGACCGCTGTGAGGACCTGGCCTTCAACATGCTCCCGGCCTCTCTCGACCCCGACGGCAAGGCCATTCACTACATCACCAGCGCCAACAGCATCGACCTCGACAACCGCCCCAAGACACAGGGGCAGTTCCAGAACGGCTTCGCCATGCAGGCCTTCCAGGCGGGTGTCGACCAGTACCGGTGCTGTCCCCACAACTACGGCATGGGATGGCCGTACTTCACCGAGGAACTCTGGCTCGCCGCTCCCGACGGCGGTCTGGTCGCCGCGCTCTACGCCCCGAGCCGGGTCCGGGCCACGGTCGCCGGCGGAACGACGGTCACCGTCACGGAGGAGACGGGGTACCCCTTCCAGGACACGATCACCCTCACCGTCTCCACGCCGAAGCCCGTCCGCTTCCCGCTGCGGCTGCGCGTGCCCGGCTGGTGCAAAGGCCCCAGGTTGCAGGTCGACGGGACGGCGGTCGCGGCATCGGACGGCCCGTCCTGGGCGCTGATCGACCGCACCTGGCGCGACGGCGACGTCGTCCGTCTGCAGTTGCCGCAGAAGGCCCAGCTGCGCTCGTGGCCCGGCCTGCACGGCGCGGTCAGCGTCGAACAGGGGCCCCTCACCTATTCGTTGAAGATCGGCGAACGCTACGACCGCTACGCGGGAGACGACGCGTTCCCCGCGTACGAGGTCCACGCGACCACCGGATGGAACTACGGCCTCCTGCCGGACACCTCGCTGACCCCGGCGCGGACCGGCTCCGCCGTCCCGGACCAGCCCTTCACTCCGGCCACCGCGCCCGTGTACATCTCGGCGCGGGCCAGGAGGATCCAGGAGTGGGTCGCGGACGACGAACACGTCGTCGCACCCTTGCAGGACTCTCCCGCCCGCAGTGGCGCGCCGGTCGAGACGGTCACCCTCATCCCCATGGGCGCCGCGCGGCTCCGCGTCACGTCCTTCCCCACGGCGGCTCCCGACGGCCGGCCCTGGACGCCGGAACCACCCTTCCGCAGACTCGCCAACAAGAACAGCGGCAAGGTCCTGGCCGTCGACGGGATGTCGACCGAGAACAGCGCGCGCGTGGTGCAGTTCGACAACACGGGGACGGGCGACCACGCCTGGCAACTCGTCGACAGGGGCGACGGCTGGCACCTGATCCGCAACGGGAACAGCGGCAAGGTCCTCGGTGTCGACCGCATGTCGACGGACAACAGCGCGATCGTCGTGCAGTTCGAGGACAACGGAACCGACGACCATCTGTGGACGCTGGTGGACAACGGTGACGGCTGGTACCGCATCCGCAACAAGAACAGCGGCAAGGTCCTCGGCGTGGACCGCATGTCCACCGGCAACAGCGCGCAGGTGGTCCAGTACGACGACAACGGCACGACCGACCACCTGTGGCGCTTCCTGTGAACGGCTGAGCCCGAGCCCGGTGCGGCGGCGGATCGGCGGCGGTGCGCGGTCCGCCGCCGACCGGACCCCGCGCCGGTGACGTCCGCATGCCCCGTCAGGGTCCTCGGAAGTGGTCCCGCCGGTCCGCCGGGAGTCTGTCAGGATCGTCGTCCATGGAGATCGACATGACACCGGCCGACGTGGCCGACTTCCACCAGGTCCTGGCCGATCACTCCCGCTACTGGGGCGAACGGGACCTTCGCTCGCTGCATCTTCTGGCGCTGGTGCAGGAGTTCGGTTCCACGTGCCTGGTCGCCCGTGCCGAGGACGGCATCCGCGGGTACGTCCTCGGGTTCGTCACGCCGGACGGCACCGGTTACGTGCATCTGATCGCCACAAGGGACGACGCCCGCGGCACCGGTCTCGGACGCCGTCTGTACGAGGCGTTCGCCGATGCGGCGGAACGCCAGGGCGCACGGCGGTTGAAGGCGATCACGTCCGTCGGGAACACCGGCTCGATCGCGTTCCACCGCAGCATCGGCTTCGATGTCGGGATCACCGCCGACTACAACGGCCCCGGTCGGACCATGGCCGTCTTCCGGCGGGACCTGCCGCTCCCGCCCCGCCGTCTCAGGACGTCCGCGTGACCCGGTAGAGGAGCGGGCCGACGACGCCGGCACCCGTCTCGGATTGCTCGCCGCCCGGTCCAAGATGAAAGAGGTCCACTGCAAAGCGTGTGGCTGTTACGTGTTCGGGTTGTCGATGTAAGAGCCCTTGAAGCAGGTGTCGGAGCCGGCGTCGTCGACGCAGGCGATCACGCGGACCCCGTTGATGTTGTTCGAGGCTTCCCAGTAGCGCCCGTTGCGGGTGATGGTGCTGTTGTAGCCCTGGTCGTTGCGTAGGGTCGCGATGTCGAGCCCGTCAGGGTTGTAGCTGTCGTAGATGCGGAGGAAGGTGTAGACGGCGTGGCTGTCGCCCTTGGTGTCGGCCACGGTCTGGCTGATGTTGTTGACAGTGCAGCAGCCGCTCCACGACCAGGAAGCGCTGGCTGACACCCCTGTACCGGATGCGGAGCCCGAAGCGGCGAACGCCGTCGAGTTCGCGCCGAGTACCAGAGCGGCAGCGCTGCCTATGACACCCAGGGTGTACGAGATCCGCTTTGCGTTCATGTGCGTCGGGTTTCCTTTCGTGGGAAGTCGCACAGAGCATGGCCTTCCAAAACGGAATCGCTCAAGTCGAAATCCAGACTCGAACAGGCTGAAAGTGAGTGCTTCCGGCAGGGGCATCGGGCCTTTATCGGAAATCCATGGATTCTCGTCAACCGGATGCTGATTGCCCTGTTCGCCCGGCGGTAGCCAGCTCAGGCTGTTTCGCGCAGGATTCCGCCGAGAAAGCCTCGGCGAACCTCTTTCATCCTCTGTATCCATGGATCAGAAGGGCGTGGACGGCGGCGAGCCCTTTCCTGCCTGCCCGTCAGTCGGCCGCTTTGGCTCCCGTTCTCGAGCAGCCCCTCCGGCAGGCTCGCAGGAGGCTTGCCCGATCCTCGACGGCGCCCTGCTGTAGACCGACCGGATCGCCGCCGACCGGCCGTACCGCTCCGGGCATCGCCCGCGCCGCCGGGAGCGGTACACGATCTGACGACCGATTGCGCCTGCGACGGTGTGAGCCGGCAGGCCTTGCCCGGGGTCGTCGGTGGGCCATGCCGGTCGCTCATTCACGGATCCCCACCCTGACGGTCACCATCGAATGGCGCCATGGGTTTCGCGGCGGCCCCGATCGGCGCCACGACCATGCGCCTACCCCGTCATTCTATTTCTGACCGCCCTTCGGAGTGCGGTAGGAGAAAGGCGCCGCTCTCCGGCTACCGTCATTACGCTCCGAGCATGGTCACGGATTCCCGGCGGGTTCAGTGGCCGGTGATCGCCTGGCTGGCGATCAGCTCCTGGTAGGGAGTGCAGCGTGCGAGCAGCGCGGGGTGGTCGCCGGTGTCGGTGACGGTGCCCTGATCGAGCATGATCACGTGTTCGGCGTGCTGCACGGTGGTGAGCCGGTGGGCCACGACGAGGACGGCACGTGTTGTCGCGAGGTCTTCGATGACGGCGCGGAAGCGTTGTTCGTTGAGGCCGTCGAGCTGGCTGGTGGGTTCGTCGAGCAGCACGATGTCGGCGTCGGAGAGCAGGGCGCGGGCGAGGGCCATCCGTTGCCGTTGCCCCCCGGAGAGGTCTGTTCCGCGGCCCAGGTGGGTGTCGAGGCCCTGGGGCAGACGGGCGATGTCGTCGGTGAGGCCCACGGCGTCGAGGGCGTCGGTGAGTTCGGCGTCGGTCGCGGGGGTGGTGCGGCCGAGCTGGAGATTCTCGCGGGCGGTGGCCTCCAGGAGCGTGAAGGTCTGGTCGACGTAGGCGATGCGGGCGCGGAGGGCGTTCAGGGGCCAGTGCCGCATGTCGTGTCCCAGGACCGTGATGGTGCCGGAGGAGGGTCGGATGAACCGGTCGATGAGGGAGAGCGTGGTGGTCTTGCCGGCTCCCGAGGGGCCCACCACGGCGGTGAGCCCGGTACGGGCGGTGGTGAAGGAGATGCCCCGCAGGGTGGGACGGCCGGCTCCGGCGTGCGTGTAGGAGACGGAGTCGAAGGCGATGGCCGGTGCGTCGGGCAGCGGGGTGGGGGCGGCCCGGTCGTCGTCGGCCGGGTCGTTTTCCGGCGGCAGGAGCAGCAGACCGTTGCAGCGGTCGCGGGCGGCGAGTCCTGACTGCAGTCGGCCGAGTCCCGTGGCCACCGTGTTGACGGACGGGACGGCCTGTAGCAGGTAGAGGAGGAACGCGGCGAACGCGCCCGCCGTGATGTCGCCCGCGGCGAGGCGGGCGCCTCCGGTGAGGATCACGGCGATCATGGCCAGTTGGTTGCCGAGGGTGAGCACGGCGGGGATCAGGGTGCCCAGGCGGGCGCCTTCCAGGGAGACGGAGCGCAGCCGCTCCGCGTCCGCGGCCAGGGCGCGGGTGGCCAGCGGCTCGGCCCGGTTGGCCTTGATCGTGGTGAGTGCCTCCAGGTTCGCGGTGAAGCGCTGGGAGATGTGTCCGACGGCGTCCTGCTGACCGGTCACGTTGGCCCGCATCCGGCGCAGGACCAGCACCACCATGAGCGTCAGACCGGTCAGTGAGACGAGGGTGACCAGGGTGAGGACCCAGTCGATCCACATCATCACGCCCAGTGTCGCGGCGATGGTCACGGTGGCGAGGGGCAACTGGGTCGCCACGTCGACGACTTGGCGCAGGAGCAGGGCGTCGGAGGTGATCCGGGCGGCGAGTTCGCCGGTGCCCTGGGTCCGGACGACGGGCAGGGGCAGTCGCAGCGCGTGTTCCATCAGCGTGATGCGCAGCCGGTACGCCATGCGTTCGCCGATGCGCGCGAGCAGGAACCCGGAGCAGGCCTGGGTGAGGGCGCCCGCCGCGGCGGACGCGCACATCAGGGTGATGTGGCCGGCGAGTGGACGGTGCTCGGAGAAGTCGGTGATGACGTCCCGGAGGAAGAGGGGGAGGGCGAGGGTGGCGGCGGTGGCGGCGAGTGCGAGAAGCAGAGCGGCGGTGAGCGGGCCGGGTTCGGCGGTCAGTTCACGGCGCAACCGCAGGGGGCCCGTCGTGCGGGGAGCGGAAGAAAGGGACTCGTCGGCCACGGGGAACCTCTCTGATGGGCGTGGGCGCGTCATGTCCGGGCGAGCGCCGGACGGCGGGAGGGGTGCCGGGGCCTCGGCCGAGGCCCGGGGCGTGTGAGCGACGACCGGCCGGGCCGCTGGTGGCGGCCCGGCCGGCTGTGCCGTGTTGCCCCCTACGGGGCGGTGCCGACTAGAGGCAGAGGACCGTGCTCACGGTGCTGGTGCCGCAGTTCAGCACGCTCAGGGAGCTCGTGCTGGCGAGGGTGTCGTCGATCGGGGTGGCCTCGGTCTCGGGCAGGTCCATCGTCTGCAGGTCGAGGATCATCATGTCTGTTCTCCTTTGTCACTGACGGGTGGATCACCCGGCCGGGCGGCCGGGAGTCTGGGGTGCGCAACTCGGCTGTGCGTGCCGCGACTTGAGGTGAGGAGATCGAGGGACGGCCGGTCCGGTCCCGGCGGCGTCCGGCGGCGACGGCCATGAGCCCGGCGGTGGTCCGGCCGTTTCCGCCCGTGGGCTCAGCGAGGGGCGGGGCACTGGCCGGCCGTGGCCGGCGCCGGCCGGGTGGGGCCCGGCGGTGTCAGGTCGGCTCCGCTCGTCCAGGGGAGGAAGGGAGTGTCGGCCAGAGCGGTGCCCAGAGCCAGGAGCACACCGGCGGAGCCGGTCGCCAGGTCCGCGGAGAGCCGCAGGAGCTGGTCACCCGGGAAGGCGAGGTGGCCCTGGTAGGAGATCTGGTGGAGGGCCAGGAGTCGGCGGTGGCGGTCCAGCGCGGTCTGGCGGTGGACGGCCGGGCCCCAGCCGTCCGGGCCTTCGGCGGCGTCGGTGCCGTCCGCTCCGTCCAGGGTGTGCACGGAGCGCCGGGAGTCCAGGAGATGTGGGTGGGGCCGGGTGAGGGCGAGGTAGCCGATGAGCCCCGCGCGACCGTTGAACAGGCCGGGCTGGATGATGAATTCGGGTTCGGCGGCGCGGCCGATCGGTGTCCGGTGACGGGCTGTCGGACTGCCGGGGTGGTGGGCGAGCAGGGCGTCCAGGGTCAGCCCGATGCCGGTGCTGCCGGTTTCGATGTAGGGGAGCACCCGGTATCCGTCGAGGACCTGGACGGTGCCGTCCGCCGCGGTCACACACCGTTCGAGATCGAGTTGGAGCAGGGTCTCGGCCCGTTCGAGGAGAGCGTGGTCGCCGGTGTGCTCGTAGAGGCGGACCAGGGCGAGGGCCGCACCGGACGCTCCGCTCATCAGACCGGCTTTCCGGCGCCCGCTCGCGGGACCCTCCTTCTCCAGTTCGTCGGCCGAGGCCAGCGCGTGGACGAGGGCGGTGTCCAGCAGCCGGGAGTCGTCGGTGGCGCCGGCGAAGTGCAGCAGGGTCAGGGCGATGCCCGCGCGGCCCGATGAGAGGTCCGGACCCGGGGGGCTGTCCGGGACCGTGTCGGTGAGCCGCCGCAGCAGTCCGAGCGCGGCCTCCCGCTCGCCGAGCAGGTCGAGGGTGTAGGCCACTCCGTGGCCGCCGGTGTAGAGCCCGGGCCGGGCCGGGCGGGTGCGGGCGGCGTCGACGAGCCACCGGACGTGTTCGGCGTCCACTCCGGCGCCGGAGGCGTGGAGGGCGTACAGGACACCGGCGGCTCCGTGGGCCAGACCCAGGCTGCCCTGGGTGAACTGTGCGATGTCGCCGGGGAAGAGCCGGTCGTCGCGGTGGGGGGTGGCCATGGCCCGGATGCCGGCCGCGAGCGAGTCGCGGACGGCCGGCCAGTCGGCGGTCGGTCCGCTGAGCAGGGCCTGGGTCTCGGCCCTGCGCAGGCCCAGTTCAGGCCGGGGAGTGCGGCCGTCCGAGGGCGAGGGGGCGAGCAGACGGCGGATCTCCGCGGTGTATCCGGGAGGCACGGGGAAACGGCGCTCGATGACGTCGGCGAGTTCGGTGCCCTTGCCCGAGTCCAGGGCGGACAGCTGTGCCAGCGGCAGGAAGAGCCACAGACGGATCGCGGCCAGCCCGTACCGGTCGATCTCGGGGCCGGTGTATCCCGACGGGGCGGTGAAGCCGGCGGCCCCCAGCGCGGGACGTACGAACGAGTCGACGGGACTGGCGAGTTCGAAGTCGATGAAACAGATGTCGCCGTTCGGCCGGATGATCAGGTTGCGGGGATGGAGGTCCCCGAAGACCACACCACGGGCGTGCATACCGTCGAGGATGTGCTCGATCCGGTCCACGACGGCGATCGCCTCGCGGGTGTACTCGGCGACGGTGGTGTCGTCGGCGTCCGGATGGATGAGCGGGTACTTCGCGGTCAGCCACTCGCTCAGCGACTGTCCCTCGACGAACTCCTGGACCAGGAAACGGTGTTCCCACACGGTCAGCAGCTCGTGGAGCGCGGGGACTCCGGGGAGGCCCGACAGGCGGGCCATCATGTCGTGCTCCTGCTGCAGCCGGGCGACGGCGTCGACCCCGCGCTGGTCCAGTCCCGCATGGGGGCGGGCTTCCTTGAGCACCACCCGCGGACCGTCCGCGTCCTTGCGCCCCAGGTAGACGCCGCCCGCGTTGGAGAAGTGCAGCACCCGCTCGACGGTGTAGGGGAGTTCGGGCGTCTGCGGAGCGGCTCGTTCGGCGACGGCCGCTTCGACGAACTCGGGCACGGGTGCCCAGTCGGGGACCGAGAAGCCGGGACCGCGGACGTCGGGGACCAGCCGGCCGTCGGGGTCTTCGAGGGCCAGCACCCGCTGGCCGGCGTCGTTGTGGCAGTGGCGCTCGGCGAATCCTCCGTAGCGGAGGTACAACGGGCCTTCCCCCCAGCGCAGATCGCTGAGGATGTACGGGCCGCGGCGGCCGGCCAGCAGCGGGCCGAGCCCCTCCAGACATCGGCGCAGCTCGGTGTCGCCCACCGGATAGAGCGTGCAGAACTTTCCGCTCGAACCGCGTGGCGAGTACTTGGAGTTCTGCATCTGCAGGATGGGCAGCCCGCGCAGGAACTTGAACGTGATGTGCTCACGCAGACAGTAGTCGTAGACCTGCTCCAGCACCGCCTCGGCGTCCTCCGCGCACGAGGACACGTGGATCTTCCAGCCCTGCGGGGGCAGTTGTACGTCCTGGGGGCGCACCACCGCCCAGATCTCCAGGTCGCCGCGCTCCCATCCGGTGGGCAGCGGCCGGCTGACGGCCGTGAACTCCTCCTGCGCGCCCCAGCGTCGGGGCGAGTCGTAGAAGATCGGGTCTGCGTAGGCGTAGGCCTCGTACCGGTTGTCCATCGGACTTCTCCTCAGGGCAGGGACGTGTGCAGGCGGGACGGCAAAGGGGAACGGGGATCCGGCCGGCCTGGGGAGCGGGGAGGAGGAAGACGCGTCGGCCCGGGGAGCGGGAGCGGGTCACGCGGCTTCGGGAGGTGGCCGCTTCCCTGGCAGGGCTGCGACGACTCGAAGTATCGGGAAAGCGATACTTCGTCCACAACGGCGCGAAAGAAGGTTTTTCCGAAGATATTCACCCCGGCGTGACGGAGGGTCCGGCGATCCTCGAGAGCGCCGAGGCGCGCACCGGATCACCGGGGCGGCCCGCCGCGCCGCGCCGCCGGTGGCGCGGCCGCGACCGGTACGGTCCTTCCGGCTCTGCGGCCAGGGGATTTCGCGGGAGCGGGCCGGGCCGGCGATCCCGGCCGATTGGGCCCTGGGAGTGCGGTTGAAACGGCATATGCCCGATGCGGGACGATGTGGGGTATGACCCGGGTGCGGCCTCCGTCCCTGGACGGCGGATTTGTCGTACCGGAGCAGGAGGTGGGCGGCTGCCCCCTCGGGCCGCCCGGACTCCTCCGCGAGCCCGGTGGCGGGCCGCCCGGACGACGCCCGTCCGCCCGGGAGCCGCGGCCGGTCCCACGGGGCTGGGCGCGGGATTCGCGGGTGCCATCGTGCGACGGGGGCCTGCCGGGTGTCGAAGCCCGTCGGATGCGCGGGACGTCGCCCGTACATCCGTACGCTACTATTCACCTCGTGCCGGTCGGAGGCAGTCACTCCGGTTGGTGACGCGTCGGTGGTCCAAGGAAAGACGCCCCGCTTCCTGCGGGGAAATGCAGGTGCAAGGCCTGCCCGGCGCTCCGTCGAAAACCCTGTCCCGCACAGTGCGGGACAGGGTTTTCCGCTGTCCGGAGCCACTTCGGCCCCGCCCGGTGCCCGCGTGCCGTCGGGGGCGCCTCCAGGCACGGAGACGGGTGCGGCGTGGTGCGCGCGGCGCATCGACCTCCGGGACGGGGCGTCAGATGCCGTGGCCGCCGGATGCGACGGACAGCGCCGGTCCGCCCTTCGGACGGTCGGCCCCGTCGCCTCGTAGCTTCGTAGCCCCGTACTCCCGTCGGCACGGGCCTTCCGGCGGTCCCGTGCTCCACGTCCGTTCCCCCTCGACGGCCAGGGCGTGCCGGAGAGGGCGCACGAAGGACGTGGAGTCCCCGCCCGCCACGTCCAGCGGGTCGCCGGGCTCCCGCCGCGGCCGGGGCCTGTCGGCGCCACCGCGTTGCCGCGCGCCGACCGCGACGGAACGGGCGGCGGTGCCGTCCCGGTGTCCCGCCCGTCGGTGTCCGCACGGTGAGTCCCGGTGCCCGGCGGCGTGAGCGGCGGCCTGCTGTTCCGGGCGGCGTCGGGTAACCCGACGCCGCCCGGACCCGACTCCCCTGTGGCGGCCGCGACCGTGCTCGGAGGCGGCGTGAAGCGGTCAAGTCCCGTCGGCTGCCGGGGACGGGTCCGTTCCGCCGCCGGACCGGCCGTTCGTCCGGGTGTCCGTCGCGAGTCGCGTACGCGGTGCGCCGCCCGCGCGCCCGCCGGGGATCGGAGGACGGCCCTCAGTAACTCAGTACCTCAGTAGTAGTGCCGCCGTCCGCCGACCTCACGGCCGACCGCTCCCAGGATCCACAGCACGACGCCGATCGCGACCAGGATGATCCCGATGGTCCAAAGGATTCCGATGCCGGCGACGAGGCCGATGACGAGCAGGATGACTCCGAGGATGATCATGGCGTCCTCCGGTGGCGGGACGTCGTCTGCGGGCGTCCCCTTCCCCTGCCGCGTTTCCTGTGTCGCGCGGGATAAACACGGGCTCGCCCCAGCCGCCCTCGTCCCGGCCTTCGTGACCGGGTACGGCACGGCGCGTCCGGCGGTCCGTCGACAATGAACGCGTCATCACGTCGTGCGGAGAAGCCCACCGCATCGTCTGCACAAAGGAGGCGGCATGGCCGACAGCGGTCGCGGATACGTCAGGGACCGGCGCGGGTGCCGTCATTGGGGCCCGCACGGCGCGGCGGGACTGCTCCTGCGCCAGGACGGCCGGTTCCTGCTCCAGCGCCGCTCCTGGCGGGTCCATCACGGCCGCACCTGGAGCATTCCGGGCGGCGCGCTGCACGCCGGTGAAAGCCCGTGGGAGGGGGCCCGCCGGGAGTTCGCGGAGGAACTGGGCGGTGTTCCGGAGATCCGCCGGATCCACACCTTCGTGGACGATCACGGCGGCTGGGCCTATCACACCGTCGTCGCGGAGGTCACCGGGTCCTTCTCCCCGCGTCGTGGCGACGGCGAAGGGGCCGCCTACCGGTGGTGCGCTCCCGACGAGGTCGGCTCGCTCCGTCTGCACCCCGGATTCGCTGCCACCTGGCCGCAGTTGCTGGCGGAGCTGGACGGACTTCGATGACTCCCTCCCGCTCCCGCTCTCGGGAAGCGGGAAGCGGGAACGCGGTGGGGCCGGGCCGCGTCGGCGGCCCGGCCCCGTGTCGTCATGCCACGCCGCTCAGGACGGTGTCACGCCGAACACCTTTGAGAGGATCAGTTTCGTCAACTGGTCGGAGGGGGCGGACCCGTCCGGCGACTGGTTGAGGTTGACCAGGACGACGACGGTCGCCTTCCGCTTCGGGTCGTAGCCCACGAAGCTGTTGTATCCGGGGATCTGGCCGTCATGGCCGAGGAAGCCGGAGAAGTCGACGATCCCCAGGCCGTACGTGGGTGCGCCCGGCACGTCCGAGGTGGGGACGAAGGTCAGCCGCTCGCGCTGGGTCCGCGGGCTGAGGAGCTTCCCCTCGGCGAGCGCGGGGGCCCAGCGGAGCAGGTCGTCCAGGGTGGAGATGCCGCCGCCGGCCGCCCAGGCCCACGAGGGGTTCACGTCGGTGACGTCCATCGGGTTGCCCGCCGACCAGTCGGCCCACGCGGCGTCCTTCCCGGTGAGCACCGGTGCGGTGAGGCTGTCCACGTTGCTGATGAACTGGTAGCCGCGCGGATGGGGCGAGGGGAAGGCCGTGTCGGTGGCCAGGTTGGTCTCCGGCATGCCGACCGGGCGGAAGATGCGGTCGCGCATCAGGGACGGGAGTGGCCGGTGGGTGATCTGCTCGGCGATCAGCCCGAGCAGCACGTAGTTGGTGTTGGAGTAGTGCCAGCCCTGCCCCGGCGGGAAGTACGGCTGGTGCCGGAAGGCGATCGCGAGCAGCTCCTCGGGCGTCCACTGCGTCTCGGGACGGTCGTCGAGCACCTGGTTGAAGTGCAGGTCCTCGCTGTAGTTGTAGAGGCCGCTGGTCATCTGGAGCAGCTGGCGGATGGTGATGTCGCGCCCGTTCGGCACGTCGGGCCGGTAGCGCGAGACCGGGTCGTCCAGCCTGATCCGGCCCTGGTCGACGAGCTCCAGGATCACCGTGGCGGTGAAGGTCTTGGTGATGCTGCCGACCCGGAAGTGCCCGTCGGCAGTGATCGGCTTGCCCGTCCTGAGGGACTCGGTGCCGAGCGTCCTGGTCCAGGTGCCCCACTGCGGAGTGCGGATCGACACCACCGCTCCGGGGACGCGCAGCCGCTGCATCTCCGCGATCAGATCGGGCGTCAGGGTCTTGGCGAAGGGCGGGGCGCCGTCCTTCGGGTGGTGGACGTCGCTGACGCCGACGGGCGCGGCCAGGGCCGGTGCGACGGGTGCCAGGGCCAGCAGCGTGGCGGAGAGCAGGACGGTGAGCCGGGAACGCCGCCGGAGCGCGGGGGTGCGGCGGCGTACGAGGGAACGGGGGAGCCGGGTCGGCATGGTGGGTCCGTTTCGTCCGGTGGATCTACGACCCCAGGGATACCGCCCGGCCGCGGCGGCGGTGCTCCGTTGGGCCACCGGTGGGCGTTTTCGCGGCCGACGGCCCGCCCGGCTTCGGAGCGAGTGCGCGACCGTGCCCGCCCTGGTGCCCGTGTCCGTACCGGTGTTCTCGGCGGGGCGGGACCCCGCCGCAGGCCGGCCGTCCCGCGCTCTCCGACCGGGGTGGCGGCGGGCAGTCGGCGGTCAGCCGGCATCCGGCCGATCCGAAGCCCGCCGGACTCGTGCGTTCCCGCCGTACGAGGGAGGCGTCGCACGGCCGGGGCCCGGCCCCAGGCAACCGAAAGGCTCGAACCCACGTCTCGTTTCAGGAGACGGTTCCATCAGGCGCCCCACCGGTGACATGAGATGACTCATGCGCGCACCGCGGGGGAACTCCGCTGCGTGGATCGTCGATTTGTTAGATTGCGCAACCGTGCAACTCGAGCAGGCGTCCGCTTCATCCGCCCGTACACCGCAGTACACGCCCGGCCGCACCTCTCGAGGGCCGGACCGACGGGCCCGACGGTTCATGGGAGTGGGAGATGAGCGACCCCTGGGACGGCCCGGGCGGCCAGGCCACGCGCAACCGGACGTCCCGGGTTCCCGGACAGCGCACGACGGACCCCGAGGAAGCGCCTCTTCCGGGTGGCCGGGGCGCGTCGGGAACGGGCTCCCGCTCGCACGGCGGCAGACGGGGGCGCCGGGCCGGACGCGGCAGGCGGGTGCTGAGGGTCGCCGGTATATGCCTCGCGCTCCTCGTGCTGGGCACGGCGGGGGCCGGCTGGTGGTTCTACGAGCACCTGAACGGCAACATCGACACCCTTCCGCTGGACGGCAAGGGTGGCACGGAGAAGGCGGACGCGTTCGGCCGCACCCCGATCGACATCCTGGTGATGGGCTCGGACGGCCGCACGAGCAAGGCGGACTGCAAGCTCGGCGGCGGCTGTGCCCGGACCGGGGTGCAGACGGGCAGCAACGCCGACGTGCAGATGGTGGTGCACGTGTCCGCCGACCGCTCCAACGCCACCGTGATGAGCATCCCGCGTGACACGATGACCCGTGTCCCGGCCTGCAAGGACAGCGAGACGGGGCAGTCGACGGCCGGTTACTACGGCCAGATCAACAGCGCGCTGCAGTACGGACCGGCCTGTCAGGTGGCGACCGTCCACCAGCTCACCGGCATCCCGATCAGCCACTTCGTCAAACTCGACTTCTCCGGTGTGGTCAAGATGTCCGACGCCGTCGGCGGCGTCGACGTGTGCGTCGACAACGACGTCTACGACACCTACTCGCACCTGAAACTGTCCAAGGGCGACCACACCCTCAAGGGCGTCGCGGCGTTGCAGTTCGTCCGTTCCCGGCACGGCTTCGGCGACGGCAGCGACCTGGGCCGTACGGTCTCCCAGCACATCTTCCTCGGTGCGATGATCCGCAAGTTCAAGAGCGCGGGCACCCTCACCGACCCCAGCGCCGTGTACCACCTCGCGGACGCCGCCACCAAGGCGCTGACCGTGGACGAGGGCCTGGGCACCGTGAAGAAGCTGATCGGGCTCGCGTCCGACCTGGACAAGGTGCCGTCGAAGCGGATGACCTTCACGACGATGCAGACGGCGCCCGACCCGGCCGACAAGAACCGTGTGGTGGTGGGCGCGGGCGCGAAGAGCCTGTTCGCGACGATCGCCGACGACAAGTCGCTGACCACCGGATCGGGCAAGAAGTCCGCGGCGGCCTCCGCGACCGAGAAGCCCACCGCCCCGGCCGTGCCCGCCGCCGAGGTCGCCGTCACGGTGGAGAACGGCACCGGGATCACCGGCCGTGCCTCCGTCGTCGCCGGCGCGCTCACCGGGAAGGGCTTCAGCCCCAGGACGACCACCGGCAACGCCCCGGGCTCGGCCACCACCACGACCCTCACCTACGGCGCGGGAGAGAAGGGTGCGGCCCGGACGGCCGCCAAGGCCCTGGGACTGCCCGCCTCGCATCTGAAGCAGGGTACCGGCCCGGGTCTGGTCCTGGTGGTCGGCAGTGACTGGCCCAGTGGCAGCACCTACCCCGGCGGCCCGTCGTCCGCCCCGGCCGACAGGAAGGCCGCGGTCGCCGACGCCCACGCCTCCACCGCCGAGGCCAGGAAATGCGCCAACGTCAGCCCCTACAGGACGGTCAGCCTCGACGGAGTCCCCATGACTCCCGCACAGGCCTACGCGGCGGCGCGGAACAAGCCGGACTCCGACGAGTGAAGCTGCCGGGCACCGTCACCCGGTGCCCGAGGCTTCAGGCCGTGTCCGGGGGAGGCCGGCGCCCCGGCGGCTCAGGAACCGGAGGAGCTCCCGTCGCCGAGGGGCCAGGCCTCGATGTCGCGGTAGTGGATCGGTCCGCTGCTGCGTCCGAAGTTGCTGCCGACCAGGTGCAGACGTTCGGCGGGCCACCGCCGGCCGGTGAACCCGGCGATCCCGCGGGCGATCTCGCCCGTCGAGGAGTGGTCCCCCCTGCGGGCGCGGGCCAGCGTCAGATGGGGGCGGAAGGGCCGTTCCTCGAGGACGACCCCGCACTCCTCGACGGTGGAACGTACATCCATGGCGAGCGCGTACAGCGCGTCGAGGTCTCCGTCGATCCCGCTCCACAGCACACGGTCGTCGAAGCTGCCGCTGCCGCGCAGGGCCAGGGACAGTGACCGGCGGGCCGCCGCGAGGCCGGCGAGCGGCGGCCGCAGGAGAGGAACCGTCCCGACCGGCAGTTCCCCGAGGAACGCCAGGGTGATGTGCCAGTCCTCGATGCGGTTCCACCGCATCTGGGGGTGCGTGGCGTAGGCGGGGCGCAGCTCGCGGGCCAGTTCTTCCTTCGCGTGGTCGGGCGGGGCGAGGGCGATGAACACGCGGACGGTCGCGGGTCGGGTCTGATCGTGCACAGCAGCCTTCATACCCCACCTTTCGCCGGCGGTGACGTCCCCGCCGTGTGCCGTGGGCCACGCCCGGGCGTCAGCCCTCCTCGCGCAGGCCCCACGGCGAGCCGTACTCGCCGAGCAGGTCGAGGAAGGGGCGGGGCGGCAGGGCCTCCGGGCCGAGGACACCGCTCGCCGACCAGGCTCCGCCCGCGATGAGTTCGAGGGCGACGACAGGGTTCACCGCCGTCTGCCACACGACCGCCTGGGATCCGTACTCCCGCATCGACCACTGGTTGTCGACCACGTGGTACAGGTAGACCTCACGGGCCGAGCCGTCCTTGGTCCCCTTGACCCAGGTGCCCGCACAGGTCTTGCCGGTCATGCGGTCGCCCAGTGTGGCCGGGTCGGGCAGACAGGCGGCGACCACGTCGCGCGGGGAGATCTCCACGGGCCCGTCCGCCGAAGGGACGGTGACCTTCTTCGTGGAGTCCAGGCCCAGCTCGTGGAGCGTCTTCAGCTTGGCGATGAAGTCGTCGCCGAGGCCGTACTTGAACGTCACCCGGCGGGCGTCCACCCAGCGCGGGATGAGCAGGACCTCCTCGTGCTCGACGTTGACGCACTCCACCGGGCCGATGCCCTCGGGGAAGTCGAAGACCTCCGGTTCGCTGAAGGGAGCGGTGGTGAACCAGCCGCGGTCCCTCTCGTAGACCACCGGGGGGTTGAGGCACTCCTCGATGGTCGTCCAGATGCTGAAGGAGGGGGCGAAGTCGTAGCCCTCGACCGTCAGGTTCGCGCCGTCGCGGACGCCGATCTCCTCGATCTCGTCGAAGAGTTCGTCGGCCGCGTACCGGGCGAAGACGTCCGACAGGCCCGGCTCGACCCCCATGCCGACCAGGGCCAGCCGTCCGGAGTCCTCCCAGGCCCCGGCCTGTTCGAACTGGGCGTCGCCGAGCTTGACGCCGCACTGCTCGTAGGGCCGGGTGGCGTGCGGCGCGGACAGGGACATCGCCATGTCGAGATAGTGGGTGCCCGCGGCGCGGGCCGCGCCGAACAGCGGCATCACGAACCGCGGGTCGGTCGCGTTGAGCAGCGCGTCGCACCTCTCCTCGGTGAGCAGGCGGCGTACCGCGTCCTCGTCGGAGGCGTCCAGACGCCTCGCGCTGAACCGGTCCCCGTGTTCCTCCAGCGCGGCGACGGCGGCCTCGGCACGGGCGAGGTCGTAGTCCGCGACGACCATGTGGGTCAGGAAGCCGCGACGGGCCGCGATCCGGGTGACGGCCGTGCCCACGCCGCCCGCGCCCACGAGAAGTACTCGCATGTCACACACCTTTCGTCGCCCGGGGACGAGTGCCTCCCGGTCGGACAGATGCAAAGGGATGCCCTCGGTTAAGGTCAATAGTGTTGGCATAAGGGTCACCGGCGCACGGTGAGCGGAAAGGGGCGGCATGGCGAAACAGGTGGTGCCGGAGACGGAGCGGCGCAGACGCCGGCCGACGCGGCAGGGCACGGTGCTGTCCGAGAAACTGATCGTGCGGACGGCGTTGCGGATGCTGCGGGAGCACGGCAGCACCGGGCTGACGGCGCGCAGGCTGGGCGCGGCCCTCGGCGCCGACCCCAGCACCCTCTACCGGTACTTCGCCGGACTGGACGACCTGACCAGGGCCATCGGCGAGGAGCTGATGGGGCGGGCGCTGGACACCTGGACGGCCACCGGGGAGTGGCGGTCCGACCTGAGGGCGCTCGGCCGGGCCGTCCACGCCTCCTACCTCGCCGATCCCCAGGCCGCCGTGCTGACCGCCAGCCGGGTCACCGGCCGGCCGCGGGAGATCGCGGTGGACGAGACGATCCTGGGCATCCTGCGCGGCGCGGGCTTCCCGGACGCGGACGCGGTCGTCGTCTACCACGCGTTCATCGACCTCACCCTGGCGTTCGCGGCCCTGGACGCCGGGACGCTGGCGCTCACGGACGAGGCCCGCGCGGCGGACGAGGAGATGTGGCGGTCCACCTACGCCGAACTGCCCGCCGGCACCCATCCGCACATCGCGGCCACCGCGCGGCTCCTGGCCGGACGGATGAACCACAGCGCCTACCCCGTCGTCCTCGACACCCTGCTGAACAGCGCGGCGGAGCAGCTCGCCTGGGCGCACGCGCGGCGCCATCCCGACCCCGCGGACACGTGAAAAGCCTGGGGCCGGGGCTTATGCCAACGCCATTGTCCCCGGCGCGGTGGAACGGGACCGGAACGACACGGACCGGCCGGGTGCTCCGGCGGAACACCGAGGTCGGCCATATGGACAGCGCGAGAGTCGGCATGCTCTGATTCCCAGGGATGATCTCTTCGGGCGCGGGCCCGAGGCCGCGTATCGTCCCGCACCGCCGCACCGCCGCACCGCCGCACCGCCGCACCGCCGCACCGCCGCACCGCCGCACCGCCGCACCGCCG
>NZ_KZ626983.1 GCF_002911015.1 Streptomyces populi
TCGTCCAGGTGCTCCACACCCACAACGTTACCCAAGCCAGGCGAACGGATTCCTGTCGCGTGACGGGCGTCCCCACCTGTCGTTAAGCGGAGCGACGGGAAGGCCCGGGACGGACCGGCGGGGGGTCGGTGGACGATGGTGGCGCAGCAGCAGGAACGGGCGGCGGTCCTGGTCGCGTTCGTCGCGGCGGGGCTCATGGTCTGTGGTACCGGGTGCTCGGGCGGCGGTGCGGCCGCGCAGGACGCCCGCACCGGGACCGGCGCCGTCGGGACGTTGCGCGAGGCGGTGTCCGCGCTGGAGCGCGCCGGCAGCGCGAAGGCCAGTACGTCGATGGAGATGGCCACCGGCGGGACCCGGGTCACCATCCGCGGGCAGGGCGCGTACGACTTCAGGAAGCAGATGGGGCGGCTGAAGGTGGTGCTGCCGCAGGATCCGGCCGGCGCGGCCGAGCACCGTCCGATCACCGAACTGCTCGCTCCGGGTGCCCTGTTCATGAAGAACCGGGGGGCAGGGGTGCCCGCCGACAAATGGGTGCGGGTGGCGACGGCCGGGCTCACGGACGGCAACCTGGTCACGGGCGGCGCCACCGATCCGTACGCCGCGGCCGAACTGCTGCGCGGCGCGCGGTCGGTGACCTATGTGGGCAGGACCGAGGTCGCCGGGATCCCGGTCCGGCACTACCGCGGGACCGCTGATCTGGGGGCCGCCGCGCGGGGCGCCTCGGCGGGGCAGCGGCCGGCGCTGACGGCGGCGGCGAAGGGGTTCGCCACCGCCGAGGTGCCCTTCGACGCCTACCTCGACGACCAGGGGCGGCTGCGCAAGGTCCGGTACCGGTTCAGCTTCGTCAACGGACAGCGGAAGGGCACCGTCGCCGTCGCCTCGACGCTCCTGCTGTACGACTTCGGCGCTCCCGCCGTCGTACGGCTGCCGGAGTCCTCGGACATCTACGCGGGGAAGATCGCGGAGTAGTGGCTTCCGGGGGGATGGCAAGAGCATCCGGAGCCGTAGCTTCGGAGGAGGGCTGGAAATGGCCCTTCCGTGCCATGCGCGGTGCGTAGGCCGCTCCCTACCCTAGGAAGTCGGTGACGGCAGGAAGAGGTGATGCGCGTGGCTCCGCTCGGCGGTACGGCAGTTCAGGACCACGTGGCCCTCGCCGAGATCGACCTGTGCGGCGAGCTGATCATCGCGGCCTCGGCAGCCCATGAGGACCGCCTCAGCCTGGAGAGCATCGACGCGGTGCTGAAAGTGGCCGAAGAACGCGCACCTGAGCGGCGGGGCGTGGAGGACTAGTCCTTTCCGGCCCCGTCCCGGTGGCCGGGGCACGCGCGTCGCGGATGTCACATGCGTCGTATCTCTCATGTTTCGCGTGGTTCCGCCGGTCTTCCGTGACCGGCGGGCCGCTCAGGTGCGCAGCAGGCGGCCGATCGCCTTCGTCGCTTCCTCGACCTTCGCGTCGATCTCGTCGCCGCCCTTGAGGGCCGCGTCCGCCACGCAGTGGCGCAGGTGTTCCTCCAGGAGCTGGAGGGCGAAGGACTGGAGGGCCTTGGTGGAGGCGGACACCTGGGTGAGTATGTCGATGCAGTAGACGTCCTCGTCGACCATGCGTTGCAGGCCGCGGATCTGCCCCTCGATGCGGCGCAGCCGCTTCAGGTGCTCGGCCTTCTGCTGGTGGTAGCCGTGGATGCCGCGGTCGTGGTCGGTCACGATCTCCTGCGTGTCGCCGGAGGGCGTCGCCGCGCCGGCCTCGGTGGTCGTCATCGCGTCCTCCTGCTGGATCCGATCGGCGATCCTGTCTGAAACGCCACTTACATATACCCCTGGTGGGTATATCGTACCGAACTTTGCGGGGTAGGGAATTCTTGCCCGGCGCCGGTGCCGGACCCCGTGCCGATCACCGTGCTCGATGGGCGACACTGGGTGGCGGCCCGTTAGCCGTGGCCGGATGATGCGCCTAGCATCAGCCTGACCGAACCGAAGCACCCCGAGGACCTCAACGTGCGCTTTCGTCTGACCCCCAGGGAGACGAGCTTCTACGACATGTTCTCCGCATCCGCGGACAACATCGTCACGGGCTCGAAGCTCCTGATGGAACTGCTCGGGGCGGACGCTTCCGCTCGGGCCGAGATCGCAGAGCGCATGCGGGCCGCGGAACACGCTGGTGACGACGCGACGCACGCGATCTTCCACCAGCTGAACTCCTCCTTCATCACGCCCTTCGACCGCGAGGACATCTACAGCCTCGCCTCGTCCCTCGACGACATCATGGACTTCATGGAGGAGGCCGTCGACCTGGTCGTCCTCTACAACGTCGAGGAACTCCCCAAGGGCGTCGAGCAGCAGATCGAGGTCCTGTCGCGGGCCGCGGAGCTGACCGCCGAGGCCATGCCCAACCTGCGGACCATGGACAACCTCACGGAGTACTGGATCGAGGTCAACCGTCTGGAGAACCAGGCCGACCAGATCCACCGCAAGCTGCTGGCCCATCTCTTCAACGGCAAGTACGACGCCATCGAGGTGCTGAAGCTGAAGCAGATCGTGGACGTGCTGGAAGAAGCGGCCGACGCGTTCGAGCACGTGGCGAACACGGTGGAGACCATCGCCGTCAAGGAGTCCTGACCCGTTCATGGACACCTTCGCTTTGATCGTGACCATCGGGGTCGCGCTCGGTTTCACGTACACGAACGGCTTCCACGACTCGGCGAACGCCATCGCCACCTCCGTGTCCACGCGCGCCCTGACGCCGCGGGCCGCGCTCGCCATGGCCGCGGTGATGAACCTCGCCGGCGCGTTCCTCGGCAGCGGGGTCGCCAAGACCGTCAGTGAGGGGCTGATCCAGACGCCCGAGGGCTCGAAGGGGATGGGCATCCTCTTCGCCGCGCTCGTCGGCGCGATCACCTGGAACCTGATCACCTGGTACTTCGGTCTGCCGTCCTCGTCCTCGCACGCCCTGTTCGGCGGCATGGTCGGCGCGGCCCTGGCCGGTGGCACGACGGTCTACTGGAGCGGCGTCCTCGACAAGGTCATCATCCCGATGTTCCTGTCGCCGCTCGTCGGTCTGCTCGTCGGCTATCTCGTGATGGCCGTGATCATGTGGCTGTTCCGGCGGTCCAACCCGCACAAGACCAAGCGCGGTTTCCGTATCGCGCAGACGGTGTCCGCGGCCGGCATGGCGCTCGGGCACGGTCTTCAGGACGCCCAGAAGACGATGGGCATCGTGGTGATGGCGCTGGTCATCGCCGGCGAGCAGGGAGCGAACGACCCGATCCCGGTCTGGGTGAAGATCGTCTGCGCGACGATGCTGTCGCTGGGGACGTACGCGGGTGGCTGGCGCATCATGCGGACGCTCGGGCGGAAGATCATCGAGCTCGATCCGCCGCAGGGCTTCGCGGCGGAGACGACCGGTGCGTCGATCATGTTCGCCACGGCCTACATCTTCAAGGCGCCGATCTCCACGACCCACGTCATCACCTCGGCGATCATGGGTGTCGGTGCGACGAAGCGGGTGAACGCCGTGCGGTGGGGCGTCGCCAAGAACATCGTCCTCGGCTGGTTCATCACCATGCCGGCGGCCGCGATCGTGGCCGCGGTCTCGTTCTGGGTCGTGAACCTGGCGTTCCTGTAGGAGTGCGAGTACGACGCTGCCGGTGTCCGGCGGTGCGTGGGGCCGGTCCTTCGGGGCCGGCCCCCTTCGTCTTTCCGCCCAGGTGACATGGCCCAGGTGACATGACGGCGGCCGAGGGCTCCGCCCCCGGACCCCCGGTTTCCCCCACCCACCCGTCTCGGCCGGTGGAGAAGCGTCGCAAAAGACGAACGGGCCCGCCCCCGGGAGCCAGGGGCGGGCCCTTCTCGTCCTCGCGGTGGCACCGCCATGCAGCACCGCGAGGGGATTCGGGAGGCGGTCCGGTCAGCCGAAGCGGCCGGAGATGTAGTCCTCCGTGGCCTGGACGGACGGGTTGGAGAAGATGCGCTCCGTGTCGTCGATCTCGATGAGGCGGCCGGGCTGGCCCACTGCGGAGAGGTTGAAGAACGCGGTGCGGTCGGAGACGCGGGCGGCCTGCTGCATGTTGTGCGTCACGATGACGATCGTGAAGCGCTCCTTCAGCTCACCGATCAGGTCCTCGATGGCGAGGGTGGAGATCGGGTCCAGGGCCGAGCAGGGCTCGTCCATGAGGAGGACCTGCGGCTCCACCGCGATCGCCCGCGCGATGCACAGACGCTGCTGCTGACCGCCGGACAGTCCGGAGCCGGGCTTGTTCAGCCGGTCCTTGACCTCGTTCCAGAGGTTCGCGCCCTTGAGGGACCGCTCCACGATGTCGCCGAGCTCGGACTTCTTGTAGTTGCCGTTCAGCTTCAGGCCCGCCGCCACGTTGTCGAAGATCGACATGGTGGGGAAGGGGTTGGGGCGCTGGAAGACCATGCCGATGGTCCGGCGCACGGCGACGGGGTCTATGCCGTTCCCGTACAGGTCCTCGTCGTCGAGCAGCACCTTGCCCTCGACACGTCCGCCGGGGGTGACCTCGTGCATGCGGTTCAGGGTGCGCAGGAAGGTCGACTTGCCGCAGCCGGACGGGCCGATGAAGGCCGTCACGGAGCGGGGCTCCACCGTCATGGAGATGTCTTCGATCGCCTTGTGGGATCCGTAGTAGGCGGTCAGACCGCTCACGTCGATTCGCTTGGCCATGTCAGTCACTGCTTCTTTCGAAAGGATCGGGTCGCTGATCGGCCGCGTCAGCGGCCCGCCTTGGGTGCCTTCCAGCGCGCGATGGCGCGGGCTCCCATGTTGAGGATCATCACGAACAGGATGAGGGCGAGCGCGGCCGCCCAGGCCCTGTCGACGGAGGCCGGGGTTCCCGCCGCGTACTGCTGGTAGATGTACAGCGGCAGCGAGGCCTGCGGACCGTCGAACGGGTTGTTGTTGATGAAGCCCGTGCCCCACACCAGCAGCAGCACCGGAGCGGTCTCACCGGTGATGCGCGCGACGGCGAGCATCACGCCCGTGGTGATGCCGCCGATGGACGTCGGCAGGACCACCTTGAGGATGGTGCGCCACTTCGGGACGCCGAGGGCGAGGGAGGCCTCGCGCAGCTCGTTCGGGACGAGCTTGAGCATCTCCTCGGTGGAGCGGACCACCACGGGCATCATCAGGATCGACAGGGCCATCGCGCCGGCGAAGCCGGAGTAGCCCATGTCCAGGATCAGGATCCAGAAGCTGAGGACGAACAGGCCGGCGACGATCGACGGGATGCCCGTCATGACGTCGACGAAGAAGGTGACGGCCTTGGCGAGCTTGCCGCGGCCGTACTCGACGAGGTAGATCGCGGTCAGCACACCGATCGGCACGGCGATGAGCGAGGCGATGCCCACCTGCTCCAGGGTGCCGATGATCGCGTGGTAGATGCCGCCGCCGGTCTCGGCGTCGGCGACCACGCCCATGGAGTGGCTCAGGAAGTAGGCGTCGAAGACCTTCACGCCGCGCTCGACGGTCTCCCAGATCAGGGAGACCAGCGGGACGACGGCGACGATGAAGCAGACCCAGACCATGCTGGTGGCGACGCGGTCCTTGGCCTGGCGGCGGCCCTCGACGCGCGCGGCGATCACGTACGTGCCGAGGACGAAGAGGATCGCGGCGATCAGGCCCCACTGGACCTTGCTGTCCAGGCCGGCGGCCAGGCTGACGCCCGCTCCGACCGCGAGGGATCCCGCCGCGATCGCCCACGGGGACCACTTGGGGAGGCTGCCGCCGCGCAGCGTGCTGGCGTGCTTGCGGGTGACGGGTGCGTTGCTCATGCGTTGGCCCCCGAGTACTCCTTGCGGCGGTTGATGATCAGACGGGCCGCGCCGTTGACCAGCAGGGTGATCACGAACAGGACGAGGCCCGAGGCGATCAGGGCGTCCTGGCCGAACACGGTGGCCTCGTTGAACTTGGCCGCGATGTTCTGCGCGAAGGTGCCGCCGCCGGGATCGAGCAGGCTGGCCTGGATGTCGAAGCTCGGGGAGAGCACGGTGGCGACGGCCATCGTCTCGCCGAGCGCGCGGCCGAGGCCGAGCATCGAGGCGGAGATCACGCCGGAGCGGCCGAAGGGCAGCACCGACATGCGGATGACCTCCCAGCGCGTGGCGCCGAGGGCCAGTGCGGCTTCCTGGTGCATCTGCGGCGCCTGGCGGAAGACCTCACGGCTCACGTTGGTGATGATCGGGAGGATCATGATCGCGAGCAGGATGCCGACGGTGAGCATGGAGCGGGGTGCTCCGTCCTGCCAGCTGAAGATGCCGGTCCAGCCGAGGTAGGTGTCGAGCCAGCCGAACAGCCCGTTCATGTGCGGCACGAGGACGATGGCGCCCCAGAGGCCGTACACGATGGAGGGGACGGCGGCGAGCAGGTCGATCACGTACGCGATGGGTCCGCCGAGCTTGCGCGGTGCGTAGTGCGTGATGAACAGGGCGATGCCGACCGCGACCGGGACCGCGAGGGCCATGGCGATGATCGCGGAGACCACCGTGCCGAAGGCCAGCACCGCGATGCCGAAGACCGGCGGCGTGAGGCCGGTGTTCCACTCGAAGGTGGTGAGGAAGTTGCCCTCGTTCTTGCTGAGCGCGAGGGCGGCGCGGTAGGTGAGGAAGACCGCGATGGCGGCCATGATCACCAGGAGGAGGATGCCGGAACCGCGGGAGAGCGCGAGGAAGACGCGGTCTCCGGGTCGGGTGGCACCGCGGGCGGCGCTCTTGCGCGTGGCGCCCGAGGATCGTGGGGCGGGAGGAGGTGCTTCAGTGCTTTGAGTCGATATGTCCATCATGAGTCTCCGGTCTGCGGAGCCGGATCGAGTGGCGGCTCCAGGCGGCGGTGCACCGGACGGTGCGGCCCGCCTCGGCGAGGCGGGCCGCACACTCGGGTCAGCTCAGGTTCGCGACGGTGGAACGAACCTTGGTGATGATCTCGGCGGGGATCGGCGCGTACTGGGCGGCGGTGAGCTGCTTCTGGCCGTCCTCGCTCGCGGTGTAGGTGAGGAAGGCCTTCGTCGCGGCCAGGGTGTCGGCCTTGTTGCCCTTCTCGCAGAGGATCTCGTAGGTGACCAGCGTGAGCGGGTAGGCACCCTCGGCGGTCGGCTTGTAGTTCAGCTCGAGCGCCAGGTCGTTGCCGGTGCCGACGACCTTGGCGGCGGCGATGGCCTTGGTGGCGTTCTCGACGGTGGCGGCGGCCGGGGTGGCGGCGTCCGTCTTGAGGGAGGCGGCCTTGACGTCGCCGGTGGCGTAGGAGAGCTCGAAGTACGAGATCGCGCCGGGGGTCTGGTTCACCTGCTGGGCGAGACCGGAGGAGCCCTGGGCGGACTGGCCGCCCTTCGCCTGCCAGGCCTTGCCGCCGGAGTACTTCCAGTCGGCCGGGGCGACGGCCTTCAGGTACTTGGTGAAGTTGTCCGTGGTGCCGGACTCGTCCGAGCGGTGGAAGGCCTGGATCTTGGTGCTCGGGAGCTTCGCGTCGGGGTTCAGCTTCTGGATGGCCTCGTCGTCCCACTTCGTGATCTTGCCGTCGAAGATCTTGGCGGTCGTGGAGGCGTCCAGGACGAGGTTGTCGACACCGTCGACGTTGTAGCCGATCGCGATGGGGCCGCCGACCATGGGCAGGTCGATCGCGTTGTTGTTGTTGCAGGCCTTCTTGGCGGCCGCGGCGTCCTCGGGCTTGAGCGCCGAGTCCGAACCGGCGAACGCGGTCTGGCCCTGGGTGAAGGCGGTGACGCCGGCGCCCGAACCGGTCGGGTTGTAGTTGATCTGGACGTCCTTGCAGGCGGCCGTGAAGGCCTTGACCCAGGCGTCGATCGCGTTCTTCTGCGCGGAGGAGCCGGAAGCCTGCAGCTGGCCCTTGGCGTCGTCACACTTGATGGCGCTGTTGTTGCTGGCCGAGGCCGAGCTGCCGCCACCGCTGGTGTTGCCGGTGTCGTCAGAACCGCACGCCGTGAGGGCCAGGGCGCCGGAGACGGCGAGAGCACCGAGGGTAAGGGCCCGCCGGTTCATGCGCTGAAGCTTCACTTCGGGAGTTCCTTCCAGGAGCCGCCGTCAGGTGGCGGCGTGCGATGTCTGTGTACTGCGGTCCGTAGCGAGGTGAAGGGTTCGTCCGGAGGCGTCCTTCGCACCGCGTAAGGCCGAAATTAAGCAGATCAGGTGAAGGCGCCGAAGGCCGTAAATGAACGGGGGGTGAACCCCTGACGGCGGTGCGGTGAGGTCACGGAACGCTCACGTCGAGGACACGGACATGTCCCGGCCGAGGGGTCCGGGAGGGAAACTCCAGGTAATCGAACGGGTGTGTACGTGATGTGCGGTGCCCACGTTCCCGTCATGGCTCATTCGCCCCGATTTCCTCATGAGCAACAGCGAAGGGCGCGCCCACTACGGTGAGTGGCCGCCTGCGGCTCCCTGGGGGCCGCTTCCGCGCACGGAGGGACGCCGCGCCGGATGCCGGGAGCAGCGTCCTTCCCTCCAGGGGAACACGTCAGGCCGGACGCAGCGCGTCCAGCAGCGCGTCGACCAGCTCGCGGTCGCGGGGCTGGGTGAGACGGTGGCGGGCGGCGATGGGGGAGAGCCAGAGCACGCGGTCGACCTCGTCGTTCGGGACGAAGCGGCCCTCGGCCGCCTCGGCGGCCCAGTAGCGGACCTCCTTGGGGCGCTCGCCGACGACGTAGTGGACCGTGGGGAGGACGGCGCCGGGGGCGGCGTCGTAGCCCGTCTCCTCCTCCACCTCGCGCAGCGCGCCGGCCAGGGACT
Organism: Streptomyces populi; assembly: GCF_002911015.1. GTDB lineage: Bacteria > Actinomycetota > Actinomycetes > Streptomycetales > Streptomycetaceae > Streptomyces > Streptomyces populi. The sequence continues at coordinate 8,755 of NZ_KZ626983.1, forward strand.
CCTCGCCGCGTTTCAGCTTGCCCTTGGGGTGAGACCAGTCGTCGTACTTGGGCCGGTGGACGAGGCAGATCTCCAGCGCGGAGTCGACCGGGGACCGGCGCCACAGGACGCAGCCCGCTGCTCGGATGGTGTCGTCGTCGGCCATGGGACCTCCCTCAGGGGGTGCGTACGGCTTCCTTCTGCCAGGCCTGCTGGAAGGCGAACCGTGCCGCCTCCACCTCGTGCCGCTGGTCGGCGTGCAGCACACCGAGCGCGTACGCCGTCGCCGGTGCGATGCGCGGGGTGCGGGCCGCGGAGGCCGCGGCCACCGCGGCCTCCGCCGCGTCCCGGTGCCGGTTGAGGGCCTTGCCCGCGCCGAGCAGGCGGGCGTCGACGGGGCATTCCCCCGGGTACAGCACCTCGCCGGCGTAGCGGTGCAGCCGCAGCAGCAGCCTGACCTGGTGCCAGGACGTGTCCTGCGGCTGGGCGGCGGTGTCGGCGGAGAGGCCGTGCACCAGGGCTTCCGCGTTGTAGGGGCGGCCCGCGACGACCAGCGGGAGCGCGGTGACGGCGTCGGCCAGCCGGTCCTGGGCCGCGGCGGCCAGCGGACGCAGATCGGCGGTGCCCGCGGCCGGGGCCAGCGGAACCTCGCTGGCGAGCACGGCGACGCTGTCGGCGACGGCGTGGAAGCGGGAGGAACCGAGCGCCTGGAGGGCCGCCGAGTGGGCGCGGGTGCGGGCGAGCGTCAGCTGGCGGTCGAGGAGCGCGCCCGCTTTCGCGGCACCGACGGTCAGACCGCCCGGCTTGGGGGGCCCGGCCGTGCCCTGGCCGGGCAGGCCCACCGTGCCCGACAGCCGGTTCAGCGCGCCGAGCAGCCGTTCCAGGCGCGCGGAATAGGCGTGTTCGCGCGCCAGGGTGCCCGACAGCCAGGCCAGTTCGGGGCGCATCCTCTCCGACCAGTCCGCGTCCAGGAGCGGCCGGAAGGTGTGCAGGCTGCCGCTGATGCGGCGGGCGGAGCGGCGCAGGGAGCGCGCCGCGTCGCCGGATTCCCCTCCGCCGCCCGCCGCGCCACCGGTCTCCCGGTGCTGGCGCAGTGAGCGGAGGAACTCCGTGGCCTGGGCCCGCAGATAGCCCGCGAGGGCGTCACCGATCGGGGCACCTCCCTCGTCGAGGGGGGCCGAGGCCCTGGGGGCCGTCCCGGCCACGGAGCCGGTGGGGGGATCAAGGTGCTGCTGTGCCACGCCGGCGCCTCCGGGCGTCTATGAGCATCTCCTGGACGTTCCGCAGGGGTTGTCCCTCCGCGTCGGTCGCGTGGCGGATCCACTCGCCGTCGGGGCCGAGGTGCCAGGAGGCCGTGGTGTCGGACATGCCGGTCTCCAGCAGCCGGTTGAGGGCTGCGCGGTGAGCCGGGTCGGTGACCCTGACCAGGGCCTCGATCCGCCGGTCGAGGTTGCGGTGCATCATGTCGGCGCTTCCGATCCACACCTCGGGTTCGCCTCCGTTGCCGAAGGTGAAGATCCGGGAGTGCTCCAGGAAGCGGCCGAGGACGGAGCGGACCCGTATGTTCTCGGACAGGCCCGTGACGCCGGGGCGGACGGCGCATATTCCGCGCACCCACACGTCGACCGGCACGCCGGCCTGGGAGGCGCGGTACAGCGCGTCGATGAGCGCCTCGTCCACCATCGAGTTGACCTTGATGCGGACGAAGGCGGGGCGCCCGGCCTTGTGGTGCTGTACTTCCTTGTTGATCCGCGCGACCAGGCCGTCGCGCAGCGACTTGGGGGCGACGAGCAGACGGCGGTAGGTCTCGCGGCGCGAGTAGCCCGAGAGCCGGTTGAAGAGGTCGGAGAGGTCCGCGCCGACCTGGGGGTCGGCGGTGAGCAGTCCCAGGTCCTCGTACAGCCGGGCGGTCTTCGGGTGGTAGTTGCCGGTGCCGACGTGGGAGTAGCGGCGCAGGGTCTCGCCCTCCTGCCGGACCACGAGCGACAGTTTGCAGTGGGTCTTCAGTCCGACGAGGCCGTACACGACGTGGCAGCCGGCCTCTTCGAGCTTGCGGGCCCACTTGATGTTGGCCTGCTCGTCGAAACGGGCCTTGATCTCGACCAGGACGAGGACCTGCTTGCCGGACTCGGCCGCGTCTATCAGCGCGTCCACGATCGGCGAGTCGCCGGAGGTGCGGTACAGCGTCTGCTTGATGGCGAGCACGTCCGGGTCGGCGGCGGCCTGTTCCAGGAAGGCCTGCACCGAGGTGGAGAAGGAGTCGTACGGGTGGTGCAGCAGGACGTCGCGCTCGCGCAGCGCGGCGAAGATGTCGGGCGGCGACGCCGACTCGACCTCCGCGAGGTCGCGGTGGGTGCCCGCGATGAACTTGGGGTACTTCAGCTCGGGTCGGTCGAGGGAGCCGATGCCGAAGAGGCCGGTGAGGTCCAGGGGACCCGGCAGCGGGTACACCTCCGCCTCGGAGATCTTCAGCTCGCGCACGAGCAGGTCGAGGACGTAACGGTCGATGGACTCCTCGACCTCCAGGCGCACCGGCGGGCCGAAGCGGCGCCGCATGAGCTCCTTCTCCAGGGCCTGGAGGAGGTTCTCGGCGTCGTCCTCCTCGACCTCCAGGTCCTCGTTGCGGGTGAGTCGGAAGGTGTGGTGCTCGAGGACCTCCATGCCGGGGAAGAGCTCCTCCAGATGGGCCGCGATCACGTCCTCGATGGGGACGTAGCGGTTCGGGGAGGCCTCCAGGAAGCGGGAGAGCAGCGGCGGGACCTTGACGCGAGCGAAGTGCCGGTGGCCGCTGACCGGGTTCCGTACGACGACGGCCAGGTTCAGGGACAGGCCCGAGATGTACGGGAAGGGGTGCGCGGGGTCGACCGCCAGCGGGGTCAGGACCGGGAAGATCTGGTGCCGGAAGAGGGTGAACAGGCGGGCCTGCTCCTTCTCGGTCAGCTCGCTCCAGCGGACCAGGTGGACGCCCTCCTCCGCGAGCGCGGGGGCGACGTCCTCCTGGTAGCAGGCCGCGTGCCGGGCCATGAGTTCCCGGGAGCGGGCCCAGATCATCTCCAGGACCTCGCGCGGCTGGAGGCCCGAGGCGGACTTGGTGGCCACGCCGGTGGCGATGCGGCGCTTGAGTCCGGCCACCCGGACCATGAAGAACTCGTCCAGGTTGCTGGCGAAGATCGCCAGGAAGTTGGCGCGCTCCAGGAGGGGCGTGTTCGGGTCCTCCGCGAGCTCCAGAACACGTTCGTTGAACGCCAGCCAGCTGCGCTCGCGGTCCAGGAAACGGCCTTGCGGCAGCATGATCCCGTCCTGCGAGGCGTCCTCGTACGCGTCGAGGTCGGCGTCGAGGTCGGGCTCCAGATCGGACACGTTCGCCGCGACGGTGTGCGGGCGGTGGGCGGCGATGGAGCCGACGGAGGGCTGCGGGTGCTGCACGGGTGCCTGGGCGCTTCGCTGGTTCATGGACCCATTCTTCCGTGCCGAGGGCGAGACCGGCGCGTCGGAGAGGGCGGGTGCCAGGGCGCTGATACGGAAGATCCCGTTCCGCTTTTCTGGCGTACGCTGACTCCGCGTGGACGGTGAGGACTCGTTCTCCGGCGAGGGAGAGGGCTCGGGCACGGCGGGCTGCATTCCCCGAGCGTCGCAAGGTCACCTGAATCGATGGTTACGGCGACATGACGTGCGGGATATCTGGGGGAGGCTCCCGGGCGTCCGCACGCCCGGGAACCGTGTACACACCCGCCCGCGTCGCGTGCGCGTCCACCGGTGCCGCCGCCGGTTACGGATGGCGCCTGCGCAGCAGGGCGAAGGCCGCGGCGGTCGCGAGCCCCGCGAGGGCCAGCAGCAGACCGCTCTCCACGAGCTGGAGGGGCCAGAAATGGGACTCCGGCTGGTACGTCGTCCAGAAATCGGCCATCTCCGACCGCTCCAGGCACCTTTCGAGGGCGGCACCGTCGGTTCCGACGCAGGACCAGTTGGTGGCCAGGCGCTCGCCGCCGCCGGTGACGGCACCGTGTTCGAGGACCAGGGAGCCGTACGGGACCTGGAACGCAGCCTGCCCGGTCGCCGTCACGGCGGGCCACAGGCTCATCCGGAACCCGGCCAGCACCTCGTGCAGGACGTACGCCGCGGCGAGGGCGGCCGCGGCGGCGGGCAGGGCCCTGCGCAGGACCAGGCCCGCGAGCGCCCCGAGGGCGAGGCCCGCGAGGGCGTACGCGACGGCCACCGGCCCGGAGGAGACGAAGACGTTCGTGTTGTACCAGCCGCCGGACAGGCCCCTGCCCCCGGCACGGCGGGTCCAACTGCCGAGCAGGAACGCCAGGGTCGTGCCCGCCGTGAGGAGGACCGCCGGGACGGCGAGCCGGGTGGCGAGCCAGCGCGCCGGGGTGACGGACTGGGTCCAGGCCAGCCGTGCCGTGCCGCTCTCCAGCTCGCGGCCGGTCAGCGCGGCGCCCGCCCAGGCCGCGACCGCGTACATCAGGTACGTGACACAGCCGGAGGCCAGGGCGAGGGCGTAGGCGTGGACCTTGTACGTCGTGGTCTCCCGGAAGGGCGCGCAGTCCAGCGCGAACGGCTCCCTCGCGTCGCAGCCGCCGACGAACTCACGGGTGGCGGGTCCGGCGGCGTGCATCCAGACCAGGGTCGCCGCCACGGTGAGCAGGACGGCGCCCCCGACGTACAGGGCCGTGCGGTGCAGGCGCAGCACGGTCCAGGTCAGGCCGGACGGGCGGTACGGGGCCGGGCCGGACGGGCGCAGGCCGGTCAGGGCGCTCATGAGGTCGACCTCTTCCTCAGGACGCCGAAGGCGACGGCGACCAGGATCACGGTGGCGGCCAGCAGGACGCCGGTCTCCAGGAGCTGACGGGGCCAGTAGTCGGGGGAGGGCAGGTACCGGCGGGTGAAGCCGACGACGTCGTGCCGGGCGAGACACGCGTGGCTGTCGTAGCAGCCCGGGTCGGGGATCTCCTTGCCCGTGGAGGTGATCGCCCGGCTCCGCACGGACAGTTCGGGCTGCTGGTAACGGCCCTGGAAGGGCCAGGAGTTCGCGCGGAACGCGATGACCGCGTACTGCGCGAGGCCCGCGACGGCGAGGGCGGGCAGGGTGCGGCGCAGCGCGAGACCGACGACGGCGCCGAGGGCGAGGCCGAAGAGCGGGGCGGCGACGGTGGCCGGGCCGATGGCGAAGTACAGGGCGCGCGGTCCGATGCCGGCCAGCAGGAGATTGCTGTGGGCGGACCACAGCATCCGGTACAGCACGACCAGCAGGCCCGTGCCGACGGTGACCACCAGCGCGGGCACCGCCAGTTTGGCGGTGAGCCAGCGGGCCGGGGTGACGGACTGGGTCCAGGCCAGGCGCGCGGTGCCGTTCTCCAGCTCGCGTGAGGTCAGCGAGCCGGCCGCGAACACGGCGACGGCGAAGGAGGCGATGTTCAGCAGGGAGGCGGGGTCCTGGAAGAGGTCGTTGTAGGAGCCCGAGAACGGGGAGCCGATCATGTCGGAGCTCCAGGCGTCCTGCTGCACACCCGCGTAGCCGTACGTGTCGAGCAGGTGCTGCGTGTGGCCGGCGCCGGGGCCGTACAGCCACAGCAGCAGTCCGGCGGTGAGCACGACGAAGCCGGTCCAGATCCACAGCGCGGTGCGGTGCAGCCGCAGGACCGTCCAGACCAGGCCGCGCGGCGCGGGCAGGGCGCGGAGTGCGGGAGCCGTCGGGGCGGCGGCGCTCATCGGGCCACCGCCTCGGGGGCCGGGGTCGTGCCGGGGGTGAGCAGCGCGGGGACGTCCGGGGACCGCAGGTGGGCGAGGACCAGTTCCTCCACGGAGGGGCGTTCGGCCTGCCAGCGCTCGTCCACCGGTCCGTCGTCGCGTATCAGGGCGGTGAGGCCGCGGCCGGCGGGGCGGGACTCGACGACGAGGTGCGGGGCGAGGTCGGCGGGGGTGCCGCGGCCGGTCACCACGGTGTGCGCGAGGAGCAGGTCGTCCAGGCCGCCGCCGAGCCGGACGCGTCCGCCTCCCAGGAGCAGCAGGTGGTCGCAGGCGTCGGCCAGTTCGGTGACGATGTGCGAGGACATCAGCACCGTGGTCCCGCGTTCGGCCGCGTCCGCCATCAGGGTGCCCAGCAGTTCGTGGCGGGCCAGCGGGTCCAGGTCGGCCATCGGTTCGTCCAGCAGCATCAGATCGGGCCTCTTGCCCAGCGCGAGGGCGAGCGCCACGCGGGTCCGCTGGCCGCCCGACAGCTTCCTGACCTTGGTCCCGGGGTCCAGCGAGCCCTGTTCCACGATCGCGGCGGCGTGCGGGGCGTCCCAGCGGGCCGGGTTGAGCTCGGCGCCCAGGCGCAGCGTCTCGGCGATCGTGAGCTGGGGGTGCAGGGGCTTGTCCTGGGCCAGGTAGGCGATGCGCTCGCGCGCCTCGGCCGGTTCGCCGCCGAGCACGGTGAGGGTGCCGGCGGAGGGGCGCAGCAGCCCGGCCGCGGTCGCCAGCAGCGTCGACTTGCCCGCGCCGTTGGGGCCGACGAGGGCGCTGACCCGCCCGGCGGGGAGGCGGAAGGAGCAGTCGTCCAGGGCCGGGGCGGAGCGCCGGCCGTGGCGCACGGTGAGACCGCGCGCCTCGACGGCGACGGCGGATCGGGTGGTGCTGGTGGAACTCACTGGTCCCCCTTCGGGAAATGTGTGTCCAGTACGGAGGCGAACAGCGCCGCCACGTCCTCGTGGTCGAGGCCCGCGGCCCGGGCGCTGCGGGCCCATGCGTCGAGCTCCTCGCGCAGGGGCGAGTCGGCCGGGGCGGTGCCGAGCGTTCTGCGGACGAAGGTGCCGAGACCGCGCCTGGCCTCGACCAGCCCCTCGCGCTCCAGCTCGCGGTACGCCTTCAGGACGGTGTTCGGATTGATCGCGGTGGCTTCCACGACCTCGCGGGCCGTGGGGAGCTTGTCGCCCGGTTCGAGGAGGCCGAGCCGGAGCGCCTGCTTCGTCTGCTGGACGATCTGGACGTAGGTGGCGACGCCGCTGCGCCGGTCGATGCGGTACGTGACCACTCGGACAACCACCCTTTCACTAATTGAGTAGTGAAAGGGTGGTGCAAGATGGTGGCCGAGGTCAAGTCGCCCACGGGCGGACGGTGTTGCTCCGGTGACGGATCCGGGCCTGCTCCGCTGGTGAATCCGCTGGTGGGAGCGGTGCCGGAGCCGGCCGTCCGTCGGGTGGGGGAGGACGTTCGGAAATTCCCCGCCGATGCGTGAACCGATCGGCGGGGCTCGTCCGATGAGGGGATGTGAGGGAAACGAGAAGCGACGGAGAGCTGCTGCGGGCCATCGCGGCGGACGGGGACCGTCGCGCCTTCGAAGAGCTGTACCGGCGGTACGCGCCATGGTTGACCGCGCGCCTGCGCGGCCGGTGCGCCGACGCCGGGATCGTCGACGACGTCGTCCAGGAGACCTTCCTCGCCGTGTGGCGCGGCACCGCCCGCTACCGCGAGGAGGGCGACCCGGCCGGCTGGCTGTGGCGCATCGGCTCACGGCGCCTCGTCGACACGATGCGCGGCGACGGCGCGCGCGGCCGGCTCCGCAGCGCGCTGGCTCGGCTCCGGCACCGTGACGAGGCCTCGGCGGAGGAGCGCGTGCTGGCGGGCGTCGAACACGGCGACCTGGCGGGCGCGCTGACCAGACTCTCGCCCGAACTCCGGGCGGTGCTCCAGGCCACGGTGATCGACGGACTCACCACCAGGGAAGCGGCCGTCCTGCTCGGTATTCCGCCGGGCACGGTCAAGACGCGGGCACTGCGTGCGCGCAAGCAGTTGCGGGAGGCGTTGGCATGAGCGACGACCGTCACGGAAACGACGGCAGCGAGACGAGCGGAGAGAGCCGTACGACCTGGCATGTGCCGGAGGAGGACCTCCGGGCCTACGTACGGGGCGAGTTGGCGGCGCCCCGCCTGTGGTCCGCCGACACCCACCTCGCCGCGTGCGCGCGCTGCCGGCAGACGCTGGCCTCGGTCAGCGACCCGGTCGCCCTGGACGCCGGCTGGGAGCGGCTCGACGCCGAACTCGACGCCCCGCGGCCGGGCCCGGTCGAGTGGCTGCTCGTCCGGCTCGGCGTCGCCGACCACACGGCACGGCTGCTGACCGCCTCCCCCGCTCTGCGCCGTTCCTGGCTGGGCGCGATCGGCGCGCTGCTGGTCATGACCGTGGCCGCCGCCGACGCGGTGCGGGCCGGGGCCACGCCCCTCCTCTTCCTGGCCCTCGCGCCACTGCTCCCGCTCGCCGGGGTCGCGGTGTCCTACGGCCCGGGGGTCGACCCGACCTACGAGATGGCGGTGGTCTCGCCCCTGCACGGCTTCCGGCTCCTGATGATCCGCACGGTCGCGGTACTGACCGTGTGCCTGGGACTCAACGGCCTGGCGACCCTCGCCCTCCCCGCCTACGGGCTGTACGCCCTGGCCTGGCTGCTGCCCGCCCTCGCCCTCACCGCGACCGGACTCGCGCTCACCTCCCGGCTCGGTCCCGTTCTCGCCCCCTCGCTCGTCGCCGGCGGCTGGGTCGGCCTGCTGGCCGTGGCCCGGGCGACCACGGAGCCCGATGCCACGCTCGCCCCGTTCACCGCGGCCGGGCAGGGCGTCTCCGGGGCCGTCGCGGTACTGGCCGCCGTACTCCTCTATCTCGCACGGGACCGGTTCGACGCGTCGCGCCTCCCGTTCACCGACTTCACCGACAGGAACGCAGCATGATTCCCACCGTCTCGGCCTCCGGCCTGAGCCTCCGCTTCGGCGGGACGCTCGCGCTCGACGACGTCTCGCTCCGCCTCGGAGAAGGGGTCACCGGACTCCTCGGGCCCAACGGCGCCGGAAAGACCAGCCTGTTGCGGGTGCTCGCCACCGCCGTGCCCGCCGACCGGGGTTCCTTCACGGTCCTCGGCCACGACCCGGGCACCACCGCCGGACGCCTGGACGTGCGGCGCGCGCTGGGCTACCTCCCGCAGACGCCCGGGTTCCACCAGGACTTCTCGGCCTTCGAGTTCGTCGACTACGTGGCGATCCTCAAGGAGCTGACCGACCGCACCGCCCGGCACCGCGAGGTGCGCCGGGTGCTGGAAGCCGTCGGCCTGTCCGATGTGCGGGGCAAGCGCATCAAGCGGCTGTCCGGCGGTATGCGCCAGCGGGTCGCGCTGGCCGCCGCGCTCGTCGGCGACCCCGGCTTCCTCGTCCTCGACGAACCGACCGTCGGCCTCGACCCCGAACAGCGCATGCGCTTCAGGGAAATCATCGCGCAGGCGGGAGAAGGACGCACCGTCCTGCTCTCCACCCACCAGACCGAGGACGTGGCGATGCTCTGCCACCGGGTGATCGTCATGGACGCCGGCCGCATCCGCTTCGAGGGCACCCCCGCGGAGCTGACCGAGCGAGCCGCCGGCCGGGTGTGGAGCAGTACGGAGCGCGATCCCTCGGCCCGGGCCGGATGGCGCACGGGCACGGGAACCTTCCGCAACGTCGGCGATCCGCCCGAGGGCGCCGACCTCCTCGAACCGACCCTGGAGGACGGCTACTTGCTCACTCTCGACGCCCGGACCGCGGAGGTGGCGGCATGAGCGCCGGCACGGACACGATCACGCAGGCGGCTCCCACGGGGGTGGAGCCGCCTGCCGGGGGCCGGGAGTCCCGGTCGGCCGCGGTCCTGGCCCTCGCCCGCTTCGAGGCACGCGAACTGCTGCTCCAGATCCCGATCCTGGCCTTCCTCGCGCTGTACGTCGGCTATGTCGGCTGGAGGCTGTTCATCGGGGGTGACGGCGAGGACGACTTCCCGATCCTCCAGAACGCCGACCGGGCCGCACAGCCGACGTCCATACTGCTGGCCGTCGCCGTGTTCGTCTGCGTCAACCGCGCCGTGCTGCGGTCCCGCCGGCAGTCCACCGACCAGCACTTCGACCTCCTGCCCATGGAGCACTGGCGGCGTACGGTGGCGCACGCGCTGTCCGTCCTGCCCCTGGTCGCGATCACCGCCCTCGTCGTCGGCTTCCAGTTCACCTGGGCGGCGCTGAAGCCCGGCGCCGTCGGGCACGGCTCGCCCGCCGAACTGGTCGTGGGTCCGCTGACGGTCCTGCTGGCCGGTGTCCTGGGCGTCCTGCTCGCCCGGGTGATACCGGTCGGGTTCGTCGCCCCGCCCTTCGTGGTCGGCGCGTTCGTCCTCAGCGCCCTGGTCTCCGCGCTCACCCACGGGAAGCACTGGGTGCGCTGGCTCGGGCCGGTCGTCACGGAGGAGGGCGCCGACCCCTTCCCCTCCGAGTTGCTGGGCCGTCCGGCCGCCTGGCACGCGCTCTATCTGGCGGGCCTCGTGGTCCTGCTGCTCTGTGCCGCCGTGCTGGTGAGCGGCGGCCGGACGCGGCTGGTCACGTCGGTGACCGTCCTCGCCCTCGCCGCGACGGCCGTCGGCGTGGCCGGGCAGTCCCCGGACGTGCCGGCCTCGCTGGCCGCGGCCCGCACCAAGGCGTCCGTGAGCCCGGAGAAGGAACAGACCTGTGTACGGCACGGACGGTCCACGTACTGCGCCTTCCCGGAGTGGACAGGCCGCACCGCCGACTGGGCCGAGACGGTCGACCGCATCCAGTCCCGCGCGGGCGGTTCCGCCGGGGGCGAGCGGCTGACCGTGCGCCAGCGGATCGACGCCCGCAGCGGTCTCGAGAGCGACGCCGCGCTTCCCCCCTCCACCACGCCCGGACACATCACCGTCGGCACGCGCTGGGGCGGCAACCGCCTGCCCGAGTTCGCGGTCGGTGTCGCCTCGGTCCTGGTCACGGGCACCGAGGAGGAGGCCGGAAGGGTGTGCGACGCCCGTGTGGTGACCACCATGTGGCTCGCGCTGAGCACCCAGCCGGACCCGATGCAGTCCCTGCGCGACGTCCGCATCGACGACAGCATCGAGGGTTCCGCCACCGTGCTGGCCCCCGCGAGCCCCGTCTCCATGTCCGCCCAGCAGACCACCGTGGTGCGTGAACTGCTCCAGAAGCCGCACTACAGCGTCGCCGCGAAGGTGAAGGCGC
>NZ_KZ626984.1 GCF_002911015.1 Streptomyces populi
CGACCAGGCCGGTGACCTTGACCAGGTCGTCCTGGTCGGTGGTCTCGACGGCGGCGCAGCCGTAGAGGTGGATCTGTTCGGGGGCGACCTCCATGAGGGCGATGACGCTGCCGCCGTGCCGTTCCTGGACCTCGACCATGCGGGCGAGCAGGGGGTCGCGGGGGTCGATCAGGTCGTCGCCGAGGAGGACGGCGAAGGGTTCGTGGCCGACGTGGGGGGCCGCGCACAGGACGGCGTGGCCCAGGCCCCGGGGGTCGCCCTGGCGCACGTAGTGCATGGTCGCGAGGTCGCTGGACTCCTGGACCTTGGCGAGCCGGCTCGCGTCGCCCTTCTTCTGGAGGGCGGATTCCAGCTCGTAGTTGCGGTCGAAGTGGTCCTCGAGGGGGCGCTTGTTGCGGCCCGTGATCATCAGGACGTCGTCGAGACCCGCGGACACGGCTTCTTCGACCACGTACTGGATCGCCGGCTTGTCGACGACCGGCAGCATCTCCTTGGGGGTGGCCTTGGTCGCCGGCAGGAACCGGGTGCCCAGACCCGCCGCGGGAATGACAGCCTTGGTGATCCTGGGGTGTGACTCAGTCATGTCCGCAACCATAACCGGTGGCTATGTGAAGAATCTGTGGCTCCGGCCAATTCGCGATCATATGAACGGGTTAAGAGAACTACAGGAGTCACCTGTGAGAGACGTCGGACGTGAACCAGAGCCTGACAAGCGAACGTTGCGGCGCGGGTTCCTGTCGGTGAGAAGGGGGTTGACGGCCGATGACGTGCGGGAGACCGCCGTCGCCCTCGCCGTCCGCGCCCTGGAGCTGCCCGAACTGGCGGGGGCCCGCACGGTGGCGGCCTATGTGTCGGTGGGGAGCGAACCGGGCACCCTCGCGCTCCTGGACGCGCTCCGCACGCGCGGGGTGCGCGTCCTCCTGCCGGTCCTGCTGCCGGACAACGACCTGGACTGGGGCGCGTACACCGGAGCGGACTCCCTCGAGGAGGTCCGGCACGGCGGGAAGATGGCCCTCCTGGAGCCCGCGGGCGAACGGCTGGGACCGGAGGCCGTCCAGGAGGCCGACGTCGTCCTGCTGCCCGGTCTCGCCGTCGACGCCCGCGGGATGCGGCTGGGGCGCGGCGGAGGCTCGTACGACCGTGTGCTGGCCCGTCTGGAGCGTTCGGGCGCCGATCCCGCGCTGGTGGTGCTCCTGTACGACACCGAGGTCGTCCGCCGGGTGCCGGAGGAGGCGCACGACCGGCCCGTCCACGCGGTGGTGACCCCTTCCGGCGTGCGCCGCTTCCGCTGACGGGCGGCGGACCGGGGACGGCGGACGCGAAGTGGCCCTCCACGCGTGCGTGGAGGGCCACTTCGGCCGGGCACCGGCCTCAGGGCGCCGGGTGCGGCGCCCTTCGAGGCGTCAGGGCTTCAGGACCAGGGTGTCGCTGGTCTTCTTGTCGACGGCCTCCTTGGTGAAGGCCCACGGCAGGAGTTCGCCCTTGGCCCACTTCTCCGTCTGGTCGGTGTAGTGCGCGTTGTAGGCGTGCCCCGAGGCTCCCGAGAGGTTGATCCACCTGGACTTGTCGAGGTCCTTGAGGTTGACGACCATCCGCATCGAGGGGACCCAGACCACTCCGTAGCCGCCCGCCGCGTTCCAGCCGGTCGCGTTGACCGTCGCCTCGCCGCCGCTGAGGTTCCAGGGGCCGCGGTTGAGCATGTACTGCAGGAAACCGGGGCCTTCGGTACCGAGGGTCTGGTTCTTCAGGAACAGGCGGTGCAGCCGGCCCCAGCTCCAGGTGTCGATGTCCTTGCCGAGCTTGGCGGTCAGCTCCCAGCGGGCGTCCGCCATGGCCCGGGCGAACAGCTTGTCCCGGTCGGTGGACGCTTCCGCGGTACGCGTCTGGGGCAGCTTCCACCAGTTGTTGTGCTCGTCGTCGATGATCTTGCGGATCACCTCGAACCAGCGGTCGCCGCCGTCCGGCTGTGCCTGGTCCGGCTCGCGATCGCCGCACTCGCGCACCGTCTGGTCCTCGTCCGCGGGGCCGGTGGTGTCGGCCCGCTCGACCCACAGGCACTGGCCCTTGACCCGCAGCTCCTTGGGCAGCTTGTTGCCGAAGGCGAGCTTGAGGATGTTGCGCCAGGTGGCGTTGAAGTAGGCGGCCGCCGCGGAGTCGGCGTCCTGGGTGTAGTCCCAGCCCTCCAGGAGCTTCTGCGCGTCGCGGACGTCCTTGTCGGGCACGTCGATCTTGAGCAGCTTGGGCACGATCAGCTTGGCGATCTCGCTGCTGTTGTCGAGCTGCATCTGGCGCATGTCGTCGGTCGAGATCTTGGCGCCGCCCTTGGTCTTCGCCTCGATCAGGTCGGTGATGCGCTGGCTGCGGGTGCCGTAGCCCCAGTCCGTGGTGAGCGTGTACGGGTACTTGTCGGGGTCCACGACCGCCTGGTTGGCGGTCACGATGTAACCCCGCTCGGGGTTGTACTCGTACGGCAGCGCGGACTGCTTGATGTAGCCGGTCCAGCGGTACTTGGATTCCCAGCCGGGCGCGGGCAGCGAGCCGTCGTCGCCCTTGGCCCGCGTGGGGATCTTGCCGGGCAGCTGGTAGCCGATGTTGCCGTGGGCGCCGGAGCCGTCGGCGTAGATCAGGTTCTGGGACGGCACCTCGAAGGAGGCGGCCGCCTTGCGGAACTCGGTCCAGTTCGACGCCTTGTCCATCTCGAAGACGGCGTCCATGGTCCTGCCCGGGTCCAGCGCGGTCCAGCGCAGCGCTATCGCGTAGCCGTCGCCGCGGTCGGGCGCCTCCGCGTCGACCGTGGCCTTCTTGCCGACCTGGACCAGTTCGTCGTCACGGTCGGAGAGCAGCGGCATCCCGTCGTCGGTCTGCCGCACGACGATCGTCTTGGCGGCGCCGCCGGCGACCTTGATCGTCTCCTTGCGGGTCGTGAAGGGCCGCACCTTGCCGTCGTACTCGTAGCCCTCGCCGGTGATCTTCTCCAGGTAGAGGTCGGTGACGTCGACCCCGGAGTTGGTCATGCCCCAGGCCATGTCCGCGTTGTGGCCGATGACCACGCCGGGCATGCCCGCGAAGGTGTACCCGGTGACGTCGTACTGGCACTCGGCGGAGACCGAGGTGCAGTGCAGGCCCATCTGGTACCAGACCGAGGGCAGCGACGCCGACAGGTGCGGGTCGTTGGCCAGCAGCGGCTTGCCGGTGATGGTGTGCTTCCCGGCGACGACCCAGGAGTTGGAGCCGATGCCGTTGCCGTTCACGCCGACGGCGGTGGGCAGGTCGTCGAGGACCTCGTAGAGCCCCGAGAGCTGGCTCTGGAACCCGGTGGGCGCCTGGGCGCCGCCGGTGAGCCCCGTGCCCGCCGCGGACGTCGAGGCGGTGTCCTTGGAGCCGTACGTCCCGGTGATGCTGTCGTACGAGCCCTCACGGACGATCGTCTTGTGCCGGCTGTACGGGTACTCGGGGTACAGGTCCGCGATCTGCTTCGGGCCGAGGCGGCTCGTCATCAGGGAGCGGTCGATCTCTTCCTGCATGTTGCCGCGCAGGTCCCAGGCCATCGCCTTGAGCCAGGCCACCGAGTCGACCGGGGTCCACTCGGTCGGCTTGTAGTCGTTGGTGAAGTTGAGGGCGGCGTACTCCAGGGAGATGTCCTCGCCGCTCTTGCCCTTCAGGTAGGCGTTGACTCCCTCGGAGTACGCCCGGAGGTACTTCTTCGTGGAGGACGACAGCTTGGTGTCGTACTCCTTCTTCGCGATCCGGTCCCATCCCAGCGTGCGCAGGAACGCGTCGTTCTCGACCTGGCCCGAGCCGAACATCTCGGACAGCCGGCCCGAGGTCATGTGGCGGCGCACGTCCATCTCGTAGAACCGGTCCTGCGCCTGGACGAAGCCCTGGGCCATGAACAGGTCCTCGTCGGACGAGGCGTAGACCTGCGGGATCCCGTTGCCGTCGCGCTGCACGGTCACCGGCCCCGACAGTCCGTCGAGCCGGATGGTTCCCTCGGTCTGCGGGAAGGAGGCACGGACCGTGCTGATGCTCCAGTACGCGCCGAAGGCAAGACCTCCGATGATGGCGAGAACCAGGACAATCAAGAACAGTCGGGCTTTGCGCCCCTTCTTCCTGCCGGACTTGCCGGGCTGCTGGCCGGAAGAGGCGGTGGTGTTGGGGGGCATCGCTGTCCTTGCTGTCCTAACGCGAGCGGCAGGCGGTCCTGGAGTGCTGGGGCAACCATAGGCGCAGGGCCAACCGCGCCTTGACGCGGAGTGGGAAACCGGGGAGCACGGCCGTTCGATCTTGCCCCCGGAAACGTCAAGAAAGCGTCAAGAGTTAGGTAAGGTAACGAAGTACTTGCCTTGAAGTGGCCGGCTTCCGGTGCCCGGAACCGGCCGCTTTCCCCGGCGACCGGATCGGCGAGAAAGGAACAGCCCCTGACTGTCCACCACCTCAACCAGCTCCTGCTCGTGTGCTCGCTCGTCCTGCTCCTCGCGGTGGCGGCGGTCCGGATCTCCTCACGCAGCGGGCTCCCCACGCTGCTCGTGTACCTGGGGATAGGCGTCGCGATCGGCCAGGACGGAATCGGCGACGTCCAGTTCAGCAACGCCGAACTGACCCAGGTCATCGGGTACGCGGCCCTGGTCGTGATCCTGGCCGAAGGCGGTCTCGGCACGAAGTGGAAGGAGATCAGACCGGCCCTGCCGGCGGCCTCCGCGCTGGCGACGGTGGGCGTCGCGGTGAGCGTCGGCGTGACGGCCGCGGCCGCGCACTACCTGATCGGCCTCGAGTGGCACCAGGCGCTCATCATCGGGGCGGTCGTCTCCTCGACGGACGCGGCGGCGGTCTTCTCCGTCCTGCGGAAGATCCCCCTGCCCTCGCGCGTGACGGGCATCCTGGAGGCCGAGTCGGGCTTCAACGACGCCCCGGTGGTCATCCTGGTCGTCGCGTTCTCCACCGCGGGCCCGGTCGAGCACTGGTACAGGCTGATCGGCGAGATCGCGCTGGAGCTGACCATCGGCGCCGCCATCGGTCTCGCGGTCGGCTGGCTGGGCGCCTACGGGCTGCGGCACGTGGCGCTGCCCGCCTCCGGCCTGTACCCGATCGCCGTGATGGCGATCGCCGTCGCCGCGTACGCCGCCGGCGCGCTCGCCCACGGCAGCGGCTTCCTCGCCGTCTACCTCGCCTCCATGGTGCTCGGGAACGCGAAACTGCCGCACTGGCCCGCCACGCGCGGCTTCGCCGAGGGGCTCGGCTGGATCGCCCAGATCGGCATGTTCGTGCTGCTCGGCCTCCTGGTCACCCCGCACGAGATGGGCGACGACATCGTCCCCGCGCTCCTCATCGGCCTGGCGCTGACCATGGTGGCGCGGCCGCTGAGCGTGATCGTCAGCCTGCTGCCGTTCCGCATCCCCTGGCAGGAGCAGGCGCTGCTGTCCTGGGCCGGGCTGCGCGGCGCCGTGCCCATCATCCTGGCGACGATCCCGATGGTGAGCGGCATCGCGGAGAGCAAGCGGATCTTCAACATCGTCTTCGTCCTGGTCGTCGTCTACACCCTCGTCCAGGGGCCGACCCTGCCCTGGCTGGCCCGCAAGCTCCGGCTCGGGGAGTCCACCGGGGCCTCCGACCTCGGCATCGAATCGGCGCCCCTGGAGCGGCTGCGCGGCCACCTGCTGTCCGTCGCGATCCCCGAGGGGTCGCGCATGCACGGTGTCGAGGTGGGCGAGCTGCGGCTGCCCCCGGGTGCGGCGGTCACCCTCGTCGTCCGCGAGGCGAAGTCCTTCGTGCCGATGCCGACGACGGTGCTGCGGCGCGGCGACGAACTGCTGGTGGTGGCGACCGACCCGGTGCGGGACTCGACCGAGAGGCGCCTTCGCGCGGTGGGCCAGGGCGGCAAGCTCGCCGACTGGCTGGGCATCGGCGACGGGGGAACGGAGCACCGGACACAGCACCGGACAGGTCTGTGACCGGGCCGCCGGGCTTCCGGCCGGACTCCCGCGGAACGCCGGACGCGCTCCCCGCGGGACACCGGCCGGGGCCTACGAACCATCGAACGGGATGCCGAGAACGAGAGGCGTTCACAGGCGTGCGACCGCACCGTGCTCTTTTTCACAGACGCGGTACGGCACCCACCCCCTGTACGATGAGCGCAGACCTTGATCGAACCAACTCTGCCTGACGCAGAGCTGGCGCGACCGTATGGCGGCCGTGACGTCCTCCCACAGGGGCGCCGGTATCTACCGCAGATCCGCGCAAGAGGACAGCTCTCGGCGCCCCCCGCACGGGCGCGCTACCAGGCGGCAGAAAGGCACGGGCCGTGGCATCCACGGTCACCTCCCGTCCTGGATACGGACAGCTTCTGCGCACCCGTGGCGCCTGGACGTTCCTGCTCCCCGGCTTCGCCGCCCGTCAGCCGTTCGCCATGCTGACGATCTCCATCGTGCTGCTCGTGCAGCACACCACCGGCTCCTACGGGGCGGCCGGCGCGGTCGCGGCCGTCACCGGTGTCTCCATGGCGCTGTTCGCGCCCTTCACCGGACGTCTGGCCGACCGGCACGGACAACGGGCCGTCCTGCTGCCCGGCGTCCTCGTGCACGCCGTGGCCGGCTTCTCCCTGACCGCGCTCGCGCTGGCGGACGCCCCCCTGTGGGCGCTCTTCGCCGCCGCCGTGCCCACCGGCGCCTCGGTGCCGCAGATCAGCCCCATGGTGCGGGCCCGCTGGGGCGTGAAGCTCCAGGACTCGCCCCTGATGCCGACCGCGGCCGCCTTCGAGTCCGTCACGGACGAGCTGACCTTCGTCCTCGGCCCCCTGCTCGCCACCGCGCTGTGCACGGCCGTCGCCCCCGCCGCGGGCCTGCTGACCGAGGCGTCGCTGACCCTGGTCGGCGGTCTGCTGTTCGCCGCGCAGAAGAGCACCCAGCCCGCGGTCTCCGCCGCCGGGCACGCGCGCGTGGAGCACGGTTCCGCTCTGCGGATCCCCGGAGTGCGCGTCCTGATCATGACGTTCCTGGGCATCGGCTCCGTCTTCGGCGGCATGCAGGTCTCGCTGGCCGCGTACAGCGAGTCGATCGGCGAGCCCGGCCTGAACGGTGTCCTGTACGGCGTCTTCGCGGCGGGCAACATGCTCTCGGGCGTCGTCTGCGGCGCCGTCGCCTGGAAGGCGGCCCCCCAGCGACGGCTCGTCCTCGGGTACGCCGCCCTCGCGCTGGCGGCCTCCGGGCTGTGGGCCGCGAACTCGGTGATCGTGCTCGCCGGCCTCGGCTTCGTGGTCGGCATGTGCATCGCCCCGAGCCTGATCACCGGCTACACCCTGGTCGAGAGCCTCGTTCCGCAGGGCGCCCGCACCGAGGCCTTCACCTGGCTCACCGGCGCCGTCGCGCTCGGCCAGGCGGCGGCCGTCACGGTGGCCGGACAGCTGGAGGACAGGCTCTGGGACGGCGCCGGGTTCCTGGTGCCGATGGCCGGTACGGCACTGGCTCTGGCGACCCTGGTGACACTGCGGTCACGCCTCGCCACAGGGGCCTCGAGCCGGGCCGTCGCACGTGGCGTCGGTCACCGCGTGCCGGTGACAGTGGACTGATCTCGCGGAATACGTCAGTATGGATCGTCGTTAGCACTCACTGAGTGAGAGTGCCAGGAGGAAGACAAGTGCCGACCTACCAGTACCAGTGCACCGAGTGCGGCGAGGGCCTCGAGGCGGTGCAGAAGTTCACCGATGACGCCCTGACCGAATGCCCCAACTGCAACGGCCGCCTGAAGAAGGTGTTCTCGGCCGTCGGCATTGTCTTCAAGGGCTCCGGCTTCTACCGCAACGACAGCCGCGGCTCCTCGTCGAGCAGCTCGCCCGCGTCGAAGCCGTCGACGTCCACGTCCTCGGCCTCGTCCTCGGACGCGAAGTCCTCGTCGTCGGCGTCCGCCTCGTCGTCCTCGGACGCGAAGTCGTCGGGCACCAGCTCCGCCGCGTAAGGACTCCCCGGTCCGCGCCGGGACCCTCGTCCCGGCCCGCCGGCGCCGCGAGGCCCGCAGGCCTCACAGGGATCGTTCCCACGGGACCCCGTCGTCGTACGACGACGGGGTCTTCGGCGTTCTTCCGTCCGGGGCAGCCCGTAGGGTGCCGTTCATGGCGAACACGGAGAATCCACAGTCCCCGGCCGGGGAGCGGTCGACGGCCCCGGCCGAGATCGGCGTCATCGGCGGCTCGGGCCTCTACTCATTCCTCGACGACGTGACCGAGCTGCGGGTGGACACCCCTTACGGGCCGCCCAGCGACTCCCTGTTCCTCGGCGAGATCGCCGGCCGACGGGTCGCCTTCCTCCCCCGCCACGGCCGCGGTCACCATCTGCCGCCGCACCGCATCAACTACCGGGCCAACCTGTGGGCGCTGCGCTCCGTCGGCGCCCGCCAGGTCCTCGGCCCCTGCGCCGTGGGCGGGCTGCGTCCGGAGTACGGGCCCGGGACCCTGCTCGTTCCGGACCAGTTCGTGGACCGTACGAAGTCACGGACGCAGTCCTACTTCGACGGGCTGCCGCTGCCCGACGGCACGGTGCCGAACGTGGTGCACGTCTCGCCGGCCGACCCCTACTGCCCCGTCGGCCGCGAGGTCGTCCTGGACGCGGCACGCGGACGTGCCTGGGAACCGGTGGACGGCGGCACGCTCGTGGTCGTGGAGGGTCCGCGGTTCTCCACCCGGGCCGAATCGCTCTGGCACCAGGCGCAGGGCTGGTCGGTGGTGGGCATGACCGGACATCCCGAGGCCATGCTCGCCCGTGAACTGGAGCTCTGCTACACGTCGTTGACGCTGGTCACCGACCTCGACGCGGGTGCCGAGACCGGCGAGGGCGTCTCGCACGACGAGGTGCTGAAGGTGTTCGCGGCGAATGTGGACCGGCTGCGGGACGTGCTCTTCGACGCGGTCGCGGGGCTGCCGGCGAACGGATCGCGGGACTGCCTGTGCACGACGGCGCTGGGCGGGATGGATCCCGGCTTCGAGCTGCCGTGACGGCATCCGTCCCGCCCCGGGTCGGGGGCGGGACGGGACGGGATGGCGGAGTCCTCCCCGCCCCGGATCCGGGGCGGGGACGAAGGCGGAGAGCAGGAGCGGGGCGGGGTGGGGCAGAAGCGGAAGCGGGGCAGGGACGGGGGCGGAGACAGGAACGGGGCGGGGACGAGGGCGGCGGGCCGAGGGGCGTCCCGAGCCGAGAGCCGTCACGGGCCAAGGGCCGTCGCGGACCAAAGGCCGTCGCGGGCGCGGAATCTCCCGTTCGGGTGAGGGAGTTGTCCACAATCCCCGGGTGATCCACGGGCGCCCGCGGGCTTCGCCGCGAGACCTCATCGTGGGAGCGCAAGCCGGTCCCTCGTCGCAGGTGGTGGTCACCATGGCACAGCTCTCGCAACTCGTCCGCCCGCCGGGCGCGGACACTCCTCCCACGTGCGAGGTGCCGCAGTTCGCGCCCGTCCGGGTGCGGGGCGGCCGTTGCCGGCTGCGGCCCCTCACCCGGCACAGGAGGCGGGCGGTCGCCGCCGGCCTGGCCATGACGGCGGCCGCGCTCGTGGCGGCCGGTCCGGGCGATGCCGGGCGGACGCGCGGGCGTCCGGCGTCCACGCCCTCCGCGCCCGTCTCCACCACTGCTTCCGCATCCGTGCGCGGGCCGGGCGCGGCCGAGACGGTGAGAGCGCCGGTCCGGATCGCCGACGGCGCCACGGTGAACCTGTTGCGTCCGGGAGACCGGGTCGACGTGGTCGCGGCGGACAGCGGCGGCGAGGCGCGGGTGGTCGCGGCCGGGGCGCGGGTCACCGGGGTCCCGGACACCGGCACCACCGACGCCGGAGCACTGGTCGTCCTCTCCGTTCCGCGCGCGACGGCCGCGCGGCTGGCGGGCGCCGGCACCACGTCACGACTGGCGGTGACGCTGCGGTGAGCGAAGAAACCGTGTCAAGTCCCTCCTCCGGGCCACCCGGTCGGACCGGTCCGGCGCACCCTGCCGTAGGTTGCGGAGCTGTTTGTTCCACAACCTGCGCGGAGGGGGCTCCTAGTGAGCGAAAACAAGCAGCCCAGCGTCTGGGAGGGCTTCAAGGCCTTCCTCATGCGTGGCAACGTCATCGACCTGGCCGTCGCGGTGGTCATCGGCGCGGCCTTCACCAACATCGTCAACTCCGTGGTGAAGGGCATCATCAGCCCGCTGGTCGGCGCTGTCGGCACGAAGAACCTCGACAGCTACAGCTCCTGCCTGGAGAGCCCCTGCACGGGCAGCGGGGCCAACGCCGAGGGCATCCGCCTCATGTGGGGCTCGGTGCTGGGTGCCACGCTCCAGTTCCTGATCACCGCCACCGTCGTCTACTTCCTGATGGTGCTGCCGATGGCCAAGTTCCTGGCCCGGCAGGCGGCCCGTCAGAAGGCGCGGGAGGGCACGAAGGAGGTCATCGAGGTGACCGAGCTGGAGGTGCTGAAGGAGATCCGCGACGAGCTGGTCGCCCAGCGCGGCCAGGGACGCCGCGACTACTGACCGCGCAGCGGCCATACGTCCGAGAACCCGGCGGACGCGGACGCCGAAAGGCCGGGTGCCGCGAGTCCCGGGGTCAGGACACCCGAGATCGGAACGCCTGGGGGCAGGAAACCCGGGGCCGGGCTCAGATGTGGTGGGGCGGCTTCTCGTCGAGGAAGCGCTTCAGGTCGGCGGCACTGTCACCGGTGCCGTCGGCCCGCTCGCCCCACCCGCGGTCCGTATCGTCCGAGGACTGCTGGTCCAGCGGATCGTCGAAGACCAGGGCCGGCTTCGGATCACGCGGTTCGGGGGCGGGGGCGGGGCTCATGTCCCCAGGGTACGCCGCGGGGGTACCGGCCCACCCCGGCCGGGCCGGGCGCCTCGACGACATGGTCCCGGCGTCCCCTCACGTCTCCACCCCCAGCGCTTGTGAACGCATTCACAAGAATTTCCGGGACTTTTCTGCTGTGCTTGGCCGTATGACCTCCCGTTCCGCTCCGGAGTCCGCCGCGGCACCACGGCCCTCGGGCCGCCGGCCGCTGCGCAGAATGACCGCCCGCGGCCGCGACGAGGCGCACCGGGTCGCGTCGCCGCTGGAGCTCCTGTTCGACCTGTGTTTCGTGGTGGCCATCGCCCAGGCGGGCGCCGAACTGGTGCACGCCGTGGCGGAGGGGCACGCGGGTGAGGGCATCCTCGACTACGCGATGGTCTTCTTCGCCATCTGGTGGGCGTGGATGAACTTCAGCTGGTTCGCGTCGGCCTACGACAACGACGACGTGCTCTACCGGGTGGTCACGCTGGTGCAGATCGCCGGCGTCCTGGTGCTGGCGGCCGGGGTGTCCGAGGCGTTCGAGAGCCACGACTTCCTGGTCGTCTGGCTCGGCTACGTGATCATGCGGTTCGCGATGATCGCCCAGTGGCTGCGGGTGGCCCGCTCCACCGAGGGGACCGAGAGAACCATGGCACTGCGGTACGCGGGCGGCGTACTGCTGTGCCAGATCGCCTGGCTCGGCCTGCTGTTCGCGCCGGAGGAGGCCCGCCCCTGGGTCTTCCTGGCGGCGGCCGTCGCCGAGCTGTGCGTCCCGCTGTTCGCGGAGAAGGACTTCACCACGTCCTGGCATCCGCACCACATCTCCGAGCGCTACGGACTGTTCACGATCATCGTGCTGGGCGAGACGATCGCCGCCGCCACCGTCGCGGTGAAGTCGGCCGTCGACGAGCACGACGCGCTGAGCGAGCTGCTGCCCATCGCCGCGGGCGGCCTTCTGATCGTGTTCTCCGCCTGGTGGATCTACTTCGCGGTGCCGATCCACGGCCATCTGCGGTCCAGCGGGCAGGCCTTCCTCTGGGGGTACGGCCACTATCTGATCTTCGCGTCGGCCGCCGCGATCGGCGCCGGTCTGGAGGTCGCGGTGGAGCAGACGGTCGGCACCGCGCACATCTCGCAGCTCTCGGCGTCCGCCGCGGTGACACTGCCGACCGCTCTGTACCTCCTGACCGTCTGGGCGCTGCACTCCCGCCATTTCAAGGTCGGCATCGCCCAGCAACTCGTGCTGCCGGCCACCGCGCTGCTCGTCATCCTGTGCACCTTCCTGGGCGATCAGGCGGTGCTCGCCGCGGGGATCGTCTCCGCGCTGGCCGTGACGGCCGGGGTGGTGATGTCGACCGGGGAACACTGGGCGCATGACAGTTGACGCTCTGACAGATGTCGTGGGTCTGCGGGTGGGGCACGCGACGCACAACGGGGACGGTTGGCTCACGGGGACGACGGTGGTGCTCGCTCCCGAGGGGGGCGTGACCGCCGCCGTGGACGTGCGCGGCGGCGGGCCCGGCACCAAGGAGACGGACGCGCTCGATCCGCGCAACCTCGTGCAGAAGGTCGAGGCGGTCGTGCTGACCGGGGGCAGCGCGTACGGGCTGGACTCGGCATCGGGCGTGATGGCGTGGCTGGAGGAGCGGGGACGCGGGGTGCGCGTGGGGCCGGAACCCACGCACGTCGTGCCCGTCGTGCCCGCCGCCTGCGTCTTCGACCTCGGGCGCGGCGGCGACTTCCGGTCGCGGCCGGACGCCTCCACCGGGGTCGCCGCGGTCGAGGCCGCCGACGCGAGTGCGCTGCGCGCGCCGGTCCGCGAGGGCGGCGTCGGCGCCGGTACCGGAGCGGTGGTCGGGCAGCTCAAGGGCGGGGTCGGAACGGCGAGTGCCGTGCTCGAGTCCGGTGTCACGGTGGCCGCGCTGGTGGTGGCCAACGCGGCGGGCTCGGTGGTGGAGCCGGAAACGGGGGCGCTGTACGGGGAGTTGGCGCAAGGACGTACGGCGTGTCCGTCCGCTCCGGTGCACGAGGCCGCCCGGCTGCGGCTCGCGGAGGCCTCCGCGAGGAACACGCCGCCCCCGTTGAACACCACGCTCGCCGTCGTCGCCACCGACGCCGCCCTGACACGGGCGCAGGCGCAGAAGCTCGCGGGCACGGCGCACGACGGGATCGCACGCGCTGTGCGGCCGGTGCACCTGCTGAACGACGGGGACACGGTGTTCGCGCTGGCCACGGGGGTCCGGCAGCTCCCCGCCGGGAACCCCCTGGCGCTCAACGAGATCCTCGCCGCGGGCGCGGACCTGGTGACGCGCGCGATCGTGCGTGCCGTGCGCGCCGCGGAGCCGGTGGACGGACCGGGCGGGGTGTGGCCGTCGTACGAAGAGCTCTACGGGGAGGCCGGGGCGGGCGCTCTTCCTGACTCTCCGTCCTGACGACGGTTCGGCCCCGGGCGGGGTCCGGCGGGGTGCCGTCCCTGGCGGGGGTCGGCGCGTCGCCGTCCCGGGCGGGGGCCGGCGGAGTGCGTCACGGTTCGCCCGCCGGGGACTCCGTAGCGGCCGGGAACTGGTGCGACAAGGGAGCCTTGCCGGACAATGAGCGCGGCGGCCGGAACCTTTCGCGGGGGTACCCGAACCGTGGGAAGTGCCGTCTGACGAGGGCTTTTTGACGTTCTCGCGCGTCGCGGGGGAACTCACCGCGCGGCCCGCCCGTTTTCCGTCCGTACGTTTTCTCGGTTCGCGGACATGATGTCCGACCGAGGGGCTACGGTATGCACCCACAAGGTGACATGCAGCAACGCCGGGAGAAACCTTGAGCGTTCCGTACGAGACAGCAGCGTACGAACCACCCGAGTCGCCCGAGTCTCCGGAGGAGCATCTCGCACGACTTCTGGGCCGCGCCCTGAACTCGTTCGAGCTGCCCGACGAAGCGATACGGCGGCTCGACTGCGCGCTGGCGCACGACAGTTCGCTGCACTCCGCGCACCACAGCGCGGGGCTGCACCGGGAGACGTACCGGCACACCTGGCTGCTCGCCGACGGTTCCGCCGTCACGCTGTGGGAGCTGGTGCACAACACGGCGGCCGGTCGCGACACCCAGCACGAGGTCTACGTCGACGAGGAGGAGCTGCGCACCGCCACGGCCCGGCTCCCCCTCCCTCCGGACGCGCCGGACTTCGAACTGCCCGTGTTCGTGCAGCTGTCGGCGGTCCCCGAGCCGCGTCACACCTATGTGCCCGACGGCTCCGCCGATCACGCGCGCCGGCTCCTGCGGCGCGCGGAGAACCCGGACCGGCCCGGCGCCGAACTCACGACGCTGCTGATCCGGGAGGCGTTCGCGCACCAGATCACGCAGGCCTTCGGGCGTCCTTGCCGGGCGGGGCAGGCGGGGCTGTGCTTCTCGCTCTACGAGCACGCCTTCCTGCTGCGCGACGGGCAGGAGATCTCCCTGTGGGAGGTCGAGCACACGGCGACGCCGGACCGGCGGCACATGTGCGAGGTGTACGCGACGGAGGACGCGGCCCGGGACGCGATGGAGCGACGGGCGGCACGGCTGGGCTGAAGCCGAAGGGGCCCCGGCACCTGAGGTGCCGGGGCCCTTCCCGTTCGGACCTCCGCCTCGTACGAGGGGGGCGGCCCCGGCGGTCAGCCGACGAACTCCGGCTTCCGGTCCTCGCCCTGGCCCTTGTCCCGCTCCTGGCCCGCGTCCTGGCTCTGCTCCTGGCCCTCGCCCTGGCCGTCCGTCTCGTCCTGCGCGCCCTCCACGTGCTGTGCCGGCCGCTTCGGCAGGGCGAACATCAGCAGGAAGATGACGGTCAGCACGGCGGCGACCCAGCCCAGCGCGTGCTGGAAGGCGTGCACGAAGGCCGGGCCCACCTGGGCGGCGGTCAGACGGTCGCCGATCTCGCCGAAGAAGAGGACCGAGACCAGGCCGAGGCCGAGCGCGTTGCCCATCTGCTGCACGGTGTTGATCAGGCCCGACGCCGAGCCCGAGTGCTCGCGCGGGACCTCCGAGAGCACGGCGTCCGTCAGCGGGGCGACGATGAAGCCCATGCCGGCGCCCATGACCACCAGCGGAAGGGCCATCTGCCAGGAGGCGATGCCCGTGCCGTACCGGTCGGACTCCCAGATGTAGAGCAGCACGCCGAGCGCCATGATCAGGGCGCCCGCCTGGAGCACCTTGCGCCCGAAGCGCGGGACCAGCAACTGCACGGACATGCCCGCCGCCGCCGAGACCGCGATCGAGAACGGCACCCCGGTCAGCCCGGCCCGCAGCGGCCTCCAGCCCAGTCCGATCTGCATGTACAGCGTCCAGACCAGGAAGAAGATGCCGAGCGCGATACCGAAGACGGTCTGCACGGCGATGCCCGCGGCGAAGCTCTTCACCCTGAACAGCGACAGCTCGACCAGCGGTGAACCGTCCCGTGCCGTCTTCCGCCTCTCGTACGCCACCAGCGCCACGAAGACCACGAGGGAGCCGGCCATCGACACGTATCCCCACAGCGGCCAGCCCAGCTCACGGCCCCGGGTCAGCGGGTAGAGCAGCATCAGCAGGCCGAGCGTGACGAGGGCGACGCCGACGAGGTCGAGCTTGAGGGCCCGCGGCGCCTTGGACTCGCTGATGAAGCGGCGGCCCAGGAACAGCGCGACGACACCGACCGGCAGGTTGATGAGGAAGATCGGCCGCCACTCCAGGCCGAAGAGGTTCCACTCGACGAGCAGGGCTCCGAGGAGCGGGCCCGAGACCGCGCCCAGACCGACGATCGCGCCGAAGAGGCCGAAGACCTTGCCCCGCTCGTGCGCGGGGAAGGTGGCGTGCACGATCGACAGGACCTGCGGCACCATCATCGCGGCCATGGCGCCCTGCAGGATGCGCGAGGCGACGAGCATCTCCGGGTTCACCGCGAAGCCGCACAGCGCGGACGCGACCGTGAAACCGGCCACGCCGAGGAGGAAGAGCCGCTTGCGGCCGTGGATGTCGCCGAGCCGTCCGCCGGTGACGAGTCCCGCGGCGAAGGCCAGCGCGTAGCCCGCGGTGATCCACTGGATCTGGCTGACCGTGGCGCCCGCGTCCCGCTCGATCGACGGGATCGCGATGTTGACGATCGTGACGTCGACCAGGTCCATGAAGGCTGCGGTCATCACGATGGCGAGGGCGAACCAGCGCCGTCGGTCGGCCGCGGCGGCGGGTGCCGGGCTGCTGAGAGCTGTCTCAGGGGTCTCGGTGGAGGTCATGCGACAAACCTAGGACCTGATTAGGTCAGATCATGTCCTAGTTCTCCGGCACCCTGGAAAACATGACGACCGATACCCCGGCCCGGCTCCTCCAGCTCCTCTCCCTCCTCCAGACGCCCCGCGAGTGGCCCGGCGGCGAGCTGTCCGAGCGCCTCGGGGTGTCCCGTCGCACGGTCCGCCGCGACATCGACCGGCTCCGCGAGCTGGGTTATCCGGTGCAGGCGACCAAGGGCGCGGACGGCGGCTACCGGCTGGTGGCGGGCACGGCGATGCCCCCGCTCGTCCTCGACGACGAGGAGGCCGTGGCCATCGCGGTGGGCCTGCGGGCCGGTGCCGGGCACGCGGTCGCGGGCGTGGACGAGGCCTCCGTGCGGGCCCTCGCCAAGCTGGAGCAGGTGCTGCCGTCCCGGCTGCGCCGCCGCGTGTCCACGCTCCAGGCCGCGACCACGCCCCTGACCAGCGGGGACGGGGCGAGCATCGCGCCGGAGACACTGACCGTGATGGCGTCGGGCATCGCGGGGCAGGAGCGGCTGCGGTTCGCCTACCGGTCCGGGGACGGAACTCCGTCACGGCGGCTGACCGAGCCGTACCGGCTGGTCTCCACCGGCCGCCGCTGGTATCTCGTCGCGTACGACCTCGACCGCGAGGACTGGCGGACGTTCCGCGTCGACCGGGTGACCGAGCCCTTCGCGACGGGGGCCCGGTTCACGCCCCGCGAACTGCCGACCGGCAACGCCGCCGAATTCCTGCGGCAGTCGATGTACGGGCGCCAGAAGACCTACACCTTCGACGTCACCTTCGACGCCCCGGCCGAATTCGTCGCGGCGCGCGTGCCCGCATGGGTCGGCGCGCCCGAGCCGGTCGACGAGCACAGCTGCCGGCTGCGGGCCTCCTCCAGCGACTCGCCGGACTGGCTGGCGGTGCGGATCGCGATGGTCGACTGCGACTTCACGGTCCGGGAGCCGCGAGAACTGGCGGACTACATGAGGAAGTTGGGCGCGCGGCTGAGCCGGGCGGGGGGCGCGCCGGGGGCCGACGGCGCCTGACGGCGGGCAGAGCACCCACGGAGCCGGTGACACCCGGTGGACCATCGGCGACGGCAGGTTATGTCGCTGTGGCAGAATCTGCCGTCGGGTCACCCCGGGGTTCAGGTTCGGGGTGGCCCGTCATCGTCCTGCCCGAAGGCCCGGCGCGCCCACCCGTCGCCTCACCGCTCGGACTCCCGACTCCCGTCCCCCGGACCGGAGATGGAGCCGAGCTTCGACGCCGGGGGGGGAGGCGCCGAAGCTCGGCTCTGGAAGAGTCCCGGCGCGGGGGGGTGTGCGTCGGGACTCGGTTCTCGGGGGCGGTGTGCTTCCGCCCGGCGGTTCTGCTCGCTTCTTCCGCTCGGCCGGGGCCCTAAGCGTGGGCCCTGAAGTCTTGTTCCCACGGCCCGGCGGATTGAAGCGGCCTTACACGGCCATGTCTGGTCGACTTGTGGCCAACGTGGCGAGGGTTCCCGTGCGCGGACCGGGCCGGGCGGGTCCGGCACCCTCCCGGTGAATGAACCCGTACGGCCCACTCGGTCCGCTCGTCCGACCCGCCCCGTGCCCCCCGCCGCCGTCATACCGCCGCGTCGGGTGCCGTCATACCGCCGCGTCGGGTGCCGTCATGCCGCCGCGTCGAATCCGGTGTCGCGCGCCAGCTTCTTCAGTTCGAGCAGCGCGTGCTTCTCGATCTGGCGGATGCGCTCGCGCGTGAGCCCGTGCTCCTTGCCGACCTCCGTGAGCGTCCGCTCCCGGCCGTCCTCGATGCCGTACCGCATCTTGATGATGGAGGCGGTGCGCTGGTCGAGGTGGCCGATCAGACCGTCCAGCTCCTCGCTGCGCAGCAGCGTGAGGACCGACTGCTCGGGCGACACCGCCGAGGTGTCCTCGAGGAGGTCGCCGAACTGGGTCTCGCCCTCGTCGTCCACCGACATGTTCAGCGAGACCGGGTCGCGGGCCCAGTCCAGCACGTCGCCCACACGCTCCGGCGTCGTGCCGAGCTCGGCGGCTATCTCCGCGTGCTCGGGCTCGCGCCCGTTCTCGCGGTTGAACTCGCGCTGCACGCGACGGATCCGGCCCAGTTCCTCGACCAGGTGGACGGGGAGGCGGATCGTGCGCGACTGGTCGGCTATGGAACGGGTGATGGCCTGACGGATCCACCAGGTGGCGTACGTCGAGAACTTGAAGCCCTTGCGGTAGTCGAACTTCTCGACCGCGCGCACCAGACCGGCGTTCCCCTCCTGGATCAGGTCGAGCAGGGGCAGGCCGCTGCGCGGGTACCGGCGCGCCACGGCCACGACCAGCCGCAGGTTCGAGCGGATGAAGACGTCCTTCGCACGCTCGCTGTCGGCGACCAGGGCCTCCAACTCCTCGCGGGACGCGTCCACCTTGGCTTCCGCCTCACCGTCGAGGATCTGCCGCGCGAACACACCCGCCTCGATGACCTGGGACAACTCGACTTCCTTGGCGGCGTCGAGCAGCGGTGTTCGCGCGATCTCGTCGAGGTACATGCCGACCAGGTCGCGATCGGCGATTTCGCCGCCTCCGGCGCGAACACTGCGTGCCGCGTCGGCGGTCCCACCGGTGGCGGACTGACGACGGGCGACGGCACGGGTTGCCATGCGTGCTCCCTTGCGTGGTGGGCTTGCGGGTGGTCCTGGACTTCGGGTTCCCCTCCCGGGTGCCCGGCATCCGATGGAAACAACGACTGGAATCAGGACAGAATTCCCAACCCGCACCTTGATTTTTCTGATCATGCAGTACCCTGTCGCACCACAGGGGAGGGCCGATGCGGTCAGGACGTACAGATGTACAGGTCAGACCGGGAACGGCAGCCGACCTCGACGCGCTCACGGATCTGTACAACCACTACGTACGTGAGACGCCCATCACGTTCGACACCATCGTCTTCACGCCGGAACAACGTCGTCCGTGGCTGCTCTCCCACCCTGAAGACGGACCGCACCGCCTGATGGTTGCCACGGACACGGATTCACAGGTGATTCTGGGGTACGCCACGTCCAGCGCCTTCCGCGCGAAGCCCGCCTACGCGACCTCCGTGGAGGTGACGGTCTACGTGGCGCCCGGCGCCGGGGGCCGCGGTGTCGGCACCCTGCTCTACGAAGCGCTCTTCGCGGCACTCGCCGGCGAGGACCTGCACCGGGCCTACGCGGGGATCGCGCTGCCCAACGAAGCGTCCGTGCGGCTGCACGAACGCTCCGGGTTCCGGCACGTGGGCACCTACCGGGAGGTCGGCCGCAAGTTCGGCCGCTACTGGGACGTCGCCTGGTACGAGAAGGAGCTCACCGGCTAGGGCCCGTCCGGCGGTCCCCGTCGCCACCCGCAGGGCGGACGGGGACCGCCGGACGGGCCCCGGACGTCACGGCGCTCAGCCGAACTGCACCGACCGCTTCGCCATGCCCAGCCAGAACCCGTCGATCACGGACCGCTGCCCGTCGAGCTCCCCGGAGGCGTCCGCCGCGCCCATGGTGACGAAGAGCGGGGCGAAGTGCTCGGTGCGCGGGTGGGCGAGACGGCCCGCCGGGGACTTGCGCTCGAAGTCGAGCAGCGCGTCCACGTCACCGGCCTCCAGCGCGCGGTGCCCCCAGTCGTCGAACTCGCTCGACCATGCGGGCACTCCCCCGCCCG
>NZ_KZ626985.1 GCF_002911015.1 Streptomyces populi
CTGGGCTCCTGGGCGGAGCGGTACCTGCCGGAGGGCGGGCCCTGCCGGGTGCGGTAGCGGGCCCGGACGCGGCGTGACCCACCCGGACCGTCCCCGGGTGCCCCTGCCGTGGCCGGGGTGTTCACGGTGCCGCCGGTGCGCTCGGCCGTTCCTGGTGCCGTCGTTCCTGGTGCCGCCGGTGCGACGCCGCCGGTCCGGTGGCGCGCGCGGGTGCGTCCGCGGCTTCCGCTCCGGGGCCGGCGGAGTTGTCCACAGGGTCTGACGCGTTTTCCCGCCCGGCTGTACGGTCGGCACGAGTTGATGTTCGTGTGCGGGGGAGGCGGTCGTGATGACCGATGTCGGTACGGCGGGGGCGGAACGGCGGACGGTGCCGACGGAGCGTACGGTGCTGGTCGGGCAGGCCGGTCCGGTGCGTCAGGAGCGCGTCGGAGGACAGCCCGGAGGGGGTGCGTCCATGGCGGAGACCGGGGGGCTGCCCCCGTCCGAGGACGGTCCGGCGGCCGAGGTGTTCGGAGCCCGGGGGTTCGCCGTTCCGGGATTCGCCGCCTGGCCGGTGAAGGGCTCGCCCAAGGAGGAGGGGAAGGCCCTGCGCGGGCGGGTTCCGCGCGCGGCGCACGCCGAGTTCCTGGTGGACGCCGACCGGCCGGACGCCGTGACCGCGGTCGAGGAGTCCAACCGGGGCCGGATCCGCGAACTCACCCCGATACGGGTCGGCAGGATGGCGGCCACGCCCTTCGCGTTCCTGCGCGGCAGCGCGGGCCTCATGGCGTACGACCTCGCCCGCACCCCGATGACCGGTGTCGATGCCCAGATCTGCGGTGACGCCCACGCGGCGAACTTCGGTCTGTACGGGGACGCGCGCGGCGGCCTGGTCATCGACCTGAACGACTTCGACGAGACGGTGCACGGCCCCTGGGAGTGGGACCTCAAGCGGCTCGCCACCTCGCTCGTGCTCGCGGGCCGGGAGGCCGGAGCCGACGAGGACACCTGCCGCGCGGCCGCGCGCGACTGTGTGGGCGCCTACCGCCGCACCATGCGCCTGCTGGCCAAACTGCCGGTGCTGGACGCGTGGAACGCCATCGCCGACGAGGAACTCGTCTCGCACGCCGACGCCCGCGACCTGCTCGGCACCCTGGAGCGGGTCTCCCGGAAGGCGCGGGCCAACACCAGCGGGCGGTTCGCCGCCAGGTCGACCGAGACCGTGGAGGGCGGCGGCCGCCGCTTCGTCGACGCGGCCCCCGTGCTGCGCCGCGTTCCCGACCGGGAGGCGGCCGCGGTCGCGGCGTCCCTGGACCACTATCTGACGACACTCTCCGAGGACCGCCTCCCCCTGCTCGCCCGCTACGCGGTGCACGACGTCGCCTTCCGCGTCGTCGGCACCGGCAGTGTCGGCACCCGCTCGTACGTCGTGCTGCTCCTGGACCACCGTGGCGAGGCCCTGGTCCTCCAGGTCAAGGAGGCCCGCGCCTCGGCGCTCCTCCCGCACCTGGCGACCATCGGCCGTCCGGTGCCCGAGGTGGTTCACGAGGGCCGCCGTGTCGTCCTCGGCCAGAAGCGCATGCAGGTCGTCAGCGACATCCTTCTCGGCTGGACCTCGGTCGACGGGCTCCCCTACCAGGTGCGCCAGTTCCGCAACCGCAAGGGCAGCGTCGACCCCGCCGCGCTGGCCGCCGGCCACATCGACGACTACGGCCGCATGACCGGCGCTCTGCTGGCACGCGCCCACAGCCACAGTGCCGACCCCCGCCTGATAGCCGGGTACTGCGGCAAGAGCGAGGAGCTGGACGAGGCCGTCGCCTCCTTCGCCGTCGTCTACGCGGACCGCACGGAGGCGGACCACGCGGCCCTGACGGCGGCGGTCCGAAGCGGACGGATCGCTTCCGAACCGGGGGTGTGACCCTTGTTCCCGGCCCCGGCCCATCCTTTCCGCGGCCTTGTCCCCGTTCCGTCGGCGGTGTCGATCGGGGAGGGCGGGATGATCGGGGTGGTTGGGGGCATTGGGGTCGTTGTGGCCGGTCAGGTGGCCGTGGGGGCGGGGAAGGCGGTGAGCCGCGGGGGAGTGTGGCCTACGCTGGACGGGTGACAACCCCGGAAGCCGATCAGAGTCAGTCCGAGCCCGCCTTCGAGGGGGGCCGGGAGCACTCCGGTGCCCCGGAGGGCGAGACGCCCCACGCCTCCTCCGGCGACGACGGCCGCCTCGCCGGCCCGGAAGGCGCGGAGGGCGCCGACGGGGCGGACGCGTCTTCCGACGCCCGGACGGAGGGGTGGGACGAGGGGCGGACCGACGGACAGGGCGAGGCACGGGCCGATGAAGGCCGGAGCCCGGCTCCCGGTGACGAGGACCGGCCCGAGGCGCGCCTCGAACGGGCCGTGCGAGCGGCCGAGCAGGCGTTGATCGAGTTCGAGATCGCCGTGGAGACGTTCCGCGTCGAGGTCGACAACTTCTCTCGGCTGCACCACCAGAAGCTCGGTCCGATGTACTCCCGTCTCGACGAGCTGGAGGCCCAGATCGCCGAGGCGCGCGCCGCGCGCACGGGCGACCCGGAGGACGTGTTCAAGGCGCACGAGGCGCGGGCGCGGGTCATGCCCATGCCCGGTGTCGAGGAGCTGTTCCACGGCTGGATGGACTCGGACGGCCTGTTTCCCGAGGCCGTGGCCATGCTCACGGACCAGCCCGTGCAGCCCCCGCAGCGCGTGCGTCCCAGCGAGGAGGCCCGCAAGCTCTTCCGCGAGCTGGTGCGCAAGGCCCACCCGGATCTCGCGCAGGACGACAACGAGCGCAAGCGGCGTGACGAGTTCATCGCCCGGGTGAACATCGCTTACACCAGGGGCGACGAGAGGCTGCTGCGGGAGCTGGCCGAGGAGTGGGCCGCCGGTCCCGTGCCCGAGGAGTGGAAGCCGAGCCGCAGCGAGGAGCTCTACGCCCGTCTCGAGTGGCTCTCCCAGCGCAAGGAGATGCTCGCCCTCGTCGCCCGCGAGCTGGAGGAGAGCGCCATCGGCGCCATGCTCAAGCTGGCGCCGGAGGACCCGGACCGCCTCCTGGAGGAGATCGCCGAACAGCTGCTGACGCAGGTCGGCCAGCGCGAGCACGAGCTGGCGGAGCTGATCTCCCAGGCTCCCTGACCTTCGCATCGGGCGCGGTCGGGTAGCGTCGGGGGCATGAGTTTCGGAGCTGGTGTGCCCACGGTCGGGGTCGGCGATCTCGCGGTCGACGACTTCCTGCTGGACGTCCGGGAGAACGACGAGTGGGAGGCGGGTCACGCCCAGGGGGCGCTGCACATCCCCATGAGCGACTTCGTCGCCCGGTTCGGCGAGCTGACCGAGGCGGCCCCGCAGGACGGCCGGGTCAACGTGATCTGCCGCTCCGGCGGCCGTTCGGCCCAGGTCACCATGTACCTGGTCCAGCAGGGCATCGACGCCGCGAACGTCGAGGGCGGCATGCAGATCTGGGAGGCCGCCGGGCGCCCGGTCGTGAACGCCGAGGGCGAGCCCGGCTTCGTCCTGTAGTCGGAGGCGCTCGCCCCGGGGAACATCTGTGGTGCGGGCCGCTCGCCCCGGGGAACGTCCGGGGTCCGGGCCCGTTCACCCCAGGGCGTGTGCCGCCAGCAGGTCGCCCAGGGCCTCTTCGTGTGCCGCCGCCGGTCCGAGCGACAGTTCCAGGTGCTTGGCCCAGGCGTGGTACCGGTGCAGCGCGTACTCGGTGTCGGCGCCGAATCCTCCGTGCAGATGCTGGGCGGTCTGCACGACCCGGCGTACCCCTTCGGACGCCCAGATCTTGGCGACGGCGACATCGCCGGGGGCCGGGAGCGCGCCCCCGGCTCCCGTGCCGATCCGCCACGCGGCCTGCCAGAGCGTCGCCTCCATCGCGCGCAGGTCGATGTAGCGGTCGGCGGCCTGAACGGCGACCGCCTGGAACGTGGCGACCGGGAACCCGAACTGTTCCCGCTTGCTCGTGTAGGCGCTCGTCATCCGGAGCACTTCCTCCCCGAGCCCGAGCGCCAGCGCGCAGGTGCCGGTGGTCAGCAGGTCGCGCAGCCACTCCCACGCCCCCGGCGCGTCGATGACATGGGGGGCGGTGATCCGGGCGGACTCCAGCCGCAGTTCGCCGAGCCGTTCGCCGGTCGTGGAGATCTGCTCGGCGAGTGCGGTCCCTTCGTGGCCGCGGGGGACCAGGGCGAGGACGGACCGGCCGGTGTCCGTGTGCGCGGGCACGACGACGAGGTCGGCGTCGCAGGCCCAGGGAACCGCCGTCTGGACGCCGTCCAGTACCCATCCCGCGCCGTCCCGCCGTGCGGTCACGGCGAGTTCGGCCGGATCGTGGCCGGTCCTTCCGCTGGCGGCGACGGTCAGCACGAGTTCGCCCCGGCCGGCCCGTGCGGGCAGCTCCGCCCTCGACTCCTCGCCGCCGTAGCGTTGTACGGCCGCCGTCGCCGCGCTGTTCTCCAGCAGCGGCACCCGTGCCAGCACCCTCGCCGACTCCCGCAGCACGAGGCACAGCGCGACCGCGTCGAGGCCCGCCCCGCCGGACTCCTCGTCGAGCAGCAGGCCCAGCAGGTCCGCTCGGGCGAGCCTCGCCCACAGGGGCCGGTCGAAGTCCTCGGCGACGGCGCCCTGGCTGAGCGCGGGGCTGGGCACACCGTCGGGGGAGACCCCGGCGAACACCGCCTTCGCCGCCTCGACCGCCGCCTGCTGCTCCTCGGTGAAGGTGAAGTCCACGATCCCGTCCTCCCGCGCACGCACCGGACCAACGACCAGACAGGAAGCCTGATCTGACGGAGCGTCAAGATAGAACAGGTTCTACGAGAAGGGAACGGCAGACGACCGGCCACCCCGGGGACGGCCATTCCAGGGGAGGCCACCCCGAGAGGACGGCCACCCCGAGGGGACGATCGTCCGGAGAGTGCCGGCCGGGCCCGGCGATCGGGGGGCGCCCGTCGGGCCCGGTCGGCGAGGCGTGTCCGCCGGTCTCAGCGGTCGAAGTCCAGCTCGACCTTCTCCGTGGCGGGATGCGACTGGCAGGCCAGTACGTACCCGGCTTCCGTCTCCTCCGGTTCCAGGGCGAAGTTGCGGTCCATCCGCACCTCGCCCGAGACGAGGAACGCCCGGCAGGTGCCGCACACGCCGCCCTTGCAGGCGTAGGGCGCGTCCGGACGGTTGCGCAGCACCGCGTCCAGCAAGGACTCGCCGTCCTGGACGGGCCAGGTGCCGCCGCGTCCGTCGAGCCGCGCGGTCACCGTGCTGTGCGCGGGAGCCGGTATGGCGGAGGGAGCGACAGGCGTGGCGTCCACGTGGAAGATCTCCTCGTGGATGCGGCTCCGGGACACCCCGAGCCCGCGCAGGGCCCGCTCGGCACCCTCCACGAGCCCCAGCGGCCCGCACAGGAACCATCCCGCCACCCGCTCCACGGGCAGCAGCGCCGGAAGCAGCCCGGTCAGCCGCTCCTGGTCGAGCCGCCCCGACGGCAGCCCGGCCTGCTGCTCCTCCCGGGAGAGGACCGTCACCAGCTGGAACCGCTGCGGATAGCGGTCCTTGAGGTCGGCGACCTCCTCCAGGAACATCGTCGAGGCCGACGTGCGGTCGCTGCGTATCAGACAGAAGCTCGCGTCCGGCTCCCGCGCCAGCAGGGTCGAGACGATCGACAGCACCGGGGTGATCCCGCTGCCGCCCACCACCGCCGCGTACAGACCGGCCGAGGGCTCCAGCGTGAAGCGCCCCGCCGGGACCATCACCTCCACCTTGTCGCCCACGGCGATCTCCTTGAGCGCGTACGTCGAGAACGCGCCTCCGTCGACCAGGCGCACTCCGACCCGCAGGGTGCGCGGGGCCTCGCCGTCGGGGGCGGGGGCCGGTGAGCAGATGGAGTACGTACGGCGGATCTCCGTGCCGTCGACCGTGCGGCGCAGTGCCAGATGCTGGCCGGCGGCATGCCGGTAGTCCTCGCGCAGTTCCGCGGGCACCGCGAAGGTCAGGGCCACGGAGTCGTCGGTGATCCGGTCGACCGCGGCCACCGTGAGCGGGTGGAAGCGGGCCATCACAACTCCTTGAAGTGGTCGAACGGTTCGCGGCAGGACAGACAGCGGCGCAGCGCCTTGCACGCGGTGGAGGAGAAGCGGCTGAGCAGCTCGGTGTCGGCCGATCCGCAGGAGGGGCAGCGGACGGGCTCCGGCTCCGGTCCGTCCGCGGCCGTCCGGGTCGGTCCCAGGTCGAGGGCCACCGGGCCGGAGGGGCGGCCGCCACGTGGCGGTGCTATCCCGAACTCCCGCAGTTTGCGGCGGCCTTCGTCCGAGATGTCGTCGGTGGACCAGGCGGGACTGAGCACCGTGCGCACGGACACCTCGCGTATGCCGTGCTCGTGGAGCACCCGCTCGATGTCCGTGGACATGGCCTCGACAGCCGGGCAGCCGGTGTAGGTCGGGGTCAGCTCGACCTCGACGCTGTCCGCGTCCCGGACATGGACGGCGCGCAGTACGCCGAGGTCGTCCAGGGTGAGCACGGGCAGCTCGGGGTCGGGAACGGAACCGGCCAGTCTGCGCAGCTCCTCCTCCAGGGCGGTGGTCGTCACCATGACGCCCCCGGGTGGCTGCGGTGCAGGTGCTGCATCTCGGCGAGCATCCGTCCGAAGGACTCGGTGTGCAGGCCCTGGCGTCCGGCGCCGGCCGTCCACGCCCCGGTCTGCGGCCCTTCGGGGACGGTCAGCGTGGCACGGCGCAGGGTGTCCCCCACGGACTCCAGCCAGGCGGCCCGCATCCCGTCCCAGTCGACACCGACGCCGTCGAGCGGCTGGAACATCTCGCCCGTGAAGCGCCACAGGGCCTGGCACGCCCGGCTCATCCGCTCGTGGCTCTCGTCCGTGCCGTCGCCGAGGCGCAGGGTCCAGTGCTCGGCGTGGTCCTGGTGGTAGGCGACCTCCTTGACGGCCTTCGCGGCGAGGGGGGCGAACTCGCCGTCCCCGGAGGCCAGCTGCGTGTAGAGCAGCCGCTGGTAGGTCGAGAAGTAGAGCTGGCGGGCGATGGTGTGGGCGAAGTCGCCGTTCGGCTGCTCGACGAGCTGGAGGTTGCGGAAGGCGCGCTCCTCGCGGAGGTACGCCAGCTCGTCCTCGTCACCGGCCATGGACAGCAGGACCCGGGCCTGGCCGAGCAGGTCCAGCGCGATGTTGGCCAGGGCGACTTCCTCTTCGAGGACGGGCGCGTGGCCCGCCCACTCCCCCAGCCGGTGCGAGAGCACCAGGGCGTCGTCGCCGAGGGCCAGGGCGGCCGCGGTGTTCACGGTGAGCGTCACAGGTGCTTCACCCCTTCCGGGATCTCGTAGAACGTCGGGTGGCGGTAGGGCTTGTCCGCGGACGGCTCGAAGAACGGGTCCTTCTCGTCGGGCGAGGACGCGGTGATCGCCGCCGAGGGGACGACCCAGATCGAGACGCCCTCGCCGCGGCGGGTGTACAGGTCGCGTGCGTTGCGCAGCGCCAGCTCGGCGTCCGGCGCGTGCAGGCTGCCGGCGTGGGTGTGCGACAGCCCGCGGCGCGAGCGCACGAAGACCTCCCACAGCGGCCAGTCGGTGTTCGTCATGCTCGGGTCGCTCCTGTCTCACCGGTCGTGCTCGTGGAGCCGACGGCCCGGTTCGTGTGCTTGTCCGCGTACGCGGCGGCCGCTTCCCGCACCCACGCGCCCTCCTCGTGGGCGCGCCGGCGCTGGGTGATCCGCTGGTCGTTGCACGGGCCGTTGCCCTTGAGGACGTCCCAGAACTCCGTCCAGTCGATGGCGCCGAAGTCGTGGTGGCCGCGCTCCTCGTTCCAGACGAGGTCGGGGTCGGGCAGGGTCAGGCCGAGCGACTCGGCCTGGGGGACGGCGATGTCGACGAAGCGCTGGCGCAGCTCGTCGTTCGAGTGGCGCTTGATCTTCCACGCCATCGACTGGGCGGAGTGCGAGGACTCGTCGTCGGGCGGGCCGAACATCATCAGGGAGGGCCACCACCAGCGGTCGACCGCGTCCTGGGCCATCGCGTGCTGCTCGGGGGTGCCCTGGCTCAGGGCCAGCAGCAGTTCGTACCCCTGGCGCTGGTGGAAGGACTCCTCCTTGCACACGCGGATCATGGCGCGCGCGTACGGGCCGTACGAGCAGCGGCACAGGGGGACCTGGTTGGTGATCGCGGCGCCGTCCACGAGCCAGCCGATGGCGCCGACGTCCGCCCACGTCAGCGTCGGGTAGTTGAAGATCGAGGAGTACTTCTGGCGGCCGGAGTGCAGCTTGTCCAGCAGTTCGTCACGGCTGACGCCGAGCGTCTCGGCCGCGCTGTACAGGTACAGCCCGTGTCCCGCCTCGTCCTGGACCTTCGCCATCAGGATCGCCTTGCGGCGCAGCGAGGGCGCGCGCGTGATCCAGTTGGCCTCCGGCTGCATGCCGATGATCTCGGAGTGGGCGTGCTGCGCGATCTGGCGGACCAGGGTCGAGCGGTAGGCGTCGGGCATCCAGTCACGGGGCTCGATGCGTTCGTCGGCCGCCACCGCGGCGTCGAAGACGACCTCGTATGCCGCCGTGCGTGCCGCCTCGTCGGCGGCTTCGTCCGCCTGTGTGCGGGCCGTGTGGTGCGCTGATGCTGTCGCCATGCGGTCCCCCTCGACCTCTCGCTCCCGACCGACCGATCGTTCGGTCCATTCGCAACAATGGTCGGCCGGGCGCCGTGCGGTGTCAACCGCTGTGGATGACCTCGTGCGCGTCGGCGTGTCCGCGGGGACGCGCGGGGCTGTGCCGGACGGCGAGCTCTGAGTACGGTTCGCTTGCGAACGCCGTGGCGCGGTGCGCCGTGGCGGTACGGTGCCCGCAGTCCGGCGGACGGCAGTCGGATCCGGGACCAGGGATCGGGGCGGGATGGACGCGAGGGACGAGGGCTCGACGCGGGAGCCGGGTTCGGTCGCGCCCGAAGAGGACGCGCCCGGTGCCACCGGCGCCGCGCCGTTCCCCGGCCCGCGGCCGGCCGGCGAGGCGGCGGACGGCGCCCGGACCGATGTCCCGCGGACCGGGACGGGGCCTTCCCCGGAGTCCGGGAGCGACGGCCTGGAGGACACCTCGTCCGAGGCGGCGCCCGGTCCGGGGCCCGGGGCGACCGGGCCCGGCACGGGTGCGGCCGAGGAGGGTGCGCCCGCGGAGTCCGGGCGGCCGCGGTCCGGGGCGGACGTTCCCGTGGACCGCGGGACGGCCGGGTCCGGGACCCTCGCTCCCACGGACACCGGGGGGCCGTACACCGAGGGGCCGTACACCGGGGGTGGCGATCCCGTCGGCCCCGAGGACGCCGCGTCCGGGGCCCTGCCTCCGCCGGGGCCCGAGGCGGGCGGCCCGCTCGTCGTCACCCTCTCCGGCTTCGACGGGGACGGGCCCGACGCGTCCGCGTCCGCGCCGGCGTCCCCGGAGCGGCCCGGGGAGCCCGGCCGCCCGGAGGCCGGGGCCCCCGTGGGCCTCGCGGCCCTCCCCCTTCCCCATCAGATCGCCGCGGCCCTCGCCCTGGCCCTCGTGGCCGTCGTCTCCTGCGTGCACCTCGGCATGGTGTTCCTGCACGTCGCGCCCTCGAACACGGTGACGAAGCAGCACGGCCGCGCGATCGACGACTGGATCTACCCCGAGTTCGAGCAGAACTGGAAGCTCTTCGCCCCCAACCCGTTGCAGCAGGACATCGCGGTCCAGGTCCGTGCCCTGGTCCGCGCGGAGGACGGCACCAGCCGCGAGACCGGCTGGTACGACCTGTCCGCGCTCGACGGGCTGGCCATAGACGGAAATCCGCTGCCCAGCCACACCCAGCAGAACGAACTGCGCCGCGCCTGGGACCTCTACGTCGGCACGCACGACGGCGAGAACCGCCCGCTGGGCCTGCGCGGCGACCTCTCGGAGCGCTACCTGCGCCGCATCGGCGTGCTGCGGCTGTACCGCGAGCACGCGGGCGGCGAGGGCGCCGTCGTCGAACGCGTCCAGTTCCGCTCCCTCACCACCGACGTGCCGCCGCCCCGGTGGAGCGGCGAGAAGGTGTCCGACCGGCCCGTCGTCCGTGAGCTGCCCTGGTGGGCGGTTCCCGGCGGCGACCGCACGGACGGGCTGACGGAGGCGGGCGCCCGATGAACCGATTCGCTCCGACGATCGCGCGCGGCATCGGCCGGGTCACCGAGTCCGCCCTCGGCCCGTACCAGAGCGCCGTGATCCGTATCGGCTTCGCCGGCACCTGGCTGCTGTTCCTGCTGCGCGAGTACCCCCACCGCCAGGAGATGTACGGGCCCGACGCGCCCTGGAGCTGGGACCTCGCCCGGCAGCTCGTCGCGAACAACCACGCCTTCACGGTCCTGACGTGGTCCGACAGCCAGGTGTGGTTCGAGACCGTCTACGCCCTCGCCGTCGTCTCCAGCGCCCTGCTGCTGGTGGGGTGGCGGACCCGCGCGATGTCGGTGCTCTTCATGATCGGTGTGCTGTCCCTGCAGAACCGCAGTGTCTTCATCGGGGACGGCGGGGACAACGTCCTCCATCTGATGTCGGTCTACCTGGTGTTCATCCGCTGCGGCCGGGTGTGGTCCCTCGACGCGCGGCGGGACCGCCTCGACCGTGAGGCGTACGCGCGCGGGGAGTGGACCGGGCCCGGACGAGGGGGCCCCGCGCTGTGGGCGGGGCTCGGGATCGCGCTGGCGGTGGCGACGGGCGCGGGACGGATCGACGGGGGTGTCCTGGGCGGCTGGCTCACGGTCTTCTGGGGGCTGTGGGCGGTGCAGGCCCTGTGGTGGTCCGTCGGCCGGTTCGCCCGCACCGCGGAGCCGCGCGTCCTGCTGGACGTCGTCGCGAACCTCGTGCACAACGCGGCCCTGATGATCGTCATGGCCGAGGCGTGCCTGATCTACGCGACCGCCGGCTGGTACAAGATCCAGGGCTCGCGCTGGCAGGACGGCACCGCCGTCTACTACCCCCTCCACCTGGACTCCTTCTCCCCGTGGCCGGCCCTGTCCGACCTGATGTCCGCGCACGGCTCGATCG
Source organism: Streptomyces populi (assembly GCF_002911015.1). Lineage (GTDB taxonomy): Bacteria > Actinomycetota > Actinomycetes > Streptomycetales > Streptomycetaceae > Streptomyces > Streptomyces populi. Next base: position 10,998 of record NZ_KZ626985.1, read on the forward strand.
TGATGCTGGTGACGTACGGGACGGTCCTCGTACAGGTCGCCTTCCCCTTCACGCTGTTCAACCGGCGGGTCAAGAACGTCCTGCTGGTGGCGATGATGACCGAGCACGCCGTGATCGCCGTGGTCCTCGGGCTGCCGTTCTTCTCGCTCGCGATGATCGCCGCGGACGCCGTGTTCCTGCCGACGTCCTTCCTGCGGCGCCTGGGCGGACGGGTCGCACGCGCGCGTGACCGGCTGTTTCCCGGTGGCGGTCAGCAGGGGGCTGCGGGGCCCGGAGAACCCGCGTCGGACGTCCCGGAGGAGCCCGAGCGGGCGCACGTAGGCTTCACCGCATGAACGACCCGGTACGTGTCTGGCGCCAGCTCTTCGACGACTCCGTCCTGCTCGACGGCTTCCACGCCCTCAAGCACGCGGTGCGCTTCGGGGCGCGCGTCCCGGTCGCCGTCACGACCGACCGGCGGGCGGTCCTCGAACTGGCCGACGAGCTCGCCCCCGACGTGCGCGCCGCTCTCGACGAGCTCCTGACCGAGATCCCGGAGACGGCGTTCACGGCCCTCGTGCCGCGTCCGCACCCCACCTCGGTGGCGGCTCTCGCCGTACGCCCCTCCCGGGCCGCCAACCTGGAGACACTGGCCCGGGTGCCCCGTACCGCGCCCGTGGTCGTCCTCGACAATCCGCGCAACCTCGGCAACGCCGGAGCGGTGATCCGGCTCGCGGCGGGCTTCGGTGCGACCGGGGTGGTCACCACGGGCACGCTCGACCCCTGGCACCCCACGGTCGTACGGGGCGGGGCCGGCCTGCACTTCGCGACCGCCGTGGAGCGCCTGACGGTGGACGAGCTGCCGGCGGGACCGGTGTTCGCGCTCGACCCCGAGGGCGAGGACATCCGGGGGACGAAGCTGCCCGACGACGCCCTGCTCGCCTTCGGCTCGGAGCGCAGCGGGCTGTCCGCCGAACTGCGCTCCCGGGCCGACCGTCTGGTCTCGCTGCCGATGCGTCCCCAGGTCTCCAGCTACAACCTCGCGACCAGTGTGGCCATGACGCTGTTCCACTGGAGCGCCGCGGGGGACGCACCGGCTTAGAGAGCGCCGGGCTCACGCCTCCCGGCGGACCTCGATCACCCGGAAGCGGTTCGCCACGAACGCCCCGTCGCACAGCGCCGCGTTGGCCGCGCCGTTGCCGCCCGAGCCGTGGAAGTCCGAGAACGCGGCCGTCTGGTTGACGTAGACCCCGCCCGTGAGGTTCAGGGAGAGCTGGGCGCACTCCTCCAGGCAGGCCTCCTGCACCTCGCGCTCGAACGCCTCGTCGGTGGTGTAGGCGCCGACGGTCATCGCGCCCTTGTCCCGGGTGGTGCGCCGCAGCAGTGCCACGGCGTCGGCGGCCGAGTCGACCGCGACGGCGAAGGAGACCGGACCGAAGCACTCGCTCATGTAGGCGGCCTCGTCGTCGCTGCCGCCGTTCTCCCAGTACTTGCGCGCGCCGTCGAGCTTCACGATCAGCGGCGAGCGCACGACGGCACCGGGGAACTCCGGGTTCTCGATCTGCCGTGAGGGCAGGGCCACCTCGCCGAGTCCGGCGGCGGCCTCCAGCCGGGCCTTGACGTCCGGGTTCACGATGGCGCCGAGCAGCGCGTTCGCGCGGGCGTCGTCGCCGAGGAGCCCGCCGACGGACTTCGCGAGATCGGCGGTGACCTCGTCGTAGGACTTGTGGCCCTCGTCCGTGGAGATGCCCTCGCGCGGGATCAGCAGGTTCTGCGGGGTGGTGCACATCTGGCCGCTGTAGAGCGACAGGGAGAACGCCAGGTTGGACAGCATCCCCTTGTAGTCGGCGGTCGACTCCACGATCACCGTGTTGACGCCGGCCTTCTCCGTGTAGACCTGCGCCTGGCGGGCGTTGGCCTCCAGCCAGTCGCCGAAGGCGGTGGAGCCGGTGTAGTCGACGATGCGGATCTCGGGGCGGGTGGCCAGCGTCTTCGCGATGCCCTCGCCGGGACGCTCGGCGGCGAGCGCCACCAGGTTCGGGTCGAAGCCCGCCCCGGCGAGCACCTCGCGCGCGACCTGCACGGTGAGCGCGAGCGGGAGCACCGCGCGCGGGTGGGGCTTGACCAGGACCGCGTTGCCCGTGGCCAGGGAGGCGAACAGGCCCGGGTAGCCGTTCCACGTCGGGAAGGTGTTGCAGCCGATCATCAGCGCGATGCCGCGCGGGACGGGGGTGAACTGCTTGGTGAGCGCGAGCGGGTCGCGCTTGCCCTGGGGCTTGCTCCACTCCGCGGTGTCGGGGGTGCGGACCTGCTCCGCATAGGCGTAGGCCACCGCCTCCAGGCCGCGGTCCTGCGCGTGCGGGCCGCCCGCCTGGAACGCCATCATGAAGGCCTGGCCGCTGGTGTGCATGACCGCGTGCGCGAACTCGTGGGTGCGGTCGCTGATCCGCTTGAGGATCTCCAGACAGACCACGGCGCGGATCTCCGCGCCCGCGTCGCGCCAGGCACGCTGTCCCGCGCGCATGGCGGGCAGCAGGGTGTCGATGTCCGCGTGCGGGTACGTGACGCCCAGCTCGATGCCGTACGGCGACACCTCGCCCCCGACCCAGTCGTCCGTGCCGGGCTGGCCCAGGTCGAGGCGGGTGCCGAGGAGGGCGTCGAAGGCGGCTTTGCCCTCGGCCATGCCCAGGCTGCCGTTCTCGCCGTACGCCTTGGGGTGCTCGGGGTGCGGGGACCAGTACGCGCGGGTACGGATCGCTTCCAGCGCCTGGTCCAGGGTGGGCCGGTGCTGGGCGATCAACTGGTGCGCGGTGGGTTCGGCGGCCATCAAGGACCAACTCCTCGTCTCAAGAGCTCCTCGTCGAGCTCGCGAGCTGGGCAGGAATGGACAGTCAGGGTTAGAGTAACCGAACGATCGGTCGGGACAAGGGGGACCGCCGCATCTGTGGAAAACGGCGTGCGGGAGGATCGCGCACATGACAGCACTCGACCTCAGCAGCCCCGTGGCCGTCGTCGGCACCGGCACCATGGGCCAGGGCATCGCCCAGGTCGCGCTGGTGGCCGGCCACCCGGTACTGCTCCACGACACCGTTCCCGGGCGTGCCGCGGCGGCGGCCGAAGCGATCGGCGCCCGCCTCGACCGGCTCGTCGCGAAGGACCGGCTCACCGCCGCCGACCGGGACGCCGCGCGCGCCCGCCTCCGGCCCGCCGAGAGCCTCGCCGACCTCGGCGACTGCGCGCTCGTCGTCGAAGCGGTGCTCGAACAACTCGACGTCAAGCAGAAGCTGTTCGGTGAGCTGGAGGACGTCGTCGGGGACGACTGCCTGCTGGCCACCAACACCTCCTCGCTGTCCGTCACGGCCATCGGCGGCGCGCTGCGCAACCCGGGCCGTTTCCTCGGGCTGCACTTCTTCAACCCGGCGCCGCTGCTGCCCCTCGTGGAGGTCGTCTCCGGGTTCGCGACCGACGTCACCTCGGCCACGCGTGCGTACGAGACGGCCCGCGCCTGGGGCAAGACGCCCGTCGCCTGCGCGGACACGCCCGGTTTCATCGTCAACCGCATCGCGCGGCCCTTCTACGCCGAGGCCTTCGCGGTCCACGAGTCCCAGGCGGCCGACCCCGCCACCATCGACGCGGTCCTGCGCGAGTCCGGCGGGTTCCGGATGGGCGCCTTCGAACTCACCGACCTGATCGGCCAGGACGTCAACGAGTCCGTCACGCACTCCGTGTGGCGGTCCTTCTTCCAGGACGTGCGCTTCACGCCCTCGCTCGCCCAGCGAAGGCTCGTCGAGTCGGGCCGGCTCGGCCGCAAGACGGGACACGGCTGGTACGACTACGGGGACGGCGCCGAGCCCTCCGAGCCGCACACGGCGGAGAGGGAGCAGCCGCCCGCGTACGTCGTCGCCGAGGGCGACCTGGGCCCCGCCGCCGACGTCCTCGACCTGATCCGCGAGGCGGGCATCCAGGTCCGCGAGGACGAGGAGGACAACGGCACCCGCCTGGTGCTGCCGAGCGGCGGCCAGCTGGTCCTCGCCGACGGCCAGACCTCGGTCGAGTTCCGCGACGTCGTCTACTTCGACCTCGCGCTCGACTACCGCGAGGCCACCCGGATCGCCCTGTCGACGGCCCAGGACACCGCCCCCCAGACCCTCTCCGAGGCCGTCGGCCTCTTCCAGGCGCTGGGCAAGGAGGTCAGTGTGATCGGGGACTGCCCCGGCATGATCGTCGCCCGCACGGTGGCCCGGATCGTCGACCTCGCCCACGACGCGGTCGCCAAGGGCGTGGCCACCGAGGAGGACATCGACACCGCGATGCGCCTCGGCGTCAACTACCCCCTCGGCCCCTTCGAGTGGAGTCGCAGGCTCGGCGCGAGCTGGTCGTACGACGTCCTGGACGAACTGCACGAGCGTGACCCCTCGGGGCGCTACGCCCCCTCGCTGGCGCTCTACCGCCACGCGTACGCCGACGAGAAGCGGGAGGACACCCGGTGACCACCGCCAAACGGGACACGTACACCCCCGAGACGCTGCTCTCCGTCGCCGTCCAGGTCTTCAACGAACGCGGCTACGACGGCACTTCCATGGAGCACCTGTCCAGGGCGGCGGGCATCTCCAAGTCGTCGATCTACCACCACGTCTCGGGCAAGGAGGAGCTGCTGCGGCGCGCGGTGAGCCGGGCGCTGGACGGGCTCTTCGAGATCCTCGACGAGGAGCACGCGCGCGTGGGGCGTGCGGTGGAGCGCCTGGAGTACGTGGTGCGGCGCATGGTCGAGGTACTCACCTCCGAGCTGCCCTACGTGACGCTGCTCCTGCGGGTGCGCGGCAACACGGACACCGAGCGGTGGGCCCTGGAGCGGCGCCGCGACTTCGACCACCGGGTCGCCGACCTCCTGAAGGCCGCGGCCGCGGACGGGGACGTACGCGGTGACGTGGAGGTCAGGCTCGCGACCCGGCTGGTCTTCGGAATGATCAACTCGCTCGTGGAGTGGTACCGCCCCGACGCGCGGGGCATGGGCGCGCGAGAGGTGGCCGACGCCGTGGTGGTGCTGGTCTTCGGAGGGCTCCGGCAGGAGCGCTGAGTCCGGCCCCGGGGCCGACGGCGTCCGGGCCCGGCCGATGTCTCCGGGCCCGGACCAGGGCCCGGACCCGGGCGGTGCGCGTGCCGCCGGACCGTCCCACGCCCTGGGCCGGGCCTTGGGCCGCTCCACGTCCTGGGCCGGCCCGCCTCACGGCCGTGTGCCGTCGGACCGCTTCGAACCCGAGGCCGTGCCGGGCCGCTCCCGTGGGCGGGCGTCGCGGGCCGTGAGCCGGGGCGTCAGCCCTCCGGCTCCAGGTCCTCCTCCTCGAAGACCAGCAGGGTCCTGCTGCTGAGCACCTCCGGGATGGCCTGGAGCCGGGTCAGCACCAGTTCGCGCAGGGCCCGGTTGTCCGGCGTGTGCACCAGCAGGAGCACGTCGAAGTCGCCGCCCACCAGGGCGATGTGCGAGGCCCCGGGGAGCACCCTCAGCCGCTCCCGCACCGTGCGCCAGGAGTTCTGCACGATCTTGAGCGTGATGTACGCCGAGGTGCCCTGTCCCGCGCGCTCGTGGTCGACGCGCGCCCCGAAGCCGCGGATCACGCCGTCCTCGATGAGGCGGTTGATCCGCGCGTAGGCGTTGGCCCGCGACACGTGGACCCGCTCGGCCACGGAACGGATGGAGGCACGGCCGTCCGCCTGCAGCATGTGCAGGATGTCCTGGTCGATCGCGTCGAGCGGACGGGCGGGCGGCAAGGGCGGCGCGGAGGGCGCGGGCGGCACGGGCGGCGTGGCCGGCACGGAGGATCCGGCCTCCGGCGGCTCGGCCATTTGTTCAGGTGCCATGTCCCCCCGCCTCCCTACCATGGACGTACTGCATCCATCTCAGGCCGCGCAGAACCGTTTGTCCACAGCCTGGCGGCGCCTGTAGCCAAAATGTGCCGACGACCGAACAATCGGTAGGTGAGGCGCGTCACACCCGTGACGCGTCCGGAGCCGCTCCCACGAGGAGGTGCCGTCATGACGGTCATGGAGCAGCGAGGGGCCTACCGGCCCACGCCGCCGCCCGCCTGGCAGCCCCGCACCGACCCCGCGCCGCTGCTGCCCGACGCGCTGCCCCATCGCGTCCTCGGCACCGACGCCGCCGCCAAGGTCGATCCCGCCCTGCTGCGCCGCCTGCACGCGGAGCTGGTGCGCGGCCGCCGCTACAACGTCCAGGCCACCGCCCTCACCAAGCAGGGCCGTCTCGCCGTGTACCCGTCCAGCACCGGGCAGGAGGCCTGCGAGGTCGCCGCCGCGCTCGTGCTGGAGGAGCGCGACTGGCTCTTCCCGAGCTACCGCGACACCCTCGCCGCCGTCGCCCGCGGCCTCGACCCGGTCCAGGCCCTCACGCTCCTGCGCGGCGACTGGCACACCGGCTACGACCCGCGCGAGCACCGGATCGCGCCCCTGTGCACCCCGCTCGCCACCCAGCTCCCGCACGCCGTGGGCCTCGCGCACGCCGCCCGCCTCAAGGGCGACGACGTGGTCGCGCTCGCCCTGGTCGGCGACGGCGGCACCAGCGAGGGCGACTTCCACGAGGCGCTGAACTTCGCCGCCGTGTGGCAGGCGCCGGTCGTCTTCCTCGTGCAGAACAACGGCTTCGCCATCTCCGTCCCGCTCGCCAAGCAGACCGCCGCCCCGTCGCTGGCCCACAAGGCCGTCGGCTACGGGATGCCGGGCCGTCTGGTCGACGGCAACGACGCGGTGGCCGTGCACCAGGTCCTGAGCGAGGCCGTCGCCCACGCGCGGGCGGGCGGCGGTCCCACCCTCGTCGAGGCCGTGACGTACCGCATCGACGCCCACACCAACGCCGACGACGCCACCCGCTACCGGGGCGACGCCGAGGTCGAGACCTGGCGCGCCCACGACCCCGTTGCGCTGGTGGAGCGCGAGCTGACCGAGCGCGGTCTGCTCGACGAGGCCGCCCTCCAGGCCGTGCGCGACGACGCCGAGGCGATGGCCGCGGACCTGCGTGAGCGCATGAACCAGGACCCGGTGCTCGACCCCATGGACCTGTTCGCCCACGTGTATGCCCACCCCACTCCTCAACTGCTTGAGCAGGAGAGTCAGTTGAGGGCGGAGCTGGACGCCGAGGCGGACGGCACGCCCGGAGCGGGCCCGCACGGCCCGGAAGGAGCCGGGCGATGACCACGGTTGCCCTCAAGCCGGCCACCATGGCGCAGGCGCTCGGACGCGCCCTGCGCGACGCCATGGCCGCCGATCCGACCGTCCACGTCATGGGCGAGGACGTCGGCACCCTCGGCGGTGTCTTCCGCGTCACCGACGGACTCGCCAAGGAGTTCGGCGACGACCGCTGCACGGACACCCCGCTCGCCGAGGCGGGCATCCTCGGCGCGGCGGTCGGCATGGCCATGTACGGCCTGCGGCCGGTCGTGGAGATGCAGTTCGACGCGTTCGCCTACCCGGCGTTCGAGCAACTGCTCTCGCACGTGGCGAAGATGCGCAACCGCACGCGGGGCGCCATGCCCCTGCCCATCACGATCCGCGTCCCCTACGGCGGCGGCATCGGCGGCGTCGAGCACCACAGCGACTCCTCCGAGGCGTACTACATGGCCACCCCGGGCCTCCACGTCGTCATGCCCGCGACGGTCTCCGACGCCTACGGGCTGCTGCGGGAGGCCATCGCCTCGGACGACCCGGTGGTCTTCCTGGAGCCCAAGAGGCTGTACTGGTCGAAGGATTCCTGGAACCCGGACGAGCCGTCGGCCGTCGAGCCGATAGGCCGCGCGGTGGTGCGGCGCCAGGGCCGGAGCGCCACGCTGATCACGTACGGGCCGTCCGTGCCCGTCTGCCTCGAAGCCGCCGAGGCGGCGCGGGCCGAGGGCTGGGACCTCGAAGTCGTCGACCTGCGCTCTCTCGTGCCGTTCGACGACGAGACGGTCGCGGCATCGGTGCGGCGGACCGGACGAGCGGTCGTCGTGCACGAGTCGACCGGGTTCGGCGGACCGGGCGGGGAGATCGCGGCCCGCGTCACGGAGCGCTGCTTCCACCACCTGGAGGCGCCGGTGCTGCGCGTCGCCGGGTTCGACATCCCGTATCCGCCGCCGATGCTGGAGAGGCACCACCTGCCCGGCGTCGACCGGATCCTGGACGCCGTGGGACGTCTGCAATGGGAGGCGCAGAGCTGATGGCACAGGTGCTGGAGTTCAAGCTCCCCGACCTCGGGGAGGGTCTCACCGAGGCGGAGATCGTCCGCTGGCTGGTGGAGGTCGGTGACGTCGTCGCCGTCGACCAGCTCGTCGTCGAGGTCGAGACGGCCAAGGCGATGGTCGAGGTCCCCTGTCCCTACGGCGGCGTGGTCACCGCCCGCTTCGGCGAGGAGGGCACGGAACTGCCCGTCGGGGCACCGCTGCTGACCGTCGCCGTGGGCACCCCGTCCGCGGACGGGGACGGCGGGAGCGGCCAGGACGACCGGAGCGACGAGGGCTCCGGGAACGTGCTGGTGGGATACGGCACGGGAGCGCCCCCGGCGCGCCGCCGCAGGGTGCGGCCCGCGGGCGGCGTCCCGGGCGGCGGCACCCCGGCCGGCGGGCCGTCCGGCGCGCCGGCCCCGGCGGGCACGGGTGCCCCGCACGCACGGCCCGAGCCGGGCCGTGCCGAACCCGTCGGTGCC
>NZ_KZ626986.1 GCF_002911015.1 Streptomyces populi
TCGGTGAGCCGGTCCGACAGCATCCGCTCGCTGATGCCGGGGATCGCTCTGCGCAGATCGGCGAAGTGGACGGGGTGCTGCATCAGGACCGTGACGACGAGACCCGTCCATCGCTTTCCGAGCAGCGCGAAGACACGGGTCATGCCGTCGTCGACCTTCTGACACGGCCCCACGTCGTGGCTTCCCGGTTCTGCCATGCGCCCAGGGTACTGCGTCCCCACAAGGGGGTGAAAAAAAGTAAGTACCTGTGTTATCTCTAGTTAGGAACGAAAGAGAAGCACCCCGGGGCGGCCCGGTCTCCCGCAACAGCCCTGCCCCGTCCCGGTTCGCACCCCACCCGACTCCCGGCCCACCCCGGCGTCGACGCATTACCCCATACATCCCTTTTGTCTGGAGATCATCATGGCCACCCTCCTCCACATCGACTCGTCCGTCTCCCCGGACGGCGTCTCCGTCTCGCGTGCCGTGACGGACGCCTTCCGCACGGCCTGGGAGGAGCAGCACCCCGACGGCACGGTCGTCTACCGCGACCTCACCGCGCACCCCGTGCCGCACATCACCGCCGACGCCCACACCGCCGGTTTCGCCGCCCCGGACACGCACACCCCCGGGCAGGCCGAGGCCTTCGCCGCCCGCGTGAAGCTGATCGAGGAGGTGGAGAACGCGGACGCGATCCTGATCGGCGCCCCCATGTACAACCTCTCCGTCCCCTCGACCCTCAAGGCGTGGCTGGACAACGTGGTCCTCGTGGGACGCACCGCCATGACGGAGGACACGAAGACCAAGGGCACCCCGGTCACCGTCGTCGCCAGCCGCGGCGGCTCGTACGCCCCGGGCACTCCGCGCGAGGGCTTCGAGTACGTGCAGAACTACCTGGAAGCCGTACTCGGCGAGATGCTCGCCCTCGACGTCGAATTCATCGTCCCGGAGCTCACCATGGCCCCGCACAACCCGGCGATGTCCGACCTGATCCCGCTCTTCGAGGCGTCCCGGAGCAAGGCCCTCGACGACGCGGCCGCCCGGGCCAAGGAGGTGACGGAGCGCCTCGCCGCGTAGTCACGGCACCCGACGAGCCGCCGTCCGCCCGCCGGACACGGCGGCACGGAGCCCCCGCGGGCCGGCGCACACCGCCTCGCGGGGGCTCCTTCGTACCGCCCGGGCCCCCGCGCCCCTCCGGGCACCCGTCGACCGGCCGTCGACCCGGACAATTCCCCGTCACCCGCGTGAGAGCATCGTCACACTTCACGGCGCCTCCGCCCGCCCGCGCGACCCACGGCGAGCGACACGCTCCCGCCACCCGGCCCCGCACGAGGAACCGCTCCCGCGCACCGGCCCCGCACGAGGAGTTGGTGCGCGGCCCCGGAAGCGTCCCGGACAACGCGAAAGCCCCTCAGGTCGATGACCTGAGGGGCTTTCGGCTGGTGCGCGAGGGGGGAGTTGAACCCCCACGCCCTTGCGGGCACTGGAACCTGAATCCAGCGCGTCTGCCTATTCCGCCACCCGCGCATTGGGTGTGTCTTCCGTCTCCCGCTTTCGCCGCGGGCGCCTTCCGACATGCAGAAGATTAGCACGCTGCCAGGGGTGGAATCACATCCCTTTCCCCCGCCCCTCCCGGCCGCCCCGCGAACCCGGCGCTCCCCGGCGCCCGCCGGACCGGTGCCCTTGCCCCGCCCGGCCTCTCCGCCCCGGCCGCTCCGGGCCCGGCGCCGGCCGTCCCTCCCGCCGGCGCCCCTGCACGCGTCACGCGTTCCGGACAGAACCTGTTCACGTATCAACCTCGTACCGGTCCAGCGCATCTCCACAGGAGTAGGACGGGCCGCACAGTCAGGTGCGGGACACTGGTCGTGGGACGCCTCTACGATCCATGGCAGAAGCAGTGCCGGGAAGAGTTCGAAGAGGGGCCTCTCAGGGAACTTCGGGAGGGGACTTCGGAAGGTGTCGACAGCCCGTCGACCGTGCCGACAGGGGGAACCAGCCGATTTCCCGACGCGTGGATACGATCAGTAAGCAGTACCAGCAAGGCCGGTCAGGCCGGCTGGTCCAGCAGGGCCAGGAAGACGACAGCAAGCTGTACCAGGACGGCAACGAAGGAGGAGGTGCCCCATGGGAGTCCTGAAGAAGTTCGAGCAGCGTCTCGAAGGTCTGGTCAACGGCACCTTCGCCAAAGTGTTCAAGTCCGAGGTCCAGCCCGTGGAGATCGCCGGAGCGCTGCAGCGCGAGTGCGACAACAACGCCACGATCTGGAACCGCGACCGGACCGTCGTCCCCAACGACTTCATCGTCGAGCTGAGCACGCCGGACTTCGAGCGGCTCAGCCCCTACTCCGGCCAGCTCGGCGACGAGCTCGCCGGCATGGTCCGCGACTACGCCAAGCAGCAGCGCTACACCTTCATGGGCCCCATCAAGGTCCACCTGGAGAAGGCGGACGACCTCGACACCGGCCTGTACCGGGTCCGCAGCCGTACGCTCGCCTCCTCCACCGATCAGCAGTCTCCCGAGCGCGCCCCCGCGGGCCCCGCCCCGGCGGGCCCCCGCGGAGTCCAGGGTGGCTACGGCTACCCGCCCTCGGCCGCTCCCCCCATGCCGTCCGCGCCGCCGCCCGGCGGCCGTCCGGGCATGGCACCCATGGGTGCCCGGCCCCCGGCCGGCCCGGCGGCGGGCGGCCGTATGCGGCACTGGGTCGAGATCAACGGCTCACGCCACCAGATCTCCCGCCCGACGCTGGTGCTGGGCCGCAGCACCGAAGCCGACGTGCGGATCGACGACCCCGGCGTATCGCGCCGGCACTGTGAGATCCGGACCGGAACGCCCTCGACGATCCAGGATCTCGGGTCCACCAACGGCATCGTGGTGGACGGGCAGCACACCACCCGCGCTACGCTCCGCGACGGCTCGCGGATCGTCGTGGGCAGCACCACCATCATTTACCGGCAAGCCGAAGGGTGAAGCGGGGGCAATGTCAGAGCTGACCCTCACGGTCATGCGGCTGGGTTTCCTGGCCGTACTGTGGCTGTTCGTGATCGTGGCCGTGCAGGTCATCCGCAGCGACCTGTTCGGAACGCGCGTCACACAGCGCGGCTCGCGCAGGGAGGCCGCGAGGCCTCAGCAGGCCGCGCGGCAGGCCGCGCCTCCGCAGCAGCGCCAGCAGCAGCCGCCCAGCGGCGGCGGACGCCAGCGCCGCGGCGCACCGACCAAGCTGGTCGTCTCCGAGGGCACCCTCACGGGCACCACCGTGGCCCTGCAGGGACAGACCATCACCCTGGGACGGGCGCACGACAGCACCATCGTGCTGGACGACGACTACGCGTCCAGCCGGCATGCCAGGATCTACCCCGACCGGGACGGCCAGTGGATCGTCGAGGACCTCGGCTCCACCAACGGCACGTATCTCGACCGGAGCCGGCTGACGACTCCGACGCCCGTTCCGCTGGGCGCGTCGATCCGCATCGGCAAGACCGTCATCGAGCTGCGGAAGTAGTACGACAATGAGCGAGCGGAGCGAGCACGCAGTGGCGGTCCACACGACGGACCCCGGCGCGCTCCCGACCGGAGGGTGGGCACCGTGCGGATGTACCCGGAGCCGACGGGCGAGGTGCGCATGAGTCTGTCACTGCGCTTCGCCGCCGGATCGCACAAAGGCATGATCCGCGAGGGCAACGAGGACTCGGGCTACGCCGGTCCCCGTCTGCTCGCGATCGCCGACGGGATGGGCGGCCAGGCCGCCGGTGAGGTCGCGAGCTCCGAGGTGATCTCCACCATCGTCGCGCTCGACGACGACGTGCCCGGATCCGACATCCTCACCTCGCTCGGCACCGCCGTGCAGCGTGCCAACGACCAGCTCCGGATGATGGTCGAGGACGACCCGCAGCTCGAGGGCATGGGCACCACGCTCACCGCCCTGCTGTGGACCGGCCAGCGGCTCGGTCTCGTCCACGTCGGCGACTCCCGCGCGTACCTGCTGCGGGACGGCGTCCTGACGCAGATCACCCAGGACCACACCTGGGTGCAGCGCCTCGTCGACGAGGGCCGCATCACCGAGGAGGAGGCCACCACCCACCCGCAGCGCTCCCTGCTGATGCGCGCGCTGGGCAGTGGCGACCACGTCGAACCCGACCTCTCGATCCGCGAGGTCCGCGCCGGCGACCGGTACCTGATCTGCTCCGACGGTCTCAGCGGCGTCGTCTCCCACCAGACGATGGAAGACACCCTCGCCAGCTACCAGGGCCCCCAGGAGACCGTGCAGGAGCTCATCCAGCTCGCGCTGCGCGGCGGCGGCCCCGACAACATCACCGTCATCGTGGCCGACGTCCTCGACATCGACTCCGGCGACACCCTCGCCGCACAGCTCTCCGACACCCCCGTCGTGGTCGGCGCGGTCGCCGAGAACCAGCACCAGCTCCACGACAACGGCGCCATGCAGACCCCCGCCGGCCGCGCCTCCGGCCTCGGCCGGCCCGTGCCCGGACAGGGCGGCGGCGAGTTCGGCCCGCCCGGCAGCGGCGACACCACCGGCTACGCCCCCACCGGCAGCTTCGGCGACTACACCGACGAGGACTTCGTCAAGCCGCGCAACGGACGCAGGTGGCTGAAGCGATCCTTCTACGTCGTCCTGACGCTCGCCGTCCTCGGCGGAGGCCTGTACGGCGGCTACCGCTGGACGCAGACGCAGTACTACGTCGGCGCCCAGGACGAGCACGTCGCGCTCTACCGCGGCATCAGCCAGGACCTCGCCTGGGTCTCGCTCTCGAAGGTGGAGAAGAACCACCCCGAGATCGAACTCAAGTACCTTCCGCCCTACCAGCAGAAGCAGGTCAAGGCGACCATCGCCGAGGGCGGCCTCGCCGACGCGCAGGCGAAGATCGACGAACTCGCCGTGCAGGCCTCCGCCTGCCGCAAGGCCGCCGAACGCCGTGCGGCCGAGAGCAAGAGCAGCGCGAAGCCCAGTTCGAACAAGGCCGACGGAACCACGGGAACCACAAAGGCCTCCCTCACGTCCAAGGCCACGTCCAGCCCGAGCCCGACCCCGACGAGCTCGGCACCCTCGTCCTCCAAGTCCACGACCGCACCCACTCCCACACCCGGCCCCAGCCTCTCCGACGAGGAGCAGAAGCTGGTCTCGCTGTGCGGTAAGCAGTAAGAAGCCGTGAGGGGCCCTGTCACACGATGAGCAGTAGTACGAACACGCCGACGCACCACACGTCCACGATCGGGTCGATCGGCGCACCCAGCCGACGCAACACCGAACTGGCCTTGCTGGTGTTCGCCGTAGTCATCCCGGTCTTCGCCTACGCCAACGTGGGCCTGGCCATCGACGACAAGGTGCCCACCGGCCTGCTGAGCTACGGCCTGGGCCTCGGCCTGCTGGCCGGCGTCGCCCACCTCGCGGTGCGCAAGTTCGCCCCGTACGCGGACCCGCTGCTGCTCCCGCTGGCCACGCTCCTCAACGGACTCGGCCTGGTGATCATCTGGCGGCTCGACCAGTCCAAGCTGCTCCAGTCGATCCACCAGGCGGGCAACGCGGCACCGCGCCAGCTGATGTACACCGCACTGGCCATCGCCCTGTTCGTCGCCGTGCTGTTCTTCCTGAAGGACCACCGCGTCCTACAGCGCTACACCTACATCTCCATGGTCGGCGCCCTGGTCCTGCTGCTGCTCCCGCTGGTCCCGGGACTCGGTGCCGACCTCACCTACGGCGCCAAGATCTGGATCTCGGTCGCGGGATTCTCCATCCAGCCCGGTGAGTTCGCGAAGATCGTGCTGGCGGTCTTCTTCGCCGGCTACCTGATGGTGAAGCGGGACGCGCTGGCCCTCGCCAGCCGACGCTTCATGGGCCTGTACCTGCCGCGCGGCCGCGACCTCGGCCCGATCATCGTCGTCTGGGCCATCTCGATCCTCATCCTGGTGTTCGAGACCGACCTCGGTACGTCGCTGCTGTTCTTCGGAATGTTCGTCATCATGCTGTACGTCGCCACCGAGCGGACCAGCTGGATCGTCTTCGGTCTGCTGATGTCCGGGGCCGGCGCCGTCGGTGTGGCGAGCTTCGAACCGCACGTCCAGACCCGTGTGCAGGCCTGGCTCGACCCGATGCACGAGTACATGCTCAGCCGGGCCGGGGTCCAGGACGGCATCATCCACTCCGAGCAGGCCATGCAGGCGCTGTGGGCGTTCGGTTCCGGCGGCACCCTGGGCACCGGCCTCGGCCAGGGACACTCCGAGCTCATCCGCTTCGCCGCCAACTCCGACTTCATCCTCGCCACGTTCGGCGAGGAACTGGGTCTCGCCGGAGTCATGGCGATCCTGATGCTCTACGGCCTGATCACCGAACGCGGCATCCGCACGGCCCTCGCGGCCCGCGACCCGTTCGGCAAGCTCCTCGCCGTCGGTCTCTCCGGCGCCTTCGCCCTCCAGGTCTTCGTGGTCGCCGGCGGCGTCATGGGCCTGATCCCGCTGACCGGTATGACCATGCCGTTCCTGGCCTCCGGCGGTTCCTCCGTCATCGCCAACTGGGCACTGATCGCCATCCTGATCCGCATCAGCGACACGGCCCGCCGTCCGGCGCCCGCCCCCGCCCCCAGCCCCGACGCCGAGATGACCCAGGTGGTCCGCCCGTGAACAAGCCCCTGCGCCGGATCGCGATCTTCTGCGGGCTCCTCGTCCTCGCCCTGCTCCTCCGCGACAACTACATCCAGTACGTCCAGGCGGACAGCCTGCGGACCGACACGAACAACCGCCGCGTCGCCA
Source organism: Streptomyces populi (assembly GCF_002911015.1). Taxonomy (GTDB): domain Bacteria; phylum Actinomycetota; class Actinomycetes; order Streptomycetales; family Streptomycetaceae; genus Streptomyces; species Streptomyces populi. Next base: position 6,742 of record NZ_KZ626986.1, read on the forward strand.
TCGAGCGGTACGCCACCCCGCGCGGCAACATCATCGTCAACGGCGACCCCATCACCGGGTACGCCGAGACGAAGAAGAACGGCATCAACGACTTCGTCTACAAGCGCACCTACAAGGACGGCGCCATGTGGGCGCCGGTCACGGGGTACGCCTCGCAGGCCTTCGGCGCCACGCAGCTCGAGAAGCTGGACGACGGCATCCTCACCGGCAACGACGACCAGCTCTTCTTCCGCAACACCCTCGACATGCTCACGGGCAAGGCGAAGCAGGGCGGCAACGTCGTCACCACCCTCAACGCCGCCGCGCAGAAGGCCGCCTACAAGGGCCTGCTGAGCCGCGGCAAGGGCGCCGTCGCCGCGATCAACCCGCAGACCGGCGCGATCCTGGCACTGGCCTCCACCCCGTCGTACGACCCCTCCGCCTTCGCCGGGAACACCAACGACGACGCGAAGGCCTGGAACAAGCTCCAGAAGAAGAACGACCCCGACGACCCGATGCTCAACCGGGCGCTGCGCGAGACCTACCCGCCCGGCTCCACCTTCAAGGTGGTCACCGCGGCGGCGGCCCTGGAGAACGGCCTGTACACCACGGCGGACCAGCACACCAGCACCCCGCTGCCGTACATCCTCAAGGGCACCCGCACCGAGCTGAAGAACGAGGGGAACATCCCCTGCAGGAACGTCAGCATGCGTGACGCCCTCAAGGTGTCCTGCAACACGGTCTTCGGCAAGATCGGCGCCGACCTCGGCAAGGACAAGATGCAGGAGGAGGCCGAGAAGTTCGGCTTCAACTCCGAGCAGCTCACCCCGGTGCGCTCCAACGCCTCCGTCTTCCCCAAGAAGATGGACGACGCGCAGACCGCGCTCAGCTCCATCGGCCAGTTCGAGACGGCCGCCACCCCGCTGCAGATGGCCATGGTCGCCTCCGCCGTCGCCAACCAGGGCACGCTCATGAAGCCCTACATGGTCGACAAGCTCCAGGCACCCAACCTGGACGTCATCTCGCAGACCGAGCCCGAGAAGCTCAGCGAGCCGCTCTCCGAGTCCAACGCCCAGATCCTGCAGTCGATGATGGAGACGGTCGTCAAGGAGGGCACGGGCACCAAGGCGCTGATCCCCGGTGTCACCGTCGGCGGCAAGACCGGTACCGCCCAGCACGGCGTCGCCAACAGCGAGAAGCCGTACGCCTGGTTCATCTCCTACGCCAAGCTCCCCGACGGCAGCTCCCCGGTCGCCGTGGCCGTGGTCGTCGAGGACGGCAGCGCCAGCCGCGACGACATCTCCGGCGGCGGTCTGGCCGCCCCCATCGCAAGGGACGTGATGAAGGCAGTCATCGACAGCAAGAAGTGATCCCGCTCACGTCCCCATCACATCGGTGCACGTTGCGATACCGGTCCTGTCACGGGTGACGGTCTAGGCCAGGTCACAGAAAGCGATCCGGGTACGGTATGCCCGGACAGCACACCGCCGGACCACACAAAGGTGCGGTCGGGACCGACGGAGAGGGCTGGTAGGTAGCTATGGAAGAGCCGCGTCGCCTCGGCGGCCGGTACGAGCTGGGCCACGTGCTCGGCCGTGGTGGCATGGCGGAGGTCTACCTCGCGCATGACACACGCCTCGGCCGCACGGTGGCGGTGAAGACGCTGCGCGCGGACCTCGCGCGCGACCCTTCCTTCCAGGCCCGGTTCCGCCGGGAGGCCCAGTCGGCCGCCTCGCTCAACCATCCCGCGATCGTCGCCGTCTACGACACGGGTGAGGACTACATCGACAACACCTCCATCCCGTACATCGTGATGGAGTACGTCGACGGTTCCACACTGCGCGAACTGCTGCACTCGGGACGCAGGCTGCTGCCCGAGCGGTCCATGGAGATGACCATCGGCATCCTCCAGGCCCTGGAGTACTCGCACCGCGCCGGCATCGTCCACCGCGACATCAAGCCCGCCAACGTCATGCTGACGCGCAACGGCCAGGTCAAGGTCATGGACTTCGGCATCGCCCGCGCCATGGGCGACGCCGGCATGACGATGACGCAGACGGCCGCTGTCATCGGCACCGCCCAGTACCTCTCGCCGGAACAGGCGAAGGGCGAACAGGTCGACGCCCGCTCCGACCTCTACTCCACCGGCTGCCTGCTCTACGAGCTGCTGACCGTGCGCCCGCCCTTCGTGGGCGACTCCCCGGTGGCCGTCGCCTACCAGCACGTCCGCGAGGAGCCCCAGCCCCCGTCGGTCTTCGACCCCGAGATCACGCCCGAGATGGACGCGATCGTGCTGCGGGCCCTCGTCAAGGACCCGGACTACCGCTACCAGTCCGCCGACGAGATGCGCGCCGACATCGAGGCCTGCCTCGACGGCCAGCCCATCGCCGCCAGCGCCGCCATGGGCTCGGTCGGCTACGGCGGCTACGGCGACGACCAGCCGACCACGGCCCTGCGCTCCGCGGACGCCCAGGCCACCTCGATGCTGCCGCCCATGAACCCGGACGACGGCGGCTACGGCTACGACGACCGCCCCGACCGCCGCCGCCAGAAGAAGAACAACACCTCGACGATCCTCCTGGTCGTCGCGGGTGTCCTGGTGCTGATCGGCGCGATCCTGATCGGGAAGTACGCGTTCTCGGGCAAGGGAACGGGCAACGAGGCGTTCGACGTGCCCAACTTCGTGAGCCAGACGCTGCCGGACGCCAAGAAGATGGCGGAGAACCGCGAGCTGAAACTCGCCCCCACGCGCAAGCCCTGCGACAAGGAGCCCAAGGGCAACATCTGCTCGCAGGAACCGCCCGTGGGCTCGAAGGTGAACAAGGGCGACACGATCAATGTCGTCGTGTCCACCGGGGCACCGAAGGTCTCGGTGCCGAGCGTCAAGGGCAAGGACCTGGACGAGGCCAAGCAGATCCTCGAGGACAAGTACGGGCTCAACGTCAAGACGAAGTTCGAGGAGTCCTCGGAGAAACCGAACACCGTCCTGGACCAGGACCCGAGTCTCGGTGCCGAGGTGGAGAAGGGGTCGACCATCACCCTGACGGTCGCCAAGGAGAAGAAGCAGTCCGTCGTCCCGGACGTCGCCGGCAAGAACTGTGACCAGGCCAAGGCGCAGATGACGGCCAGCAACCTCGTCGGTGAGTGCGTCGACACGGAGACCGACGACCAGAACCTGGTCGGCAAGGTCATCCAGACGACCCCGACGGCCGGCACCCCGGCGGACCCCGGCTCCAAGGTGCAGATCCAGATCGGCAAGGCCAAACAGCAGCAGCAGTCGACCGTGCCGAACGTCGTCGGCAAGACCGTGGCCGAGGCGAGGCAGATCCTGCAACAGGCCGGCTTCAACAACATCCAGTTCGCCCAGGGCAGCGACGGAAGCGACGACGCCAGGGTGTTCGGCCAGAACCCGAACGCCGACAGCCCCGTCGACAGCCCGGACAACACCGTGGTCGTGCTTACGACGCTGAAAATCGGTGGCAACAACGGCGGCAACAACAACGGCGGTGGCTTCCTGGGCGGGAACAACGGATAGTCCCACCCGGAAACCGCCCTCGCGGGCAACCGACGGAGAAGGGCCCCGGCACTCTTGAGCGAGTGCCGGGGCCCTTTTCCGTCGACTCGCACCGACGATCTGGTGTGCGAAGTTCGACCGTTTCTTCATACTTCGCGACTCGTTATACTTCGCGACTCGTTGATCGTATGGGGTGGAGAATCGAAGCACCGCCCCTGGCCACGAGGCCGCCGCACGGGCAAGAGGGGCAGTACGTGATCGACGAGTCGGTTCTGCTGGAATCGAGGACACTGCGGGAAAGCGCGCTGGAGCGCACGGAAGTGCTCGACAGGGTCAAGGCGCTGTCACTGCTGCCGGACGGCACGCACGTGACGACGGCGATGGTGGCGACGTACTTCGAGGTGGGTCTCGAAGCGATCAAGTCCCTCGTCAAGGATCATCGAACCGAGTTGGAGACCAACGGATACCGTCTGCTGACCGGCGATGAACTGAGGTCCTTCAAGAACCTCAGTGGGATCCAGTCACGCACCCGGTCCCTCGCCCTCTTCTCCCGACGAGCCGTCCTCAACATCGCCATGCTGCTCCGGGACAGCGAAGTCGCACGTCAGGTGCGCACGTACCTCCTCGACACGGAGCACCCGGTCCGCACACAGCCTGTGGACAACCCGCCCCACAGGGAAACCCACTCGCTCGACGACCGCATCGACCAGCGCATCACCCACATCCTCGGCAAGACCGTCGTCCCCATGTTCAACGCCCTGATCGAGACATCGGACGAGCACCGCAGGGAACTGATTGCACTACGAACGGGCGTCCAGACGGTCGAGCGGCGGCTCCGGCAACATCACGCCAGGCTGTAGCGGCTGGAAAGCCCACGGGAGGACCGCGCCCTCGCCGGAACCATGGCTTCCGTCGACGCCATGACCGACCGCGAGTTCGAGGAGTACATCGCCGGCCTGCTGCGCCGCGACGGCGGCGTCACCGCCGTGCACCGCGGCCTGCTGGAGGAATGGAGCACCGGAACGGCACTGGCGGTCCTGGAGTGACCGCTCCACGACAAGGAAGGGCCTGAAGTCGCAACGGCGATTTGCGGCTTCGGGCCCAGCTCGTGTCCGGGGTGACCACGTGTCACCCCAGTCGGCACACCGGCCCCGACAGGGCTAACGCAGTTCCTTCGGCAGTGTCCGGGCGCTGTCGACCTTCTCCACCCGCTCCAGTTCGCCCCACACCACGTACCGGTAGCGGGAGGTGTACACCGGGGTGCAGGTCGTCAGGGTGATGTAGTGGCCGGGCTTCGTCCTGCCCGATTCCTTCGGGACCGTCTGGAGGACCTTGACGTCGTACTTCGAGGTCTCCGGGAGGATGCCGAAGACCTTGTAGACGTACCACTTGTCCCGGGTCTCGAAGACGATCGCGTCACCCTTGTCGATCTTGTCGATGTTGTGGAACTTGGCGCCGTGGCCGTCCCGGTGGGCGGCGAGCGTGAAGTTGCCGTTCTTGCCGGTCATCGGCAGGGACGCCTTGACGGGTTCCGTGTAGTAGCCGGCGACGCCGTCGTTGAGGACCTTCGTCGCCGTGCCCTTCTCGACGAGGACCTCACCGTTGTTCATCGCCGGGACGTGCAGGAAGCCGATGCCGTCCTTGGTGTCCAGCGCGCCCGGACCGCCCGGGGACTGCGCCCAGTGGTCGCGGACCTTGTCGCCCTGCTTGTGCGCCTCGCGGTCGGCCACGACGTTCGTCCACCACAGCGAGTAGACGACGAACAGGCCGAGCACCAGCCCCACGGTGATGAGGAGTTCGCCGAAGACGCTGACCGTCATCGCGAACCATCCCATGCGCCGGCGTCCGCCGGGCGGGTCACCGGCGACCGTGAACCCGGCTTGCGATCCGGCGCGTTCGTCGTGGTCGGTCCTCGCTGCCACTGTTCATCTGCCCCGTCTGGTCTGTCTCAGGTTGTCTCTCGTGCACGTCACGTCCGCACGTGCATCCGTCCGTGCGTCGGCGTCCGTCCTCAGCCGAGCAGCGCGTCGGGCTTGCCCTTGCTGCGCGGCCGGTCCTCGACCATCTTGCCCCAGACGATCATCCGGTACTTACTGGTGAACTCCGGTGTGCAGGTGGTCAGTGTGATGTAGCGGCCCGGCGCGGTGAAACCCGATCCCTTGGGGATCGGATCGAGCACGCTCGTGTTGCTCGGACTCGTCACCGGCAGGATCGACGCCATCTTGTAGACGTAGTAGTCGTCCTGCGTCTCGACGACGATCTCGTCGCCCGGCTTGAGGCGGTTGATGTAACGGAACGGCTCGCCATGGGTGTTGCGGTGCCCGGCGAGCGCGAAGTTGCCGGTCCTGGCGTTCGGCATCGCCGTCTTGAGGGGCGCCTCGCCGTAGTGGCCGACCATGCCGCGGTCGAGCACCTTCGTCTTGCTGATGCCCTCCGCGATCGGCGCGACCACGTCCAGCTTCGGGATGTGCAGGATGGCGAACCCCTGTCCGGGCGAGAACGTCCCCGGATTCCGCTTCCCGTTCGCCCAGTCCTGCTGAAGGCTGCTCGCCTCGCTGCCCGCCTGCTGGTGCGCCCGCACGTTCGACCACCACAGCTGATAGGTCACGAACAGCAGCATCAGCACGCCGGTGGTGATGAACACCTCTCCGACCATCCGGCTCACGAGAACCGCAGCACCGGGTTTCGACGCCCGCGCCGCGCGCCGGGCGTCCATGCGGCTCCGAGGGCTCCCAGCGGCCTCCTGAGCCGCCTCCCGGGGCTCCTGGGAGTCCTGTTCCCCTCCGTGCCGTCCGTGGCGTCTGGCGGCCTTACGGCGGGCCGCACGGCCTCCGGGGGCGGGGGCGGCCCCGCTCCCGGCCGCACCCGCACGGCGCTCCGCTCGCGTGGGTGATCCGGGAAGACGCAGCGCGACCGTCTGGTCGTCCAGCCGCGGACCCGGCACGACCGGTTCCGCCACGGGAGCGGTCATCGGAGCGGCCGTCGGAGCGGCCGCCGGTCCGCGGTGGTGAGGGGTCGCGGGCTCCTGGTAGGGCGGGGCGTACGTCCGCTCGTACTCATCCGCGTACGACGGTGCCGCGGCCGGCGTGTAGGGCATCGCCTGTGCCGGGGCCTGCGCCCGGACCGCCTGGGCCTGGACGGCGTACGCCTGGGCCGCCTGCATCTGGGCGGCCTGCTCCTGCTGCTGAGCCGCGTACCAGTCGGGCCCGTACCCGCCGTGACCGTAGCCCTGCTGCGGAACGGCCTGTCCCTGGCCGGGCAGCGGATCCGTCAGCGGGTCCGCGAGTCCTCCGACCGCCGCCTCGAACGCGCCGGCGCCCCCGTACGCGGCCTCGCCGCCGTAGGGGGAGCTGTCGCGCTCGGGGCGCAGCGCGGTCACGCCGTGGCCCTGCCCACCACCGGGGCGAGCCCCGCCGACCTCGCCACGGCCACCTTGTCACCGCACTCGAGCAGCCAGTTGGCGAGCATCCGGTGGCCGTGCTCGGTCAGCACCGACTCCGGGTGGAACTGCACACCCTCGACCGGCAGTTCACGGTGTCTGAGACCCATGACGATCCCGTCGTGGGTACGGGCGGTCACCTCGAGCTCGGCCGGAACCGTGTCCGGCTCGGCCGCCAGCGAGTGGTAGCGGGTCGCCGTGAAGGGCGACGGCAGTCCGGCGAAGACGCCCTTGCCCTGGTGCTCCACGAGCGACGTCTTCCCGTGCAGCAGCTCGGGCGCCCGGTCGACCACACCGCCGTACGCCACCTGCATCGACTGCATCCCGAGACAGACGCCGAAGACGGGAACCCCGGTCGCGGCGCAGTGCCGGACCATGTCGATGCAGACACCGGCCTGTTCGGGAGCGCCGGGCCCCGGGGACAGGAGTACACCGTCGAAACCGTCCTGGGCGTGCGCGGTCGACACCTCGTCGTTGCGCAGCACCTCGCACTCCGCGCCCAGCTGGTACAGGTACTGGACCAGGTTGAAGACGAAGCTGTCGTAGTTGTCCACAACGAGGATGCGCGTACTCACTGGTTGTCCACCGTCACATCGTTGAAGGGCAGCAGCGGTTCGGCCCACGGGAAGATGTACTGGAAGAGCACGTAGACCACCGCCAGGACGAGCACGAGCGAGATCAGCGCCCTCACCCATACGCTCCCCGGCAGATGCCGCCAGATCCAGCCGTACATGCCGTCCCTTCCGTCGCCGTACGCCAACAGACTAACGGCGCAGAGCCCCCGGTTTCCCTGCCTCCACAGGCTGTGTGGAATCAAGGTGTGCCCAGACGATCAACCGATGGCTGTGCCCCCACTCCGGATCGCACGTGGTCAGCGTGAGATAGCGTCCCGGACGCGTATACCCGGACTTACGTGGCACAGGGTCGATCACCTCAACGTCGGAGGGCACTGTTTTGTACGGGCCTTTGTCGACCCGATACGTGAACCAGGTCGTCCCGTCCGTCAGCACCACCGCGTCCCCCCGGCGGAGCTGGGGAAAGTCCTTGAACGGATCACCGTAGGTACGCCGGTGACCGGCGACGGAGAAATTACCCTCCTGGCCGAGCCGGGCGGTGCCCCGGTAGTGGCCGAGCCCCTTCTTCAGCACCTGCGTGGCCGTGCCTTCGAGTACGGGTTTGTTCCACGTGAAACCGAACCTCGGGATGTACATGACCGCGAACGGGGCGCCGTACTCGTAGGGGCCGGGTGCCTTCGGGCTCCCCGGGGCCGTACCACCGCCACCGCCCGCGCCTTTCGAAGCGTCCGTACGGGCCTCCGGCGACCGGGGCACCGTTCCCTTCGACCACTGCTCCTGAAGCACGTCGATCTGGTGGTCCATCGCGCTGTCGGCCTTGATCCCCGTCCAGAACAACACGTAGACCACGAAGAGCACGATCAGGGTGCCGACGGTCAGGCACAGCTCACTGATCGCCCTGACGACCACTCGCACCGACACAAGGCCCTCCGGCGGCAGCTCGCTCCACAGGCTTCGCCCACTGCTCCGCGAGGTCCGGAACTACTCGACGGGCTTCGCGTAGTGGAGATCCACTGTGCCCGAGTAGCCGGGAAGAGTCACCGTGCCGTTCTCCTCGACTTTCCAGCCGAGCCCGTAGACGTTGACGTACACCATGTAGTTCTGGATCGCCGGCGAGGCGGCGAGCGACTTCTGGAGCTTCGCCGGATCCCCGACAGCGGTGATCTTGTAGGGGGGCGAGTAGACGCGGCCCTGCAGGATCAGGGTGTTGCCGACACAGCGCACGGCACTGGTGGAGATCAGCCGCTGGTCCATGACCTTGATGCCCTTGGCCCCGCCCTGCCACAGGGCGTTCACCACCGCCTGGAGGTCCTGCTGGTGGATGACGAGGTAGTCGGGCTGCGGCTCGGGGTAGCCGGGAAGCTTCGCCGTCGCGTTGGGCGGGGCGTCGTTGAGGGTGACCGTGACGGCCTCGCCCTTGACCTTCTGGGTGCCCGCGCCCTTCTCCAGCGCCGCGAGCTTCGCGTCCCCGGCCGCGCTGTCGCCGTCCTCACTCCCGGCGAGGGCGTCCACGTCGCGGCGCAGGGCGCCGTTGGACTCGTCCAGCGTCGCGTTCTTGTGGCTGCGTTCCTGAATCAGGTCGGACAGCTTCAGCAAGGACGAGTCCGTACGGATGTTCGTACCCTTGGCCGTATCGAAGCTCGTGAAGAAGATGAGGCCCGCGAGGGCGAAGACGGCCGCGGTGAGGACACGTACCGGCCGGAAACGGTGCGTACCGCCAGGACTGGATTGTGTCCCGGGGGAGTCGGCAGAATTGCTCAACGTACCCTTATCTCCTTCGGCGCCGCGGAAGCACTACGCTAACGGACGCCCGGGGGAGCGCTCAGTGTCCCCTGGCGCCACCCGGAGCCCGCCCCAGTTCCCTGCGCGGCCACGCAGCGCATCGACAGGAGAGACCCTCGTGCCGAAGTCACGTATCCGCAAGAAGGCCGACTACACGCCGCCCCCGGCGAAGCAGGCGACCAACGTCAAGCTGACCAGCAACGCCTGGGTGGCACCGGTCATGCTGGCCATGTTCCTCATCGGTCTCGCCTGGATCGTCGTCTTCTACGTGACGGACGGCACCCTGCCGATCGACGCGCTCGACAACTGGAACATCGTGGTCGGCTTCGGGTTCATCGCGGCCGGGTTCGGCGTCTCCACGCAGTGGAAGTGACCGTCCCCACCTCCACGGACACGGCCCGGGCGCGAGCTCTGCCCACAGCTGTCCACTGAGTTATCCACAACACTTGTCCACAGGTGGAAAAGAAAGACGATCTGTGGATAACTAATCCGCGGTTGACGCCGGTACGACCGGTCAAACGAACCGCGCAAATCTGTTCGCCCCCTGCCTGACCTGGGAAACTCGGGTCAGTGACAGGGGGCACAGTTGTTCTCGCACCGTATGCACAAGATCCACCACGATCTGTGGACAACATCACTTCTCAGGTGAGCCGTGCGCGCTCTCAGGTGAGCTGAGCCGTCCTGAGCAGCGTCGTGACGACCACCACGATCAGCACGAGCGCGGAGACCCCGTACTGGACCAGGTTCCTCCGCTCGCGCGGCGCGTGGACCATCGCGTAGCCGACCACCGCACCGCCGATCAAACCGCCGACGTGCGCCTGCCAGGCGATGTGGAAGCCGGGGTTGAAAGTGATGATCAAGTTGACGACCAGCAGGCCGACGAGCGGGCGCATGTCGTAGTTGAGCCGGCGGTAGAGGACCGCGGTGGCGCCGAACAGACCGTAGATCGCGCCGGAGGCGCCGAGCGAGGGCTGGTTGGGGCCGACGAGCAGATAGGTGAGCGCGCTGCCCGAGAGACCCGAGACGAAGTAGAGGGTGATGTAGCGGACGCGGCCGAGGGCCGCCTCCAGGGGGCCGCCGATCCACCACAGGCTGAGCATGTTGAAAAGAATGTGCATGACACTGCCGTGCAGGAACATCGACGTCAGCATCCGGTACCACTGGCCCTCGGCCACGCCCTGGACCTCGCCGGAGAGCAGGGCCCGGCCGAAGAGTTCGAAGCGGCTGGTGAAGGCATCGCCCACCGAGACCTGGACGAGGTAGAAGGCCAGATTGAGGCCGATCAGCACCTTGGTGACGAGCCGGGGGTCCGAGGCGACGGTGCCGCCCGCGAGGGTACGGGGCCGGTTCGCCGCCGGGGCGTGGCCGGTGCCGGAGCCGTCACGGACGCAGTCGGGGCACTGGAAGCCGACGGAGGCACTGACCATGCACTCGGGGCAGATCGGACGCTCACAGCGGGTGCAGCGGACACCGGTCTCGCGGTCCGGGTGCCGGTAGCAGCCGGGCAGGCTCCGGGCGTCCTGCGGTCCCTGATCCCGCGGGCCCTGCGGGCTGCCGGGCGGCTGCTGGTCCATGGGGTCCCCTCAATCTCCGTACGGCGGCTCGCACACGATCTCGGCGGGTCCGGGTGCAACGCACCGCCCCGTCCATCCTTACGGATGAACGGGGCTTTTGGTTCCCTGCGGGAGTCTCCGGGCGCAGGGGCGGGCGGCCCTGCGCGGGCTCAGCGCGCGCGGGTCTCGACGACGACCGACTCGATCACGATGGCGTCGACCGGGCGGTGCGTGCGCGGATTGGTCGGGGCGCCGGCGATGGCGTCCACGACCTTCTGGCTGGCCGCGTCCGTGATCTCGCCGAAGATGGTGTGCTTGCGGGTCAGCCAGGCCGTCGGGGCGACGGTGATGAAGAACTGCGATCCGTTGGTGGCCGGGCCCGCGTTGGCCATGGCGAGCAGGTAGGGCCTGTCGAACCGGAGGTCCGGGTGGAACTCGTCCTCGAACTGGTAGCCGGGGCCGCCGGTGCCGTTGCCCAGCGGGTCGCCGCCCTGGATCATGAAGCCGCTGATCACCCGGTGGAAGACCGTGCCGTCGTACAGCTTGTCCATGGATTTCACACCCGTCTCCGGGTTGACCCACTCGCGCTCACCCGTGGCGAGTTCGACGAAGTTCCGGACCGTCTTCGGCGCGTGGTTCGGCAGGAGCCGGATGTCGATGTCGCCGTGGCTGGTCTTCAGGGTGGCGTAGAGCTGCTCGGCCACGATCTGCCTTCCGTTGCCTTGTCTTGACTGCCCGATCCTCGCACGGACCGGGCCGCTCGGCCCCCGACCGGCGCCTCCGGACGCACGTGCGGACACCGGCTCGGGGAACGGGTGTCGCACGTGGAGAAAAACGGCCGAGTCGCGCCGTGACGGGAGCGGGACGGGGCGATCCGTGGCATTGTCGACGACAAGCTCCCGTTGCCCCGTATTGATCCGCTATCCCACTGATCGACACCTGACCGGCTCCGTACCTGGAGCCTCCGGGAGTCGGCACCCGTGACACGGATGCCCGCCCTCACATGCCCCGGACCCCTTGTGCGGGCATGATCCCCCCAGGGGCGGAAAGGTGAACTGTGTGTCTTTGGGGGTACCTGGTATCCCCGACGTACGCCACCGAGGAGGAGGAAACCCGTGACCCGCATCGACAGCGTGCGCGCCGCGACCGGCTCGGCGAAGGACAGCGTGCTGCACGCCGCGGAAGTGGTGGCGCCTTACGCCGACACGGCCAAGGACAGGGCCTCGTACTACGCGAGCGAGGCGCGTGTACGGCTCGCGCCGAAGGTGTCGCAAGCCGCCGAACAGGCCCGCGTCCAGTACGACGCCCATCTCGCGCCGCGCATCGAGCAGGCCCGTACCCATGTGCCGCCGAAGGTCGACCAGGTCGCTCAGGAAGCGGCCATCCGCACCCGCAAGGCGGCTCGTCAGGCCGCCGACTACTCCAAGCCGAGGATCGAGCAGGCGGTGGCCGCGACCCAGCCCGTCCGGGACGAGGCCGCGGCGCGCGGTGTGGCGGCCATTGCAGCCCTGCGCGGCCAGGTCACCCCGCAGGAGATCCAGAAGCTGCTTCGCAAGCACGAGCGCCGGGCGAGGGCCGGCCGTTTCGTGAAGGGGCTGGCCGTGCTGGGGATCCTGGCGGGCGGCGCGTTCGCCGCCTGGAGGTGGTGGGACCAGCAGGCCAATCCCGACTGGCTGGTCGAACCTCCGGCCGCGACCGAGGTGCCCGAGACGGGACGTCTCTCGGCGGTCGACGGCAGCGGTCAGTCCGACCTCGATCCCGAGGTCCAGGCC
>NZ_KZ626987.1 GCF_002911015.1 Streptomyces populi
GCATGGCACGGCTGAAGTCCTGGCAGATCTTCCGCAGATCCCGCATCAGCCCCAACCGCATGAGCGTCATCACCAAAGCCGTCCTCACCCTGGAGAAGCAACGCTGAAAACGCTCACTGACTGCGGCGTGGTCACGTCCGCTGAATATGGAGGCAGCGTCCCGGCCACGTCTTCAAACGTCATCGAGCCGCCGCACCACTGGACAAACCGATCACGCAACGCGCCCTCTAGCCGCAGCATCGCATCGTCCTGGACTCGGGTGTAAAGGCTGTAGCACAAGACGCCCTGCGCGAAGAGCTTCGTGAGTTCCTCGAACGCTCCGCGTGTCCGCTCCGGGACATCAGCGCTCAACTTGCATGAGGCAATCTGATTTTGCTGGAACCGCGCGGCGTCTCCAGGTTCCATCCGGCCCAGCCCATAGGGGGTGAAGGCAAGTGATGTGCGGTCGGCGGCCTGCAACTGTTCCAGCGACTGAATCTCCACGCGGTACTCCTCGTTGTGGGCAACAGATCAGGATCCACCATCGAGCCGCAGGCCCGCTACTTGTTTTGACTGCCTGCGCCGTATCTGTCAAGGCAGTCCGGGTCGGCACCCGCAGCCGTCAGGAGGCAGCAGTCATTTTCCACCAAACGCCGCCTTTTCGATCACCCCGCGCACAGACGTCAGCACGAACTCCGGGGATGCGATAACAAGCAAAACAGCCACTGGAATCAATGAAGCGCGAATTGCATCACGCGAAGATGCAAGAGCAGGAAAAAGCGGCAGAGTGAACGCAGCGACAACAAGCACAATCGATGGACCGACCCTCGACGCCACTCGAAGGACTCGTGATGTTGACGTGATCTCCGGCGCATGCGTGAGCAGGGCATTCCAATCATCCTCTGCAGCAGCCCTCAGCCCACCGGTAAGCGACCGGCAAATGGAATTATATTCCGCCTGGCTTCCGATCATCGCCAACTTGCTCGCATGATCCTTGAAAACAGTCGCCAAGCGCATATGCTCATCTCGAATATGCCGGCGTAGACGAAACTCCCACCAATCGGTGCGCCGAGTCCTGATTCGTGACCTTTTTACCTCACGAGCGAAAGAGAGTAGACGATACCGCAACCTTCGAGACTGTTGCCGATGTCGCCATCGCGGACTCATAACGTAAAAGTAGGCAACATCATGAATCATGCGCGCGAGAAGCAAGTCGGACCTATGTGACCAAGCCGATCCAAAACTTCTCCGATTGGAGTAGCTGTCAGCCACTAGGGCGCCGACCCCAATCAAGAGGACCACTATAGTAGGCACAGCAACCCACCAGGATTCCGCCCAGTCTTCTCCAGATCCAATAGCGGAAACAGTAGACACAGCTCCGAGAATGAAGACCGCCACGAAGAAGACATTGTGCGACGCTTTGGCTAAGTCGTGTGCCGCTTGATATTGATCACGCCGCCAAGCCCTCATGTATCGCGCTTGAATTCGACGCTTCTCCCCCTCGGTCAGATCCTTAATCTCCTGGATGAATTCCCAAATTCTATCTCGCTCGCGAACCGCCTTCTCTCGTATAATTGCGAGACCTATTTCCTCGGTAACCCTTCTAAAATTTCCAACCATCTGGGTCAAGATCTCTCCACACTTCAATCGATTCTATCCGAATCGGCGCCTTTCCGCTTTTACCCCGTATCCTGAAGACCAGAGCTAGGTAACTCTGCATCATCGGTCCGAGGCGGCCTGAAAGCAGGCATGCGGAAATGAGCGTGACCTCGCTCTATTTGATGACATCGTAGCGTCGCTACAACTCGGAACCATCGCCTTACAGGATCGCCGAGTGAACCACTAGCTGGGCAATGACGCCTCGCACCGGCGACTACATCGGGTCGTCAGAATTTGTTCCCCCAATAGCGCGCATCGCATCTTCAGCTCGCGCGATAAGCGCGTCATATTTTTCGTCGCTAAGATCAAATGGAACGCCGTGAGCAATCTTATTTCTCGCCGAAATCAGCTCATGCAGCGACTCCCGGAACTCTGAGCTCAGGCCATGCCATCGCGCATACTCATCCAACATCTCTCCTACGGGACGGGTTCGATGAGTGCGACTGATATCACGCTCTTCCAGATCCTCTCGAATGGACTGCTCGATATTAAGCCACGCATGCACGATCTCCCACTTCCGAGCATCATCGGAGGAACCCCGTGGTGACGCTTTCGCCGACAGATCTTTGGTGTCGCGATAGTAAAAGAAGCCCGCGCGGGTAGCCGTAAGGGAAATTGCCAGACCAACCACGCTGGCAACCAAGACTGCCGGATCGGCAGCTCCTGCCACAATCAAGTATCCCAGCAATCCGGCCGCGGCAAAACTCGACATCACAAGAACAAGCCGAACAACAAAATTCTTTGAAATTCGAATGTAAGCGGAGCCGGAATGTGCCAAAATCCCTTGTGCGGCTAGAGCAACGTCTCTATCTGTCACTGTGCTTGATTTTCGGCCGTCCGCATTAAGTCTTGCCTTAACGAGAACTTCAGAACGGTAGTCCTGTGTCGCCTGCTCCAACACTTCTCGGGCATTCGACGTGATTGTGTACCCGCCGGATTCGCCGCCATCTTTAGCCATCATTGCGCCCCAAGAAGAATGCAGCGATTCCAATAGTTGCCGACACGGCAAAGCCGATGGAGCCCGTGGCATGGTCGAGGTTGCCAGCAAATACGCCGGCGACAACGGAAGCCGCGTAGGAGACAAGCTGCATCGTATGCTTTAGCTTAGGAGTTCGGCGCTGAATATGCCCGCGACGCCCAAGCAGGTTCGCTTCCTGGATCATGCTATTCGTGATCATCGGGGCGCCGCCTCCAACATGGAGACTCTCCTCCAGTCGACCTGCCTCCCGGAGCACGTCCTCGCCGTACGCCTTCATGCACTCCTCGAGTGCTTGCCGAGCGGGATCCGCGAGCGAGGAGCTACTCGCAACTTCGATTGTTAGATCATCCGATGCCACAGGAAGCAGCTTAAGAGGCCGCTGCCTCCCTGTCTGGCAGATGGGCGCACCCCAAGCTATCGATGCCAGAGACACATGACCCGCCACATCACCACCAACTAAGGTTGTTGGGATGCCAGTCTGTCCCCGTTGCCTGTCAGATCAGACTGGGACGACGGTAAGTATGAGGCTGATTGCTTCTCCTTCAATGCCTCCACACGGCTGCCATCGCTCACAATGCGTATCGGTCTGCCGCTTCGTCCGGGCTGCGGCGCTGGGGCGCCGGTCCCGGCCGAGCGGCAGACAAGCAAGCGATGAGGTACAACGCGCAGCAGAAAGCCCCGCACACCAGCCGTCGGGGGAACGGCGACATGCGGGGCCATGCCGGCCAGTCGCGGGAGCCTGCTCGAACCGCGAGCGACCGGGGTCTCTGAGGCGGAGCGGTCAGGCAGCCGACGTGTGCGGGCGGGTACACCTTGCCTCATGCGGCAGCATCTCGGACTGGGTCGGCGTCTCTGCCGCAAGGCCAGACACGATCAGCTCGGCCAGTATCAGAACCGCTTCGGGCCGGACGATGCCGAGGCGTACCAGGCCGTCTCCCGACACGTTCACGTTGGCGGTGAGGCCGGGGAAGTCCGCCTCCATACCTACGGCCGTCAGTTGAGCCGCCAGAGCATCAGCGCTGCGACGGGACTGGGCCCAGCCGCGGACGTAGGGCACGCCGGGCATCAGGTTCTAGGCGCGCTTGGCGACGACTCCCCGTCGGCCAGTCATGACGCCGGCCCCTTCCCGCATAGTGTTCGGCGGCACGGTCGCCGCTCTCTTCAAGGGGTTGCAACTCCGAGGGCCCATGGGCCACCACCGCCACGGACGGACACGCCAGCTTCTCCGGCGTCCTCCTCGCCGAAGTGCCCTTCACGCAGAGCGACAGTCGTGCTGGCGCGGCCCTGCTCTGGCACGGCGTGATCACCGCCTCGCAGCTCCCGAGCAGCCTCGACCCTGCTGCCATCACCACCTCAACCGCGCAGATCCACTTCATCTGACACCCACTCCGCCGAGGAGCCGCCCCATGCTTGAAACCCTGCTGCACGACATCGACGCGCCGACCTCAACGCCTTCGCCCGCACCATGCCTATACCGGTTGACTTCGAGCTGACCCGCACGGTCACGCCAGCCCGAACGCCGCCTGAACTCCGTTAAGTTCCGCATCAGGAGCAGCAAGCGGCGCGTGAAGCAGCGAAGTTCCGCGCGTACGACGCCCAGACCGCCGTAGCCCGCCGCCCGGCTGAGAAGATCACCACCGAGGGCATGCTCCCACCTCTCGGCCAAAAACTGATCGTCGGCGAACTGGAGCAGATCCTCCTGGACGCCTCCCGCGGAACCGACGCTTCGGAGTTCGTCGAGCTGCTCGACGACGACATCGAGCGCCACGTCGAGTCGATCCACAACCACATGGAACTGGCCACCGACGAGCTCCTAGTCGACGGCAAGTCTCAATGGCGAAAGCAGCCTCACCCTGGAGGCCGGCTTCGGCATCCCGGCGCCAAGCATGCCCACTGCCGCCAAGCCCTGGTCGGACCCGACGAGCGACCCCATCGCCGACGAGCTCCGCTGGATCGAGTACCTGCGCTCGATCGGCGCCCCGCTCCCGGCCCGGGTACTCACGTCGTACAAAGCCTGCGCGACGCTGGCCGCGAACAATGCCTACCGAGCCGCGTACTACAGCAGCGTCAACGGCTCGACCACCCCCACGGCCGTCCTCGCGCCCAACGAGGTCGAGGTCGTCCGCGCCCGGTACAACCTCCCACCGATCACGGCGTACGACGTCCAGATCTCCGTCGACGACGCCTACCAGCGTGTCATCCCGGAGGACCGCTGGATTCTCCTCCCGCCCAACCCCGAGTCCTGGGCGGAGACCCAGTACGGCATCACGGCGGAATCTCTGGTCCTCTCCTCTGGCACCAACCCGGCGATCACCCGTGCGGACGCCCCGGGCATCGTCATCACCGCGGACTACCAGGACGACCCGGTCCAGGTCTGGACGAAGGGGGCTGCCGTCGCCATGCCGGTCATGTACGTCCCGGACATCCACATCACCGCGAAGGTCCTCTGATGCCGCCCACCACCCGCACAATCGCCACCGCGGCCTTCATCACCGACCCCAAGACGCACGAGACGCTGCTGCTCGCGGCAGGCACCACGGTCGCCGATCCAACCGTCGCCGAGCAGATCACGCATCCGGACGTCTGGGAACCAAAGCAGGTACAGAGCGTTGACCCCCAGTCAGCTCCCCCTCAGCATCGTGCGAAGTCCGCAACGAACGAGTCCGAGTAACCCTGATGCTCTCCGACGCCGAGTACGCATATCTGCGATCCGAGCTCGGCGACATCGTCCGCGGCGACCTTGACGTCCGCTACCAGCGCCTTGGCACAGTCGAGGCGGTAGCCGTCGAGGTCCTGCGAGAGCGCAAGGCAGCGCTGATCGCCGACCCTCTGACCGTCACGGTTCAAGAGGTCGCGACGGTGAACAACACAGAGAACGTCCGTGCTCTGGAGCGCCAGCTGGCGCTGTTGGAACAAGCCGAGGCGTCGACCTTGGCACCACAGCAGCCGACGCTGCTGGTCAGGCGTCGTATCCGATAAGGGTGCCCGCGCGAGCAAGACATACGCGGAGGCTCCCTGCCACAGTGATCCGCAACGGAACTTCGGAGAACTTCCGTTGCTCGTGAGGGGGTTCGGCCCTTCCGTGTCCCATACGTGTTGGGGCCACTTCGCGGACAGATGTCAGTGGGGTGGTCTACCGTTCAGGTACTTGCTCATGTCCGAGTCGACCAGATGGCGACGCGGGCCAAAGGGAGAGCAGGTCGAGACCCATATGGGCCCGCCGTATAGCCGTCGGGTACCGAGAGGGGGAGCTTTGCTCCAGCAGCTGTGTTGCGTGAGGATCGACGCGATGTGCCGCCTGTACGCCCTGCAGAAGCAGGGACCGCGTACGGCAACGTTTCAGGACGAGATCGATACGGCGCTCAATCTCGCCCTCGGTGAGAGGCGCACTGCCGAAGACTCGGACTACCTGTGCCGCAGCCTGCGTCGTGACGCACGGCGCACCATTAGCCGCTCCCGCGAGCGCTCCCGCGAAACGGCAGCTGGCCGCCCTCTCGCTGACGCACGCCACCGTCGCCTTACGACCTACGGGCCTGACGGCTCTCTCCACGCTGAGCTCGTCACTCACGTTACCCCGGAAGAGACCGCAATCGCGGACGAGCTCATCCAGAATCTGCAGACACGTGCGTACGCTCTCGGGCCGCACGGACCCGCGTGCCTGAACGGCCTGCTGCTCGGTGAGTCCATCGCGACCACGTCCCAGCGGGCGAAGGTGTCCGCGGCCACAGTCGAACGGGCGCGGCGTGCGCTCCGGCTGTATGCCGAGGAGCTGATCATGCCGCAGGAGTAGCCGTCCGCCGATACAGGAAGCTGAACGTCTCACGACGACAGGGCCGGCCGGGGGTCTTGTGTCCCGGCCGGCCCTCCACGGTGACCCAGCGGTAACTCAACAGCGGCAGCGTCGCCCGGCGTCATGCCGCTCGCCGAAGACCTTCCGCGTGCTGCATAGCAGTTAGGAGCATTGCGATGAACGACATCGCCCCAAAGCCCATCCCTGTAGTGCTGTCCGGTCAGGCCCTGCTGAGCCTCCGGGAGTCGGGCCACAACTTCCCTTCCGCTGTGGGAGAAGTGATCGACAACAGCATCGATGCGAAGGCCAACCAAGTTCAGATCCTCACCGAAAAGGGGCAAGTCGGACGCAAGAAGGTCATCACTGAGGTTGCCGTCATCGACGATGGCAAGGGAATGGAGGAGGAGACACTCCACCACTACCTTCAGCTCGGCTACTCCACCCGATTCATGTCGAACGATACGATCGGAAAATTTGGAGTCGGCGCAAAACTTGCTGGGCTCAGCGTTGCCATGCGCGTCGATGCCTGGTCCCGAGTTGAGGGCAGTGATCGAATCCGGCACGTCTTCTTCGACCTTGACGAGGCTGTGGCTGAAGAGAAGGCGGGAAAAGAAGTCGGAATTCAGCCGCCCGATGACGAGCCTGTTCCGCCTCACCTGCTCGCCTACTTCCCGGAAGGTTCGGGAACCCTAGTCGTATGGTCAAAGATTGATCGGGTCTCAGATGGGAATGGCAAGACGAGCCCCGACCATGTGATTAGCGAGCTCACCAAGGAACTCTCCCGAATTTTCCGTGAGTTCATTGGCGGGGGAATCAAGATCTCCGTAGATGGTGTCGACCTCAGGCCGCATGACCCGACCTTCCGGCAGAAGGGGAGTTGGGTAGATCACGTACTGAGCGAACATCTACGTCGAACTGCCAACGCTGCCTTCTCCAGCGGGGATCGCCACTTCGAACCGCAGGTCTTCTTCAGCGAGGAAGTGGAGGTGAAAGTTGCGGGTGCCAAGCATGAGATTCAGGTGACGATCACCCTCGCGCCAGCCGAGGTACTCCGGCACAGGGGCTCCGGCGGTGACAGCATGGCTAAGCAACTCCGTCTGCCTGAGAATGAACGAGCCGTCAGCTTCCTGCGGCATGATCGAGAGATCAGCTACACGAATGTGGCCGGCCTGTACCCGGCTCCAGTTGATACTCCAGATCGATTCATCGGTTTCGAAGTTCGATTCACGCCAGAGCTCGACCGATTGATGGGTGTTCGCAACGTAAAGCGTGGCGCTGTCCCCGATGACGAGCTTCGGGAGACGCTGCGAGAAATCGCGAAGAGGATCATTCCTGCCGCCCGCGCAGAGTTGCAGCGAATCTGGGGGCAGCAGAAGCGCGAGAGCGCTGAGCACGCAGGTGAGCACGCACCGATCGTCAAGGAGGTGAAGAATGCGGAACGCACCATGCCTAAGTCCCGCGTCAAGGACAAGCCCAGTCCTGCTCAGCTGGACCGCGCTTATGACGACATGGCGAAGGACGCCGGAAAGACAACGGAGGAAGAGAAGGAGGCTTACGCGCAGGGAATCGCAGACCTGCCGTTCGTGATCGAGACGGTCGATTTCCCTGGTGACCAGATCTTCGAACTCACTCACCTCGGTGAACAGACCTTCATTCGCCTCAACGCTCGGCATACCTTCTACCGGGAAATGTACGAACCTCTGAAGCAGATTGCCGATGGGGCCAACGCGGGCGGAGCAAGTGGCGTTGTTACTTCAACGGCAAAGCGGGCCCTCGAAGCGATCACGCTCCTTATCGTGGCGTATGCCAAGGCTGAGACACAGCATGCGACCCCCGATGCTCAGTACGCGGAACTAAGGAAGCACTGGGGCAGCTTCACCCAGCTGTACATGGACAAGATCAAGGATGTCCTGTAGCAGGCGTAAGCGCATCGTTGAGACTTGCGGCGGGTTCCTCGACGTTTCTAGTGGGCCGTAAGTAGCGATTGGAAATCAAGGAGTGCCGGTGCAGGGCGGGGTAGAAAACGGCGCAACCTGGAGCCAGACGTTCCCCTGGCTGAACCGGGTCGCACCCGATGCGCTTCTGTGGCTTCAGCAGCTAGGTGGACGCGCCGAATGGTGGCATGCGGAGTGCCCAGCTGAGACGTCGGCCAGGCGCTCCTCAATGGATGACGTCTTCGACCTGCTTGGCCACATCATGGCAGTGGACAAGTCTCTGGCATACGACGAAATCAATTCGCTGATCCCTGGTGTGGCGAGAAAGGCCCCGCTGGACTCTCTTTGTGTGAGTACCTCTGTACTATCCGCCCTGGCGGAGCATGGAATCCTGAGCTTTAGCACCCTCACTGCAGAGACGCCGCAGAGCATTGGCCGGATTCCTCGGATGACACGAAGGAACCAGGCTCACCTGCTCAGCGAGCTGGTGCGGATTGCAATCTCTGGCGACGGCTCGATCCAGCCCGACGTTCCTCGTGAAACTGGGGAGACGCATGACCAGGATCTGCATCGCGAACGGTCTTTTGCGATTGAGATGCTCGGGCTCGAAGCCGACGAGGTCATGTCTGTAAACGTGGCGCACCGGATTCTTACCGAACGGGGCGTGGCTGCAGGTGACTTGAACTCTTGGCTGGATTGCTGCGGACTTTCAGTCGGAGATGGGCAGTTGCAGCTTGTAGGGCAGGGCGAGAAGCAACGCGCTCACTCAGATGTAATAGCCCATAATCACCACCCGGAGATTATAGATGGAGGGGGCAAGATCGCAACTTCTGCCGCTGATCTAGAAAGCACAAATCCAGCCGAAGTCGACGACGTCCAAAACGTCAATCGCGTGCCGGCGGGGAATCAAGAGATTCGTTCTTGGGCAAGGCGCCACGGCTATGTCGTCGGAGACCGAGGACGTATTCCATCGATTGTCCACAACGCATACATTCAGGCAATGGGCAGGATTCGCCCGCCCGGCGATGTGGAGCACAACCCGGCATCGCAGGGGCAGGATGATTGCGTCGAATATGAGCCGATCGCCGCACTTCTGGACGATCTGGCGGTTGCCCTCGGAGTGAGCAGTGAGGGCATCACCCTCGGTGCGGTGCTCTCCGGCGAGATGCCGTTGCCAGCGCATGCCGCTGACATGGTTCGGAGCATCCTGGGGGCGAAGCTGGAAGAGAACGGGTGGGTGATAGATGCAATTCCAGCGCCAAATATCAGCAATCTCGATGCCCGATCCAACGGGTCCATATCGCGACGGGCGACACTCAAGGATCGTGCATGGAATGTATTGCATGAGACGGATCACCCTCTGACATCTCCATTGCTCGCCTCCAGGATGGGCGATGGTATCAACGAGCGCTCGTTGAAA
This sequence comes from Streptomyces populi, assembly GCF_002911015.1. Classification (GTDB taxonomy): domain Bacteria; phylum Actinomycetota; class Actinomycetes; order Streptomycetales; family Streptomycetaceae; genus Streptomyces; species Streptomyces populi. The sequence goes on from NZ_KZ626987.1 coordinate 9,762, forward strand.
GTGCAGCTCGCCAACGACTCGAGGTTCATGCGGAGCGATGTCGACTCCTGGGCTCTCAGCGACTGGGGGCTTCGTCGCTATACAGGAATCCAGAATCTGATTGCCGAGGAGATTGACAAAGCAGGAGGGAGTGCTCTCGTCGAGGAAGTGGTAGGGAATCTTACGCGAGAATTTACCGTAAAGGATGCTTCAATACGGCAAATGATGTACAAGTATCCGTTTGTTGTGCAGAGTGGAATCGTCCGCCGAGCTGTGGACGCGGAGCACCGAGAAGGGCCCGAATCTTCCGGCCAGCTGACGAGTGAAGCAGGACTCTCTGCTCATATCGATCTTGCGAAAGATCTCGGATTGGACTTCTAATGGCCGTTTCCAATGCCCTGCGTTCCATTAATTTCGCAGAGGAATACCGCAGCGATCAAGGGAACATCGTTGGCGATTTCTATGTGCCGTCTCTGAAGGTTTCAGAGTCGTACGATCGCGCCGTCGGGTACTTCACAGCCTCGGTTCTATCCGTGATCGGTGAAGGGATTGATGAGTTTGCTCGTCGCGGTGGACTAATGCGCGTAGTCGCTTCACCTTATCTCCTCCCCGAGGACATCGAGGAAATCGAATCGGGCTACTCGCTCCGGTCGGTTATGGAGAAGGCTGCAGTCCGAGACTTGGAGCGATCCGTCGAAGACCCTCGAGCCGCTAGAGGGTTGGGGAAGCTAGGCCAGCTCGTCGCGGAGGGGCGACTCGACTTTAAGCTCGCCTATGTAACTGCCGAAAACCGCGTGGGTATGTATCACGAGAAGATCGGAATATTTCGAGACGGAGAGGAACTAGTAGCTTTCAAAGGGAGCGCAAACGAGACGCGTTCGGGCTTGGTTGGAAATTTTGAGTCCATCGAAGTGTTCTGTAGCTGGGATCAGCGCGATCGCGCAAGGGCTCTGCGGATCGGCAGACAGTTTGATGCTCTCTGGGAAGACAGGACGGAGAAACTTCGGGTTCTCCCATTCACAGATGCAGCCAAGAAGGTAATTGAGCGTGTCAGCCAGGGGATTTCAGAGCTCGGTGAGCCTGACATCTTTGACTATGGTGGTGCACCGCTGACCGTCCCTGTCCAAGATAGTGCCGGCATGCTGAGAATTCCGGCTGAACTCAAGGTCCGTGAATATCAAAAGAAAGCGGTGGGCAACTGGTTTGCCCAGAGTGGCCGTGGGATTCTGCGGATGGCTACAGGCACAGGGAAGACGCTAACAGCTCTCTCTGCAGGGGCGCAGGCGGCCAAGATGTTGGACAAGGTGGGCGAGCCACTCCTCACTGTCGTGGTTGCTCCTTATCAGCACCTAGTCGATCAGTGGGCGAAGGACATTGAGTGGTTTGGGGTATCTCCGATCCGCGCCTATGAGTCGACGACATCGTGGTATGGGCAGGCATCACATCTTTTGGACTCTCTGGCGCTCGGGGCGAGCCGTGGTGGTGTAGTCATCACCACGAACAAGACATTCGGGGACCGTGCTTTTCAGTCAATCTTGAGCCGCTACAGTGGGCGCCTGCTTTTGATCGCTGACGAAGCGCACAACCTTGGTGCCAAGCACGTCAGCTCCAAGTTGCCTGAGAGTGCAGAATTTCGGCTCGGCCTATCAGCTACCCCTGAGCGCTGGTTCGATGATGAGGGAACCTCAGCTCTGACCAGCTACTTCGGCGATGTGGTCTTTGAGATGGGTATCGGCGAGGCCATCAAGGCCGGAGCCTTGTGCCGGTACACCTACACGCCGGTCATCGTTGAGCTCGACGATGAAGAGACCGAACTGTACGTAGAGATCACAGAGAAGATCGCCAGGATCTTCGCTGCCCATCAAGGTTCGGAGCAGGCAGACGAGGACAGCGTCTTGGGCGCGCTGCTGCGTAAGCGTTCCAACCTTCTGGGACACGCCCGGGCCAAGCTTCCTGCGCTCAAGAAGGAGATCGAGAAGCGTCAGGAAGACTGGTATCAGCTGCTCTACTGTGCGGAGGGTAAGCACCCGCTCTCCTACGCGGATGGCGCTCCCGATGAACCTCCACAGATCGACCAGGCCCTGGCTCTCGTGGGCAATGAGCTACAGATGCCGGCGGCTCGATACACATCGGAGACCAAACGGCCGGAACGGCGGCAGGTGCTTCAACGCTTCGCAGACCGCAAGCTTCAGGTAGTCGCCTCGATGCGCTGTCTAGATGAAGGCGTCGATGTGCCCGCCGCCCGCACCGCGTACTTGCTCGCCAGCTCGACCAACCCGCGGCAGTTCATCCAGCGACGCGGACGAGTGCTCCGCCAAGCAGCAGGGAAAACTATGGCGGACATCGTCGATTTCATTGTCGTCCCGCCAGAAGGCGCGACCGGGATGCGAGACACGACCGAGCGAGGGATGGTGGCTCGTGAACTCGCGCGGGTCACTGAGTTCGCGCACCTTGCAGAGAATGAAGCAGAAACTCTCGACATCCTTCGGCCGCTACGTATCCGCTACGGCCTTCTGGATGTCTAGCCATCAATGCATTCATATCGGATGAAGGAGCCACCGTGAGTGAAAAGAAGACGGCGCAAGAGGTGCTGGGGAAACTGTCTCCTGACGGGGTGAAGCTGGCGAAGCGAGTCGTTGAGCTCGAACGGGAGTACCTGCACATTCGGAACTCAAATGCCATCGTCGATGACATTGTTGCCGCTGTGAAGGGAATCATTAAGTGAAGCTCCTCAAGCTCACGCTCAACAACTTCCGTGCGTTCTATGGGCAGCAGGTCCTCAACCTCGACGTTGAGGAAGGGAGTCCTTCAGTACTCATCTTCGGCAACAACGGTGCAGGGAAGACCACGCTGCTCAATGCGTTTGCCTGGGCGCTGTATGGAAAGTTCTCTGATGACGTCGAGCAGCAGCAGCGAGTCATTCACGACCAGAAATGGGCAGAGACCCCGCTGGGAAGTTCGGTGAGCGCCTCAGTGGAACTCAAGTTCACGCACGCTGGAGTTACCTTCTCTGCATTGCGTGAGGTCTCTGCGGTCAAGAACAGTAACAACCAAGTACCCGTGCAAGCCACGCTTTCCCTGACTAAGATTGAGCGTGGAGAGAGCGAAGTCATTCCCAACGGTCAGGACCGTATTGAGAAGATCCTTCCCGAGGGGCTACGACGCTTCTTCTTCTTCAATGGTGAGCGCATGGAGAAAATGTTCGCCGGGGAAGAGAGTAACCATGAGGTAAAGCAGGCCATCAAGACATTGATGGATCTAGAGCCGATGGAACGGGCCATCGCCGAGCATCTGCCAGCAGCTGCTCGACGCCTCGCACGGCAGCTTCCCAAGGGGGGTGACAGCCGCCTCACCAAGCTACAGGAGGAGCAGGAGCGCCTCGAAGAGCAGCGAGCTGAAGCAGGCAAGAGGGCAGAGAAAGTCTCGGAGGAGATCAGCAGTTACGAGCGCGAAGTCAAAGCGATGGAGAAGGCTTTGCGTAGTCACTCGGAGTCGAAGCCGCTCCAGAACTCGCGCAAGAAGCTTGAGTGGCAGATCAAGGTGAAGAGCGACGAGCTGGTCTCCCGGTACTCTCGAAAGAGCGAAATCCTGTCAAAGGGTGGATTTCTTGCATTCACCTCGGGAATAGACAAGCAGGTGGTTGAGCTTGCTGAAGCGATGAGGGAGCGCCGGCAGCTACCCGCCGGTATTCAGCGAGACTTCATTGATGGGCTTATCGAGGATGGCGCATGCATGTGCGGCACCCCGGTGCCGGAGGGGAGCGCGGCCTACGCTGAACTCGACAAGCGACGCTACAACGCAGGACTTCAGGACGTTGAAGCCCGCTGGATGTTCGTCAGTGGGCAGATGCGACACCTAGGGGAAGCTCGGGAAGCCCTCCTGGAAGGTCTCCGACAAGCGACTCTTGAGATTCAGAGCTGCCAGGATGAGATCAAGCGGCTTGAGGCTGAGAAGAGCGACATCGACCGTCAGCTCCAGGGCGTGAACATCCAGGACGTGCAGAGGCTGGAGCAGAAGCGCAAAGAGTACGACGAGAAGCGGATCGACGGAATCAGCGAGCACCGACGCCTTCAGGAGAGATTTGAGGAGTTCCAGGTCGAGATCGACAAGGTGAAGCGCCAGTTCCGGTCCGCTCAGTCCGAGGACGAAGAGTCGCGGCGGGTGCAGCGCCAGGTCAACCTTGTGAACGAGGTTCTGGAAACCTTCCAGGAAGCCCTTGAACTCAAGACGGAAGAGGTTCGGGCGGAGCTCGATGCCAAGGTCAAGGAAGTCTTCTCCAGGATCTTCAGGAAGACATACGAGCCTGAGCTGACAGAGTCCTTCGAGTTGCACCTCAAATCTGCGGCAGGGGCTGCGATCCGGAGCACCGGCGAGAATCAGGTTCTCGGCCTGAGCTTCGTTGGCGCCGTTTCGGAGATCGCGAAGCTGATTCATCAGCGGAAGTCGAAGGGCGGCGGAGACATTCTCGGCGAAGGGGGTATCTACCCCGTCGTCATGGACGCACCGTTCGGCAGCCTCGATCTGGCGTACCAGAAGGACGTTGCTCAGGCACTACCCAAGCTCACCTCGCAGATCATCACTCTCCTGTCCAACTCTCAAGCGCGTGGGGAAGTGATGGAGCACCTTCAGAGATCGGCGACGCGTATGTACGTACTGCGCTCGGTGACCCCCAACACTGACGCCATGCAGGAGAGCATTGAGATCAACAACCGTGCTGTCCCCTTCGTCACGCACGGCGAGTTCGAGCACACCATTCTGGAAGAGGTGACCGTCTAATGGGGTACGAAGACCGTTTCCGACGACCGGCTACTCACGAGGACCTGATCGGGGCCTTGTCCGGCAAGGACGGCCCTTTCAACGCAATGGTAGACGTGTTGATGTTCGCTGCCATGCTGGGGAAGCGAAAGGGAAAACGGGAGCCCTTCACAAAGGCTGGTGAGCCGATCCGTCTGTCTGTCATGGAAGGGCGCCAGTACGGAGATGTGTTGATGGACATGATCGCTGTCGTCGAGAACACCGAAGATCCCAAGATCCTTGCTAACGGGCGTCAAGACGAGAGGGTCCAGATCTTTGAGGAGTACGCGAACGGTGGCCTCAATTTCATCCAGGGCGAGGTCAACTCAAGTGGCGGGAAGGACTATGTCTCGATCGTCAGCACGCTGGTGATGGACGCCTTGACCACCCCCGACGAGCGCCAGAACGATGTGTCCGAGCTGATGCAGGTGGCATCTCTGGACTGGTAGCCGAGGTTGCGTATTGCGGTGAGGAGCGAGCAGAAGCTGGCTGCTCCCTCCCCACCGCCCTGCGATGGACCAGATTCAGGAAGCCACCGCGGACTGGACGAGGCCCTCAATCGTGGTCTTCTCCTTGTCCCCGCCGAGGTAGCCGATTCCACGGTGGAGATGCACCACGAGCGTCCTGGCCACATTCTCGTCTGTGGGCTCCTCTCCATCAGCAATGCAGCGCTGCTTGAGGAGCGCCAGGTAGAGGTCGCGGTGTTGCCCAGCGAACGTCTTCCAAGTCATCTCGACGTTGGAGTCTGTGACGATGTCCTTCACCAAGGGCGTCGACGGGTCCTGGAGGGACAGGGCGAGCGCCCAGCGGCAGAGAACGTTCCACTGGGGGATGCCGGTGGAGGCGGGGCGTTTCAGCCAGACCAACCGGTCCTTGGCCGGCTGGGACAGGCGGACGGTGTCAAGCGACATGGGAGGCTCCTGCATTCCACCAGTAACCTTCGACGACCTTGGTGGTGAAGTCCGTGTCGTCGTGGGCCAGCGTGTACATGTGGGCAACGGACTTCTTCAAGCGGCCCAGCAGGTACTCGTCGATCTCTTCGTCTGTTGACAGGAGAAGGACCTGGTCGCTGGCGTAGGGGAAGTAGCGATCAACTAGGTGCTCCCGATGTCGGCTGTCCAGGCGGCCGAGCGGGGTGTCGATGACGCTGGGCAGGCGGTTACCGGCGACCTTCATCAAGCCCCATAGGAGAGACACTGCCAGCAGTTGCCGCTCGCCTGCGCTGAGGCGTCCTGGATCGATTGCCTCGCCCTCGCTGTCGGACAGCGTGAGCGTGAACTTGTCGGTGTCGATTCGAAGGTCATGGACCAGCCCTTGCTTCCGCATGAGCGCTTTGAAGCTCTGCAGAACGGCGACCTCTAGGCGGCTGATGTGGCGCTCGAGGAGCGCTTCGCCGAAGCGCTCGAGAGTGCCGCGGGCCTTCTCCGAGTACTTGATGATGCGCTCAACCTCTTCAGCCTTGACCTTGGTCTGGACGAAGTTTTTGTGAGCTCGTTCAAGGGCAGCAGCGACGTGTTCACGGCGCCGCTTCAGTTCCGCGATCTGCTGCTCATCACGCTCCATACCGCCCTGGATGCGAGTGACGTTCTGAGCTTGCTCATCACGTGCTCGCTGGAGCGCTTCCACCTTGCTCTGCTCCGGCACGCCGGCCAGCTGGCGGTCCAGCTGATCCAGTTCCTCGGCTGCGGACGCAGCCTGCTTCAGAAGCTCGTTCGCTCGGTTTGTGTCACGCGCGAGGCCCTCGTCCAAAGCTGAGAGCTGAGCCAGAGCGTTGTGGGGAAGACCGAGGTTCACTGTGAGAGCGGTCGACTTCGAGCGCTTGGCTCTGTCCTGCTCCAGCTTCTTCATCACCTCGCCCCGGGCGTCTTCCGGCACCAGTTCGAGCAGCCATGTATCGCGCTCAGTCAGCACGTCGAGAACCTGGCTGGCCTCCGCGGCCAAGGACTCCTGCTTGGCCTGCTTCCGAAGTTCCTTCACCTGAGGCGCCATGAGTAGGAAGGGAAGCGGACCGGCAGCAAGTTGTACCAGCGAGGCGCGGAGGTCAGACAGCTGGCTGGCGACTCGATCGCGTGCTGCGGTTAGCTCCTGGCGGCGCTCAAAGAGACCGCCGCCTTCCTTCCTGAACGCTTCTTCCAGGCTGCCCAGTTCGCGCTCTGCTTCCCTCAGCGTCTTGCCGCGGGCAGCCCGTTCTTGCGCTGCCTGGTCCAGTTGCTGTTGGACAGAGGCGAGTTCCTGTTCCTGGTCATGGATATTGTCCATGAGGTGCTGCTCCTCATCGGACAGCTTCTGGCGGCGTTGCAGGGCGAGGAGGTCGGTGCGGAGCTGTTCGACCGTGCTGACGCCAAGCAACGACTGCACCGCCGATTCAATGACCGTGGCTGCGCGCTCCGGGTCGGCAAGGGATTCGATCTTCTCCCCATCGAAGAAGGACAGAGATGCGACTTCCAGCGGGAGGAGGTCCTCGACATGGTCGGCCCATCCCTCGCTGAGGATCCGGCTGAACTTTGGGTCAGCCTTCGCGCGACGCGAGTTTTGGATCTTGCTGCCGTACTCCTCGTCGACGAAGACGTTGAGGAACTCCCTCAGCGATTTGCCGCTGACGTGCCAGCTGCGGACGACCTTGTAGTAGTGCTCCGTGGCATCGACCGTGACGGTGAACTCCAAGGTGATCGACGATCCGCGGCTCGGGTCGTGCCGGCGGTTGATGCTCTCGCGGAGATAGGTGTCGTATGCCTTGTTGCCTCGGCCGCTGCACCTCGCGCGAGGGCCGTACAGAACCAGCTGGATGGCATCGAGCAGGGTCGTCTTCCCGCAGCCGTTGAGACCACCGATCAGGATGATCGGACGCTTGTTCTTCACGCTGAGGTCGAGAGACTGCTTGCCTCGGTATGCCCCGAATTCTTCGAGGGTGATCTTATGCAGGAGCATCGATGCTGGTTTCGTCCTCGAAGGTCGGGTTGGTCTCTACTTCTTTGCGCCACTGCTTCTTGCGCTGCGCAAAAGCGAAGGCGTCGTCTCGGCCCTCGTAAAAGCCCTTCTGGACAGCCGATTCGAGCGCCTGGAAGAGCCCGGAACGGCGGGTCATGGTGCGGTACTTACGCTCCACAGCAAGCAGCTCTCGCACCATGTCGTAGTGCACCTGGTCGTCGCCGCAAATATCCTTGAGGAGCTGCATTTCGTCGGCGCCCATGACGAGTTGCTCATCGAGGGGGCCGCCAGGGAAGTCTTCGCCCGTTGCTTGCTTGTAGATCGTCGGCACGCTGTCTTCGACCTCATGCTTGTCAAAGACCCAGATGCGGCGGATCTCGTGCAGCTCGTCGAGCGTGATCAGCTCGATATTACGGACGTGCTCGGGGGCCTTCGCTCTGATCCAAGTCTGAGCTGAGAGGAGGTCTTTGAGCCACTTCTCGCGAAAGTCCTGGAGGTATGGGCCGTGGACGACCACATCCTCGCGATCGCTGCGGCGTGTGAAGAGGTTCACCTGCCCGTTCATCCGGCGGAAGTCGCGCGCGTCCCTGTCCGGGCGGGGGTGCGGGAGCTTCTTGCCTGGCTGGTAGTCGGGGTCGTCCTTGTCCTTGACCAAGCCGAAGGGCGAATCGAGCTTGTCTCGCAGCTCGAGGAGGGGGAGCATCCACTCCTTCTCCTCGTCATTCCGGATCATGGCAGTCATGGACTTGTCCTGCTCGACCAGGGTGCAGGTCCAGCAGCCGAAACGACTGGAGCCGCACGACGGGGTGGTCGAGTCGACGACGAGCGGACACTCGCCGTCCTCGGAGGCGCCCTGGTACATGCTGAGCAGGTCGTGATTGTTGTAGCCCCAGGGGTTGGGCTTCTGCATCAGGAATTCCCACACGTCGTCATTGGTCCAGTCTTCGACCGGGCTGTAAACGAGCGAGTTGGGCAGGTTGGCATTAGGTGAGAGGCGGTCCCGGACACGGCGCTTCTCGTGCTTCTCCATCGCACGGGCGCGAGCCTGGCTCTCCGTCTTCCTGATACCGAGGACCATGATGGCCTCGCCGTGAGCAGCCACGACCTCACGGATGAAGGAGTTCGAGGGCTTGATCTTCAGGCGCTCAGTGCACCACCGGAACTTCGGACGCGGGGCGGGGTAGCCGCGACCAATGAGGTTGACCCAGAAGGTGTCCTTGATCTCCGGGGTCAGCCGGTGAGGCTGGATGGGAAGGTTCTGCGCGGTGGCGGCCTTCTCCATCGTCTCCAGGGAAGTGGTGACCCACGCTGCGACCACAGGGTTCTCGACCAGGGTGTCCGTACTGATGACGTGCACCGCCTTGGCCAGCTTCTCGGCCGGCAGTTCTTTGAGCGCAGTCCAGACCAGCTGCAAGACAGCAGTGGAGTCCTTGCCGCCGCTGTAGCCGATGACCCAAGGAACCTCGTCCGCGGTGTACAACTCGCGGATCTCCTCGGCGAGCTCGTCGGTCACCTCGTCGAGCGAGCGGCCGTCGAATGGCAGACGCCGGACGGAGGGGATGCCAAGAGGCAGAGGGATGGTCATGCGTCGCCTCGCAGGTAAGCGTCTTCCACCCGCTG
>NZ_KZ626988.1 GCF_002911015.1 Streptomyces populi
CGGCGCCCGGCCCTCGCGCGCGGGAGGCCGGACGCCGCGCGGGTCGCCCGCCCGGCGCCGCCGCGGCCGCGCCCGGGGGTGCCGGGACGGCGCCTGCGGGGGTGCCGCCCGGTGACGCGACGGGGCCACCGTCGGGTCCGCCGGGCGGTGCGGCCCTCAGGCCCATCGCGCGGGGTCCGTCCCCCAACGGCCCGGCGGGCGGGACCAGTCGGCGGGGCCGCCCGTGAAGGAGACGGGGGGCAGGGCGTGGCGGAGACGGCCGACGGGGCCGGTCCGCTCGGCCAGCCAGGCGTCGGGGCGGTCGTACGGTTCCCCCACGGAGGCGTCCGCTACGGTGCCGGGTTCCCTCTCCGAGGTGCCCGGTACGGTGCCGGGTTCCTCCGGCGAGGGGGCCGGTGCCGTACGGGCCGGGGGGCCGGTCACCGCGCCGGGTTCCCCCTTCGAGGCGTCCGGTACGGCGCCCGGCGCCTCCGGCCGCCCGATCCCGTCCGTCAGCCACATCGCCGTGCGCGCGAGCGCCAGCCGTACGACGCGGCCGCGGCCGGACTCCGTCCGGTCGGTCAGCGCGCGCAGGACGGCCGCCGCCAGCAGGTACCCGGTTCCGTGGTCGAGGGCCTGCGCCGGCAGCGCGCCGGGCCGCCCGGGCGATCCCTCCGTCACCGCGATCCCGGTCGCCACCTGCACCAGGCTGTCGAAGCCCCGCCGCCCGCCCCAGGGCCCGTACGTCCCCCACGCCGACACCTGGGCCACCACGAGGCCCGGATCGCGCTCGGCCAGCGCCTCGGGGGAGAGCCCGAAACGGTCCAGGGCGCCGGGCCGGTACCCGGTGACGACGACGTCCGCCGCCGCCAGCAGTTCGTCGAAGGCGCGCCGGTCGGCCACCAGGTCCAGCAGTGCGGAGCGCTTGCCGAAGCCCGTGTCGGCGTGCGAGTCCGGGTCCTCGGGCAGCCGCGGCGCGTCCAGGCGCAGCACGTCGGCGCCCAGCAGGGCCAGCGTGCGGGTGGCGACCGGGCCCGCGATGACCCGGGTCAGGTCCAGGACCCGCACCCCGGAGGCCGGCAGCAGCGGACCGGTGCCGGCCGGCGGGGCGAGGAGCCGCGCGCGCCGACGGCCGCCCGCCGCCCCGCCCGGCCCGGCGGGTCCGCCCCGGCCGCCGGGCCCACCCCACTCGATCAAGGGGTGCTCCGCCAGTGCGAGGCCCTGCTCGTGTGCCGCCCACTCCTCCGGCGTGCGCAGCGCGACGGCGAGCCCGCCGGCGTCGTACACGCTCTCCTCGATCTCCCGCGCGGACCGTCCGGCGAGCAGACCGGCCACGTCCTCGGCGCCCGCGTCGTCCGCCGCCCCCAGCGCGTCCAGCAGCCGGGCCCGGTGATGCGGATAGTTCGCGTGCGTCCGCACCCAGCCGTCCGCGGTCCGCCAGAACCGGGACAGCGGAGCGAAGCCGACCGGTGCGCGCCCGTCGATCCGCAGATGCCGTTCGCTGACGAAGGCCGTCGCGACGGCGCCGTCGTCCACGCTCACCCGCGGCACCCGCGCGAGTCCGGCCCGCCGGGCCCCCAGCTCGGCGGCGGCCAGCGCGCAGGCGCCCACGCAGGCACGCGCCGACTCCCGCACGGGCAGGGCGGCTTCCAGCGCGCCCGCCCGCACCACGGTCGAAACCCCGGGGAGCAGCGCCGGGTCTCCGCCCAGCTCGTCCCATACAGCGGCGATCGGTGAATGCGTCATACCGGCACTATGCGGTGTGGACACGATCAACACCGGAGGCGGCCCGCGGCGGCGCGGCCCCGGTCGCCGCGAAGGGCGACCGGGGCCATGGGCTTTCGGCAGGCGTTACTTGACCGCCCGCAGGGCGTTGACGATGCCGAATCCGTAGAACCCGTTCACGCGCTTGCCGCCCGCGCAGGTCGCGTCGACGATCCCGTCGCCGTTGCCGTCGTACGGCGCGGTCGGGCAACCCGGGTTGTCCGCCTGGGCCTTGAGGAGGAGCTGGAGCTGGGCCGGTGAAGCCCAGGGGTACTTGGACTTCAGGAGCGCGGCCACTCCGGCGACGTGCGGGGTGGCCATCGAGGTGCCCTGTAGGAATCCGTACGTGTTGTTCGGCAGGGTGGAGAGGATGCGGCCGTTCGCCGAGGGCGTGTCCGGGATCTGGTAGCGGTCGCCGCCGGGCGCCGCGACGTCGATGACGCCGTCGCCGTAGCTGGAGAAGTAGGACTTGGCGCCCTTGACGCCGGTCGAGGAGACCGTGACGACACCGGGCAACTGGGTGGGTATGTCGAAGCACTTGTGCGGGTCGACCGTCCGTGTCGTGGCGGTCGAGTCGTCGGGGCTGGAGGCGTCGGTGAGCGCGTCCGAGTCGAGGTCGTCGTTGGAGTTGCCCGCAGCGGCGACGTTCAGCGTGCCCTTGCGCTGGGCGTACCGCTGGGCGCGGTCGACGGCGTCGACGATGGCCTTCTGGTCGGGGTCGTCGAGGCAGTTGTACAGCCACGGGTCCACGTAGTAGCTGTTGTTGGTGATCTCGACGCCGTGGTCGGCGGCGAACACGAAGGCGCACACGACGCTCTCCGGATAGAAGAGCTGGGTGGAGTCGGGCTCGGCGACGGTGATGCCGGAGACCTTCACGCCCGGCGCGACCCCCGCGACGCCGACGCCGTTGCGGGCCGCCGCGATCTCTCCCGCGACATGCGTGCCGTGGTAGTGGTCGGCGTCCACCGGGCGCCAGGACCCGTACGTCGTGTCCGGCTTGCCGCCCACGCAGTTCGCGGACTGCGAGGCGGAGAAGTTCGGCGCGATGTCGGGGTGGGTGTCGTCGACGCCGACGTCGATCACCGCGACGGTCACCTTCTTGCTGCCGGGGTTGACCGCGGCCGCCTTGTCGGCGCCTATCGCGCGCAGGTCCCACTGGTCGGCCTCGAGGGGCTCCTGGCCCGCGTCGGCGGTCTTCGCGACCCTGGCGGCCTCGGCGGCGGACAGCACCTGCACCGCGCCCTCGTCCGTCGTGCCCGCGGCCTTCAGCGGCGAGGTGCGGGTGGCACCGGCCGACCGCACTCCGCGTACCGTCCGGATCTGCCGGCCGAAGTCCGGGTTCGCCGAGTGGACGACGATCACGCCGATCTGCTCGTACGCGATGACGACACTGCCGCCGGCGGCCGCGATCGCCTTCTTCACCGACGCGATCGTGCGGTGGTCCGTCGTCGTGTTGACCACGTAGGAGAGGTTCGGCCCGTCCGCGGTCGTCGCGGCGGGCGCGGTGAGGGGGGTGGCCGACGCGACGCCCGGCAGGAAGCCGAGCGAGGCGGTGAGCGACAGAACGACCGGCACGGCGAGCGCGAGACGGTGTCTGGGTCGCAGATGAGCCATGGGATCTCCACATCATCCGGAAAACGGAGCTGCCCGAACACGGATGGTGCTCGGGCAGGTACATGACGGAATGGCGCAGGCAGAAGCTATCCCGCCGCCGACCGGGCCAGCAATGACTTGTGGCGACGACTTCCGAAAGAAGCCGGAGCCCCGCGGCGACGACTTCCGAAAGAAGCCGGGCGAGTTGAACCGGTCCACGCGTGGCGCCGTGACCTTGGGCAGGGAGCCCGAGGACGATCGATTCCTTTACCCGTATCACGGAAAGGATGCGAACGGTTGCAGTCCGTCACGAGACACACGCCGATGTGAGGTCGAAGCCGCATGTCCGTACCCGAACCGTCCCCGTCCGCCGGCCCCGACCTGTCCCCGCCCACCGTCGCAACCACACCCGCAACGCGAGGAGACGCCGTGGCCACCGACGCACCACCACCCGCGCAGACCGGAGCGCAACTCCCGTCCACCGAGAAGTTCGTCGAGATGCAGGAGAGCGCCGAGTTCGGTGAACTGCGCAGCTCGCACCGCTCCTTCGCCTTCCCGCTGACCGTCGGATTCATCCTCTGGTACCTGCTGTACGTGCTGCTCTCGAACTACGCGGGCGGCTTCATGGGCACCAAGCTGTTCGGCAACGTCAACGTCGCCCTGGTGCTGGGTCTCGCCCAGTTCCTCACCACCTTCCTCATCGCCTGGTGGTACTCGCGGCACGCGGCCGCTCACCTCGACCCCAAGGCCGACGCCATCAAGTCCCGGATGGAGGGCGGCGCATGAGCCCCGTACGGACCACCGCGCACCGGACCGTGCTGGCCGCGGGCGAGGCGAGCGAGCACCGCCCGCTGATCATCACCCTGTTCGCGGTGTTCGTCGCCGCGACCCTGGTCATCACCGTCTGGGCCGGACGCCAGACCAAGGACGCCGCCGACTTCTACGCGGGCGGACGCCAGTTCACCGGATTCCAGAACGGACTCGCCGTCTCCGGCGACTACATGTCCGCCGCGTCCTTCCTCGGCATCGCCGGCGCGATCGCCCTCTTCGGCTACGACGGCTTCCTCTACTCCATCGGCTTCCTGGTCGCCTGGCTGGTGGCCCTGCTCCTGGTCGCCGAACCCCTGCGCAACTCCGGCCGCTACACGATGGGCGACGTCCTCGCCTACCGCATGCGCCAGCGCCCGGTCCGTACCGCGGCCGGCACCTCCACCATCGTCGTGTCGATCTTCTACCTGCTGGCGCAGATGGCCGGCGCGGGCGTCCTCGTCTCGCTGCTCCTCGGCATCACCAGCGACGGCGGCAAGATCGGCATCGTCGCGCTCGTCGGCGTCCTGATGATCGTGTACGTCACCATCGGCGGCATGAAGGGCACCACCTGGGTGCAGATGGTCAAGGCGGTCCTGCTCATCGCCGGCGCCCTGCTGCTCACCTTCCTGGTCCTGCTGAAGTTCCACTTCAACATCTCCGACCTGCTCGGCAGGGCGGCCGAGAACAGCGGCAAGGGCTCGCCCTTCCTGGAACCAGGGCTCAAGTACGGCGCCACGTCGACCACCAAGCTGGACTTCATCTCGCTCGGCATGGCACTGGTCCTCGGCACCGCGGGCCTGCCGCACATCCTGATCCGTTTCTACACCGTGCCCACCGCCAAGACCGCGCGGAAGTCCGTCAACTGGGCGATCGGCCTCATCGGCGCCTTCTACCTGATGACCCTCGCCCTCGGCTTCGGCGCCGCCGCGCTGATCAAACCGGACGAGATCATCGCCTCCAACAAGGCGGGCAACACGGCGGCACCCCTGCTCGCCCTGCACCTCGGCGGCGTGGACTCCAACTGGGGCGCGATCCTGCTCGCCACCATCTCCGCCGTCGCCTTCGCCACGATCCTCGCGGTCGTCGCGGGACTGACGCTCGCCTCGTCCTCCTCCTTCGCGCACGACATCTACGCCAACGTCATCAAGAAGGGCCAGGCCTCGGAGAAGGAGGAGATGAAGGCCGCCCGGTACGCGACGGTCGGCATCGGCGCCGTGTCCATCCTGCTCGGCGCCCTCGCCCGCGACCTCAACGTCGCCGGTCTGGTCGCCCTCGCCTTCGCGGTCGCGGCCTCCGCCAACCTGCCGACGATCCTCTACAGCCTGTTCTGGAAGCGGTTCACCACCGCGGGCGCGCTCTGGTCGATCTACGGCGGTCTGGCCACGGCGGTCGGCCTGGTGCTGTTCTCCCCGGTCGTCTCGGGCAAGCCCACCTCGATGTTCCCCGACGTCGACTTCCACTGGTTCCCGCTGGAGAACCCGGGCCTCATCTCCATCCCGGTCGGCTTCCTGCTGGGCTGGCTGGGCACCCTCCTGTCCAAGGAGGAACCGGACGCCGGCAAGTACGCGGAGCTGGAGGTCCGCTCCCTGACCGGTACCGGGGCGCACTAGTCACCGGCATCGCGCGGGCCCGTCGGGGAGCGCCGGTGGACCACCACCGGTAGGTACCCACGACGGGCCCGCGCCGCGTTTCGTGGGATCGGCCGCTGTTCTCGTCGGTCCCGTCACGTAGGCTCACAGGTATCCGGAGAAAGAGATCCGCAACGAGGGAGGGGGCCCACGTGCTCATCGACACCTACGGCCGGGTCGCCACCGACCTGCGTGTCTCACTGACGGACCGGTGCAACCTCCGCTGCACCTACTGCATGCCCGAGGAGGGCTTGCAGTGGCTCGCCAAGCCCGATCTGCTCACCGACGACGAGATCGTCCGCCTGATAGGGATCGCGGTCACCCGTCTCGGCATCGAGGAGGTCCGCTTCACCGGCGGCGAGCCCCTGCTGCGCCCCGGACTGCCCGGCATCGTCGAGCGGGTCGCGGCCCTCGCCCCCCGCCCGCAGATGTCCCTCACGACCAACGGCATCGGCCTCAGGCGCACCGCGGCCGCCCTGAAGGCCGCCGGTCTCGACCGGGTGAACGTCTCGCTGGACACCCTGCGGCCCGACGTCTTCAAGACCCTCACCCGCCGTGACCGGCACAAGGACGTCGTCGAGGGCCTCGAGGCCGCCCGCGAGGCCGGCCTGACCCCCGTGAAGATCAACTCGGTCCTGATGCCGGGCCTGAACGCCGACGAGGCCCCGGACCTGCTGGCCTGGTCCATGGAGCACGACTACGAACTCCGCTTCATCGAGCAGATGCCCCTGGACGCCCAGCACGGCTGGAAGCGCGACGGCATGGTCACCGCAGGTGACATCCTCGCCTCGCTGCGCACCCGCTTCCACCTCACCGAGGAGAGCGCCGAGGAGCGGGGTTCCGCACCCGCCGAGCGCTGGATCGTCGACGGCGGCCCGCACCGCGTCGGTGTGATCGCCTCCGTCACCCGCCCGTTCTGCGCGGCCTGCGACCGCACCCGCCTCACCGCCGACGGACAGGTGCGCACCTGCCTGTTCGCCGCGGAGGAGACCGACCTGCGGGGCGCACTGCGCTCGGGCGCGCCCGACGAGGAGATAGCCGGCATCTGGCGCACCGCCATGTGGGGCAAGAAGGCGGGGGCCGGTCTGGACGACCCCTCGTTCGTGCAGCCCGACCGCCCCATGTCGGCGATCGGCGGCTGACCGGAGCGGCGGCTGACGGGGCCGGCGGGCTACTCCTCGCCGCGCTCCGCCGGCCGGGAGGCCTCCCACGCGTCGAGCGTCACGACGTCCTTCAGGAACCCGCGCACACCGAGGAACTGGGACAGGTGCTCGCGGTGCTCCTCGCACGCGAGCCAGGTCTTGCGGCGCTCGGGCGTGTGCAGCTTCGGATTGTTCCAGGCGAGCACCCACACGGCGTCCGCGCGGCAGGCCTTGGCCGAGCAGACGGGGGAGGCGGGGTCGGAACCGGGGGCGTTCAGCATCATCCTGCCGACCCTAACCGAGGCCCCGCGGCACGCGCTCCGCGCGGGTGGGCGGACCGTTCGCGGGCCGGCCCCGAGTCCGTACAAAGGCGACGCCGAGCAGCCACGGGGGGAGCTGCCCGGCGTCGGTCCGTCGCTCCGACGGGGGATGCGGAGCGCGTACGAAGTATGTCACGGGTAACCCGCCGCCCGGCACCGGAACAACATGATTGATCTGAGCTTTTCTTGAGCTTGTCCGCGCGGCGGCATTCCGTTTTCGGAGAATGCGCCGACGTCCGTACGGAGCTGAACCGGCTTTGTCCCAGGGCGAGTTCGCGCGTGGTCCGGCTCCGCTCGGGGCTCAGCCCCCGTCGCGCGGCTCGGCCCCCGGACGCGCTCCGGGACCGGTCGCGGCGTCCTCGGGGGACGGCTCCCCAGGGCCGTCCTGCCGGGGCGGCGTGATCATCGGACGCGGCTGAGCGGTGACGAACGTCGAGGGCAGCGAGGGCGCGTTCTCACGTCCGGCGTTGGCGATGACCACCGCGATGTACGGCAGGGTGATCCCGAGGACCAGGGCGACCAGGGCGACGGGCCGCTCGACGCTCCACAGGGTGGCGGCCAGGATCACCGACACCGTGCGGATGGACATGGAGATGACATAGCGGCGCTGCCGGCCGCGCACGTCGTCGTCCAGGCTCTGTCTGGCTCCGGTGATCCGGAAGACCTGGACGTTGCTCTGCTTCCTGATCACGCTCCACCACCCGCCTGTGTCGGACACTCCCGGTCCGTACCCGGCACGGACCCGTCGAGGAAGCGGGCCCGGACTGCTTCCACGGTACGCCGCGTCCGCGCCGCCTTCGAGACCGGGGCGGCCCTGTCCGGACGGACCCGGTGCGCCGTAGCGCGTACGGCACCGCCCGACATGCGCCGTACGGCGGACGGCCAGACACTGACGGTACGTCGCACGGGAGCAGTACGAGGAGGCGGACATGGGCTGGCTGTGGGCGATCATCGTCGGATTCGTGCTGGGCCTGATCGCCAAACTGATCATCCCGGGCAAGCAGCACAGCCCGCTCTGGCTGACGACCATCTTCGGCATGCTCGGCGCCATCGTGGGCAACGCCCTCGCGCGCGCCTTCGGCGTCGAGGCGACGCCCGGCATCGACTGGACCCGCCACCTCTTCCAGCTGATCGCCGCGATCGTCATCGTGGCACTGGGCGACATGGCGTACATGGCCCTGTGGGGGAACAAGAAGGCGCAGCAGCGGGCCTGACCCCGCCCGAACGGAACGAAGGGCGCGGAGCCCGAACGGAACGAAGGGCGCGGGCCGCTTCCCGGAAGCGGCCCGCGCCCTCGCTGTCGCAGGAGCGCTCAGGCGCCCGTGACCTCGATCGCGGCCAGGCTCTTCTTGCCCCGGCGCAGCACCAGCCAGCGCCCGTGCAGCAGGTCCTCCTTGGCCGGGACCGCGTCCTCGGCGGCGACCTTCACGTTGTTCACGTACGCGCCGCCCTCCTTGACCGTGCGGCGCGCGGCGGACTTGCTGGCCACCAGACCGACCTCCGCGAAGAGGTCCACGACCAGGCCGGCCTCGGCGACCTGGATGTGCGGCACCTCGGACAGGGCCGCGGCGAGCGTGCGCTCGTCCAGGTCGGTCAGCTCGCCCTGCCCGAAGAGGGCCTTGGACGCGGCGATCACGGCGGCCGTCTGGTCGGCGCCGTGCACCAGCGTCGTCAGCTCCTCGGCCAGCGCGCGCTGGGCGGCACGGGCCTGCGGACGCTCCTCCGTCTGCTTCTCCAGCTCCTCCAGCTCCTCGGGGGACCTGAAGGACAGGATGCGCATGTACGTCGAGACGTCCCGGTCGTCCACGTTCAGCCAGAACTGGTAGAACGCGTACGGCGTCGTCATCTCGGGGTCGAGCCAGACGGCGCCGCCCTCGGTCTTGCCGAACTTGGTGCCGTCCGCCTTGACCATCAGCGGCGTCGCCAGCGCGTGCACGTGCGCCGTCGGCTCCAGGCGGTGGATCAGGTCCAGGCCCGCCGTGAGGTTGCCCCACTGGTCGCTGCCGCCCTGCTGGAGGGTGCAGCCGTACCGGCGGTACAGCTCCAGGAAGTCCATGCCCTGGAGGAGCTGGTAGCTGAACTCCGTGTAGCTGATGCCCTCCTCGGACTCCAGGCGACGGGCCACGGAGTCCTTGGTCAGCATCTTGTTGACCCGGAAGTGCTTGCCGATGTCCCGCAGGAACTCGATGGCCGACAGCCCGGCCGTCCAGTCCAGGTTGTTCACCATGACCGCGGCGTTCTCGCCCTCGAAGGACAGGAACGGCTCGATCTGCGAACGCAGGCGCGTCACCCAGTTCGCGACCGTCTCCGGGTCGTTCAGGGTGCGCTCGGCCGTGGGACGGGGGTCACCGATCTGGCCCGTCGCCCCGCCCACCAGGGCGAGCGGCCGCAGCCCCGCCTGCTGGAGCCGGCGCATGGTCAGCACCTGCACCAGGTGTCCTACGTGCAGGCTGGCCGCGGTCGGGTCGAAGCCGCAATAGAACGTGACGGGACCGTCCGCGAGCGCCTTGCGCAAAGCATCTTCGTCCGTGGACAGGGCGAACAGCCCCCGCCACTTCAGCTCGTCGACGATGTCCGTCACGGTTCTCGTATCTCCTCGGGTGGTCTCGTGAATCAGGTACGAGGTTATACGCCCTGGCTGACAGAACTCATATTGAAATCCGGCACTCGCAGCGCGGGCATCGCGGCCCTGGTGAACCAGTCGCTCCACTCGCGGGGCAGCGTCTTCTCCGTCCGTCCCGCCTCCACGGCCCGGCCCAGCAGGTCCACCGGGGACTCGTTGAACCGGAAGTTGTTCACCTCGCCCACGACCTCGCCGCCCTCGACGAGGTAGACGCCGTCGCGGGTGAGCCCGGTCAGCAGGAGCGTCGCCGGGTCGACCTCGCGGATGTACCACAGGCAGGTCAGCAGCAGACCGCGCTCGGTGGCGGCGACCATCTCCTCCAGGGAGCGGTCCTCACCGCCGTCGAGGACGAGGTTCCCGATCGACGGGGTCACCGGCAGCCCGGTCAGCCCGGCGCTGTGCCGGGTGGTGGACAGGTGCCGCAGCTCGCCCTCCCGGATCCAGTCGGTGGCCCGCAGCGGCAGCCCGTTGTCGAACACGGAGGCGTCGTCGCCCGAGGCGTGCGCGAGCACGAAGGGAGCGGACTCCAGGCCCGGCTCGTTCGGGTCGCTGCGCAGCGTCAGCGGCAGTTCGCTGAGCCGCTCGCCGATGCGGGTGCCGCCCCCGGGCTTGCTGAAGACGGTCCGGCCCTCGGCCGCGTCCCGGGCGGCGGACGACCACATCTGGTAGATCAGCAGGTCCGCGACCGCGGTCGGCGGCAGCAGCGTCTCGTAGCGCCCGGCGGGCAGCTCGACGCGCCGCTCGGCCCAGCCGAGCCGTACCGCCAGCTCCGCGTCCATCGCGGCCGGGTCGACGTCCTTGAAGTCCCGCGTGGAACGTCCCGCCCACGCCGAACGCGTACGGTCCGGGGACTTGGCGTTGAGCTCCAGCGTGCCGTTCGGCTGGTCGTGCCGCAGCCGCAGCCCCGTCGACGTGCCGAGGTAGCTGGAGACGAGCTCGTGGTTGGCGAAGCCGTACAGCTCCCGCCCGCCCGCACGCGCGCGGGCGAAGGACTCGCCGAGCGTCGGCGCGAAGTCGGCGAAGACGGCGGAGGAGGTCTCGGCGGGCGCGTCCGTGAAGTCGGGGGACTCCGGCACGTCCGTCACCAGCGGCCGGCCGTCCTCGGCGGGTCCGGCGCCGCGCGCCGCGGCCTCGGCGGCCCGCACCAGGGGTTCCAGCTCGTCGGCGGTCACGGCCGAGCGCGAGACGACCCCGGAGGAGGCGCCCTCGCGGCCGTCGACGGTGGCGATCACGGTGAGCGTGCGCCCGCGGGTGACCCCGTTCGTGGTGAGCGCGTTGCCCGCCCAGCGCAGGTTGGCCGTGGACCGTTCGTCGGCGATCACCACACAGCCGTCGGCCCGGGACAGTTCGAGGGCGCGCTCGACGACCTCGTGCGGCTTGTTCGTACGGGCGCTCATCGACCGGCCTCCGACGTGGTGTTGAGGATGTTGACACCCTTGAAGAGGGCGGAGGGGCAGCCGTGCGACACCGCGGCGACCTGGCCCGGCTGGGCCTTGCCGCAGTTGAAGGCACCGCCGAGGACGTACGTCTGGGGGCCGCCGACGGCGGCCATCGAACCCCAGAAGTCGGTGGTCGTCGCCTGGTACGCGACATCACGCAGCTGACCCGTGATCCGGCCGTTCTCGATCTTGAAGAAGCGCTGGCCGGTGAACTGGAAGTTGTAGCGCTGCATGTCGATGGACCAGGACCGGTCGCCGACGACGTAGATGCCGCGGTCGACGCCCCCGATCAGGTCCTCGGTGGACAGGCCGCCCGGGTCCGGCCGCAGCGAGACGTTGGCCATCCGCTGCACGGGCACGTGCCCGGGGGAGTCGGCGTACGCGCATCCGTTGGAGCGCCCGAAGCCGGTCAGGTTCGCGATCCGCCGGTCCAGCTGGTACCCGACGAGGGTTCCCTGCTTCACCAGGTCCCAGGACTGGCCCTCGACGCCCTCGTCGTCGTACCCGACGGTCGCGAGGCCGTGCTCGGCGGTGCGGTCACCGGTCACGTTCATCAGGTCGGAGCCGTACTTCAGCTTGCCGAGCTGGTCGAAGGTGGCGAAGGAGGTCCCGGCGTACGCGGCCTCGTAGCCGAGCGCGCGGTCCAGCTCGGTGGCGTGCCCGATGGACTCGTGGATGGTCAGCCACAGGTTGGAGGGGTCGACGACGAGGTCGTACACGCCCGCCTCCACGCTCGGCGCCCGCATCTTCTCCGCGAGCAGCCCGGGCATCCGTTCCAGCTCGGAGTCCCAGTCCCAGCCGGTGCCCAGCAGGTACTCCCAGCCGCGCCCGACCGGCGGCGCGATCGTCCGCATCGAGTCGAACTCGCCGCTGGACTCGTCGACGGCCACGGCGGTGAGCTGCGGGTGCAGCCGCACCCGCTGCTGCGTGGTCACGGTCCCGGCGGTGTCCGCGTAGAACTTGTTCTCGTGGACGGTCAGCAGGGACGCGTCGACGTGGTTGACCCCCTCGGCCGCCAGCAGCAGCGCGCTCCAGTCGGCCAGCAGCCCCGCCTTCTCCTCGTCCGGCACGGAGAAGGGGTCGATCTCGTACGACGAGACCCACGTCTTCTCGGCGTGCACCGGCTCCGGGGCCAGCTCCACCCGCTCGTCCGACCCGGCCGCCCTGATCACCCGGGCCGACAGCTTCGCCATCGCCACGGCCTGCGAGGCGACCTTCGCGGCCGCGTCCATGCTCAGGTCCACACCCGACGCGAACCCCCAGGTCCCGCCGTGCACGACCCGTACCGCGTACCCGAGGTCCGTGGTGTCCGACGATCCGGCCGGCTTGGCGTCGCGCAGCCGCCAGGACGCGCTGCGCACCCGCTCGAAGCGGAAGTCCGCGTGGTCGGCGCCCAGTGCCCGCGCCCGCGCGAGCGCGGCGTCGGCGAGTGCGCGCAGCGGTAGCGCCGTGAAGGCTTCGTCGATGGAATGAGGCACCGAGGTCTCCCTGTTGTCGTGGCCCGTCGGGTCCGATCATGTCGCGCGGGCGGGTCCGGCGGCCACGTCTTTGCCGTGACCGGGCCCGTCTTTCGATCGCGAGGCGTCCGTCATCCGGCCGTACGGCCTCGGTTTTCTGTAGGGATCCGACAGCAGTCGCCCGAACCCACTGTCGGTGCCCGATTCCCTGCGGGGCCGGACGGACCGATAGGTTTTCGAGGAAGGCGCCTGTATTGCAGGGGTTTCAGTCCGCTAACGAAAGGGTGATCCGTTGAGCCGCTCGGTTCTCGTCACCGGAGGCAACCGGGGCATCGGCCTCGCCATCGCCCGCGCTTTCGCCGACGCCGGCGACAAGGTCGCGATCACGTACCGGTCCGGTGAGCCGCCGGCCGGCTTCCTGGCCGTCAAGTGCGACATCACCGACTCCGAGCAGGTGGAGCAGGCCTACAAGGAGATCGAGGCCGAGCACGGTCCGGTCGAGGTCCTGATCGCCAACGCCGGCGTCACCAAGGACCAGCTGCTGATGCGCATGTCCGAGGAGGACTTCACCTCGGTCATCGACACCAACCTCACCGGCACCTTCCGCGTGGTCAAGCGTGCCAACCGCGGCATGCTGCGCGCCAAGAAGGGCCGCGTCGTGCTGATCTCCTCGGTCGTCGGGCTGCTCGGCTCGGCGGGGCAGGCGAACTACGCCGCGTCCAAGGCCGCCCTCGTCGGCTTCGCGCGTTCGCTCGCCCGCGAGCTCGGCTCGCGCAATCTCACCTTCAACGTCGTCGCGCCCGGCTTCGTCGACACCGACATGACGCAGGCGCTCACCGAGGAGCAGCGCGCGAACATCGTCTCGCAGGTGCCGCTGGGCCGTTACGCACAGCCCGAGGAGATCGCCGCGACGGTGCGGTTCCTCGCCTCGGACGAAGCCTCGTACATCACTGGAGCCGTCATCCCGGTTGACGGCGGACTGGGAATGGGTCACTGAACCATGAGCGGAATTCTTGAGGGCAAGCGCGTCCTGATCACCGGTGTGCTGATGGAGTCCTCCATCGCCTTCCACACCGCCAAGCTGGCCCAGGAGCAGGGTGCCGAGATCATCCTGACCGCGTTCCCGCGGCCCACGCTGACCGAGCGCATCGCCAAGAAGCTGCCGAAGCCGACCAAGGTCATCGAGCTCGACGTCACCAACGAGGAGCACCTCGGGCGCCTGGCCGACGTCGTCGGCGAGGAGCTCGGCGGCCTCGACGGCGTCGTGCACTCCATCGGCTTCGCGCCGCAGGACGCCCTCGGCGGCAACTTCCTGAACACGCCGTTCGAGTCGGTCGCCACGGCCATGCACGTCTCGGCGTTCTCCCTGAAGTCGCTGACGATGGCCTGCCTGCCGCTGATGCAGAACGGCGGCTCCGTCGTCGGCCTCACCTTCGACGCGCAGTACGCGTGGCCGCAGTACGACTGGATGGGCCCGGCCAAGGCCGCCCTGGAGGCCACCAGCCGCTACATGGCCCGCGACCTGGGCAAGCAGAACATCCGCTGCAACCTCATCTCCGCCGGCCCCATCGGCTCCATGGCTGCCAAGTCCATCCCGGGCTTCGGCGAGCTGGCCTCCGTGTGGGACACCCGCGCCCCGCTGGAGTGGGACCTGAAGGACCCGGAGCCGGCCGGCAAGGGCGTCGTCGCCCTCCTGAGCGACTGGTTCCCGAAGACCACGGGCGAGATCATCCACGTGGACGGCGGTCTGCACGCCATCGGCGCGTGACACTCGTCGCAGGTTCCGACGCCCCGTTCCCCGCAGCGCGCGGGGGGCGGGGCGTCGCCCGTTCGGCCCAGTCGGCCGGGCGGCCCGGACCCCGCGAGCGGCACGCTGGGAGCACGCACCGCCCGCCCCGCAGCCGTACGGCCGAGGAGGTCCCCTTGTGCGCCTGTCCCACCGCTTTGCTCCGGTGTTCGCCGCTGTCGCCCTCGTCATGGCCGTTCCGCACGACGCGATGCCGCACCCGCGCGCGGAGGACGTGGGCGGAGGCTCCTGGCCGCCCGGGATCGAGACGGCGCGGCGGGCCGCCGTGCCCCAGCCGTTCGGCGCCGAGTGCCGGACCACGGTCACCGGCTCCCACGTCGTCGCGTACTGCCACAACCCCTATGTGGGCACCGACCGCGTCGCCCTGCACGTCGAATGCGCCCGCTGGTGGGACATCGACGGCGACAGCGTCCCGGTCGACGTCGGCCCCGCGATGACGGTCCGGCTGACCGGCCGCTGCTGGAAGGAGATCCGCACGGTCTGGATCACCCACGGGGAATGAGGTCCGTGCCCCGGGCCGCCGCGGTCCGGTGCGGCACCCCGGGCCTACGCCGGCCCGGGCCGGCACTGGAAGGGATAGCTCGCGGCCTCCGCGGCCGCCGCGTCCGCGTCGCCCGCCCTGATCGCGTCGACGAGCAGGGCGTGGTCCATGTACGACTCCGGCGTCAGTTCCTCACCGACGTCCCCGCGCAGCCAGTCGCGCAGCACCTCGCCCAGATCCGCGTACATCGCCGTCATGACGTCGTTGCGGGACGCGGCCACCACCGCCAGGTGGAAGGTCGCGTCGGCGGCCACGAAGGCCTCCGCGTCGCCCGACTCCCAGGCCTCCTCCCGGCGCCCGAGGAGCGCGTCCAGCTGCTTGAGGTCGCGCTCGGTGCGCCGCTCCGCGGCCAGCCGCGCGGCGCTCGACTCCAGCGTGGACCGCAGCTCGGCGATGTGCCGGGGGTCGGCGTCCGCGAACCGGCGGTGCATCACGCCCGCCAGCTCGCTGGTCGCCACGACGTAGGTCCCCGATCCCTGCCGGATGTCCAGCAGCCCGTTGTGGGCGAGCGCCCGGACGGCCTCGCGCACGGTGTTGCGGGCCACGCCGAGCTGGTCGACGAGCTCCGGCTCGGTGGGGATGCGGGAGCCCACCGGCCACTCGCCCGAGGTGATCTGGTTCCGCAGCTCGGCGATGACCTGCTCGGACAGGGCCGAACGGCGGGGATGGCTCAGCGGCATGACGGTCCTTCGTACGGGCCCGGGTGTGATCGTTCGCGCGCGGGCCGGAGGCTCCGGAGATTAACGCAGCCCGATGGGGCAACCAATCATCCCATGATTCTATGATGGGCCTCATGCTCCCCGAGGAAACCCGCACGCCGACGCCGTCCCCGCCGATGCACCGCTCCACCGGGAGCACGGCACCCGACACGCCCTCCGCGCGCGCGTGGGCGACACGGCTCGTGGTCGTCGGCGTCGTCCTCGCCGCCCTCAACCTGCGCCCGGCCATCACCAGCCTCGGCGCCCTCCTCGAAGAGGTGCGCGACGGCCTCGGCATGAGCGGCGGCCTCGCCGGGCTGCTCACCTCCGTACCACCCCTGTGCTTCGCCGTCTTCGGCGTGACCGCACCGCGGCTCGCCCGCCGCTTCGGGCCCGCCGCCGTCGTCTGCGCGGGCATGGCGGCCATCGCGACGGGCCTGGCCGTGCGCCCGTACGCCGGGGGCACGGCCGGGTTCCTGGCCGCCAGCGCGCTCGCGCTCATGGGCATCGCCGTCAGCAACGTCCTGATGCCGGTGATCGTCAAGCGCTGGTTCCCCGACAAGGTCGGCTCCATGACGGGCCTCTACTCGATGGCCCTCGCCCTCGGCACGTCGGCCGCCGCGGCGGCGACCGTCCCCATGACCGACGCCCTGGGGGACGACTGGCACTCCGGCCTCGCGGTGTGGGCGGGACTCGCGGCGGCGGCCGTCCTGCCGTGGATCCTGCTGGTACGCGCGAAGGGCACCGAACCCGGCACCGGTGACCGCGAACCGGCCGCGCCCGGCACGGCCCCCGCCGACGACCGCGCGCCTTCGACGACGGCCCCCACCGGCACCCCGGCCCCGGCTGCCGCCGCCGTCACCCCCCACGGTCCCGCCGACGACGGCCTGCGCATCACCCGCAGCCGTACGGCCTGGGCCCTCGCCGTCTTCTTCGGGCTCCAGGCGACCGCCGCCTACATCACGATGGGCTGGATGGCGCAGATCTTCCGCGACGCGGGCGTCGCCGCGGGCACCGCGGGACTGCTCCTCGCCGTCACCATGGTGATGGGCGTGCCACTGGCCTTCGTCATCCCCCGCCTCGCCACCCGCCTGCCCCGCCAGGGGCCCATCGTGGTCGTCCTGGGCCTCAGCGGACTCGCCGGATACGCGGGCCTCTACCTGGCCCCGGCGGCGGGCGCCTGGGCCTGGGCCCTGCTGCTCGGCATCTCGAACTGCGCCTTCCCCCTGGCGCTGACCATGGTGGGCATGCGGGCCCGGACGGGCCCCGGCGTCGCCAAGCTGTCCGCGTTCGCCCAGAGCGCCGGCTATCTGATCTCGATCCCGGGCCCCCTGCTCGTGGGCGTGCTCTACCAGCACAGCGGCGGCTGGGGCCTGCCCCTCGCGATGATGGCCGGGCTGATGCTCCCGCAGATCGGGGTCGGCATCCTGGCGGGCCGCGACCGCACGGTGGAGGACGAGGCCGCCGGATGACCCCGTCCCCGGGAAACGGGCCCCGGGGACGGCGCGACGGACGAAGAGTGCGAGACTGGCCGCATGCCTGTGCTCGACCCGAACCCCCAGAACGGCCAGAAGAAGCTGCTGCTCGTGCTCGGCGCGATGCTGGCCATCACCGTGATCATCGGCATCGTCGCCTCCGTCGCGTCCCCGTGAACGGTGCGGCCCCGTGCCCGGCGGCGCCGCGCTGACCACCGCGGCGCCCTCGCCGTCGCCCCCCTCCGGCCCCGGGGGTGGGGATAACCCCCCATCCCCTAGGGGGTGAGGGTCAGGGTCAAGTGGGTGGATCACCGGATGGGCCGGAGGCCGCGGATTCCGTAGCTTCGAATCGTGACCGCGAACCGCGGTCGGGGGATCACTCGAAGACTCACGGAGGCGGCATGTCGGCCCCTACGCACACCCGGCCCCGCCCGGCGACCACGGGCCGCGTCGACATCCGGCTGCCCTGGTGGGCCCTCGCCCTGCCCACGCTCGCCTTCATCACCCTGCTGCTCATGATCCTCAACCCGGTGGACGCGCACGCCGCGACCGGCGACCCGGCGATCACCCACCTGTTCGAGAGCGTCCGGCAAGCGGTCCTGCACAACACTCCGTGAGCCGTGGAGCCCGGACCGGTCTCACCCCGCCCTCCCCGGGAGGGACGGCATCACCCCTGACGGGACAGGGTCCACCCCCGCCGGGGGACCGCATCAACTCCCTGCGCCCCATGGCATGTTTCGTGCGAAGCTGGGACGCATGAGCGTCGCAGAACCCCGCAGGATCATCCTCTTCCGGCATGCGAAAGCCGACTGGCCGCAGATCTCCGACCATGAGCGGCCGCTCGCCGACCGGGGCCGCATGGACGCCGCCGTCGCCGGACGCAGACTGGCCGACACCGGCATCCCCCTGGACCTGGCCCTCTGCTCCACCGCGGTCCGCACCCGCGAGACGTGGAAGCACGCCGTCCAGGAGCTCCCGCACCGGCCGAAAACGGTCTACGAGGAGCGGATCTACGAAGCCTCGCCCGGCGAGCTGATCGCCGTGCTCAACGAAACCCCGGACGACGCGCACGACGTGATCCTGATCGGTCACAACCCGGGCATGCACGCCCTGACCGACATCCTGGCGAGCCGGGCCGAGGGCGACACCCGCGCACGCATGAACGCCCACGGTTTCCACACCGCGGCCTTCGCGGTGCTCTCCTTCGACGGCCCCTGGAAGTCCCTGGAGCCCGCGACGGCCACCCTGACCGAATACTGGGCCCCGACGGAGTGACCCCACCGCGGTGACGTACGGGGGCCCGGCACCACCACGGTGCCGGGCCCCCGTACGTCACCAGGGACGCTCAGTGCGCGTCGTCGTCCTCGTCCATGTCGGCGGCCTCGACCTCTTCACGGGTGACGCCCAGCAGATAGAGGACCGTGTCGAGGA
>NZ_KZ626989.1 GCF_002911015.1 Streptomyces populi
GGAAACGCCCGGTTACATTCCGAACCCGGAAGCTAAGCCTCACAGCGCCGATGGTACTGCAGGGGGGACCCTGTGGGAGAGTAGGACACCGCCGAACAAATTTTGAAGAAAACCCCCGTACCGGGGATACCGGTACGGGGGTTTTCTGCGTTCAGGAACAGTTTCCATGAGAAATCAGGAACAGGTTTCACGGGAAAGGGGCGGCCTCCTCGAGGAGGCCGCCCCTTTCCTTTGGTGCGGTTACTTCAGGCGGGACGACGCGACGATCGAGACGATGTGCGCCGGCACGAGCAGCCACACGATCGCCGTCACGGCGACGGTCGCGATCCGCGTGGCCGTCAGGTCGCCCATCGCCAAGTCGACGACCGCGGTGACGAGCAGCAGGATGGTGCACTCGATGCCGTTGACCAGGCGGTGGAGGCCCACGGCCGAGGCGAGTCGGCGGACCTGCGCGAGACCGCTGGAGCGCGGGACGACGGAGGCGTCGGTCGCCTTCTCCATGCCGCTGTCGGAGCGGGCCACGTGCACCAGGTCGGAGGACGACTTCAGGAGCAGGACGCCGATCGCCGCGGCCAGACCGGCCACCAGGTAGAGGTCGAGACCGAGTTGGGCGGCGCGGATGCCCATGCCCACCATCACGGCGGCGTCGGCGAGGTAGGCGCCGAGGCGGTCCAGGTAGACGCCGAGCGGACTGAACTGGCGACGCCAGCGGGCCACTTCGCCGTCCACGCAGTCGAGCAGCAGGTACAGCTGCATGAAGACGACGGAGAGTACGGCGCCACCGAGGCCCGGCAGGATCAGGGCGACCCCCGAGAGCATCCCGGCGAAGACCATGATGACGGTGATCTGGTTCGGCGAGATGCGGGTGTCGACGAGATGGCGGGTCACGCGCAGGGAGAGGGACCGCATGTAGAGGCGGCCGGCCCAGTGCTCCGCGCGGCTGTCCAGCTTTCCCGTGGGATGGATGACGCTGCGGAGTTCCTCTAGTTGGACTTTGGCCATGCGATGTTCTCCCTGGCGAGCTTGCGCGTGATCGGATCGGTCGGCGGTGTGTGCCGTACAGGGAAGAGCATGACGGTGTCCGGGCCGGCGGTGATCGGCAGGGTGGATATCCAGGTGAGCGCGGTCGCACGCGCGTACTACGGTGACTTCCATGACCTTCAGGACCCATGAGATCCGTTCCATACGCTCCGACGAGTGGCGGCAGGTGAAGGAGCTCAGGCTCGACGCCCTGCGGGACCCCGTCGCGCACCTCGCGTTCCTGGAGACCTACGAGGACGCGGCCGCCAAGGCGGACGACTTCTGGCAGGACAGGGCGTCCGGGGCGGCCGTCGGAGCCACCGAGCGGCAGCAGATCGTGGCCGTGGGCGAGGACGGGGTGTGGGCGGGTTCCGTGACCGTGCTGGTCGAGGAGGCCGGGGTGCCCGATGCGTTCGGGACGGTGCCCGAGCGCCGGCAGGGGCATCTGGTGGGGGTGTTCGTACGGCCCGAGTACCGCGGGAGCGCGGCCGGGGTGACCCAGGGGCTCTTCGACGCCGCTCTCGCGTGGTCCTGGGAGGCCGGGCTCGAGCGCGTGCGGTTGTTCGTGCACGAGAAGAACGGTCGTGCCGAGGCGTTCTACCGGAAGGCGGGTTTCCTGCCCACCGGAGAGACGGCACCGATGCCGGGGGGCACCGGCGAACTGGAGCTGGAGTTCGTGATCACTCGGGACTGACGGAACGATCTCCCGTGCCGGGCGTTGCGGCCTAGTATCCGTGGGAAGGGATCGTCGCCGTCTCGGGGGAGCACGCGTGGAACTCGCCACTGTCGGAACGAGGCTGGCCTCGGCCGCCGTGGGCCCCCTTGTGAAGAAGCTGTTCGTCACCGAGGGGCCGGGCGCTGGCCTCGTCGACGAGCCGATCCGTATCTCGGGGTACGTCTCCTTCAAGGGGGAGAAGCGTTCCCTCACCGAGACCGACGTCCGTGAACTCGCCGCCAAGCTGGTCCGGCAGGGGCTGCGGACCGGCGAGCGGCCCATCGCGGCCGACGAGGAGCAGGCCGTCGCCGACGCCCTCGGGGCTACGCTCCACGCACTCGGCGACCTCACCCTCACCGATCTCGACGCCGTCCGTCTCGGGCACCAAGGCTTCGCTCGGGAGCTGCGCAATGCCGGTGACCGTCCTGAGCGGCATCTGAGCGCCCAGGCAACGTATTTCTACGAGCGCCTGGTCGACACGGCCTGTCTGCACATCCTGCAGTTCTTCACGCAGCGGTCGACCTTTGTCGCCCACGCTCTGGTGGAGCAGACGCGGGACCTCGACGAAATCATCTCCAAGGTAGACGAGTTGATCCGGCGCAGTCCGCTTCCGGGAGGCGAGGACGCTGCCTTCGAGCAGCGGTATCTGGAGCATCTGCGCAAGAAGCACGGAAAGCTCACGATCTACGGGATCGACCTGAGCAGCTCACCGACGCGGTGGCCGTTGGACCTGGCGTATCTGAACCTGGAGACGACGGGGGTCCCGTCGACGCGGCAGCCACCGGCATGGTTTCGCAGGCGGCAGCGGGGCGACGTCGAGGCGGCATGGCGCGCTCTGAACGACGAGTTGCTCTCCGCACCGGGAAGGAGCCGGCCCGGAAGCGGGACGGGGGCGGAGCTCGACGAACACGTGAGGGGAATGCTCAGGGACTGGGAGACCAGCGGGGATTTCGACGTCCGGTCTCTCGCCGAGGGTTTCAGCAGTCAGGAAGTCCGCGATGTTTTCGCGGAACTGGCCGTGCTCGCCCGTCGCCTGGGCGTCCCCCAGCCCGCCGACGAGGCCCTCGCCTCCAACCGGCGTGTCCTGCTGCGCGGTGAGGCCGGTTCGGGTAAGACCACGCTGGTGCAGTGGCTGGCCATCACCGCCGCCTGTACGGATCTGCCCGACCGGTTGGCGTACCTCTACGACCGGGTGCCGTTCGTCCTCCCGCTCCGTACCCTCACGCGCCACGGTGACCGGCTGCCCGGCCCTCACGACTTCCTCGCCGCGACCGGCTGTCCGCTGGCCGGCGCTCAGCCCGACGGATGGGAGGACCGGGTTCTCCGCGCCGGGCGCGGGCTGGTCCTCGTCGACGGCATCGACGAGGTCCCCGAACCCGAGCGCGAGCGGACCCGCAGATGGCTGCGGGAGCTGATCGAGACGTACGACGGGGAGAACCGCTGGCTGGTCACCTCGCGGCCGTCAGCCGTGGACCACCGCTGGTTGTTCGAGGACAACTTCGCCGAGCTGACGCTCTCCGCGATGGGTCCGGCGGACATCGCCACCTTCATCAAGCGGTGGCACGCCGCAGCCCGGACGAGCACGGACGACGGCGGTGAACTCGCTCGGTACGAAGCCCAGCTCCTCACCGCCGTCCGGACGCAGCCGGATCTCGGACGGCTCGCCACCAATCCCCTGATGTGCGGGCTGATCTGCGCCCTCCACCGCGATCGGCGCGGCTATCTGCCCCATGGGCGCAAGGACCTGTACGAGGCCGCGCTGTCGATGCTGCTCAGCCGCCGCGACCGGGAACGGGACATGAAGGTCCCCTCCCTCCGCGAGGAGCCGCAGCTGGAGGTTCTCCAGCTGATCGCCTACTGGCTGATCAAGAACGGCCGCACGGAGATGGACCGTTCACGAGCGGAGATCATCATCGGCCGGGCTGTTCCCGCGATCCCCGAGATCGCCGAACTGGGTGGGGCGTCGGCCGTCTTCGACCACTTCCTCGAGCGCAGCGGCCTGTTGCGCGAGCCGGCCCCCGGCACGGTGGACTTCATCCATCGCACCTTCCAGGACTTCCTCGGTGCCCGGGCGGCCGTGGCGGAGGGCGACTTCGGGCTGCTGGTCGAGCACGCGGACGACGACCAGTGGGAGGACGTGATCCGCATGGCCGTCGCGCTGGCCCGGCCCCGAGAGCGCGAGACGATCTTCCAGGAACTGCTCGGCCGGGGGGAGCGTGCCCCCGACAGGAAGGTGCAGACGCGCATCTACCTGGTGGCGGCCGCCTGCCTGGAACACGCCACCTCCCTCAGCCCGTCCGTGCGGGAGGCCGTGGAGCGATCCACCGCCACCCTCATCCCTCCGAGGAACGAGGAAGAGGCCCGGGCACTGGCGGAGGTCGGGCCCCTGATCCTGCATCTCCTGCCGGGGCCCGAGGAACTCGACAACGACGTGGCCGCCTTCAACACGGTCATCGCCGCATCGCACATCACCTCCGAAGCCGCCATCACCTTTCTCGCACGGTTCGTCGAGCACGCCTTCGTCCCGGTGCGCGCTCAGCTCGTATGGGCCTGGTCCCGCTTCGACAGTGGGCAGTACGCCGACGAGATCATCGCGCGGCTGAAGCCGGACGATCTCACCTACACCGTCCAGAGCGACGAGCAGCTCGGTCATCTTCGGCGTCTCGGGCTCGTCCCGGAGAGCCTGGACGTGAGAGCTGCCGTCTCCGTGGAGGCACTGACCCTGTATCTCTCCCACCACCGCGTCGGTCAGCTGAGTCTGCAGGGCAAGCCGGCCGATCTGGAATTCCTGTCTGGTCAGACCGAGTTGACCTCGCTGATCATCCGGGGCTGTGCGAACCTTCTGGATCTCCGCGGAATCGGTGGACTCGGCCTGCGGCACCTTGACCTCACCACGCTCCGGGCCGACATCGACCTACGTGCGCTCGGGGAACTGCCCCAGCTGGAATCGCTGGTGCTCGGAGGTGCTCCCGGCCTCCGCTGGTCGCCGCGCGGGCTCAACTCCAGTGCCCGCTTGCGGACTTTGCAGGTCACCGACGGTGCGGCACCCGAAGGCGGACTCGCGGGCTTGAGCCGCTTTTCCGAACTCACGAGCCTCGGACTGTGCCGGGAGTCCGCCCCGGCTTCCGCCGCCGACTGGCAGGAGATCCGCGCCCTGCCGCACCTCACCGATCTCAGCGCCACAGCCGCTTCGCTGGACATGCTCGAGCCGGAGGCGGTCATGGCGTCCGTCACCACCCTGTCTCTCGGTGGAGGTGGCGGTGAGCGGGTCGTCCAGGCCGCCGTGCACCGGCTGCCCCTGGCCTTTCCACGTTTGGAGTACTGCGAGTTTGTAGGAGACATGAGGGCGGAAGGAGACATCGACCTCACCCCGCTCGCTGCCCTGGCCGATCTGAAGGATCTCTACATCGCGGTGAGCCATGACCGTGTCCGGGGTGCCGAGGCCCTGTCCGCGTCGGTTCGCCTGACGTTCCTGTGACGGGTGACGGGTGACGGGTGACGGGTGACGGGTGACGGGTGACGGGTGACGGGTCTTGGCGGTGCTTCTTCCTCAGATCGGAAGCTCGTACTGCGGCCAGCGCGAACGGAGTTGTTCGCGGGAGCGGAGGAGGGCCAGGGTCGGCAGGCCGCGGGCCGGGCCCGTGGTCAGCAGATCGGGGAGCTGGGGCAGCGGGGCCACGGCCGCGATGTCGTCCAGGACGAGCGTGAGTGGTGGGTCGAGCCGACCGGAGGATGACCGTTCGGCCATGCGCCGGCCGCGCTCGACCACGCTTGAGGCGAGGGCCGTCAGGAAGGGCATGGCGCCGGGGCCGGCCTTGGGGTCCTCGATGGGCTCGCCGATCATATAAAGAGTTCCCCCTTCGTTGACGAAGGAATCCAAGGCGAGGCTGTCATTTCGGTTCGGAGTGCAGGATTCGCGGATGTTGACCGTGGTGAACGACGACAGCGCACGCGCCGTCAGCTCCTGTGCTATGTCCCGGCGTTCGGGGTGCGAGACGAGCGCGGCCTCCAGCTCGCCGGCGGCGCCGGACGCGGCCTTGGGATTCGTCCGCAGGGCCCGTACGGCGTCCTGCACCTGTGAGCCCTGGGCCCAGCGGTGGACGTGGCGGAACGCCTTGCCCTCCACCGCGGCGGCGTGCAGATAGCTGCGCATGAGCGTTTCCGCGACATCGGCCATCGCCTGGTCCGCCTTGGCGGAGGGACGCACCGGGGCGAGGAGGGCGACCGCTCTGGCCGCCGCCGTCTCCTTGTCCTCGCAGCCCGCCGCGGGGGACCAGTGCAGCCGGGCCGGGGTGTCGCAGAGGTGGGCCGGGTCGTAGAGGAGGACGGGGCCCAGTTTGGCGCGGGCGTCCTTGGTCTCCGACCAGGTGCGGGGGTCGGAGGTGATGACGAGGACCGGGCCCTCGGCGTCGCGTACGGCCTGGGCCGCGGTGGGGTGACGGGTCTCGGCGGGGGCTAGGACGACCGCGCGCCCGGACGTCCACGCGGGGTTCTGCCGGGGTGCCGCCGCGGAACGGGCCGGCGCGGCCTCGGAGGCGACGGCCTCCCGGCCGCCCTCGTGGCCGGCTGTCCCCGCTGCCACGTGTTCCTGCGTCTGCGCGGTCACGTGCCCCTGCGCCTGCGAGGCCTCGTACCCCTGCGGCTGCGGAACCACCTGGCCGAGCGTCTGTGCCCCCGTGTGTCCGTGGGACTGCTGGAGTGGCTGGGCGGCGCCCACCCGATCGCCCTCGGCCGCCCTGGGGGCCGTCTCCAGGGGCTGCGTCGGCAGCGTCCGCCGTTCCGTCCTGGCCGGTGGCACCACCGGATCCGGAGCGTCCTTGGAGGCCGCGGCCGCCCTGGCCGTCATGGCCTGCGCCCGCCTTCGCGCCCGTCCCGCCCGCCACCGTGCCACCGTGCCCATCACGAACACGGCGAGGACCAGCAGCACCATCAACTGGCCGATGAACAGGCCCCAGAAGAGGCCGTAGCCCGACAGCTGCGAGGCCGGGGTGTCGGGCCAGGCGCCGACGATGTCGTGCGGCTCGCCGATCAGGTGCCGCATGGCCAGGGGCGTACGGGTGAAGGTGATCGCGTCCGGCCAGGCGCCGCGGGAGAACCAGCCCGCGAGGCCCGTCGCCGTCCAGACCATCAGGGTCATGCCGAGGAGGAAGCCCAGTACCCCGATCAGCAGGCCGTCGGGGATGCCGCCCGGCCCCTCGCGCCGGTCGCCGTCCTGTCTCATCTCATGCCACCGTGGACTCGGTGGAGCCGTCGAGATCGCCCAGGTGCTGTTCCACGAAGGCCGCCGCCCGTTCCTCGGCCTCCAGTTCGGCGGCGCGCAGGGCGTCGTCGGAGACGAGATCGGTGGACGACTCCGTCATGGCCCGGTCGGTGAAGACCAGTGGGCGTTCCGTCTCGGTGATGAGGTGCTTGACCACCTGGACGTTGCCGTTGACGTCCCAGACGGCGATGCCCGGGGTCAGCGTCGGGATGATCTCGACCGCCCAACGCGGCAGGCCGAGGACCCGGCCCGTCGAACGGGCCTCGTCCGCCTTCTGGGCGTAGATGGTCCGTGTCGAGGCCATCTTCAGGATCGCGGCGGCCTCCTTGGCCGCCGCTCCGTCGACGACGTCCGACAGGTGGTGGACCACCGCCACGAAGGACAGGCCGAGGCGGCGCCCGAACTTCAGCAGCCGCTGGAAGAGCTGGGCCACGAAGGGACTGTTGATGATGTGCCAGGCCTCTTCCACCAGGAAGATGCGCTTCTTGCGGTCGGGCCGGATCCAGGTGTGCTCCAGCCACACACCGACGATCGCCATGAGGATGGGCATGGCGATGGAGTTCCGGTCGATGTGCGACAGGTCGAAGACGATGAGAGGGGCGTCCAGGTCGATGCCGACCGTCGTCGGGCCGTCGAACATGCCCCTGAGGTCACCGTCGACCAGCCGGTCCAGGACCAGGGCGACGTCCAGGCCCCAGGCCCGTACGTCGTCTATGGCGACGTTCATCGCCTCGGCGGACTCCGGTTCGGGGTG
This sequence comes from Streptomyces populi, assembly GCF_002911015.1. GTDB lineage: Bacteria > Actinomycetota > Actinomycetes > Streptomycetales > Streptomycetaceae > Streptomyces > Streptomyces populi. The sequence goes on from NZ_KZ626989.1 coordinate 7,750, forward strand.
GCGCAGCTGCTCGACGATGTCGGTGAGCACCGGCTGGCGCTCGACGATCGTCTCGTTGACGTAGGCGTGCGCGACCTTCAGGGCGAAGCCGGACCGCTCGTCGAGGCCGTGGCCCATCGCGACCTCGATGATGGTGCGCAGCAGGGCGAGCTGGCCCGTCGTCGTGATCGAGGGGTCGAGCGGGTTGAGCCGGATGCCCATGTCCAGGGCGGCCGTCGGGTCGAGCCGGATGGGAGTTATCCCCAGCTCCTGCGCGATGAGGTTCCATTCGCCGACGCCGTCCTCGCCCTGGGCGTCGAGGACGACGACCTGGCGGTCGCGGAAGCGCAGCTGGCGCAGGACGTACGTCTTCTCCAGGGCCGACTTGCCGTTGCCGGACTCGCCGAGGACCAGCCAGTGCGGGGCGGGGAGCTGCTGTCCGTACAGCTGGAAGGGGTCGTAGATGTAGCCCTTGCCGGAGTACACCTCGCGGCCGATGATGACGCCCGAGTCGCCGAGACCCGGTGCGGCGGTGGGCAGGTAGACCGCCTGCGCCTGGCCCGTGGAGGTGCGCACGGGCAGGCGGGTCGTCTCGACCTTGCCGAAGAGGAAGGACGTGAAGGCGTCCGTCGCGGCGGACAACGGATCCCGCATCAGTGCATCAGCCCCTACCTGCGGATTCCGGTGGCGAACGGCAGTGTGTTGACGAAGGCGCGGTGGTGCTCGCGGTCGCACCACTCGAGTTTCAGGTACGACTTGCCGGCCGAGGCGCGGATGGTGCGCTTGTCGCGCGCGAGGGCCTCGGGATTGCGGGAGGAGACGGTGATGTAGCCGACGAGGTTGACGCCCGCGGCGCCGCTCGCCAGGTCCTCGCCGCGCTGGTCGAGGCGGTTGTGCGAGGCGATGTCGCGCGGGTCGACGGTGCGGTTCATCTTGGCGGCGCGGCTGGCCTCGGCCTCGTCGTTGGTCTTCTCGGTCAGCATGCGTTCGATGGCGATCTCGGTGGGTTCGAGGTCCATCGTCACGGCGACCGTGCGGATGACGTCGGGGGTGTGGACGAGGAGGGGGGCGAGGAAGTTGACGCCGACCGGGGTCATCGGCCACTCCTTCACCCAGGCCGTGGCGTGGCACCAGGGGGCGCGGGTGGAGGACTCGCGGGTCTTGGCCTGGAGGTACGTGGGCTCCATGGCGTCGAGCTCGGCCGGCCAGGCGTTGCGCTTGGTCATCGCCTGGATGTGGTCGATCGGGTGGTCGGGGTCGTACATCGAGTGCACGAGGGAGGCGAGCCGGCCCTGGCCGAGCGGCTGGCGCACACGGATGTCGGCTTCCTGGAGCCGGGAGCAGATGTCGGTCAGCTCGCGGGCCATGACGACGGCGAGTCCGGCGTCCCGGTCGACCTTGCGGCCGCCCTGCGGCCGCGCCGCCCGCGCCATGGCCTGGCCCTCGGCGGCCAGTTCGCGCGAGTAGTGCATGCAGGCGACGAGGTAGGCGCGGTGCTGCTCGCTGCTCGTGGACACCATCGACTGGAGCTGGTCGTACGACTGCTGGAGCCAGCCCGGGGCCCGGTCGTCGCCGCGCTGGGAGACGTCCTTGGCGTGGGCGTCCGGGTCGGCGGGGAGGGTGCGGGCGAGCATCTGGAGGCGGGTGACGAAGCCGTCGCCGTTCGCCACGTGCTTGAGCAGCGTGCCGAAGCGGTCGACGAGGGCCTCCTGGTCCTCGCTGTCGCGCAGGCCGACGCCCGGTCCCTCGATCTCGATGGCGGCGGTGACGGTCCGGCGGTCGGCGTGCAGCAGCACGGCGATCTCGTCGGGTCCGAACGGGGCGGCGAGCCAGGAGATGCGCCCGATGCCGGGCGGCGGTCCGATCTCGACCTCCCTGCCGTCGAAGCGGGTGCCGGCCTCCATCACCTGGCTGCGGTACGCCGTTCCCTGGCGCAGGGTGCGCTTGTAGCTGCGGTTGATCTCGAACCACTTGTAGAAGGTGCGGCGCTTGTACGGGACGTACACGGCGGCGATCGCGAGCAGCGGGAAGCCCATGAGCAGCACGATCCGCAGGGACAGCACCGGGACGAGCAGACCGCACATCATGCCCAGGAACGCGCCCGCGATGATGAGCGCGATCTCGCCGGACTCGCGGTTCCGGCCGACGATCGCGTTCGGCCGGGCGCGGCCGATCAGATATGTACGGCGGGGCGTGACCGGATGGGACAGGTGGGACTCGGTCGTCAACGCCCTTCACCTCCCGTGCGGTTGCTGTTGCGGGTGTTGCTGGCGTGCGGGGTGTTGACCGCGCTGCTGCGCGGCGGCGGTGCGGCGGAGGGGACGGATCCGCCGCCTCCGTTCGGCGTACGGCTGCTGTGCGCGGCCACACCGCCGGACGCGGGGTTGGCGGGGCGGGGCTGGCTGCTGCCGCCTCCGTTGTTGTCGGCGCGTGAGCTGTGTGTCTTGATGCCCTGCGCGACGAGGGTGGCCGGCGAGCTGATCACGGCGGCGGCCTTGCCCTCGGCTCCCTGCATGATGCGGTTGTTGCGGGAGCCGGCGATCTCGTCGCCGAAGCCGGGGACGAAGCGGTAGATCATCGCGCTGGCGAAGATGGCGAGCAGGATGATGGCGAGCCCGGAGACGACGGCGGAGAACGCGTCGGGTCCGCTGTCGGAGCTGAGGGCTCCGGCGAGGCCGAGCACGATGACGATGACCGGTTTCACCAGGATCACCGCGATCATGATGCCCGCCCAGCGGCGGACGTGGCCCCACAGGTTCTTGTCGACGAGGCCGGCGTAGACGACGGTGCCGAGGAGGGCGCCGACGTAGAGCAGGGCGGCCCGGATGACCAGCTCCAGCCAGAGGATGCCGGCGGCCAGGATCGAGACCATCGAGACGACGATGAGCATGATGGGGCCGCCGCCGACGCTGTTGCCCTTGTCCAGCGCGCCGGAGAACGTCCCGAAGAACGCGTCCGTCTGGTTGCCCGTCGTCTTGGCGAGCACCTCCGTCACGCCGTCCGTCGCCGAGACGACCGTGTAGAGGATCAGCGGCGTGAAGGCGGAGGCCAGCACGGTCAGCCAGAGGAAGCCGATCGCCTCGGACAGGGCGGTGCCGAGGGGGACGCCTCGCACGGCCCGCTTCGCGACGGCCAGCAGCCACAGCAGCAGGGTCAGGATCGTGGACGCCGCGAAGACGACGGCGTACTGCTGGAGGAACTTCTGGTTCGTGAAGTCGACGTTGGCGGTGTCGTTCACGGCGGCGGAGAGCTTGTCGATGGTCCAGGAGGCGGCGTCGGCGCAGCCCTTGGCCAGCGAGGAGAGGGGGTCCAGGGTGGACCCGACACCGGGGTCGGTGGTGAGGCCGGATTTGCCGGATCCCTTGGTGCCGCTGTCGCAGTACTTTCTGGCGGGGCCCCGGACGAGTTCACAAGGGTTGCGGCTGGGAGTCGGGCTGGGGGCGGCGACCGCCTTGGTGGCCAGCAGGACGGCGGCCGACTGCATCGCCACCACCGCGGTGGCGAGCGAGAGGACACGGCGCGGCTTGTTAGCGGGCATACGTGAACCCTCCGAACTCCTCGACGGCCTTGCTCATGTCGTCCGCGGTGGAGGCCTTCTGGTCTCGCCCCACAGGGACAGGACCGTCCTTCTGTGTGAAGTCGGTGACCTTCCAGTCCCCATTGGTCCACTTCAGCTGGTAGGTCGTCGTGTACCAGCTCTCCGTCACGGGGTTGGTGGACCCGTCGCCGGACAGACCGAAGAGCGAGGTGTACCAGAGCTCCACCGTGGCGCTGTCCGTGCCGGAAGCCTTGGTCTTGGTGCCGACCGGAATGATGCGCGAGATGAAGGTCTGACCGGCCGGGGCGGCGCCGTTCTTGTCCAGGCCGATGTTCGTCAGGAACTTCTCACTCGTGTAGGCCGAGTCCAGGTCGGGCTGCCGTGCGGCTGCAACGTCGGGTGCGTACACCGCGTTGACGATCGCGTGCCGCTGGTCGGCGTTGAACATGCCGGTGGAGCCCAGGGCGATACCGTAGTTCGCTGCCGCGCTCTGTGCCCCCTCCTCCGTGTGGGGGAAGCCCGACGGGATGCCTGCGGACTTCGTCGTCACCAGGTGGTCGCCGGAGGCCGCCGTGGGGGACGTCTTGGCCTTGTCGCCGCCGCCGTCGCCCGAGGAGGCCGCGTCGTCGCCGCGGTTCGCGAAGGCGATCGCGGCGATGAGCAGGACGACCACGCCGACGACCGTGACCAGGCTCCGCGAGGAGGATCCGCGTCCGCGCCGCGCGCCGCCGTAGACGTCGCCCGGACGGTCGGGCAGGCGGGTGCGGGTCTGGCCGGAGCCGCCGTACCCCCCGTCGTCGCCGCGCGGGCCGTCGCCGTACCCGGGTTCGTCACCGAGACTCATGCCGCGTACGCCCCCTCAACCTCTCGCTGAACCACGTAGTACGACGGTAGCCGTGCTGGTTCCCGCGCGGGCGCGGTGTGGTGACTGGACATCAGGGAGTTGCAACCTCAGCCGGTGGGCACGACGGACGGGTGGGTCGGTGGAGCGAGGATCCGGGCACGCCCGGCCGGGTACTGACGGTACGCCGGGTGCGGCGCGGCCCGGCCGGGCTACACGGCCATGCCGTACACGATGGTGAAGAGCGTGCCGAGGGATCCGATGATGAAGACTCCCGTGAGCCCGGCGATGATGAGGCCCTTGCCCTGTTCGGCGCTGAAGGTGTCCCGGAGGGCGGTCGCGCCGATGCGCTGTTTGGCCGCTCCCCAGATCGCGATGCCGAGGCAGAGCAGGATGGCGACCGCCATCACCACCTCGACCATCACCTTTGCTTCGTTGCCCAGGCTGCCGAAGGGGCCCCAGTCCGGGGCGATTCCACCGATGATTGTGTTGATGTCGCCCTTGTCGGCTGCGAAAAGCATGTAAGTCACCGCCCCTGGTGGGTAGTTCTGCACCCCCTGCCCACTGTGCGCAGAGGTCGGGCCCATTCTCGCCGACAATGACGCCTTCGTATGTCGACTTGACGTCATTGGTTGGCGGGATTCGTGCGAATTCCTTGTCGCCGGCGTACGCGGGACCCTCTCGGGAGGCGTACGGCGGTATACGAAGAGTCGTATCGTCACTCTGTGTATCACGGCCGGTCACGCCGGGCAATGAGGCGGAAGCGGAACCTGCCGCGTGGTTCCGTCGTTGTCCCCTTCTACGGCTCGTGCGCGGGGTGAATTCGAACGGACGCGGCTCCGGCGGAGGGGTTCTGACGGTGCGTCGCGCCGATGTTCCCCGGGTCGCCGGGCCCGCGCGGGGTGGACGCGGCGCGCCGGGCCGGTGGGAAGGGGGCGTGATCGGGGCGGGCGGCGGACCGGGCCGCGGCCCGTTCGCCGGGGTGGTGCCGGGGAACCCCACGTCTCCCGGCGTTCGCCCGCACTCCGGAGGTCGGCCGGTGAAGGCGGTGACTCTCTCCGGGATGCCCCGTCAGGTCGGACCGTCGTGGCCCGCCGACGACCATCCCTTGTCGGGTGAGCGACGACAAGAGGCTTGTGGAAGCATTGCTTCCGTCTTACTGAACGCGGCGGGCGCGTGACCTCCCCATGGTTCGCGGATGGCCGGCGGCTGACGGCCGCTTGACCCGACTCACAGCTCGTTCAGGGGAATCGCACGGGCGGCGGCGTCGTGCTCCGCGAACGGCCGAGTGCTTCCGTGATGGGCGACGCGCCCGGGCCGAGCCCGTGCGGGGGAGCCGCGAGCGCTACCTCATGACCTCATGGGCGGCCTTCCGCGGGAGCCGGGGGCCGTTCGTCCTCCAGCCCCTCGACGAAGTGGTCGAACTCGCCCGCCCGGACGCCCAGGACGAACGCGTCCCACTTCCTGCGGGTGGTCGTGACGACGTTCTCCGGGTCGCTCGTCTCCCGGATGCGGACCAGGTCGTCCTCGTCGAAGGCGATCTCGATCCAGGGGCCCGGCCCGGTCGCCTCCTCGGGGGCGGCGCGTACCCAGTCGAGGCCGGAAGGGGTGTCAGCCACGGTCGTGGTCCTCCTTGAGGGCGTGCAGGAGGGAGCGGAAGGCCGTCGGGGAGGCGGAGAGCACCGCTCCGCCGGGGTCGCCGGTCTCGGTGAGGCGGATCGCGCCGGAGGCGGGCTCTCCGGCTACGTGGACGCAGGCCTCTCCCTCGCCGCAGTACGAGGACTTCTGCCAGGCGGGCGTGGGCATCGCGGACTCCTTCACAGGTCCTTGAGGATGGTGCCGATGAACGTCCGCGACTCCTCGGGCGTGAGGGCGGTCGCCTCCATGCGGTCGAGCAGTACGCGGTACTTGTCGAGCTGGGCCTCGGCGTCGAGCAGCACCGGGCCGTGCGACTGGTCGAGGTGCACCGTGTCGAGCTGGGGGACCGCTCCGTGGGCGTACAGGATCGACTGTCCGGACCCGGGGTAGGCGCCGGCGCTGAACGGGATGACCTGGACGGCGATGTGCGGGCGCTCGCTCATGTCCAGGATGTGCCTGAGCTGCTTCCGCGTGACGGCGGGACCGCCGAACCGCATGCGCAGGGCGGCTTCGTGGACGACCGCCCGGTAGGGCGTGGGGGAGTCGTCGAAGAGGACGGTCTGCCGCTTGATGCGGAACGACAGCCGGTGCTCGATGTCGGGGGGTGTGAGTTCCGGGACGACCTGGCGGAAGACCTCGCGGGCGTGGTCGTGGATCTGGAGCAGGCCGGGGACGTGGGCGGTGACCGCGGCGGTCAGGCGGGTGGCGTGGTGTTCCACCTCGGCCAGGTCGATCAGCCCGTCCGGCAGGATCTCGCGGTACTCCTCCCACCAGCCGCGGACGCGTTGGGCGGTCATGTCGCCGAGTGCTCGGACCAGAGCCTTGTCCAGGCAGTCGTAGTGGGAGGCGAGCGTTTGGACGCGCTCGGCGCTGACACCGACCCGTCCGGCCTCCATGTTGCTGACCTGGGTCTGCCTGATGCCCATGAGTTGACCGACCTCGGTCGAGGTCAGACCCGCGCGCTCGCGGAGTTTGCGCAGCTCCGTGCCGAGACGGAGCTGGCGACCCGTCGGGTTCGTTCTCACGGGCTCGCTGCCTCCTTGCTGGTGTTCGTCACCCACTCGGGTGATAGTGAAGCCGGTTCTCGCAATCTGGTGAACGCCTTCACCCAGGCGCCGCTACCTTATTGCTGGGACCCCGCCCAGAAGTACCCCGCTCGACGGAGCGGCCGCGGTCACTGGGCACCGTAGCGACATGACACCGTGCAACTCCCCTCCGTGATCGGAGACTTCCATGGCCACCGTATCCCCGCCCTGGTCCTACACCCTCCAACTCCCGCACGATCCACGCTCCCCGGGTATCGCCCGGGTTGCCCTGCGGGCCATTCTCTCCGCCCGCGGACTCGCCGAACTGATGCCGACGGCCGGGCTGTTGGCCTCCGAACTCCTGACCAACGCCCATCTGCACGCGCCCGGTCCGTACGCCCTTCGTGTTCTCCCCGTGGAACCGGACCGGCTGAGGGTCGCCGTGTGGGACCCGGACCCGATCGTGCCGTCCGGGTTCCGGCAGGACGCCTTCGCCGGTCCGCCCCCGCGGGACGACGCCGAGCACGGCCGGGGGCTGCATCTCGTACGGGCCTGTGCCGACGCGTGGGGGGTCTCCGTGCCGCGTGGGCCGGGGGCGCCGCGGGGCGGGAAACTGCTGTGGGCGGAGTGCCGGCACTCCGGGCGGGTACGGGACTGAGCCCGTGCCCGGCGGTTCCCGGGCGAGCGGGGCCCGTGGGCCCGGCCGGGCACCGGTGGCCGGGCGGGGTCGGCCTTCACAGGTGATACTCGGACAGGTCCGAGGTTTTTCTCACCCGCTTGCGGCAAGGTGAGGGGCGATGAAGAGCATCCGCATCACCCGTCTCCCAGACACCCGGCGGCCGGCACTGCTCGGTGCGGCCCTCGTGCTGCTGGCGGTGACGTCCTCGTCCGTCGCCGCGGCCGACGACGGCCCCGGACCCTTCGGCGTGACCGTCCGGGCCGCCGAGAACGGCCGGAGCGTCCGGGTGGGTGCCCTGTTCCACGGGGACGCCGCGAGCGGCGGCGCCGGCGGGCACTTCTGCACCGCCTCCGTCGTGCGCAGCCGGGGACGCGACCTCGTCCTGACCGCCGCCCACTGTCTGGAGGGGCAGGCGCAGCTCTCCTTCGCTCCCGGCTACCGCGACGGCAGGGCACCGTACGGGTTCTGGGACGTCCAGGGCGTGTTCCTCCCCGAGGGGTGGAAGCGGGACCAGGACGAGGACAGCGACGTCGCCTTCGCGGTCCTCGCCACCCGCGACGGCGAGGAGGTCGAGGACGCGGTCGGGGGCGCGAACGCGTTCGCCGCGCACCGCGCCACCGGGGCCACCGCCGTCACCGTCACCGGCTACCCCGGCTCCGTCGACTCCCCCGTCACCTGCACCGACAAGCCCACCGCGTACAGCCGTACGCAGCAGCGCGTCGAATGTCCCGCCTTCGCCGGCGGGACCAGCGGCAGTCCCTGGGTGAACGGGGACGGGGCGGTCGTCGGTGTCATCGGCGGCCACGAGCAGGGCGGGGACACCGACGACGTGTCGTACAGCGCCGTGTTCGGCACCGAGGCCGAGGAGCTCTACCACGTGGCCGCGCTGGCCGGTTAGCGCTCCTCCGGCGGGACATGCCGCCCCGCCCGTGCGCGCGACGACCCCCTCGCCCGGGGACCCGCCTCTACACTGACGTCGGCGGACTCCCGGTCGGCGAGGGGCGGTTGACGGTGCGTAAGGCCTGGATCGTGGCGACCGCTGCCGTCGGCGCGGGGATGGGCTTCGTGATGCTGCTCGTCGTCGGCGTCTACCTGGTCGCCGGGAACCTCGCGGGAGGCATCGGCGGCGGTTCGGTCGGGCTCGCCAAGGGTGCCGTGCCCGCCGCGTACCAGAGCCTCGTGCAGAAGTGGGGCAATCTCTGCTCCGCGATCAATCCCGCCCTGCTCGCCGCCCAGTTGTATCAGGAGAGCGGATTCAATCCGAACGCGAAGAGTCCGGCGAAGGCGGAAGGGATAGCGCAATTCATTCCGGGGACGTGGGCCACGCACGGGGTCGACGGCGACGGGGACGGTGTCCGCGACGTATGGAACCCGAATGACGCGATTCCGTCGGCCGCCTCGTACGACTGCGAGCTCGCCTCCTATGTGAAGAACGCTCCGGGAAACCCCACCGAGAACATGCTCGCCGCCTACAACGCGGGCGCCTACGCGGTCATCAAGTACGGGGGAGTGCCGCCGTACGCGGAGACCCGGAACTACGTGAAGACGATCACCACGCTGGCGAAGAGCTTCGCGGCCCCGGTGACCCGCGTGGACCCCTCGCAACAGGCGGCGGGGGCCATCACGTACGCGCAGAAGAAGCTCGGCACGCCCTACCTGTGGGGTGGCAACGGAACGGCTGACCAGGGCGGACGCTTCGACTGCTCGGGTCTGACCAAGGCCTCGTACGAAAGCGTGGGGGTGACCCTGCCGCGGGTGGCCAACGACCAGTACAACGCGGGGCCGCACCCCAGGCGCGACGAACTGCTGCCGGGGGACCTGGTCTTCTTCTCGGACGACCTCACCAACTCCCGGGCCATCCGGCACGTGGGCATCTATGTGGGCGGCGGATACATGATCGACGCTCCCCGGTCGGGTGCCGTCATCCGGTTCGACCCCATCGACACGCCCGACTACTTCGGGGCCACCCGGGTGACCGAGGATGGCGCGAAAGCATTGCCCACTTCGGTATGAATCCACCCCTTGATCTGCGGCGATATCTCTCTTCGATAACGTGTGCGTGATCATTCCGTGGAGGGTGGAACGTATTGAGGGGGACCGTGCGTTCCTTTTGGCGTAGAGAACTGATCTACAACCACGGGGGTGGGATCGAGCGGCGCGCGAAAGGGCGTGGCCGCGGGTGAACGACGACGAAGGGGCCGCAGCGCCATGGCGCAACTCGCCGAATCCGGTTCGAACCCCGACGTCGACCTGCTCTACGACATCAACGGCCTGGCCGGGCACACACCGCACTGGTTCGACCGGATCGTGGAGTTCGTCGGCGAGTGGGGTCTCCTGCTCACGATGGTCCTGCTGGTCGTGTGGTGCTGGTCGACCGTGCGGCGGCGGGGCGGAGCGGACGCGGCGGCCTCCGTGGCGGCCCTCGTCTGGACACCGCTCGCGGCCGGTGTCGCGCTCCTCGTGAACGTCCCGATAAGGGGTTTCGTGGAGCGCCCGCGGCCCTTCGTCGACCACCAGGGACTGGACGTCCTCGTGAGCGGCAAGACCGACTTCTCCTTCGTCAGCGACCACGCGACGATCACCCTGGCGATGGGCGTCGGACTCTTCGTCGCCAACCGGAGGTTCGGACTCGCCGGGATAGCGCTGGCGCTGCTCGAAGGGTTCTGCCGGGTCTTCATGGGCGTGCACTACCCGACGGACGTC
>NZ_KZ626990.1 GCF_002911015.1 Streptomyces populi
CAGCCGCACCGTGGTGCTGCGCATGGACGAGGACGGCCGCCCCGACCCGGGGGCCTACATCGACGACAAGGTCTACGACCCCGAACGCGTCGACGCGGTGATCCGCCACGGCGCCAGCGAGGTGTGGACGGTCACCAACACCAACACCAAGGCCGCGCACAACTTCCACATGCACCTGGTGCAGTTCCGGGTCCTCGAGCGCGGCGGCGCCGCGCCCGGACCCGCCGAATCGGGCCTGAAGGACACCGTGGTGCTCCAGCCCGGCGAGACGGTCAAACTCCAGGCGACCTTCGACACCTATGCCGGCCGGTTCGTGTACCACTGCCACATGCTCGACCACTCGGCGATGGGCATGATGGCGACGATGAAGATCGGCTGACCCCGGGCGGCGGCCGCCTCGAGGTCACCTCTTGGTGGCCATCAGCAGGTACTCGTGCGCCCGGTTGGACACCATCGGGTCGTCGCCGCCCACCGGCCTCTCGTAGAGGTGGATGCGCTCGTCGCCCAGGGTCAGACGGCGCGAGAGGACCCGCGCCGCGTCCCAGGCCAGCGGCACGAACGCCCCCTCGATCCGCCGGTTCTGCACGGCGATGACCGCGTGCGCGCCGGGCCGCATCACCTGCGCGATCCGCGTGAACGCCTCGTCCAGCGCGTCGAGATAGACGTCGTACTCGCGCAGGGCGTACAGCTGGCCGGGATCGGCCGAGTCCGTGTCCAGGCCGGTGCCGAAGTACGGCAGGTCGCACAGGACCAGGTCCACCGAGTCCGCCTCGAGCGGCAGCGCGCGGGCGTCGCCGCACCGCATCTCCTGGCCCGGGTACGACGCCAGGCGCCGGCCCGCCTCCTTCGCCCGCTCGGGGTTCACCTCGAACCCGATGCCGCGCCGGCCCTCCACCGAGCAGGCCACCAGCGTGGTGCCCCAGCCGGCGAACGGGTCCAGGACCAGCTCGCCCGGCTCGCTCAGCTCCCGTACCAGCGGCCGCAGCTGACTGACCAGACCGGCCTGCCCGGCCGCGGCGGGCAGGGCGTGCTCGGGCTCCTCCGCCGGCACCGTCCACCAGCTCTTGACACCCACGTGCAACCTCCGTCATCCATCGCTGAGTTGTAGGTCCGTCACCGGACCGGCGGGCCGGTGCGCGGTGTCCGCCTCCTCGGGGGGCAGCGGATGCACCGACGCCCGGGGCAGCCGGCGCTCCAGGGCCAGGACACCGGCGGACGAGACCGCCACCCCGGCGGCCAGCAGCAGCCACATCCCGGCCGCCGACGCCGACAGCAGGGCGGTCAGCACCGCGGGCGCCAGCGCGATGGGCACCGCCCAGGACAGCTGGTACACCGCCATGTGCCGGCCACGGGTCTCCTCGGGCGCCGCGCCCGCCACCAGGGCCGAGGCCGTGGCCCCGTGCAGCAGCTCGCCGGCGGTGAACAGGGCGGTCGCGCCGAACACCCCGGCGAGCAGCACGGTGTGGTCCGACAGGGTGCTCAGGGCGGCGTACGCCAGGAAGGACAGGGCGAAGATCCCGGCGCCCGCGGACACCGCGCGGGTGCGCCGGACGCGGACCAGGGCCCGGGTCACCGGGATCTGCAGGAGGGCGATCCCGGCGGTGTTCACCGCGTACAGGACGCCGACCAGCGAGTCCGCCGCGTCCAGCTCCTGGGTGAGGTACACCGGCAGGCTCACCGACAGGACCATGTAGCCGAAGGCCGTGGGGATGTTGAGCAGGCTCAGGGCCAGGAAGGGACGGTTGCGCACCACCAGGCGGTAGCCGCCCGCGGGGGCGGCCCGCGGGCCCTTCGGCGCCGTGTCGCGGGCGGTGGGGATGGAGCGCATGCACACGGCGGCCGCCAGATATCCGGCGGCCGCCGCGAGCACGATCACGTGGTACGCCGAGTCGCTGTCCAGCGCCAGGACCGTGCCGGCCAGCAGGCCGCCCGCCCCCAGCCCGGCGTTGCGCAGGCTGCGCTGGGCGGCCAGCAGCTCGTCGCGTTCACGCCCCTGCACGATCTCCGCGACGAACGACTGGACGGACGGCGGGTAGGCCATGTCGCCGAACGCGACCACGAGGACCACCGCGAACATGACGCCGCCGCCGTGGGCCAGCGGATACGCGCAGAACCCGGCGGCGCGCAGCAGATACCCGCCCACGACCACGGTGCGGGCGCCGAACCGGTCGATGAGCACGCCCGCGACGGGATTGCTGACCAGGCTGATCACCGCGGCCGTCGTCATGACGGCGCCGACCCGGGTCAGCGGCAGACCGGTGACGTGATGGAAGTACAGCAGGGACAGGGGCAGGTACATGCCGCTGCCGACGGAGTCGACCACCATGCCCAGCATGTACTTCGCCTTGACGGCCTTGACCGTCATGACGGCCGGGAACTTCCTCACGCCTTCGCCTCCCGGCCCTCGCCGTCGGGCAGGGGCACGATCTCGGTGTCCGCCGTGATGCGGGCGCCGAGCTCGCGCAGCCTGCGCTCGCACTCCTCGCGCGTGGGCGCCGAACCCACCGCGGCCGTCAGGAAGTCCGCGGAACCGGCGGCCGGCGCGATGACCTCGCCCTCCCGGGCGAACAGCCAGAAACCCCGCACCCAGGCCTCCCCGGGCACCCGCGGCAGCCGGCGCACGAGACCGGGACGCTTCATCGTCAGGACCTGCCCCGACATGCCGCGCGGCCGGGGAAGCGACCCGTCGGCCGCGGGCGCGGCCCCCGGCACGGCCAGACCCGCCTCCACCCGCGTCACGTACGCGCCCAGGTGCACCCCGAACAGGGTGTGGAAGACCTCGCGGATCTTCGCGCCGCCCGACCGGCAGGCCGCCTCGCACAGCACGAGCCGGTCGTCGGGGGTGTGGAAGACCTCCATGTGGAAGGCGTGGTCCCGCAGCCGCGAGCCGGGCCCGGACAGCGCGTCGATCACCTGCCGGGCCAGCGCGAGCAGCCGGGGCGTGAGCGGGTCGTCCACGTCCAGGGTCACATCCACCCGCGGCCCCGGGTCGGAGCCGAAGGACGCCAGGTCGTACTGGTACTGGGACGGCCAGGCCGCCGCGACCTTCCCGCCGGCCACATAGCCGTCGACGTGGCACATGCGGCCCGGCACGAACTTCTCCAGCAGCACGTCGTCGCGTCTGCCCGCCGGATACGTCCGCGCCAGCGCGCCGTTGAGGTCCGCCCGGCTGCGGCAGATGCGCAGCCCGACCGAGTTGTAGCCGCTGCGTTCCTTCAGGACGAGCGGGAAGCCGTGCACGGTGGCGAACCTGCGTGCCTCGTCGGCGGTGCGCGCCAGTGTGTGCACGGCGACCTCGATGCCCGCCGCCCGCGCCAGTGCCTTCATCAGCAGCTTGTCGCGGTAGGGCTCCACGTCCGCGATCCACGCGCCGGCCAGGCCGAGGCGTTCGCGCAGCGCCGCGGCGCGCAGCACATCGGCCTCGTGCAGGGCCACGACGTGCGTCGTGGCGAACTTCCGCGCCAGCTCGAGGGCGCGTTCGTCGACCGCCGGGTCGTCGAAGTCGTCGAACACCTCCAGGCGGGTGAACCCGCTCTCGTCCTCGGACGGCCGCTCGCCGTCCGGCTCGAGCCTGTCGCGCGCGGCCAGCACCACCACCTCCCCGTCGTGGCCCGCGAGCCACTCGCGGTAGGGGAAGGGCCGCAGCGGATTGCGGTGCAGGACCAGGACGCTCATACGGAAACCTCCGCGCTCTCCGCGCTCTCGGTGCCGGCGGCGGTGGCCACGCGGGCCAGCGCCTCGGTGCCGTCCGCCAGGGTCAGCCGGACGCGGACCGTCTCCCGCACGAGCCGCGCCCCGCGGGCCACCGCGGCCGTGGTGTCGGCGCCGGTCACGGCGACGAGGCCGAGCCGGTCCCAGTTGTCGCGCACGGGCCGCACCGCGGCACCCGGCTTCGCGCTGATGCGCACGTCGATGACGTCGGCCAGGCGCAGCGCCTCGGCGACGCCCTCCACCGCCCTGACCGTGCCCGCGTCGCCGACCAGCGCGCGCACGCTCGCGCCCGCGTGCGCGCGGGGCCGTTCGGGCAGTTCGCCGGCCAGGCGGAACGGCCAGGCGAGCGCGAGGGTCATCAGGTCGATGCCGTAGGCCGCCTCGACCAGTTCGGGGATCGCGTCGCCCGCCACCCGGTTGTGGCTCTCGATGACCCGCGGGCCCCCGGGGCCCAGGCGGATCTCGGTGTGGCAGACCCCGTCCCGCATCCCCATCACGTCCAGGAACCGGCACACCGTGCCGCGCACGCGCTCCTGGTCCGCCGCGTCCAGGCGGGCGGGCACCGCGTGACCGAGCTCGGCGAAGTGCGCGGGATCGGTGAACTTCTCGGTGATCGCCACGACGACGTGACGGCCCGCGAAGCTGAACGACTCGACGCTGAACTCCGGCCCGTCCACGTACTCCTCCATGAGGAAGTCCCGCAGGACGAACAGGGTGGAGACCCGGTCGGTCCTGGTGCCGGCCAGGGCCCGCACCGCACGCCACACCCGCTCGGCGTCCTCGGGCCCCTCCACCCGCTGGACACCGATGCTCGCCGTCGCGTCGGTCGGCTTGACGATGAACGGATGGCCGGCCAGGGCGCCGAAGGCGGCCAGGTCGCCGCGCTCGCGCAGCGGCGCCGCGCGCACCGCACCGGCCGGATCGTGCGCGGCCAGGTGGCGGCGCATCACCGCCTTGTCGCGAAAGCGCAGCGTGACCGCGTGGGAGGTGCCGCCGAGGCCGAACAGGTCGTTGATCCGCGCCGCGTTCTCCAGGCCCGGCTCGGTCAGCGAGAGCGCCAGGTCGAAGCCGGGCTCCGCCCGGAGGCGGCGCGCGAGCGGCTCGACGAGGTCCCACCGGGTGTAGTCGAGGACCTCGACCGCCTCGGCCAGGCGCCGCTGCCCGTCGCTGACCTTGGTGGGGTGCTGCAGCAGCAGGACGCGCAGGCCAAGGGCCGCGGCCTTGGCGACGGTCTCGTCGGTGGCGCCGACGAGCAGCACCGTGCGGGCGTGGTTCATCGGCCTCGGCCCCCCTGGCCGTCCTGCGGCCACCAGCTCAGATAGCGCTCCCCGCTGTCGGGGAAGAGGGTCGCGACACTCGCGCCGGACAGATCGTGGCGGCGGGCGAGTTCGATGCAGGCGTACGCCGCCGCGCCCGCGGACACCCCCACCAGCAGACCGGTCGTGGCGGCGATGGCACGGGTGGTGGCGGCGGCGTCCTCGTCGGCGACGGTGATCACCTCGTCGATGAGGTCCACGTCGGTGACGGGACTGGTGAATCCGCCGTTCAGGCCCGGTATGCGGTGCGGTCCCGGTTCGCCGCCCGACAGCAGCGGCGAACCGGCCGGCTCGACGGCGACGACCCGCAGGCGCGGGTTGCGCTCACGCAGCGCCCGGGCGCAGCCGGTCAGGGTGCCGCCCGTGCCGACACCGCACACCAGGTGGTCGACCCGGCCGCCGGCGGCCCGCCAGATCTCCGGGCCCGTGGTCTCGTAGTGGGCGCGGACGTTGGCCGGGTTCTCGTGCTGGCGGGCGTACCACGAACCGGGGATCTCGGCGTGCAGCTTCTCGGCACGCTCGACGCAGCCGGCGAAACCGGTGTCGGGGTCGGTGAACTCCACGTCGGCGCCCAGCATGCGCAGCGTCAGCACCCGCTCCCCGGAGGCGTTGGCGGGCAGCACGACGACGCAGCGGTAGCCGCGCGCGGCCGCCAGCGAGGCGAGCGCGATCCCGGTGTTGCCCGAGGTCGACTCGATCACCGTGGTCCCCGGCACGAGCAGCCCCGCCTCCTCGGCCGCGCGCACCATGTACAGGGCCGCCCGGTCCTTGACGCTGGACAGCGGGTTGGCGCACTCCAGCTTCGCCAGGACCCGGGCGTCGGCCGGGATCCCCGCGAGCCGCAGCCGCAGCATCGGGGTGTTGCCGACCAGGTCCTCGAAGGACTCGGCGACGGCGCCGTAAGGGGCGTAGGGCATGGCGATGGCTTCTTCCGCTCGGGTTCCCGCCTCGGCGGCACACCGGTCTCGTCGGCAACGTAAAAGCCCAACCTCCTTGCCCACAAGGCGAGTTGACCGTTCCCTCAGTGGTTCTCGAGCGATCCTCCAGGCTCCGGGCGCATTCCACCGCCTCTTGAACCGCACCCGAGCCGCCTTGGACACCCTCTGGTTCCAGCCACCTGGGCACAGCTACCGGGATTCGAACCAGGGAGGTTCCATGGCTGCGGCCATAGACCGGGACACCGACGGAAAATGCCTGACCGACCTGCTGGCGGAGCAGATCCGCTCCCGCCCGCACGAGAGCGCGGTCGTCAGCGGGAACCGGACACTGACCTACCGCGAACTCGGCCACGCCGCCCGCGAGACCGCCGCCCTCCTGCACCGCCGGGGCGTACGCGTCGAGGACCGGGTGGGCGTCTTCCTCGACGCCTCGGCGGAACTGGTGACCGGCGTGTGGGGCATCCTTGGCGCGGGCGGGGCCTACCTCCCCCTCTCCCCGGACTACCCGGACGAGCGGCTGCGCCACATGATCGAGGACTCGGGCGTCCGCCTCGTGCTCACCCGGCCCGAACTGGCCGCACGCCTGACGGCCCTCGCGCCGCCCCACGTCACCGCGCTCACCCCCCAGGACACCGAAGACGCCACACACCGCCCCGGCGCACCCGGACCCCGGGGACCGCGGCCCGGCTCCCTCGCCTACGTCATCTACACCTCCGGAAGCTCGGGCAGACCCAAGGGCGTGATGATCGAACACCGCGCCGTCGTCCACCAGTTGCGCTGGCTCCGCGACCACCAGGGCCTGGGCGCGGACAAGACCGTGCTGCACAAGACACCGGCCGGCTTCGACGCCGCCCAGTGGGAGATCCTCGCCCCCGCCTGCGGGGCCAAAGTGGTGATCGGCGAGCCCGGCATCCACCGCGACACGGCCCGCCTCATCGACACCGTCGTCGCCCACCGGGTCACCACCCTGCAGTGCGTCCCCACCCTCCTCAAAGCGCTCCTCGACAGCGACGACATGGCCCGGTGCACCTCCCTGACCCAGATCTTCAGCGGGGGAGAGGCACTGTCGCACGCCCTGGCCCGCCAGTGCCTGCGGACCCTGCCCGACTGCACCCTGACCAACCTGTACGGCCCCACCGAATGCACCATCAACGCCTCGGCGTTCACCGTCACCGCCCCCGCCCTCACCGCCCCCGCCGGCGCCGGCCGGGCCCCGCGGTCCGTGCCCATCGGCACACCCGTGCCGGGCCTGCGCGCCCATGTCCTGGACCCCGGGATGCGCCCCCTGCCACCCGGCCGCACCGGCGAGCTGTGGCTCAGCGGCGTCCAGCTGGCCCGCGGCTACCTGAACCGGCCCGGCCTGACCGGCGAACGCTTCGTCCCCAGCCCCTTCGGCGACCCGGCCCCCCACGACCGGCTGTACCGCACCGGCGACCTCGCCTCCTGGAACACCGACGGCACCCTCCAGTTCACCGGGCGCGCCGACAACCAGGTCAAACTGCGCGGCTTCCGCATCGAACTGGAGGAGGTGCGCCTGGCCATCGAGGCCCACGACTGGGTCAAGAACGCCGCCGTCTGGGTCCGCGACGACGCGCGCACCGGCTCCCCGGACCTGGTCGCCTGCCTCGAACTCAGCCCGCGCGAAGCCGCGCTGATGGACCAGGGGCACACCGCCGCACACCACCTGTCCAAGGCCTCCCGCCTCCAGGTCAGGGCCCAGCTGTCCAACCCGGGCCTGCGCGAGGACGCCGCCCTGCGCGGCCGCCCGGCCGTGGACCTGCCCGGCGCCGAGGAGACGCCACCCCAGCGCACCCGCGCCTTCGCCCGCAAGACCTACCGCACCTACGACGCCGCGAGCCCCGCCCCGCAGGACATCCTGGACGCGCTCGCCCGCCGCGCCCGCCCCGCCGAGCCGCGCGAACCCAAAGAACTCACCCTGGACGAACTCGGCTCCCTGCTCAGGGAGTTCGGCCCCTACCACAGCGACGAGCGGCTGCTGCCCAAGTACGCCTACGCCTCCCCGGGCTCGCTGTACGCCACCCAGCTCCTCCTGGAGACGACCGGCGACATCGCCTCACTGGCACCGGGCGTCTACTACCACCACCCCCACCAGCACCGGCTCGTCCGCGTCGCCGACGCCCGCGAACGCCTGGCACCCCCCGGCCTGCGCCTGCACTTCCTGGGCCGCGACCAGGCCGTGGAGCCGGTCTACAAGAACAACATCCGCGAGGTCCTCGAGATCGAGGCCGGCCACATGCTCGGCCTGTTCGACGAGATCCTGCCCGCCCACGGCCTGGGCCTGCGCGCCGCCCCCTTCGACCCCGAGGACCGGCACCTGCTCGACTGCCCGCCCCGGGACCACTACCTCGGCTCCTACACCCTCACCCCCTACACCCCGCCCGACCACCTCGCCGACATCGACGTCTACGTCCAGATCCACCCCGGCAGCGGCACGGGCCTGCGCAGCGGGCTCCACCACTACACCGGGGGACGGCTGCACCACCTCACCGACGACATCGTCCTCAAACGCCACGTCGTCGCCATCAACCAGCACACCTACCAGCAGGCGAGCTTCGGCATCACCGCCGTCAGCCGCACCGGCGAGGACTGGCGCCGCTACATCGACCTCGGCCGCTTCCTGCACCACCTGCAGGCCAACACCCAGCACCTGGGACTGATGTCGGCGGGCTACAGCTCCCGCACCGGACACGACCTGCCGGCCGCCCGCCGCATCGACGAAATCCTGACACGCCACCGGCGGCCCACCGGCGCCTCCTACTTCTGCGTGGGCGGCAGGATCAGCCAGGAACAGATCACCCACGAAGGCATGAACGAGGACACCGTCCACATGAAGGGGCCCGCCGAACTGATCAAGGACGACCTGCGGCGCCTCCTGCCCGAGTTCATGGTGCCGCACCGCATCCTGGTCGTGGACCGCCTGCCCCACACCGCCAACGGAAAGCTCGACACCCGCGCCCTGGCAGCCCACGCCGACACCGCCGCGGACGACCGGCCACCGGTACCTCCCCGCACCCGCACCCAAGAACGCCTGTGGCGGCTGTGGAGAGCGGCACTCGGACGCGAAGTCCTCTCCATCAGGGACGACTTCTTCGCCTGCGGCGGCAACTCACTGACCGCCGTGACCCTCGTCAACCGGATCAACCGCGAGTTCGACACCACCGTGCCCCTCCAGGTCTTCTTCGAGGCGGCCACGGTGGAAGAACTCGCCCGCCACATCGAAGCAGCGAACGGCACCCGCCCCGCCCCACGCCTGCTGCCGCTGAACACCCGGGGCGAGGGACCGCCCGTCTTCTGCTGGCCCGGCCTCGGCGGCTCACCGATGAACCTGCGCCTGATGGCCGAACGCTGCGCACCGGCCGGCGGCCCGCCACGGCCCGTGCACGGCATACAGGCCCGCGGCCTCAACGCCTTCGAGACCCCCCACACCTCCCTGGCCGAGATGGCCGCCGCCGACGTGGCAGCCATCCGCCGCACGAGCCCCGAGGGCCCCTACACCCTGTGGGGCTACTCCTTCGGCGCGCGCGTCGCCCACGAAGCGGCCCGGCAGCTGGAACGGGCCGGACAGCGCGTCGAACACCTGCTGCTGCTCGCCCCCGGCTCACCGCGGCTGCCGGGACCGCCGTCGTGGACCGCCGAACGCGCCGACTTCACCGACGACACCTTCCGCACCGTCCTGCTGTCCGTCTTCACGGGGACCGTCTCGGGCCCCCTGACGGCCGCCTGCCTGCGCGAGAGCCGGGACCAGGAGAGCTTCGTCCGCTTCGTCACCCGCTCCCTGCCCGCCCTGGACGAGGCGACGGTGCGGCGCGTCGTCACGGTGGCGCGCACGACCTACGGCTGGCAGCCCGCCCCGCACCGCCCGGCCGCACCGCTCACCGTGGTGACGGCACGCGGCGACGAGCCCTCCTTCCTCGAACGCGGCCCGGCCCCCGCCCGCCCCGCGGCCCCGGCCCCCGTCTTCGTCCGCCTGGACAGCGACCACTACGGGATGCTCCGCGACCCGGGAGTGGACGAACTCGCCAAGGTCGTGGCCCGCCACACCCCGGCACGGGCGCGCTGAGCCCCACCGGTCCCCGCGGCCGCCCGCGGGGCCGGTCCCGCGGGCGGGCCGACAGCGCCCGGCGGAGGTCTCAGCGGCCGAGACCGGACAGCCCCTCGCCCAGGACGTTCGCACCCAGCAGGAGCAGCACGATCACCGTGATCACGGTGCTGTTGGCGACCATGAACCGTCTGACCCCGTCCAGGAACGACGCGGCGCGCCGTCCTCCGGCGAGATGGGCGGCGACGGCGGCGAGCACCGTGCAGGAGGCGACGAGCACGAAGACGGTGATCGCCGCGACGAGGCCGACGTCATGGGCGCCGGCCTCGACGACCGAGGTGGCGGCCGACGCCGTCAGGACGAGATTCTTCGGATTCGCGCCCGACAGCAGCGCCCCCAGGAGCAGCGCCCGCCCGGCCGTGGCGTCGTCGAGCGAGGCCGTCCAGCGGGGCGGCTCTGCCTGCTCGCCGGCGCGCGGGCGCTTCCACCACGTGCGTGCTCCCAGCACGACGAAGGCTCCTCCGGCCAGGACCCGTCCCCGGTCCGCGATCGCCGAGGACGTGCTGCCGGGAGTGTCGGCCCCGCCGAAGAGCACCGCGACGAGCGCCGCCGTGACCGCGAGGCCGGTGACCCACCCGGCCGCGAACAGCAGGCCGTTGCGGCCACCCCGCGCGCCGGACAGGATCAGGACGATCCCGATCAGCGGGAAGGGACCGAGCGCGATCGCCAGCGCGGCCGGCAGCATGGCCCCCATCGCCTGGCTGAGCACCCGATCCCTCCGGCATCCACGGCGTGACCGGCTCTCGCGCCGGCGGCATCCCGATGCCGCCCCGGCAGGAGCCCTCGCGCCGTGCGAACTCGCCGACGTCACCCTTCTGCGGAACGGGCCGCCCCCGGCGGAGCGCACTCCTCCGGAGGGACGTTCCCGGATCGGCCGGTCCCTCCGGGGAGTCGCACCCCCCTCTCGCCTCCCGGGAGCACCTGGGCCCCGAGGCCAGATGCTCCCCTGCCCCTACGGGCGCAGGTGTTCCAGGAGGGGCAGGACCGAAGCCGCCCCGCTGACGGTGAGCAGCCAGGCCAGCAGAACGAGAGAGACGGACAGGTGCAGATGCCGCCCTGCCCTGAGCTCAAGGCCCTGGCGGCCGAGGGTCAGGTTCCATGTCGGCGGTTCATTGCTGTGTTCAGGCATGGGCGTGTCTCCTGTGCGACCTCGACCGGATCGAGGGAGGTGATGGTTCGGTGAGCCCATTGGAGACGGCCGTGCGGTGCGGTGACCAGCAATCAGAAAGGACCCGCTCAACCTCGAATCCTGCAACGCAAACACCGAACCTCGGCTGTTTTGACCGAACGGGTCCATGATTCGCGGTTGTTCGGTGTAGTTCGCTGAATCTCGTGAAAGTTCGAGACCCGGCTTCTAGCCTTGTGGCCGTACCGGGGGAGGGGGTGGCTGTGTCGGGTGCCGGCGACGAGGCCCTCATCGAAGCTGCCGAGCTGGCCAAGGCGCAGTTCGTCGACGCGCTCATGGCCCTCTACGTGGACTGCGGCGCCCCGGCGCTTCGTCACCTTTCCCAGAAGGCCGAGGCGCAGGGCCGCGTCACGCTCGCAGCCTCCTCGCTGTCAGAGGTCCTGAAAGGAAAGCGGCTCCCCAGCAGCGACTTCACGGCCGAACTCCTCAGGCACCTGGACGGGGAACCTGATCTCGCGGAGGCCGTAAGACGTTCGTGGAAGACCGCCTACCTGACCGAAAAGCGGGCAAAACCGGCGAGATCCCGTAGCCGGGCCCTGGCCGCCGACCTGCTCCTCCGAGCACAAGAAGCCCTGGCCGAAGCACACGCGCAGGCCCACCGGCTCACCGACGACGCGCGTGCGCAGGCCGAGGCGTTGCTGCGCCGGGCCCGCACGGACGCCGAGCGGTTGCTGAACGCGGCCTCGACGCAGGCACAGGAGGTCACCGAGCACGCGGAGCGGTGGACGAGCTCGGCCGGGACACGGCTGCGGGAGGCGCAGGCCGAGGCGGACAAAGTACTGTCCGAGGCCGACGAAGCGGCGGCCAGGACGATCGCGAACGCCGAGTCGGCCAACGAGCAGCGTACGCGGACGGTGAAGGAGCAGGTCGCCCGGCTGGTCGGTGAGGCGACGAAGGAGGCCGAGGCCGTCAAGTCGGAGGCCGAGGCCGCCAGGTCGGAGGCCGAGCGGTTCGTCGAGGACGCCCGTGCGCAGGCGGAGGCGATCGTCGCGGAGGCCGAGGAGAGAGCGCGCGTTCTCACCGCCGAGGAGGCCGCCTCGCAGCTCGCCAGGGCTGCCCGTATAGCCGAGGACGTGCTGAACAAGGCGTCCGAGGACGCCAGGGGGACGACGAAGGCGGCGGCGGAGGAGGCGGAGCGGATCCGTGCGGAGGCGGAGCGGATCCGCGCGGAGGCCGAGACCGAGGCCGACCTGCTGCGTGCCGAGGCACACGGCATCGCCGAAGACCTCTCGGGCGCGGACGCGGCCGCCGCCAAGGAGTACCGCCTCAAGGCGGTCGAGCTGCAGGCGAAGGCGCGGCGGCTGCGTGGCGAGGCCGGACAACTGCGCGCCGACGCGGTCGCCGAGGCGGAGCACATCCGCGCCGAGGCCCGGCGCGAGACCGTCCGGCAGATCGAGGAGGGCGCGCGGGTTGCCGAGGAACTGCTCGGCAAGGCGAAGGCGGACGCGGACGAGCTGCGGCAGACCGCCACGGCGGACGGCGAGAGGATCCGTGCCGAGGCGGTCGAGCGCGCCACGGCGCTGCGCCGGCAGGCCGAGGAGACGCTGGAGCGGGTTGGCGCGGAGGCCGAGGAGGTGCTGGAGCGGGCCCGCGCGGAAGCCGAACGGTTGGACCTCGAGGCCCACGAGAGCGCGGACCGGATCCGCTCGGAGGCGGCGGACACCCTCATCGCCGAGGCGGTCTCGGAGGTCCGACGGCTGCAGACGCAGGCGGAGGCGGAGGCCGAGCGGCTGAGGTCGGAGGTCCGCGAGAGCGCGGACCGGGTACGGGCCGAGGCGCAGGCCGAGGCCGGGCGGCTGGTCGCCGAGGGCGCCGAGACGCTGGCGGCCGCGCGGGAGGAGGTCGCCCGGCTCCGCCGCGAGGCCGAGGAGATGTCCGGTTCGATGCGCCAGGAGGCCGCCGCCGACGCGCGCGAACAGGCCGCGCCACCTGACGCACCGCAACCCGAGCCGTCCGACGACGGCCGGCCGCTGCTGGTGTGGCCAAAGCCGGATGCGGCCATGGGGCATGCGCTGCACGACCGCGGCTACCGGCCCGTCCTCGTGACCTCCGGGAAGGAGCTCGACGCGCAGATCGCCACCTCCCCGGCCGCATTGTTCGTCGACCCGCTGACCGGCCCGATCACCCGTACGGCGCTGCAGTCGCTGCGCCAGGCCGCCGTCGCCGCCGAGGTGCCCGTCGTGGTGACGGCGGGACTCGGACAGGCGACCCGCGAGGCGGCGTACGGCGCCGACCCGGCCGTCCTGATCCGGGCGCTGGCCCCGCGGGACAGCGACCGGCACCCGCCGCGGATCCTGCTGGTCGAGGAGCAGGACGAGGTGGCCGCGGCGTTGACGGCGACGCTGGAGCGGCGCGGGATGCAGGTCCACCGCGAGGTGAGTGACGCGGACGGCGCGACGCAGGCCGGCCGGCCGAAGCCGAACCTGGTGATGATGAACCTGACGCAGATGCCCCGCCGGGCCGGCACCGTGAACCGGCTGCGCGCGAGCGGACAGCTCCTTCGCGCCCCGCTGGTCATCTACACGGCCGCCGTCGATCCGGCGTATCTGCCGCACCTGGCCGACGGACAGAGGGTGCTGTTCCTCGCCGAGCGCTCCACCGGCCCCGCGGTGGAGGACCGGATCATCGGCCTGCTGGCCGAGATCGGCGCCGACTAGACCGAACCCGGCCGCTGCCAGGGCGCGATCACCCCCAGGGCCGCGCCCGCGGACGCGACCGTGCCGGCCGCCGGCACTTTGTCACGTCACGGTGTGTCAGTAGCCGGTGCCGCGTTTGACCTGGGTCCGTTCGTTGTCGTGGACCGCGCCCTTGTCGTCCAGCGTGCGGCACGCGTCGGCGATGTCCTGGCCCAGGCGGTCGATCTGCTCGCGGCTCATGGTCTCCTTGACCAGGGCGCGCATGATCTTCACCCGCTCCGCGTCGGGCGGCAGCGTGTAGGCGGGCACCATCCAGCCCCGCTCGGCCGAGAGCTGCCAGGCGATGTCGGACTCGTCGTAGGTGTGCTCGCCGGCCAGGCGGAAGGCGACCAGCGGCAGTTGCTCGAGGTCGCTCCCGATCACTTCGAAGCGGCCGCTGTCGCGCAGGTTGTCCGCCAGGGCGCGGGCGTTCTGCTGCATCATCTTCATGATGTAGGTGTAGCCCTGACGGCCGAGCCGTACGAAGTTGTAGTACTGCGCGAGCACCATCGACGCGCCGGTGGAGAAGTTCAGCGTGAACGTCGCGTCGGTCTTGCCCAGGTAGTTCTCGTAGAACACGAGGTCCTTGGCCAGGTCGGACTCCTCGCGGAAGACCAGCCAGCCGATGCCGGGGTAGACCAGGCCGTACTTGTGGCCCGAGACGTTGATCGAGCGGACCTGCTCGAGCCGGAAGTCCCACGCGGAGTCCGGGTAGAGGAAGGGCCACACGAACGCGCCGCTGGCGCCGTCGACATGGATCGGGATGTCGAGGTCCCGCTTCTCGCGGACGTCCCGGAGAAGCGCGTCGATCCCGACGACATCGTCCTTGTGACCGGTGAACGTGGTGCCGAGGACGGCGACGACACCGATCGTGTTCTCGTCGAGACGGGGCTCCACGTCCTGCGGCCCGATCGTGTACTTGCCCTCGGCGAGCGGCACGATCCGCGGCTCGACGTCGAAGTAGCGGCAGAACTTCTCCCACACGACGTGGACGTCTCCCCCGAAGATCAGGTTGGGCCGGTCGGCCGGCAGACCGGCCGCCTGACGGCGCTCGCGCCACTTCCACTTCAGCGACAGCGCCCCGAGCATGATCGCCTCGGACGATCCCTGGGTCCGGCAGCCGGCCGTCGGGCCCGGCGCGTGGAAGAGGTCGGCGAGCATGCGCACGCAGCGCTGCTCGATCTCGGCGGAGATGGGGTACTCCGCATGGTCGATGAAGTTGCGGTGGAGGTTCTCGGCGATCAGCCGTTGCGCCTCCGGCTCCATCCACGTGGTGACGAACGTGGCGAGGTTGCGCTGCGGGTCGCCCTCCATGGCGAGATCCACATCCACGAGCCGCATCGCGTCCGTCGCGGTCATGCCTTCCTCGGGAAAGGTCTCCGAGGGGGCCGCCCTGGTCAGGAACCGGTTACCGAAAAGAGCTTCTTCGTCACGTTTGGTCATGTGGCGATTCAAGCAGCGCCGGAGCCCGCCACGGGCGAGGGGCGCCCCGAACGGAAACCGCGCGTCGGCTCCTCGGCGGCGGCCGCTACGGGCCGGGAGCGAGATCGCGGCCGGACCTCCTTCCGGCCGGCCCCGCCCCCGCCCGGGAGCGGTCCGCGCCCGCCCCGGGCCCGGCGGAGCAACTCCGCCTGGCCCGGGCCGGGTTCGGCCGGACGGGAAACCTCTCACCGCTGATGCGAAATCCTCAACCTTCATGAGGAAAACCCATAGTCCGAGGTAGAATGAGGGTATGGGAATGTCTCTGGCGGAGCGGGTGCGGGTCACCGTGGCGGCGCTGATGCACGCCAGCGGTGACTCGCAGGAGCGGCTGGCCGGGGTGCTGGGGGTCACGCAGGCCCAGGTGAGCCGCCGTCAGTCCGGCACCGCGGCCTGGAGCCTCGAGGACTGCGACCGGCTGGCCGCGCACTACGGCATCGACGTGCTGGACCTGCTGGCGGGCCCGAGCCGGGCCTGCGAGGCGCTGCCCGACGCCCGCCGCGCCCAGCGGCAGCAGGCCGTGAGCATGCTGGAGAGGAGGCGGTGATGGCGCGGTTCGACGCCGTCGACGCCCTGCTGGCCACGGTCCGCAAAGAGGCCGAACTGCCCCCCGCCGAGGAACGCCGGGCCCTGCGCGAGGCACTGAACCTCTCCCGCGCCCAGGTGGCCCGCGCCCTTGGGGTGAGCCCGTCCACGGTCGGCGGCTGGGAGACGGGCCGCGACCCGGCCGGCGACGTCCGCGACCGGTACGCCTACTTCCTCGACGGCGCCCGGGCCAGGCGCGCCGCCCTCGACACGGCCCCCGCCGACGCCACCGGCAGCGCCGAGGAGGCCGAGCGGACCGCCGACGGCGAAGGGGCCGCTCCGGCCGCCGCGCACGACGAGCAGGACCGGTCGGCGCCGGGCATGCCGGAGGCGGACGACGTCGAGACACTGGCCGCGCCCCGGCCGTGCGTGCTGTGCGGACAGGACGCCCGCCACCAGGTCGCCGGCTTCCCCCAGCACCTGGACCCCGCCGAGTGCACCGCCCCCGCGCCGCCCGCGGTGGCCCTCGAGCCCCCGGCCTCCGTGCCCGCGGCCCCCGCACCGGACGCCCGTCCCGGCCAGGCGCGGACGGCGCGGACAGTGCAGACGGTGCGCTCCGCCGGCCGGGTGCAGACGACCGCGGACGTCCCGGACCTGATCGCCGACGCCGTCACCGCGGCTCTGGCCGAGCACCGGGGCGATGTGGAGGCCGCGACCGCCGCCCTGGTCAAGCGGGCCATCCCGAACGCGATGACCCTGCTGGACGCCACCCGCAAGGGCGGCCGCTACGACGTCGTCGCCCACCCCTGGGTCCCCGACATCCTGCGCAAGCCCACCGCCAGGGGCGCCGACCGGATCTGGGAGGCCCGCCCGAAGTGGACCCGCCCCGAACTGCCCGCCGGCCGGCACGAGGTGACCGGCCTCGACATCAACGGCGCCTACCTGTCCGCCCTCAAGACCCACCTGCCGATCGGACAGCTCGAACACTCCGAAGGCAACACCCACGACCGGCGCCGCGCCGGCGTCCACCTGATCACCCCGCCCGCCTGGCACCACCACGAGGTGCTGCCCAACCCTTTGGGCGACCGCGACGAGGACGGACCGCTGTGGGTCACCGAACCCACCCTGCGCCTCCTGCTGCGCCTGTCCGGCCCGAAGTACGGGCTGTGCGAGGCGCCCGAGATCCATGAGTCGTTCACCTCGGGCGCGACCGAGAACCTGCTGGAGAAGTTCCGCACCGCCCTCAAGGACGCCCGCGACCGGGCGATCGCCGAGGACGACGAGGTCACCGGCGAGTACGTGAAGGCGATGTACTCCAAGTTCGTCTCCACGATGGGGGAGTCGAACTACAACCGCGAGCTCTGCCGCCCCGACTGGATGCACCTCATCCGCAGCCAGGCGTTCGCCAACCTGTGGACCAAGGCCTACAAGGCCCACGACGAGGGCCTGATGGTGGTCGGCGTCCAGGGCACCGACGAACTCCACGTCATCGGCGACTGGCGCCGGATCTTCGCCGAGGGCCGCGGCGTGACCGAGGTGAAGGTCAAGGACACCTACACCGCCGGCACCGGCACACCCGACGACAGCACCGCCACCGACTAGGGAAACCGGACATGCCCGAGCGCACCATCGATTTCGGCAAGTACGGCGCCAGGGGGGCCAAGGGCCACCACCTGGTGGCCCGGCAGCTGGACTCCCACGTGGCCTACATCGTCGCCCCCCTCACCACCGGCCGCGGCCTGCTGGCCCGCCTGCACTACCTCACCCGCACCGCACACGCCCTGGCCGCCGCCCGCGCGGCCGGCCTGTCCGCCACCGACCGGACGATCGCCGCCTGGCTGAAGGGGGAGCGCCGCCCCTCGAGGAAGAACCTCGCCGCCATCGAGGACACCTACCGCACGGTGCGCCGCCACAACGTCGCCCGCTACCTGCTGGCCCGCCTCAACCGCGAGGGCCGCGGCACCCGCGTGGAGATCCACCCCCTCAACCAGTCGCACGTGAACCGGCCCCTGCAGCGGGTCCTGGAACACCGCACCCTCA
>NZ_KZ626991.1 GCF_002911015.1 Streptomyces populi
TCCCTCCCGCCGTCGCACCCCCTCCTCCAGGGTGCCGCGGGTCCCGTCCTCGGCGGTCGTCCCTCGTGTGCCGTGACGGCTCGGGCGTGGTGCGTGACGGAGCCGCCGGCTCGCGGGGGCGCCTCGACCGGTGTCCGCGCGTGTTTCCGTGACGTCAAACGTGATGTTGAATACGGAAACAATTTTGACATGAACACTTCCTAAAAATGGTTGCCGGTTGTACCAAATGAGGGCCAGCTTTCCCGCTCAGGGAGGTCCTGTGAGACGCGTCAAACTGAGATCCACCCTTGTCGCCTTCGGTCTCGCCATGATGTTCGGCCTGGTGCTGACGGGTCCGGCGCACGCCGCCGGACCCGCCTACGTCGCACTGGGTGACTCGTACTCGGCCGGCAACGGCGCGGGGAACTACGACAGTTCGAGCGGAGACTGCCACCGCAGCCTCAGTGCCTACCCCTATCTGTGGAAGAACGCCCACGCACCGTCCTCGTTCGCCGACACCTCCTGTTCGGGCGCGGTCACCACGGACGTGACGAACGGCCAGCTCGCTCCCCTGAACTCCTCCACCGGCCTCGTCTCCCTCACGATCGGCGGCAACGACGCCGGCTTCTCGGACGTCATGACGACCTGCGTGACCGGCTCGGACACCGACTGCGTCAATCGCGTGAACACGGCCGAGAACTACGCCCGGAACACGCTCCCCGCCCGCCTGGACGCCACCTACGACGCCATCCGCGCCAAGGCACCCAACGCCAAGGTGGTCGTTCTCGGCTACCCCCACGTGTACACGCTCAACGTCTTCTGCATCGGCCTGAGCGCCACCAAGCACAGCAAGATCGACGAGGCGTCCGACGTCATGGATGGTGTCATCGCCGCGCGGGCCGCCGCCCACGGCTTCGTCTTCGGGGACGTCCGCACCACGTTCGGCGGCCATGAGCTGTGCTCCAGCGACGGCTGGCTGCACTCCCTGGTGGTCTCGCCGAGCTGGGAGTCGTACCACCCCACTGCCACCGGCCACGCCAGTGGCTACTACCCCGTCCTCAACGCCAACAGCTGACCTCCGCGGGGGTGGGCCGCCCGGACCCGCCCCCCTGACCCGCCCCTGACCGGTGCCGGTAACCCGGGAGCGGCCCGTCCTGAGCCGCGCCCGCCGAGCCGGTCGCTGATACTGAGAAAATGGGCAAACTTGGGCGATATGCCCCGGCGAGTCGCCGGGGCGACCGCGTGCCGCCGAAGGCCGGACCGGCGGAAGCCGGCCCGGAGGCCCGTCATCGTTCGTTCGGCCGGCGCATGCTGTCGTCGCTGAAGCCGCGCAGCGTCGCCACTCAGGTCTTCCTGCTGCAACTGGTGATCGTCCTGGTGCTCATCGTCGTGGCCGTGGTGGTGCTCGTGTTCCAGGACCGCAACCGTGCGATCCAGGAAGCCGCCGACCGGTCGCTGGTGGCGGCGGAGTCGTTCGCGAACGCCCCGGGCACCGCGGAGGCGATGAAGAGCGACGACCCGACGGCGGAACTCCAGCCGCACGCCGAGACGGTGCGCAAGAAGACCGGCGTCGACTACGTCGTGGCGCTGAGCCCCTACGGCTTCCGGTGGACCCACCCGGACCCGGACCAGATCGGGAAGCACGTCTCCACCTCCTACGGCGCGGCGCTCGGGGGCGAGCCCCACCAGACCACGTTCGACAGCAGTCTGGGGAAGGCGGTCGACTCGACGGTGGCCGTCTTCGACGAGAAGGGCGACGCCGTGGGCCTCATCACCGTGGGAGTCACGGTGGACAAGGTGAGCGGCGTGGTGCAGGACCAGCTGCCGGTGCTCTTCGCCGCCGGCGGTACCGCGCTGCTGCTGACCGCGGCCGGGTCGGCACTGGTCAGCGGGCGGCTGCGGCGCCAGACCCGGGGCCTGGGGCCGGTGGAGATGACCCGCATGTACGAGCACCACGACGCGGTGCTGCACGCGGTCCGTGAAGGCGTGATCATCCTGGACGCCGACGGACGGCTGCTGCTGGTCAACGACGAGGCACGGCGGCTGCTCGCCCTGCCGCCGGAGGCCGAGGGCAGGCCGGTCACCGGACTCGGGCTGAGCCCGGACCTGGCCGCGCTGCTGGGATCGGGCCAGGCGGCCACGGATGAGGTCTTCCTGGCCGGGGACGTCCTGCTCGCGGTCAACGTGCGGCCGGTGGGCCCGAAGGGGGGCAGCGTGGCCACCCTGCGGGACACCACGGAGCTGCGCACCCTCGCGGGCCGGGCGGACGTGGCGGGCGGTCGCCTGCAACTGCTCTACGAGGCCGGCGCGCGGATCGGCACCACCCTCGACGTGGAGCACACCGCCGAGGAGCTGACCGAGGTGGCGGTCCCGCGCTTCGCCGACTTCGCCACCGTCGAGCTGGTGGAGCCCGTGCTGCGCGGTGGTGAGCCGACGGGGGCGAGCATGGAGATGCGCCGCATCGCGGCCGCGGGCATCCGGGACGACGTGCCCCTGTACCCCGTGGGAAGGCGTATGCACTACGCGCCGGACAACCCCGTGGCCGTCGGCATGGCCACCGGCCGGCCGGTCCTGGTGGCGCGCCTCGCCATGGCCGACGGATGGCGGGCCCAGAACCCGGAGCGGGCTCGGGAGGTCATCGAATACGGCATCCACTCCATGATCTCCGTGCCGCTCCAGGCCCGGGGCCAGTTGCTGGGGGTCGTGGAGTTCTGGCGCTCGGAGCAGGACCCCTTCGAGCCGGACGACCTGTCCCCCGCCGAGGAACTCGCCGCCCGGGCGGCCGTGTGCATCGACAACGCGCGCCGCTACACCCGCGAGCACATCACGGCCGTCACCCTCCAGCGCAGCCTGCTGCCCGGCGTGCTCCCCGAGATGTCCGCCCTGGAGGTCGGGCACCGGTACCTGCCCGCCCAGGCGGGGGTGGGCGGCGACTGGTACGACGTCATCCCGCTGCCGGGTGCCCGGGTGGCCCTGGTGGTCGGCGACGTCGTCGGACACGGTCTGCACGCCGCAGCGACGATGGGCCGGCTGAGGACCGCGGTGCACAACTTCGCCGCCCTGGACCTGCCTCCGGACGAGCTTCTCGCGCACCTGGACGACCTGATCACCCGGATCGACCAGGACGCGGCGGCCGAGGGCAACACCGAGGCCATCACCGGTGCCACCTGTCTGTACGCGGTATACGATCCGGTCTCCGGGCGGTGCGTCTTCGCCCGGGCCGGTCATCCCGGTCCGGCGCTGGTCTCGCCCGACGGCTCCGTGACCTTCCCCGAGATCCCCGTCGCCCCGCCGCTCGGCGTGGGAGGAGGTCTGCCGGTCGAGACGGCCGAATTCCGGCTGGCCGCCGACAGCCGGCTGGTCCTCTACACCGACGGCCTGGTCGAGGCCCGCGGCCGTGACATCGACACCGGGCTCGGCATGCTGAAGGAGGCACTCGCCCATACGGACGGCACCTCCCCGGACGAGACCTGCCGGGCGGTGCTCGACGCGATGCTGCGCACCAGGTCGAGCGACGACGTCGCCCTGCTCGTCGCCCGCACCCGGCTGCTCGACCCGGAGCAGGTCGGGGAGTGGGAGGTCCCCGCCGATCCCGCGGCCGTCCCCCGGATCCGCGCCGAGGCGACCCGCAGGCTGGAGTCCTGGGGACTCGGCGAGGCCGTCTTCACGATGGAGCTGATCCTCAGCGAACTGGTGACGAACGCCATCCGGTACGGAGCGAGCCCCATCAGCCTGCGGCTGCTGCGCGACGGCGACAGCCTGATCTGCGAGGTCGCCGACGGCACCAGCACCTCCCCGCACCTGCGCCGCGCGGCCACCACCGACGAGGGGGGCCGTGGGCTGTTCCTCGTCGCGCAGATGTCCCGCCGCTGGGGGACCCGGTACACCGACCGGGGCAAGATCATCTGGGCTGAGCAGGCGCTCGACGCCGGAGCCGCCGGGGACCTGAGCGGTCTCCTGCTGGCGGACCTGGACCTGTGAAGCGGGACGGGAACCGGACCGCGGCCCGGGGTGCGCGCCCGGGGTGTTCAGGAACTGCCCTCGACCGTGAAGTACGGGATCTTGGCCGGGTCCTGGCCGAAAGCGGACCCGAGGTAGACGGCCGACAGTTTGGTGAGCGTCCCGTCGTCGATCAGCTGCTTGATGACCCGGTCCAGCTCCTTCTTGTTCGACGACCCCTTCGGGTACAGGGCGCCGTACCCCTGGTCGGTCCTGTACTGGCCCACGAGGCGCACCCTGCCCTCCCGCTTCTGGGGATACGCCAGCAGGATCGTGGTGTCGTGGACGACGGCGTCGATCTGCCCCTTCTCCAGCGCCGTGACCATCTCCGGGTCGTTGGGGAAGGAGGTGGCGGGCTTGGTCGGCTTGAGGCGGTTCTTGACGAACTCCTCGCCCGTGGTGCCCTCGGCCACTCCGATGCGGACGTCCCGGATGTTGCTCTCGTCGATCTTCTCGTCGTCCCTGATCAGCACTCCCAGGGTCGAGGAGAGGTAGGGCGGGGAGAAGTCGGCGACCTTGCTCCGTTCCGGGGTGATCGTGATCTGTGCCAGGGCCAGGTCGAAGTCCTTGGTCCGGCCGGACACGACCTCCGGGAAGGGGGCGTTCTCCACCTTCACCCGGTCGAGTCCGGACCGGTAGGCGATG
Source organism: Streptomyces populi (assembly GCF_002911015.1). Lineage (GTDB taxonomy): Bacteria > Actinomycetota > Actinomycetes > Streptomycetales > Streptomycetaceae > Streptomyces > Streptomyces populi. The sequence continues at coordinate 4,624 of NZ_KZ626991.1, forward strand.
TTGGCTGCCATGCAGTACTCGTAGCCGCTCTTGATGGAGTCCGGTGTGTCACCGCCGTTCCACCAGCCGGGCGCGGGCAGGGTCGTCTTCACCGTGAGGGCGCCCGCCGTCATGGGCGACAGGTGGAACTCCCCGCGGTGTCCCGAGACCTCGCAGTCGCCGTAGTGGGCCTTCGACGACGACTCCGACCCGCCCCGGTCACAAGCCGGTGTCGCGACGATGAGCGTCACGCCGACAGCCAGAGAGACGATCGCTGCCGCGGCGCGCATCATTGCACCTCCGGTAGGGGCGTACTCCTGGAGTCACCATAAATCACCCCGAACCATACGACTGCCGGAGCCACGGGGGAGGACTCCGGGCGTGGACCGGACCGCCGCCGCGTCCCGGCCGCCGTGACCCGATCGGGCCGCTCCCGGCGTGATCGGCCGGGTGGCTGCGGGAAGGGGCCTCGGAGCGGGCCGCTCACGGGACGTGACCACCTCGGCTCTCCGGGACGAGGTCACCACGGGTGCCCGGCGCACGAGCCCTCGGGTGCGGCGCCGAGTGCGGCCGGTGTGCACGGCGCCGCTCCGGCGCACGGTGTGCGCCGTCGGATCCGGTGCCGGTCCCGGACCGGGCGGACCGCCGCCGAGGGGCCGGGCGGTTTCGGGTCCCGGCATCGCACGTCACCCGCTCCCGGCGCGCACGGGTCGTGGGGCTCCGCGCGTTCGTGCCGCGCCGTCCCGCGCCCGGGTGGCCGACGGGACCGGTGGCTTCCCCGTCGGCGGGTGGTCCGCCCCGGTGACCGGACGGCGGCGGACCCCGTGCGGCGTCAGGCGGTCAGCCCTCCCGCCGCGAGTCGATCGTTCACGTCGCCGACCAACCCCCTGCCCAGCTTCTCCGCCGTGCCGAGGAGCGATTCGAACGCCGCGAGCCGACGGAAGGCCTCGGCGTACGCGGCCTGCTCCTCCAGGGGGAGCTGGAGCACCTGGAGGCGCCGGATGTCGACCCTCGACGAACTGGAGGCGTGGGTCCCGGCCTGACGTCCGTTGGCGGGTGCGCGCAGGCAACCGGCGAGAAAATGGGCGTCCAGCTTCTCCCGGTCCACCCGCAAGCCGTAGAGCTGGGGGCCCAGGGCCATCGGAGGGCCCTCGTGCACCCACGCCCTGAACGCCCTGACCACTCCCGCGACCACGACGTCCCCGTCCTCGACCGTCGTGTGCGCCGCGTCGACGGGCAGCCGTCCGCCGGGAGTGCCGTCCGACAGCAGGTCGGGAACCGTGAGGAGGGGAACGGTGGCCTCGGGGGAACGTGCCGCTGTCTCCGTCGGCTGCTGACCGGCGCGAAGTGTGAGCGCGCCGGCCTTCACGAGGTCCCCGACAGTCGCCGTGGTCTGCGGCATCCCGGTCTCGAAGCCGAGTTTGGACAGGTACTGCACGTGGCCCGCCAGGTCGGCCAACGAGGCCCCCAACCTGCCCCATGAGGAGGCGAGTTCGGCGCCCGACGGCTCCGTGCTCGATGTGGTGTGGCGCCCGGGGGTGACGTCCACCTCGTCGTCCAGCAGGTCGAGCAGGGGAACGCGAACCGTGCTTTCCGGCAGTTCGGCGTCCGGCCGGTCGAGAACCTCCAGGGCGGAGAGCACGAATGCGCCGAGAGCGTCCCAGTCGGGGCCCGGTTCGCGCGCGCCGGGTCGTGCGAAGCCCGTCGCGTCCACGAGCAGCGCGTCCTGGCTGGAAGGGGTGGGTGCGGGGCGGTCCGGGGCGCCCCGCAGAACCCACAACTGGAGGGACACGCTGTGTGGTTGTGCGCTGCCGGGCGGCAGCGCCACGACCGCTCGGAGCGCCCCGGTACGAAGGAGCGAACCACGGATACGACGGCCCGCCTTGCGGGACGCGACGGTGGGGGGGAGGACGACCACGGCCGAGCCGCCGGGCTTCAGGTGGGAGAGCAGGTGTTGCACCCAGGCCAGTTCCGGCTCGGTCCGCGGTGGCAGCCCGTGTGTCCAGCGCTGGTCGGTGGCCAGCTCCTCGTAACCCCAATCACGCTCGTTGAAGGGCGGGTTGCACAGCGCGATGTCCGCCCGCACGCCGGCGAACGGGTCCTCGCGCAGCGCGTCGGCCGTGGCGATCTCGGTACGGACGTCCCGGTTCTCGGTGACGAATCCGAGCCGCGCGGAGGCCAGGGCCGCGAGCGCCGGGTCCCTCTCGCATCCCAGCACCATCAGACCGGGACCGTCGTGTTCCCGTACCGCGGCAGCGGCCAGATGGCCGCTGCCGCAGGCGGGGTCGAGGACGGTCAGTTCTCTCTCACCCCGGCCCAGGCGCACGGTGAGTGCCATCCGCGCCATCAGCGAGGCGAGTTGCGGGGGCGTGGTGCTGAGCTGTCGTACGTGCGTCTCCAGCCACCGCTGTAGCAGGAACTCGAAGGTCTCGCGAGGTCCCCCGGCACGCCCCAGCCTCGCCGCCTCGCTCACCAGATCCCTTGCCGTGTCGGAGAGTTCGGAATGGGAGACCCGGGCGCGAGGGGCCCGCATCAGACGTGCCGACTCGGCGACGGCCAGGCCCGACTCGTCCCTGCTCCCGAGCGCCTCGAACCGCGGCCAGAGGAACTCGCGGCCACCGATGTCCTTGAGCTTGCCGTTGTCCCTCAGCCACTGCTCCACCTCCGCCAGCGAGAACTGCGGGCTGACGTCGGTACCGCCGATGCGGGTGGGGAACGAGTCATGGCGGCGGCGCCAGTTGCTCACCGCCGCGCGTCCCACACCGGCGATCCGGGCGATCTCGGCAAGGCTGACGGGTACCGCTTGGGGTGTACTCATCGAACAGTCTCCGAGGTGCTGGGCCGGCAGGACTGGTCAGTGACCCGGCGGCTGTATTGCCGTGAAGGCTACTACGCTCATTGACTTTGTTCACAGTATGGAACCGCGAAGTCGCTGTGTGGGAAGTGTGGAGGTGGGGAGGATCCGGAGATTCGCGCCGGGGGCGGTGCGGTGACCGCCGCCCGTCACCTGCCGCCCCGTGGGGCCGCGAGGAGGTGCGGGTTGGATTCGAAGGGGGTGCGGATGACGGCGGATCCGGCGAAGAATCCCTTGTGAACTCAGTGCATGGATCGGCGACTGTTCTCGCGCCTCGACCACCGAGAGTGGTGTACGGCGAGCCTCGCCCTTGGCGACGTCGAAGGCCGGGTGCCGGTGATTCGGCCTGATCGGGGAGCCCCGCCGCATTCGACTCCGTGACGTGGCTCCGGTGTTCAAGCCCGTGGGCCTTCGCGATCTGCCGTCGAGGGAGCAGCGGAGCCGACCGGCGTCATCTGCACGTGTCGGGTCAGCCGTCGGCGCGTGGAGCCGGCAGTGCCGGAGCCGGCAGTGCCGGAGCCGGCAGTCCCAGGGCCCGCGCGAGCACCTCCGTGACCTCCTGGGCGTGATCGGGTACGTGTTCGGCGGCCCAGACCGCGGCCAGGTGCAGGAAGCCGATCAGATCGAGCTCCGCCTCGCCGAGCGACCGTCTCAGCTCGTCGACCCGAACCTCGGTCACGGCGCTGTCCGCCCCCTCCTCGTCCACCGTCAGCCGGACGGCGTCCCCGACGCGCTCCGCGACCGGAGAGGGATCGTGGCCGAAGCACGCCCATCCGTTCCCGTCGAGGACCTCGAGCCAGTCGCCGCGTTCCTCGAGACCGGTGCAGCACCCCGGAAGCAGCGTGAAGCCGGTGCCGGTGTCCGTCACGCGCAGGCCGCCCGGTACGTGGACGCGGTCCGTCGTGAGCAGCCCGCGCAGAAAGTCGTCGAGCGGGTCCGCGGACGCCGGTGGGCGGTTCTCCTCCGGCGCGACGGCGTTGTGCTGGGCGATGCTCGCGATCGCCGTGCCGATCTCGGCGGAAGCGAGTCCGCCGTGGAGCGGCAGGAAGTCGTACGGTGTGGCGTCGATGACGAGCCACAAAGCGAAGTCGGGTGGTGGGAGCACTTCCAGAACGGGGCGCGACACGATCACCCGAGAAGTGTGCGGGCTCCTCCGGCCGCACCGCACGCGCTTTTCGGCGCCTGAATCCGGTTGACCGACCGACCCGCCAACGACCGGCCGAGCCCGTTGAACACACGGAGTCGCCCGATGTCCCGATACCGCCGTGCCGTCGGCCTCGGGTGACGGGACCTGCTGAAGACCAGGTCCCGTTCTCGGTCACCCCGGGCACGCCGAGGCCGTGCGGCTCACCGGTCCGTCCGCGCGTCCCGCCCGTACGGACCGGGGGCCGGTCCCCGGCCCGCCGCTCAGGCCGGACAGGCGGCCCGCGTGGTGGCCGTACCCGAACGGATCATCAGATAGCCGGAGCCGCCGATCTCCGCCACGGCGTACCGTGAGTACGGCCAGGCGCTCCCCGCGCTCTCGCGCTCACGCACGAGGGCCCGGCACGCCTCACCGGCGGCGAGGTCCGCCCAGGACTCGACCTGCTCCTGGTTCCACTCCAGGTAGTCCGACCAGACGTACATCACCGAGTTGCCGGGGTCGAACCCCACCTTGATCTCGGCGTTGCCGAGCACGCGATCCGTGCCGAGGGTCCGGCGGATCCCGTTGGTCCCGGCGATGATCTTCCTGGCCGCTCCGTCCGCGACCCGGATCTCCGCGCCGTCGGTGCTGGGGATCATCGCCTGACCGAGACCGTCCTCGTCCGGCTGCCAGCCCTGGTCGGCGCCCGAGTCCTGGTCGGTGCCCGAGTCCTGGGCGCTGTCGTCGTCGGCCGCCGACCGGCACCGGGAGTTCGCGACGAAGTCGTCCTGCCACGTCACCTGGGGATCGCGGCCGCTCTCCTCCTTCACCATGACGTACGTGCGGTAGGGCAGATCCGGGTGCAGACGGAGCACGACGTCCCGCACCGTCAGGCACATGTTCCTGGCGATCTCCGTCTCCGCGTACATCGCCCCTTCCTCGTCCGAGGCGAGCGTGTACGAGAGGTAGACCTCCCGGCGCGACTCCTGGAACCGCACGCTCTTCGGCGAGAAGCCGACGCCGTCGCCCAACTCCTGGGCCACGACACCCTCGTCGTGCAGGACCGCGCGCGCCACGTCGTGCTCGCCCGCGCCCTGCGCCGTCCGCGTCAGGGCCCAGCTCTCCGCGGTCGCCGAGCCGCCGTTCGAGGCTTGCCGGTTCGCGGCCGTGCCGTCCTTGTCGTCCTTCGCGGTGCTCGCGAGAGGCCGCGCGGATCCGGTCGAGGAGGACGGTGGGACGGAGGCCGTGGACGACGACGTGTGCGTGCCGCCACCGGTGCTCCCGGGCAGCAGCGCCGCCACTCCTCCGGCCAGGCCGCCGATGACGCCCGCCGCCAGGACGACGGCGCCGATCAGCCGCTTCCTCGAAGGACTCCGGTCCGGGGGGAGATGCCATGCGGGATCCTCCCCGGCCGGCACGTCCCAGAGGGCCGTGACCATGTCCACGGCCGTCGCCGGTACCGCGTCGGCGCCCACCACCTGGGTGGCCTGGGACGCCAGCAGGGTGACGCACTCCTGGGCGGCCTCGGCGGCGGAGGGACGGTCGCCCGGTTCCTGGGCCAGCGCCTTCTCCAGCGTGCGGCGCAGTGCCGCGGGGACGCCGTCCAGGTCGGCCTCCCCCGACATCACGCGGAAGGCCACCACGTCGGGCGCGCCGGATCCGAAGGGCAGCCGTCCGGTGGCCGCGTAGGCCACGAGAGCCCCCCACGCGAACAGGTCACCCGCCGGACCCGCGGTGCCCCGGCGGTACTGCTCCGGGCTGATCCAGCCGGGGGTGCCGGTCATCACCCCGGTACGGGTGACGCTGGTGCCGTCGGCCGCGTGCGCGATGCCGAAGTCCAGCATCCGGGGGCCGGCCGGGGTGAGCAGGACGTTCTGCGGCTTCACGTCACGGTGCACCACACCGGCGGCGTGAACGGCGGCCAGTGCCTGGGCCGTCGCGGCCGCGAAGGCGTACAGGTTTCCTTCCGTGAGCGGCCCGTGCGCGAGCACGTGCTGGTTCAGCGTCGGTCCCGGAACGTAGGCGGTGGCCAGCCACGGGGTCGGCGCGTCCGGATCGGCGGCGAGCAGCGGGACCAGGTGCGGGCCGGTGACGCGGGAGGAGAGTTCCACCTCGCGCCGGAACCGGGCCCTGAACTCCGCCTCCTGGGCCTGCTCGGGGTGGATCACCTTGACCGCCACCCGCATTCCGTCGGAGGCGACCCCGGCGTGGACGGTGCCCATACCGCCCGCGCCGAGACGTCCGGCGATGCGGTAGGGGCCTATGTGGGAGGGGTCGCCGGGACGAGCCGGCTGGACTCTTCCAGCGGGGCCGGTTGCGCTCACGAACACTTCCTTGGACAGAGGGTCGGCCTGGACGGGCCGGGTGTTGACGGGCAGTCGGACGACAGCGGGCAGTGGGCGGCCGGGCGCGCCCCGGCCGGGCCGGACGGCGGGTGCGCCGCGATCGCGCAGGAGGAGAGGACGGCAGGACGTGGACACAGGACGTGGACAGCGGTCCGCCCGGAACCGGAGACCGGCGGACGCCGGAGTGCCCCGCCCGCCGTGCCGGCATCGCCTGGGACGAACGGGCCGAGCAACGGACGCGAACCGCGCGGGGCCGGTTCCGTGAGGGAGCGCCGAGTCGGTTCCGCGCGGGAGCGCCGAGCCGGCGGACGTCACCGGTCGGCGTGGTGCCGTCCCGGATGCCCGGGTCCGTCGGTCCACCGTTCCGCGCCGGCGCCGGTCCGGCCGTACCGCACGGTTCGCGCCTCCTGGCGTGCCCGGGTCCGCGGAATCCCGACCATCGCGTTCAGTGTCTGCTCGCGCTCGACACCGCCCTTCCGCATCGCGGTTCCCTCCCCGGCGGCCGACTTGTGCGAGGTGAGCCTATGCGTATTGCCTGCTCGTGCACAGTCAGGTGACGGACTTTCAGGAAAAATATCTGTGAACTCAGTGCATGAGCTGCATGCTGGCGGTGCTCGTGCCGTGTTCTCGACGGGGGAGGGGCCGGGGCCCGGTCGGGGCGGGGTGCGGTGGCGTCGGTGATGTGTCCCGAATCGGAGGTTCTGGGCCTCCGGGGTGGCGGTGAGGGTGCATGCTTTCCCGGGCGGGGCGCCTGGGGCGCGATCCTGATACTCTCGATCCGTGTGCTCAGTTCACACTTGATACGTCGTGCCGGGGGCGCGTTCCAGGCGAGCGACTCAGGTGGCCGGGGCGGGATTTCACAAGGTGGCCACCAGGTGGCCTCGGAAGCGGTGGGGTGGCGTGTGAGCCAGAGCGAGATCGGTCTGAGCGACGGCATGAAGTCGGTCGGTTCCGTCCATCAGTACGGTGACGGGCTGTATGTCCGAATCGATGATGTGGTGCCGTACGAGCTCGTCGACCCCGATGGCTCCTACGGACACCGGCCGGGCGACGACGTGGTCCGGTGCACCCTGTACCTGAGCAACGGCACCGGAAGGCCCGTCGACGTCGACGGCATCAGTCTGCTCGTCCGGGGCGGACCGTACGGAAAGACGGGCCGTCAGATACTGGACCATCGGTCCCAGGTGCTCGACGGCCGACTCGAAGGCACCTTGGGCAAGGGCCGCAGGATCTCGGCGACCTGGGCCTACAGCATCCCCGCCGGAACCATGGCGGAGCTGGACATCGAGGTGCGCTTCCCGGGCGGACACGAGCGCGAGAGCGTCACTTTCACCACGGCCGTCACCGGTTCGCCGCCGGCGGACAGGGAGCCGGGCGCGGTGGCCGCTCCGGAGCCGGCCGACGGCAACGCGCTTCCGCCCGCGCCCCGGACAGTGCTCGGGAGCGTGCCGTCCCAGCCGACCGGCCCCGGCCGTCAGGCCCGGCCGACCCCGGCACAGGAGCCGTCGGCCGACGAGCTCGACACCACGCGCGTGCGCCAGATCTTTCGGTTCCTCGCCGAGGCCGAGGAATCGAAGGCCCGGCCCGTGCGCACACTCGACGGCGCGGCCGGCACCGTGTGGTTCGAAGAGCTGCCGGACGACCCCGGCGTCGCCGCGATGCTGGACGGAGTGCTCGCCACCGACGACCCCGCGTGGCTGACCGTGGCCCGCCCCGAGCGTGAGGACGCCCCTCACCCCGAGTCGCTGCTCGCGCCGTGGGTGGACGAGACGCGTATCCGGGACTTCAGACAGACCCGTGCCCCGCACCTGCGTCGCCGGATCGAGCCCGAATTCCCGGACTGGTCCGGGGGCATCCCGCTCGAGAAGACGTATCACGAGCTCGACGAACACCCGAAGCGGGAGAAGATCGAGAAGCTGTACGCCGCCTGGGAGCAGGAGTGGCTCTCCTGGGCCGAGCGGCGGCGGGCCGTCGATCCCCTGGTCAAGCTGTACGACCGGCTCCACAAGATGCACGAGGACGCCGCGAACCTGGGCGAGGCGTACGAACTCGTGCTCGGGCTCGGCCGGCTGACCTGGCAGACGACGAGTGGCCAGCGTGTGGAACGGCATCTGGTCACCCACCGGGCCACCCTCCGGCTCGATCCGTCCACCGGCACGCTCACCGCCGCGCCCGACCCGACCGGTGCCGGTCCGGAACTCGAAGAGGGCATGCTCGAAGGGGCCCAGCACGTCCCGGGCCCGGTGCGGGAGGGAATCGTCGCGGTGCTGGAGGGCGCCTCCGACGTGACCGATCCCGAACATCTCGAGGCCCTGCACACCGCCCTGCGCAGCTGGGTCAACGCCGCGCACAGTGCCGGCAGCTACCTGCCGACCGTGGAGCGCGTCAAACCGCGGAACCTCGAGACGCCGCAGGTGGGGCTCACGCCCGCACTCGTCCTGCGGGAACGGAACCGTCGTTCCACGATGGACGCCCTCAAGGCCATCGCCCGCCAGATCGACGCCGGCACCCCACCGACCGAGTTGCTCGGCCACATCGCGGGCCGCGACGGAGCGTCGACCGCCGCGGACCTGGCGGCGGCCGAGGGCGACGGCACGGAGGACGACGGCGACGAGATGTACTTCGCGCTCCCCGCCAACGAGGAACAGCGCACGATCGCCGAGCGTCTGCGTGCCAACCGCCTCGTCGTGGTCCAGGGCCCGCCCGGCACCGGCAAGACGCACACCATCGCCAACCTGGTGACGGACCTGCTGGCCCAGGGCAAGCGCGTTCTCATCACCAGCCACACCCCGCGTGCCCTGCGCGTGCTGCGGGACAAGCTGCCGGAGTCCATCCGTGACCTGTGTGTGAGCCGCACCGAGGACGGCGCGGCCGCACAGCGCGAGCTGGAGGCCTCCGTGTCGAAGATCCTCAGCGAGTACGCCGGCTACGACCAGAAGGCCTCGCAGCGTGAGATCCGCAAGCTCCGGACGCGACTCGCCGCGGCACGGTCCGCCCAGCAGGCCATGCTGCGCGATCTCGCCGTGCTGCGTGAGCAGGAGACCCATCGCTTCGAGGCGGAGATCGGGGACTACAGCGGCAGCCTCCAGGAGATCGCGGAACGCCTCACCGCAGAGGCGGACGGGTACGAGTGGCTCGGCCGGGTCCCGCAGGAGCAGCCCACGCTGAGCGTCGACGACGTGCTGAGCCTCCTGCGCACCACCCGGGCGTTCACCCCGCACCACCGGGCCCTGGCGGCAGAGGTCCCCGGCCCCTCCGAACTGCCGGGTCCCGGCGACTTCGAGGAGGCGGTCACCGTCGTGCGCTCCGCGGAGGAGGCGCACGCGGCGGTGCGGCGGGATCCGCTGAGCGACGAGTACGACTCCGCCGTGCGCGGTCTCGCGGAAGCCGAGCAGCAGCGACTCTCGACGGCCCTGGACGCCTTCACCGCCGCGCGGGTCCGTGCCGCGTCACTCGCAGCCGCCGCCGGAGAATGGGCCGTGGCGCTGTTGAAAGACGTGAACGCGGGGCAGGACTGGCAGGCCCGCAGCCGGAGCGCGGCGGTCGCCGAGACGCTCGGGGCGGTCGACGCTTCGCTCTCCACCCTGGGTACCGCGATGGTCAGCGGCCTGGAGCAGTACGACCCGGCTGTCGCGCTCGGCCAGGCCACCACCTTGCACGACGGCCTCGTCCAGGGGCAGAAACTGCGCGGCCCGCTCGGCATCCGCTCGAAACTGGCCAAGGCCACCGGTCCGTTCGTGGAGGCGGTCCGCGTCGACGGGCGGACCCCGGAGGACGCGGAGACCGCGGCCGTCGTCCTTGCCCGTGTGCAGCTCGAACTGCGCCTGGCACAGGTCGAGTCCGAGTGGGGCAGTCCGGTCGGCGCATGGCAGGGGCACGGTCCGCGACTCGCCCGTCTGCGGCAGGACGCGGAGGTTCTCCAGGCGCTTCTCGCCGTTGCCGCCGCCCGTACCGACGTGATCACCGCCGCCGCGACCTCACCGGTGCTGACCGTCGCCACCTGGCACGATCCGTCGGTCGAGAACACGGTACGGGCCCTTCTGCGCGCGGCCACCACATTGCGCGCCGCCGAACGGTCGCGCCGGGTCATCGCGGACACCGAGGAACTCCTGCGGGCCTGGAGCGACCGGCCGGGCGTCTCGCCCGCCGTCACGCGCGCGCTCGACGCCGTGCGCGCCCGGAACCCCGACGGCTACCGGGAGTTCAGCCACGAGATCGCCGAAGTCCGTGAGGCCGCCCGGCTCCGGGCCGAGCAGCACGCGGCGCTCGACCGCGCGCAGGACGCGTTCCCCTCGCTCGCCCGGCGGATCACGGACACGCACGAGGACGTCGCGTGGGACGCGCGCCTGCCGCTCCTCGCCGAGGCCTGGGCCTGGTCCGCGTGGCGCGAGCGCATGGAGCGGCTCACCGATCCCGAGGCCGAGCGGGCTCTGCGCGGACGGCTGACGGAGGCCGACGACGAGGCACGCATCATGCTGGCGAGGCTCGCAGCCGCCCGCGCCTGGCACCGTTGTCTCGGACTGCTCACCGGCGACCAGTCCCGGGCGCTCAGCGCGTACCAGCAGGCCGCCCGCCGGATCAAGGGCAAGTACCAGCATCGCTACCGGCGTGACGCGCAGGCCGCACTGCGGAAGGCGCAGACCGCGGTACCGGCCTGGATCATGCCGTTGCACCAGGTGGCGGAGACCGTGCCGATGGACCGTCCCGGCATGTTCGACGTCGTCATCGTCGACGAGGCCAGCCAGTCGGGCCTGGAGGCCATGCTGCTGAGCTGGCTCGCCGACCGCATGGTCGTCGTCGGCGACAGCAAGCAGGTCAGCCCCTCCAACGTCGGTCTCAAGCAGGACGAGTACTTCCACTTGAGGGACCGGCTGCTCACCGCGCTCGAACCCGACGTCCGCAGCCTCTTCGGCCCCGAGTCCAGCTTCTTCGATCTCACGGAGGCGCTGTCCGCCGGCCGGGGCACGCTCATGCTCAAGGAGCACTTCCGGTGCATGCCGGAGATCATCTCCTTCTCCAACGAGCTGTGCTACAACGGCCGGTTGCAGCCGCTTCGTCAGTACGGCGCCGACCGGCTCGCCCCGGTCCGTACCGTGTACGTCGAGGACGGCGAAGCCGTCGGGAGCAACACCCGACTGGCCAACACCGCCGAGGCCCAGGCACTCGTCGACGCGATCGTGCGCTGCTGCGCGGACCCGGCGTACGACGGGAAGACCATGGGTGTCATCAGCCTCCGTGCCAGCAAGGGGCATCTGGGGGAACTGGAGAACCTGCTCGCCGAACGCCTCGACTACGAACAGCGTGAGCAGCGACGCATCCGCGTCGGCGACGCGGAGGACTTCCAGGGCGACGAACGCCACGTCATGTTCGTCTCCTGCGTCAACTCGGCCACCACCGCCGCCGGGACCGTGCCGGGGGGCTTCAACGGCAAGACGTACGAGCAGCGGCTCAACGTCGCGGCGTCCCGCGCCCAGGACCAGGTGTGGGTGTTCCACAGCGCCCGCACCGAACAGTTCCACGAGAACGACCTGCGCCGGCAGTGGCTCGACCACCTCACACGTCCCGCGGAGGAGGACGTCGTCGCGGTCGACGGCGACGTCCTCCCGGACGTGCGGCACGAATCGTTCGACAGCCTCTTCCAGCAGAAGGTGTACCTGGAACTGAGCGCGCGCGGTTACCGGGTCAGGCCCGGGTACCGGGTCGGACGCCATTCCATCGACCTCGTCGTCGAGGGCGGCACCCGCAGACTCGCCGTCGCCTGTGACGGCGACGCCTTCGCCGAGGGCGAGGACGCGTCGACCGCCGCCGCCAGGCAGCGCGACCTGGAGCGGGTCGACTGGACCTTCGTCCGCATCCGCGGCAGCAGGTTCCACCTCGACCGCGAACAGGCCCTCGCACCGCTCTGGGCGGAGCTGGAACGGCTGGGCATCGAGCCGGTCCGTGACGGGGCCCCGGAGAAACCCGCCGCTCCGTCCCCGGACGTGCGGACCGAGATGTCCTTGGCCGGTGACCCGGCGGTGGACGACCGGGAGGGCGGGATCCCGCGGGACGAGACCGCGGAGAGCGAGATCCCGCGGCCCGAGCCCCGGGCGACCGCTGTCCGGTCGACCCGGCCGGTGGCTTCGGGCTCTCGGCCGGTGGCTTCGGGCTCCCGGCCCCGCGACCCGCGTGAGCCGGCTCCCGCCGTGGAGACGACTTCCGCCGTGGAGACGACTCCCTCCGCGGTGGCCCCGGTGCGGGACCGGGTGTCCCCGCGAGCCGCCCGGAACCCGCTCCCCGTCCAGGAGATCCCGGCCGCCGCCTTCCAGCGGCTGGTCCGCGAGATGCAGGAGCTCCAGATCGCGGTGAACGCCCCGAACGAGACCCCTGAAGGCATGGACGCGGCCAACCTCGTCTTCCTCAGGAAGACTCAGGCCGATCAGCGTGACCGCCGTACCGAGCGCCTCGGTTTCCTGCGGAGCTTCGTCGACACCGTCCGGGTGACGCGCGAACCGGGTGTTCCGGAGGTGGTGATTCCCGGTGCGCTCCTCGTCCTGGAGTTCGACGGGCAGGTGGACGACGACACGCTGTACACGGTCGCGGAACTGCCCACGGAGGAAGCGGACATCGTCTCCCCGTCGTCTCCGCTGGGCCACGCGCTGATGTGGCAGCCGCCGGGACGTGAGATCTCGTACAACGCCTCTCAGGGCAAGACGCACACCGTGGTCGTCCGGGAGATCCGGGCCTGAGGGCCGTGACGCACGGGACGACGAGGACCGGAGCCTCCTGACCCGGGGCCGCCGCCCGAACCGCGACCAGGTTCGGACGGCGGCCCCGCGCTCCTCAGCCGGTCACCGGGTCCAGCATGCGACTGCGCTCGCCGCTCCAGGAGATCGCCAGGGCGTCACGGGCCCGGGTGCACGCCACGAAGAGCAGGCAGTGCTCGGCCAGCAGGTCCGACCGGTGCTGCACCGGATCCACGTCGGCCGGCGTCACGTGCGGGGCGAACGGGAGCACGCTCGACGTCACGCCCACGACGGCCACGCACCGGA
>NZ_KZ626992.1 GCF_002911015.1 Streptomyces populi
CTCACCATGACCACCGAGCTCGTCGTGAGCGAACTCGTCACCAACGCGATCCGCTACGCCGTACCGCCCATCAGGCTGAGACTGCTCTGCGACACCCGGCTGACCTGTGAGGTCTCCGACGCCAGCAGCACCGCCCCGCGGCTCCGGCACGCCCGGAGCACGGACGAGGGCGGCCGGGGCCTGTTCCTGGTGGCCCAGCTCTCCCACCGCTGGGGCGCCCGCCACACGGCGGAGGGAAAGATCATCTGGGCCGAGCAGGAGATCCCGTGAGGATTCCCGGCCCGCGGGACCGGCCGCGGACGGCCGCGGCCGGCCGTGAGCGGGGCGCCGTTCAGCCGAGGCCCGCCTCCGGCCGGGCGGTTCCGCCCGGGCCGCCGTCCTCGTCGCCCGGATCGACGCCGTGGTCGCGGCACCAGGAACGGTACGCGGCGACCGCCGTGGGCAGCGTGGGGAAGATCCGCTCCTCGCCCACGGACCCGCTCAGCCCGTAGGCGTCCAGGTCGTCGCGCAGGTCCTGCTTGACCCGGGCCATCGCGAACTCGACTCCCCGCTCCCGGAGTTCGCGCCGCAGCTCGTCCAGCGAGTCCAGGGCGGTGATGTCCACCTCCACGTTGGCCTCCGCGTTGAGGACGAACCACCGGACCGGGACCTCCTGTTCGGCCACCGCGAGGAGGGCGCTGCGCCGGAAGTCCTCCGCGTTGGCGAAGAACAGCGGGGAGTCGTAGCGGTAGACCAGCAGACCGGGGATCACCCGGGCGTCCGGGAAGTCGTCGACGTCGTGCATGCCCGCCAGGCCCGGCACCAGCCCCTGGACCGCGTCGTGCGGGCGCGCCACCCGGCTCAGCAGCTCGGCGACCGACAGCCCCACGGCCACCAGCACCCCGTAGAGGATGTCGAGGGCGAGGACGCCGATCAGACAGCCGACGGCCAGCAGGAGTTCCCGGAGCCGGAAGGACGCCAGCCGCCGGAAGCCGGCCAGGTCGATCATCCGGATCGCCGCGTAGACGACCAGCGCGCCGAGGACGGCCGAGGGGGTGTCGGTGAGCAGGGGACTCAGGAACAGCAGCACCGCCAGCACGGACAGCCCGGCCGTGAGCCCGTACGCCTGGGTGCGCCCGCCCGTGGACTGCGCGAGGGCCGTACGGCTGGCGCTGCTGCTCACCGGGAACCCCTGGAGGGTGCCGGCGCCCAGGTTCGCGGCGCCCAGCGCCAGCAGCTCCTGGTTGGCGTCCATCGACGTGCCGCCGTCCTCGGTGGTGAAGGCGCGCGCGGTGAGGATGAAGTCGGTGTACGCCACGAGCAGCACCCCGACCGCGGGCAGCAGCAGTTGCGGCAGCGTGTCGAGCGGCGGGAAGTCCGGGCGGGGGAGCCCGGCCGGGATCTCCCCGATCACCGCGAGGCCGTGGTCCTTCAGGTCGAAGGCCGCGGACGCGGCCGTACCGGCGACCAGGACCAGCAGCGGTCCCGGGACCCGCCAGCGGAACCGCGTGGCCACGTACAGGACGACCAGCGTCGCGGCGCTGAAGGCCACCGTGGCGGGATGGGCCTCGTCCAGGTTCCCGAGGAAGGAGAACAGCTTCGGGAAGAATTCCTCACCGTCCGTCGGCACACCGGTGAGCTTCGTCAGCTGATCCACCATCATGATCAGCGCCACGCCCGCCAGATACCCGATCAGCACGGGCCGGGAGAGCAGATCGGCGACGAACCCCAGCCGGGCCGCCCACGCGACCAGACACATCAGCCCGACGGCGACCGCGAGCGCCGAGGCCAGCACCGCGTACCGCTCCGGATCGCCGCCGGCGAGCGGTCCGACGACCGTCGCCGTCATCAGCGCCGTCGTCGACTCGGGCCCCACCGACAGCAGCCGGGACGATCCCAGCAGGGCGTACAGCACGATGGCGGGCAGGATCGCCCACAGACCCACCACGGGCGGCAGCCCCGCGACACTGGCGTACGCCATGACCTGCGGCACCAGGTAGGCCGCCACCGTCACCCCGGCCAGCAGGTCGCCGCGCAGCCAGGTCCGCCGGTAGTGCCGGAGCACCGGGAGGCCGGGCAGCGCCGGCACAGGGGGACGCCATCCTCCGCTCGGGATGCCGTGGTGCTTCGACACGGGCCAGTCCTTCGGATCGTGCCGGCGGGCTCAGGGGCAGGGGCGCCCGCGCGGTCAGTCGGTGCGCCGTGCCCTGCGGGCCAGGAGCTTACCCACCTCCCACACGACCAGGAGGGCGACCGCGGACAGCAGGGCCCAGCCGAACTGCCGCGCGTCGATCTCGGTGGTGCCGAGGATGCGGCGGAACCCGTCCAGCTGCGTCGTCGCGACCGCGAGGACGAACTGCGCGAGTGCCGTCCAGTTCATCTGCTTGCTGTCGAACGTGCTCGCCGCCAGCACCGAGTCCGTCTCGCTGCGGCACTCGAACGCCGCCACGATCAGGCAGAGCGCGAACGCGGTGAACGCGATCGAACTGCCGATGTGGACGCTGTCGTAGCGGGACTCGCCCAGCTTGATCAGCCCGAGCAGGATCAGCGTGATCGCCAGCCCGCTGAGACCGACCGTCACCATCACGGGCCGGGTCAGCACCGACTCGCCCCGGGGACGCGGCCTGCGCCGCATCAGCCCCACGCTCTCCTGGTCGAAGCCGAGCGCGAAGCCGAACGAGGCGTTGACGACGAAGTGGATCCACAGCACCTGCGGCGGGGTGAAGGGTTCACCGGCCGCGATGTTGAAGACGGTCGCCCCGAGGAACGTCAGGACGAAGGTGACCAGCAACAGCAGCACGAAACGGATGTACTTGGTCAGGTTGTCGTAGAGCTTGCGGCCCTGCTCCACCGCGTACACGATCGTCGTGAAGTTGTCGTCGGAAAGGATCATCCGGGCCGCGTTCTTCGCCACGTCCGTACCGCTGCCCATGGCGATGCCGATGTCGGCGGCCTTGATGGCCGGGGCGTCGTTGACCCCGTCGCCGGTCATCGCGACGACGGCGCCCTTCTTCTTGAGCGTGTCCGCGAGCAGCACCTTGTGCTCGGGGGCGACCCGTCCCACCACGCCGATGCCGTCGATCCGCTCCAGCCGCTCGCGCTCCGACAGCGCGGCGAAGTCGGCGCCGAGGACGGCCTCGCCCGGGATCCCCAGTTGCCGGGCGATGGCGGCACCCGTGGTGACGTCGTCCCCGGTCACCATGCGGACCCGGATGTGAGCGGCCTGGGCGCTGGCCACGGCCTGCTTGGACTCCTCGCGCGGCGGGTCGACCATGCCGACCAGGCTCGTCATCCGCAGCCCGACGACATAGCCGAGCAGGTCGCCGCCCGGATCGAAGTCGGCGGGGTCCAGGTCGCGGGTGGCCGCCGCCATCACCCGGCGTCCCTCCCCGCCCATGCGCTCGCCCTGCGCGTCGGCACGGCGGTTCAGGTCCGTGTCCCACGGGACGGTCGTGCCGCCCGAGAGCGCGGTCGTCGCGCGGGCCTGCACCGCCGGGGCCGCGCCCTTGACGAAGCAGCGCACCACCGGGCGCCCGTCGGCGTCCACGGTGGAGTTGAAGGTGGCCATCAGCTTGTACGTCGGGTCGAAGGGCAGGGTGGCGAGCCGGGGCAGCCGCTCGCGGGTGGCCTCGATGTCCAGTCCGGCCTTGTGGGCCAGCACCAGGAACGCGCCCTCGGTCGGGTCGCCCACGACCTCGCCGTCCACCAGCTTGCCGTCGTTCGCGACGAGGTACGGGAGGATCGCCTCCTCGATGCCCGCGGAGGAGCCCGCGGCGTGGTGGATCCGCCCTTCGAGGCCGTACCCCGTGCCCGAGACGGTGTAGCGGTCGGTGGTGGTGACCACCTCGACGGCCGTCATCTGGTTCATGGTCAGGGTGCCGGTCTTGTCCGAGTTGATCGCCGAGGTGAACGCCAGGGTCTCGACGGACGGCAGCTCCTTCACGATGGCGTTGCGCTTCGCGAGGTTGAGGCTGCCGACGGACAGGATCGCCTGGGTGACGGTGGGCAGGGCCTCGGGAATCGCGGCGATGGCCAGCGAGACCGCGCTGACGAACAGCGCGTCCCATGCCTGGCCGCGGCGGAAACCGAGCGCGAACATCACGATCATGGTCAGGCCCGCGGCGGCCATGATCCACACGGTCAGCGTGTCCAGCTCCTGGGTGAGCGGCGCCTCCTCCTTCCGGGTCGCCGACAGCATCTCCGAGATCTTGCCGAGTTCGGTGCCCTCGCCCGTCCCGGTGACGATCACGAGCCCGCTGCCGTGGGTGACCGGCGTGTGCATGAACGCCATGTTCGACTGGTCGCCCGGTCCGAGGACCACCTTCGGCAGGGTCGCGGCGTCCTTCGACGCGGGGACGCTCTCCCCGGTGAGCGCCGACTCGTCGATCTGCAGTGCGTGGGCCTCGACGATCCGTCCGTCCGCCGGGACCTGGTCCCCGGCGGAGATGTGCAGGACATCGCCGACCACGACCTGCTCCGCCGGGATCTCCGACTCCGTCCCGTCCCGCCGGACCCGGGCCGTCGCGGTGAGCATGGACTGGAGCGCGTTCATGGCGCTCTCGGCCTTTCCCTCCTGCCGCAGTCCCACGACCGCGTTCAGCAGGGTCAGCAGGACGAGCAGGATCGCGGTGGTCCACTCCGCGATCGCCAGCGACACGACCGCCGCCCCCAGGAGCACGATCTGCATGTAGCTGCGGTACTGGTCGGCGAACCGCCGCCACGCCGGCTTCGGCTTCTCCTCCGGCAGCGCGTTCGGCCCGTTCTCGGCGAGCAGTTCGGCCACCCGGGCCGCGGTGAGTCCGGACGCGGGGTCGACGCCGAAGGCCGACGCGACGTCCTGCGGATCACGCGCGTACCAGAGCTCCGGAACGGCACGCTCCGGAGCCTTCGGACCGCTCGACTGCATCGCCATCTCAGCTCTCCGATCTGGATCCGGTCCACCGCTCGTGCCCCGGGCGGCGTGAGGGACCTACTTGCGTTCGCGCTTCCCGGTCCGCGAGGTCCCGCCGGACGCCTTCGGCCCCTTCGGTCCGCGGCCGCCCCGCCGCCGTCCGTCGTCCGCTGCCGGAAGCGGATGCCGGGCCGCGTACGGATCGGCCGGCGCACCCTTCGGGGCGTCGGCCTCCAGTTCCCGCCTCGCGGCCCGGAGATCCTTGCGCGCCTCCTTGCCGAGCACCGGGTAAGCGGGATCGATGTCCATGAGCGTGTGCACCAGGACCGCCGCCGTGGAGATGCGCGCGAACCACTTCCGGTCCGCCGGCACGACGTACCAGGGCGCCCACGGCGTACTGGTGTGCGTGAGCATCTCGGAGAACGCGTGCTGGTACTCGTCCCACCGCCGGCGCTCCCGGATGTCGGCGGCGGAGAACTTCCAGTTCCGCTCCGGCAGGTCGAGCCGCTTCATGAATCGGGTGCGCTGCTCCTCCTTGGACAGGTTCAGGAAGATCTTCACGACCTTGAACCCGTTGTCGGTCAGGTAGCGCTCCCAGTCGTTGACGGCCCGGTAGCGGCGGCTCCAGATGTCCGGCCCGCGCACGTCCTCCGGCAGCCGCTGCCGGTCGAGGACCTCCGGGTGGACCCGGACGACGAGCACCTCCTCGTAGTGCGAACGGTTGAAGATCGCGATGTCGCCGCGGGCGGGCAGTCTGGCGGCGTACCGCCACAGGAAGTCGTGGTCGAGTTCCTCGGCGGAGGGCTGTTTGAAGCTGCTGACCTTGACGCCCTGCGGGTTCACCCCGCTCATGACGTGCCGGATCGTGCCGTCCTTGCCCCCGGCGTCCAGCGCCTGGAGACACAGCAGTACGCCGTACGTGTCCTGGGCCGCCAGCCGTTCCTGGTACTCGGCCAGCAGCGACACGCCCGTGCGCAGCACCTCGGCCCCCTGCTTCTTCTTCAGCCCGGCCTTGTACCGGGGGTCGAAATCCTTGCCCAGGTCCACCCGTGACCCCGGTTCGACCCGCAGCGGCTCGATGAACCTCGCGACGCGCTCGGCCCTGGCATCCGTCATGACGACCCGCCTCTTCTCCTGTCACGGTGGGCACCGCACGGTCATGGGCCCTCACCGGCGCCGCCCAGGTCGGAGGCGGACGCGGGTGCGGGCCGGAGCCTGGCGGGTATCCACCGGCCCGGCAGGGGAGAGCGCCGTGGGCCCTCGGCGGACTGCTCCGCGGTCCGCGCCGGCCCCGACCCCTCGGGACCCGGACCGCCCCCGGCCGGCCGTGCGGACGCGGTCCCGTCCCCGTCGAGGCCGGCGAGCAGCGCGCGGACCCTGCGCTCGACCAGGATCGGGACGTAGGTCCTGACCTTCGCCTGCCTGAAGGAACCGCGGGCCGCGGCGACCACCTGGTCCACGACGGACGGGTCGACCGAGGGGTAGGCGGCCTTCAGCCTCATGGCCAGGCGGTGCAGGGCGACCGCCTCGTCGTGGTGGACGCCCCCGGGAGCCGCCGGGTCCTCCGCCGGATCGGTGTCCGCGGGCGGGGCGGGAGCGCGACTCGCCCCGCGTGACGCTCTGCTCTCGTCGGCCGTGGCTGCCGGCTCGTCCGTCTTCATCGTTCGACCACCCGCGCGCTCGCAAGTCCCGAGCCTCAAGGGGCCGGGACCGCAAGGCCAACGGTCACGATCCGACTGCCCCGAGACGGCTCGACGGCCGGGGTACGAGGCCGTCCCATTCATTCTGGGTCCGCCCGGTCGAAACCGCCTCACGGACGATCCGCCCGTGCCGGGCCGGTGTCCGTCGCGTCACGGGTGCGGTCGGCGGGACCGTGGCGGGACGGCCCCGCCCCGCCGGCGCCCTTGATCCCGCGAGCCGCCTCGCCCACGGTGGGCGCAGACCGGTGCCGGCCGGTCCACGGACCGGTGTGCCGCCCGGTCCACGCCCCACACGGTCATGGCGCCCCGAGCGGTCCGGTGGACGACACGGGACGAGGGCACGACAAGGTGGGGCGTGGCGGGATGCGGGGGTGGTCCGGGACCTGACGGGCACCGGCCGCCGTGACGGATCGACGGTCCGTCGGCGGGGTCCGGGTGTACGGGAGCCGGCTCGCGCCGCACCGGAGCGCGGGCGGACACATGTCATCCGCCGTTCGCACCGCGTACGACGCCTCCCGTGTGCGGGACGGGCGTCAGCCGAGGGCCTTGACCGCCTGGTAGTAGGTCCAGGCCGTGCTGTTGCAACTGGTCTTCGTGGCACCGCTGTACGCGGAGCAGACCCGCTTGAGGTCTTCGTAGAAGGCGCTGTCGAGACGGGACTTGTTGGCGTCGAAGGCGCCGGCGGCCTTGTAGTTGCGGTAGCCGAAGTCGTGGCGGGCGCACGAGGTGGCGAAGGGGAAGCCGAACGGGTTGTCCGGCGATGTGGAGCAGTAGTCGGTGGACCAGTCGAAGGCGTACGCCGACCATGCGGACTGGTTGGCGCGGGCGGCGACCCATGCGTTGTAGCTCGACGCACTGGTCTGGGTCCAGCCGGACAGCACTTGGGGCTTGTCCGCGGGGACGGCGCTGGCGGCTGTGGCGGTCGCCGTGACGGCTGCCAGGGCCATGGCCGAGGCGGCGAGGCCGGTGGCGAGTTTTCGGTGCATCCCAACACCTCCATGAGGCTGCAACCCGTCCATCGGGCAGCAGGTTCATGACAGGAATGATCGCCACCGTGACCCCTCTTGCCTAGTGCTTGGACCCCAACAATCAATTAACTGCCGGGAGTTGGGGGAGATGTTTCATGCCTGCGACCACCATGGCCGACTATGGCTGGATGTGTTCCCCGGGGTGGGGGCGTCATGGCCGGATCCCCCTGGTCCCGGTCCCGGTCCTGGCCCCGGGTCCTGGACACCGCCGAGCGGGTCCCATGTCCCATGGTGTTCATGTCTCACGCCTCGCCGTGTTCATGTCCCGTGTCCTCGAGTGTTCATGTCTGTCCCATGTACATGGGTGTGGCGCCCTCGTGTTCATGTGTCCGTCGTCCGGCCCCGGTACGGCCGGCCCCGCCCTGGCGGCGCGACGGCGGACCTCCGGTGTCCCGGCCCGCGCGGCCGGGATCGCGGAACCCTCGCCCGAGCGGCCCTCGACGTGACCGGATCGGTCCGCACCCCGACCCGATGGGGCCTGTACCCGTGCCCCGGGCGCCGGTCAGAGTGGAGGCATGACCCGAGCACTGATCGTCATCGACGTCCAGGAATCCTTCCGCGCCCACCCCCTGTGGGAGACCATCTCCGACCCGAAGATCACCCGCCAGGTGGACCGGCTCGTCGGGCTCGCCCGTCGGGCCGGCGACACGGTGGTGTGGGTGCTGCACTCGGAGCCCGGCAGCGGCGGCGTCTTCGACCCCGCCCTCGGCCATGTCCGGCTGATGGACGAGCTCTCGCGCCGGGACGGGGAACCACTGATCCACAAGACCTCGCACAACGCCTTCACCACCACCAACCTGCAACAACTCCTCACGGAACGCGGTGTCCGCGAGCTCACGGTCTGCGGGATCCGGACCGAGCAGTGCGTGGAGACCACCGCCCGCCTCGCGAGCGACCTCGGCTACCAGGTCACCTTCGTCACCGACGCCACCGCCACCAACCCCGTCCCGCACCGCGACGCCCCCGCCGGACAGAGCGTGGCGGAACTGCTGGCCGACCCCCGCACGCTGAGCGCCGAGGACGTCGTCAGGCGCACCGAGTACGCCCTGTCCGGGCGCTTCGCCACCATCGCCACGGTCGACGAGCTGGAAACCTCCGCCGCCTCTCGGGCATGATGACCGGATCGTGAGCCACGTCGTCTTCTTCCTGGTGCCCGGAGTCCATCTGCTGGACCTGGCCGGCCCCGCGCAGGTCTTCTCCACGGCCGCCGACTTCGGGCACCCCTACACCCTCGGCTACGTCGCCGAGCGGCCGGAGGTCGTCACCGCCCAGGGGCTGCCCCTGGTGACCCGGCTCGACTGGCCCGAGCTCGGCCCCGAGGACCTGATCGTCGTGCCCGGCTGGCGGGCGCTCACCCTCGCCGAGGGGCCCCGCATCGACGAGGCGAGCCTGCGGGCCCTCCGGGACCACCACGCGAGAGGCGGCACCGTCGCCAGCGTCTGCGCGGGAGCCGACGCGCTCGGCCGGGCCGGGCTGCTCGACGGCCGCCGGTGCACCACCCACCACGACGTCCAGGACGAACTCGCCCGCCGCCACCCCCGGGCGGCGGTGGTCCGCGACGTCCTGTACACGGAGGACGATCGGGTGGTCACGTCGGCGGGCATCGCCAGCGGCATCGATCTCGCCCTGCACCTGGTCGCCACCCGGCACGGCCCGGCGGTGGCCGCGCGGGTGGCCCGGGACATGGTGGTCTACGCACGGCGCAACGGCCACGAACCCCAGGCCAGCGCGATGCTCCGGCACCGGTCGCACCTGGACGACACCGTGCACCGCGCCCAGGACCTGCTCGACGCCCGTTTCGACCACCCGGTGCCCCTGCCGGAACTGGCCGCGGCCGTCGGCGTGAGCGAACGCACCCTCACCCGCCTCTTCGCCCGCGCGACCGGCGGTCTCACACCACTGCGTTACCAGCAGGCCCTGCGCCTGGAGCGCGCCGAGCACCTCATCAGCCACGGCGTCACCGTCGACGCCGCCGCCCGTGCCGTGGGCTTCGAGGACGCCCGCATGCTGCGCCGCCTGCGCGCCCGCGCGAGCTGAACTCAGCTCTCCCGGTTCGCTCCCGTGAGCGTCGTCCGCTGACGTGCGGCGCGCACGGCCGCCGTCAGGGAGGCGATGTCGTAGGCGCCGTAGTGACGGCGGCCGTTGACGAAGAACGTCGGAGTGCCCGAGACGCCGCTGAGATCGGCCGACTCGACGTCCATGGCGATCCGGGCCGCGCCCGTCCCGCTCCGCAGGTCCTCGCGGAAGCGGTCGCTGTCGAGGCCGAGCCGGGCGGCGTACCGGAACAGGTCCTTCGGCCCCAGATCGCCCTGGTGTCCCATGAGGAGGTCGTGCATCTCCCAGTAGCGGTCCTGGCGGGCCGCCGCCTCGGCGGCCTGGGCGGCGAGCTGGGCGCCCGGGTGCACGTCGGTGAGCGGGAGATGGCGCCACACGTAGCGGACGTCACCGAAGTCGGTGAGCAGTTCGCGCACCACGGACTCGGCCAGACCGCAGTAGGGACACTCGAAGTCGCCGTACTCGACGAGGGTCACCGGCGCGTCGAGCGGCCCGCGCACGTGGTCGCGCTCCACGTCGACGGGTTCGCTCAGGTCGATGATCGTCTCGCCGGTGCCGAGCAGGGCCCGCGCGCGCGAACGCGCGGAGAGGGCACCGAGCACCAGGGTGACGGCCCAGGTGAGCAGGAACGAACCCGCGACCGCGGCCAGAATGCCGATCTTCGCCTGCTCCAGCCGGTCGCCGTCGAAGGCCAGCGAAGCGATCAGCAGGGCCACGGTGAAGCCCACGCCCGCCAGTGTGCCGCCCGCGGTGATGGCGCCCCAGCCCACCGGAGGGTGAAGACGCCCGCGGCCGGCGCGCGTGGCGAGCCAGGTGCCGCCGATGACGCCGACGGGCTTGCCGAGCAGGTAGCCGACGAGGATGCCCAGGGTGACCGGCGAGGTGAAGGCGTCGGCCAGCTGACCGGCGCTCAGTGTGATGCCGGCGTTGGCCAGGGCGAAGAGCGGCACGATCACGTAACTGGTCCAGGGATGGAACATCTGCTGGAGCCGTTCGTTCGGGGAGAGCGTCGAGGCCAGACCCCGCCGCACCGTGCGCTCCAGCTCCGGCGTCGGCTGCTCGCGAAAACGCCGGAACAGCCGGCTGGCGTGCTCCAGATCGCTGCGCTCCGCCGTGTGCGCGTAGGTCAGCATGCCCATCGCGAGCCCCGTCACCACGGGGTCGACGCCCGACTTCAGGAGCGCCACCCAGATCGCCACGCCCAGCACTCCGTACAGGGAGGGAACCCGGGCGCCGATCGTGCGCCGCAGCAGCAGGACGACCACGAACAGACCGAGCGCCGTCAGCAGCGCGGGCAGCGCGATCGTGTCGCTGTAGGCGACCACGACGACCGCCAGGGCCAGGAAGTCGTCCACGACGGCGATGGTGAGCATGAAGACCCGCAGGCCGGAGGGCAGGCGGGAGCCGAAGACGGCGAGCATGCCCAGGGCGAAGGCGGTGTCCGTCGACATGGCGGCACCCCAGCCGTGCGCCGCCGGGCCGTGGCCCGAGGTGATGGCCAGATAGACGGCGACGGGGACGACCATGCCGCTGAGCCCCGCCAGCAGCGGCAGGGTGACCCGGCGGCGTTCCCGCAGCTCGCCCAGGTCGAACTCGCGGCGCGCCTCCAGACCGACGACGAAGAAGAAGAACGTCATCAGGCCGCTGTTCACCCACTCGCGCAGGTCCAGCGACACCCCGCCCGATCCGACGCGGACCGACAGTTCGGTGCCCCACACCGTCTCGTACGCGTGGGGACCGATGTTGGCCCAGGCCAGCGCCGCCAGGGCGGCGGCGAGCAGCACGGCGGCGCTGCCGGTCTCCGTCCGCAGGAACGCGTGCAGCGGGCTGCGGGCGCGGTTGCCGCACCGGGTCCGACCTGACATGGGCGACGCGTCGGAAGGCATGGTCACCTTCCGATTCTCGCCCCGGATCCGACACTTCCCCAGACGATCAGGATTCGAGAAGCACCCACGGCCCTGTCTCGCCTAGCGTGGCGCGAAGCGGACCCGGCGCGCCGCGCGGAGCTGGTTGGATCGGGGCAGGCGATGCCGGCGGAGACCGTGAGGACGGTCCCGCCCGACAGATGGAGACACGATGAGCAAGGACACGAGGACGGACCCGGGACCGTTCGCGCCGCACGGCGCCGACAGCCACGATCTGATCCGCGTGCTCGGCGCGCGCGAGAACAATCTCAAGGACGTCAGCATCGAGATCCCGAAGCGCCGGCTGACGGTGTTCACCGGTGTGTCCGGCTCGGGCAAGAGCTCGCTGGTGTTCGACACGATCGCCGCCGAGTCGCAGCGGCTGATCAACGAGACCTACAGCAGCTTCGTGCAGGGGTTCATGCCCACGCTCGCGCGGCCCGAGGTCGACGTCCTCGAAGGACTGACCACCGCGATCATCGTCGACCAGCAGCGGATGGGCGCCGACCCCCGCTCCACGGTCGGTACCGCCACCGACGCCAACGCGATGCTGCGCATCCTGTTCAGCCGGCTCGGCGAGCCGCACATCGGCCCGCCCAGCGCGTACGCCTTCAACGTGCCCTCGGTCAGCGCGAGCGGTGCCATCACCGTGGAGCGCGGTGCCAAGAAGGCGGTGAAGGCGACCTTCAACCGCACCGGCGGCATGTGCGTGCGCTGCGAGGGCCGGGGCACGGTCTCCGACATCGACCTCACCCAGCTCTACGACGACTCCAAGTCGCTCGACGAGGGCGCGATCACGATCCCCGGCTACGGCTCGGACGGCTGGAACATGCGGCTCTACAAGGAGTCGGGCCTCGTCGACCCGGCCAAGCCGATCCGCAGGTACACGAAGAAGGAGCTCCACGACTTCCTCCACCACGAGCCGACCCGGATGAAGATCGCGGGCATCAACATGACGTACGAAGGGCTGATCCCGCGGATCCAGAAGTCGATGCTCTCCAAGGACAAGGAGGCGATGCAGCCGCACATCCGGGCGTTCGTGGACCGGGCCGTCACCTTCGCCGCCTGTCCCGAGTGCGAGGGCACCCGGCTCGGCGAGGGCGCCCGTTCGTCGAAGATCGGGCGCATCAGCATCGCCGACGCCTGCGCGATGCAGATCAGCGACCTGGCCGAATGGGTCCGCGGTCTCGACGAGCCCTCGGTCGCGCCCCTGCTCTCCGCGCTCCGGCAGACCCTGGACTCGTTCGTGGAGATCGGCCTCGGCTACCTCGCCCTGGACCGCCCGGCGGGCACCCTGTCCGGCGGCGAGGCGCAGCGCGTCAAGATGATCCGCCACCTCGGCTCCTCGCTCACCGACGTCACCTACGTCTTCGACGAGCCCACGGCCGGTCTGCACCCCCATGACATCCAGCGGATGAACGACCTCCTGCTGCGGCTGCGGGACAAGGGCAACACCGTGCTCGTC
Source organism: Streptomyces populi (assembly GCF_002911015.1). GTDB lineage: Bacteria > Actinomycetota > Actinomycetes > Streptomycetales > Streptomycetaceae > Streptomyces > Streptomyces populi. Next base: position 13,023 of record NZ_KZ626992.1, read on the forward strand.
GTGGAGCACAAGCCGGAGACCATCGTGATCGCCGACCACGTCGTCGACCTCGGCCCCGGCGCCGGTACGGGCGGCGGCTCGGTCTGTTTCGAGGGAACGGTCGAGGAGCTGCGCAACGGCGGCACGGTCACCGGCCGGCACTTCGACGACCGCGCCAAGGTCAAGGAGACGCCGCGCGAGCCCACCGGAACGCTGGAGATCCGCGGCGCGTCGGCGAACAACCTGCGCGACGTGGACGTCGACATCCCGCTCGGGGTGCTGGTCGTCGTCACCGGCGTCGCGGGTTCCGGCAAGAGCTCGCTGGTGCACGGGTCCATCCCGGCCGACGAGGGTGTGGTGTCGGTCGACCAGGCTCCGATCCGCGGGTCGCGGCGGAGCAATCCGGCGACGTACACCGGTCTGCTCGACCCGATCCGCAAGGCCTTCGCGAAGGCCAACGACGTGAAGCCGGCGCTGTTCAGCGCCAACTCCGAGGGCGCCTGCCCCACCTGCAACGGCGCCGGCGTCATCTACACGGACCTGGCCATGATGGCCGGTGTCGCCACCACCTGCGAGGACTGCGAGGGCAAGCGGTTCGACGCCTCGGTCCTGGAGTACCACCTCGGCGGCCGTGACATCAGCGAGGTGCTCGCGATGTCGGTGGACGAGGCGGGGGAGTTCTTCGGTGCCGGGGAGGCGCAGACGCCGGCCGCTCAGCGGATCCTCGCCCGGCTCGCCGACGTCGGACTCGGCTACCTCACCCTCGGGCAGCCGCTCACCACGCTGTCCGGCGGCGAGCGCCAGCGGCTCAAGCTCGCCACGCACATGGCCGACAAGGGCGGCGTGTACGTCCTCGACGAGCCGACCACGGGCCTGCACCTGGCCGACGTCGAGCAGTTGCTCGGACTCCTCGACCGGCTCGTCGACTCGGGCAAGTCGGTCATCGTCGTCGAGCACCACCAAGCGGTCATGGCACACGCCGACTGGATCATCGACCTCGGCCCCGGAGCCGGCCACGACGGCGGCCGGCTCGTGTTCGAGGGCACTCCGGCCGACCTCGTCGCCGCCCGCTCCACCCTCACCGGCGAACACCTGGCGGCGTACGTCGGTGCCTGACGGGGGCCGCGCGAACGCGGGGGACGGGTCCCGGCAGTGGCCGGGACCCGTCCCCCGCGCTCGCGCGGCCAGGGGCGAGGGACGCCCGTACCGAGGACGAGCCGATGAGCGCCGCACGCCGAACGGCCCCTGCCCCGACCGCAGGTGGTCCCGCGCCGGACCCGGGCGCCGTCCGGCCCGGGCGGGAGGTGTGCGGCCATGGGCGGCTGCCGGTCCGGGCGCGACGGGCACCACCCGCCCGGCGCCTCCGCGCGCGCCCTGCCCGGAATGCACCTACGGTTGACGCATCAAGTGGCGTCGGCGGACAGCGATTCCCTCCGCCTGCGGCGCCCCCGTCCGCGTGTCAGGAGACCGGCAGCCATGACCACAGCATCCGACACCCCTGTCCTCGACACCATCGCCGCCATGACCGTCGATTCGGTCGAGCGGTGCGAACTGCCCACGGACCAGCTCCTCCTCACGCGCATCGCGGCCCTCGCCGCCTCCGACGCGCCTCCCATCTCCTACCTCGCGCACATCGACCCCGCCATTCAGGCCGACCTGACCATGGCTCAGGTCCAGGACGTCCTCGTGGCCATCGCCCCCATCGTGGGCACCGCCCGTGTCATGACGGCGGCCGGCAACATCGCCAGGGCGTTCGGCATGGCGATCGCGGTGGCCGAGGCGGAGATCGAATCCGAATCCGGCGCGTAGGGTCCGGCCGTCGAGGGCGCGGACGCCTCGGTCACCGTTCGTACGAGGGCCCGTCGTCCCCCGCGCCGGGGCCTGGCACGTTCTGCTGGTTCCTGCCCTGCTGGACCGCCGACACGAGGAGCCGGGCGGCCACGCCGATCAGCAGGACGTTCACCGTCATCTGCCCGGTGACCAGCACCCGGGCCGTCTCGCTGCGCGGGGTGATGTCCCCGAAGCCGACCGTGCTGAAGACCGTCACGGTGAAGTACAGGGCGTCGGTCCGCGACAGCGTCTCGCTGAAGCTGGCCGGCGCGCTGCGCTCCATCAGGTAGTAGGTGATCGTGAAGAGGAGCATGTAGAGCGGGGCGCTGGTCGCCAGCGCCTCCATGGCCCGCAGTTCGGGCCGCGGGGCCCGGGTGATCTCACGGATCTGCCAGGACAGGAGCAGGGCCACCGCCGCGATGCCGACGACGAGCGTGACGACGGTGGTCGGGGTGAAGGCCTTGTCGAGCGGGAGCAGGTAGTAGAGGGTCACGAGGACGGCCGAGGTCAGGAGCGATCGCAGGGTGGAGCGGATCGCCTCTCGACGCCGCCTTCTCGGACCCCTGATCACCGCTTCGCCCCGCTGCCTTCTGCCGTGACCGTGCGACCGTGCCGTCCCGCGGGTCCAGCGTTCCCGATGCCACGGGCGGCCCGCGGCAGGCACTCCGCGTGGTCACCGGGATGGCGGTGTCTCGTCCGGGAAGGCGGCCGCGCCGCACCGCCCGCGTGGGGTGCGGGTGGTGCGGCGCGGTCTGAAGGGGCCCGCTCGACTAGATGTCGTCGAAGGCGATCGGCGTCAAGCTGTGCTGCATGGCTATGGGATTCCACAGGGCGACGAAGGACTGCTTGGCCTTGGTCGCCTCGTCGCCGTGGGTTGTGGGCAGGTCCTCCTTGCCACGCGTCTCGCCGAACCCGCATCCCATGACGCCGTCCTCATCGATGAAGCCGATGGTTTCCGACACCCACGTGGCGTAGTCCCGGTCCGCCTCCGCCGATTCCCTCCAGGCTCGCGACAGGTCGCCCAGCGCCTCGGCCAGGTCGCCGTCCGCCTGCGGCGTGAGCAGGTCGACCCGCCGGGCGAGGTCGTCGCGTTCCACCGCCACCTCCCGCAGCGCATCATGTGCGTCCTTGACGGGCTTCGTGCCGTACGAGCAGCTACTGCCTGCGGTGATGGCGCTTTTCACCCGTGAGCGCTGAGGGATGCTCTCCTCCAGCATGCTCTGTACCTGAGTGATGATGTCTTCCGGTGACAGCCGCGAGGCGGAAGGCGATACGTCGGGGCCGGACGGCTCGGTGGACGGATCGGCCGGGGCCGGGGCGGGAGTCGAAGACGGAGAAGGGGCGCCGGGCCCCGGGACCACGGCATCGTCGGTCGCGCGCGTCGTGTGCGACGGGGAGGCCGACCGGTGGGAGGTCAGCCATACCCCGGCCGCCGTGACACCTCCGGCGAGGACCGCGCTCGCCACGAGGGTCACCGTGACGACACCCCAGCCGATCTTGCGCTGTCCGGGCCGGGGCACGGGAGCGTGAACGACTTGCGGCACGGGGGCGTGGACGGCCTGGTGCACGACGCCGGGGGGCGTCATGTGGCCGGTCGGCAGGTTGGCGAAGGCGGCGGCATGATTCTCCGCACCGCCCGCCGGCGCGGCCTGGAAACGAGCGCCGGGGTGTGCCGGGGCGGGGGGCTTGAGGAGACCGGCGGCAGGGCCGGGCTCCGGGGGCGCCGGCGGAGTGGCCGTCGGGGCCGGGGAGACCTCGGCCGCGGCTTCCTCCGCGGGGTGGTCCTCCGCCGGAGGCGTCGCCGCGTCGTCGGCCTGCGGGTCGGCGTCGGCCGGCACGACGTCCGGCACCTGCGGCACCACCGGCGGAGCCAGGGGCATGGCGGCGGCCACCGGTGCCACGGCGGGAACGGGGACAGAGACCGTGCCGGGGACGGGAGCGGCTGCCACGGCGGTCGGCACGGGGCCGGGCCGACCGCTCGGACGCCTCCGGAGGGCCGAGAACCCGGGCGCGTCCTCGATGCGCGTGATGCCGAGCCGGCGGGCCATCGCCGGTACGCCGAACGCGCCGAGCGCGGCCCACACCGTCGCCGCGAGCAGGACGGTGGGGACGGCCGGTCCGACCGCCAGCGCGCTGCCGTCCGTCGGGGACATCTTCAGGGACGCCGCGAACAGGTAGGCCAGGCGCGACGACTCGCTGAAGGAGGAGGACAGCTCGACCGTGACTCCCGCCGTCACCGCGGACAGCAGGAAACCCGCGACGAAGCACACCAGGGCGCGCACGGCGGTGGCGGGGCGGGCCGCCTCACGGAGGACACCCGCGCCCAGCACCACCGCGGCCACCACGCCGAGCAGTACGGACACCCAGACCCATCCGCCGAGGGCATGGAGGTCGAACAGGGAAACGGCCGTCCCCGAGCCGTCACCGCCCGGGCCCGAGGAGGACGTGTCCGTGATGACCAGGGTGTCGGTGAAGTCGACGGACGCTCCGGAACCGAGAGCCAGGAGGGTCGCGCCGAGGTTCGGGGCGAGAAGCACCGCGGGTACCAGCGCGGAGAAGCCGCCCTCGGACACCAGGAACACCACGCCGGCGAGGCTCGCCAGCGAGAGGGGCACGGCCAGTGCCACGCCCGCCAGGCGGCCCGCGCGGAGCCAGTCACCGAGGCCCGGCCGGCGGGCGGCCCAGGCCGACATCGTTGTCCGGCACAGCGTGGGGAACAGCACCACGGACGCCAGCACCAAGGTCCACCAGGCCGCGCGCAGCGGTGAGCAGGTCACCGACAGCGTGACATCCGGAAGGTCCAGCAGGGGTGCCAGGGACGACGCCGACGCGTCGGAGGGCCGGGTGACCGAGGTTCCGGCCGCCCAGGCCAGCAGGACGGACCCGAGCACGGCCGACAGCACGCTGCGCAGGCCCAGGAACAGGGATTCCGTGGCGTCGAGGCGCTTTCCGGCGGCGGTCGCGCCGCGGAGGCAGAGCCGGGCGCCGAGCCACAGGGTCACCGCCCACAGCAGTGTCACTCCGAGCGGCACGAAGGAGAGTCCGAGCGACGCCAGCGGCGAGTCCTGCTCCGTCAGGTCGA
>NZ_KZ626993.1 GCF_002911015.1 Streptomyces populi
GAAGTACTTCACGCCGGTGGCGGACGAGCAGGTCCGCGGCCGCAGGGTGACGGTGTACCTGCGCGTCGAGGACCGGTGACGGGCCGGAGCGACGCCGGGAAGCGGCTCCGCCCGGTGTGACCAGGCGGGTCTTGCGATTCCGGGGGACGATTGTGGAGGATGCCCGGTGGGGACCGGGGCCCCCGTGTCGGTAACGGCAGGGGCGGACCGCTACCCGGAGCACGATTCAGGAGACAGCGATGTCCCACCAGGCTCAGCCCGGCGAGGCGCAGGAGCCCGAGACCCCGCATCTCGACTTCCAGGGCACGACACCGTACGAGGACTACGTACAGGCGGACGTGCTCACCCACCTCCAGCACACCCTCTCCGACGATCCCGGAGAGATGGTCTTCCTGGTGACGACCCAGGTCATGGAGCTGTGGTTCACGGTCATCGTCCACGAGTGGGAGACCGCGGCCAAGGCGCTGCGCGCGGACGACGTCCCCGTCGCGGTGGCCGCGCTGAAGCGGTCCGTACGGGAGCTGGAGGCGCTCAACGCGTCCTGGCGTCCGCTCGGACAGCTCACGCCCGCGCAGTTCAACTCCTACCGTTCGGCCCTCGGCGAGGGCTCCGGCTTCCAGTCGGCGATGTACCGGCGCATGGAGTTCCTGCTCGGCGAGAAGTCCGCGTCGATGCTCGTCCCGCACCGGGGCGCGCCGCGCGTGTACGCCGAGCTGGAGAAGGCGCTGCACGAGCCGAGCCTGTACGACGAGGTCCTGCGGCTGCTCGCGCGGCGCGGGCACGCGGTACCGGCCTCCGTGCTGGAGCGTGACGTGTCGCTCCGCTACGAGCCCGCGCCCGAGGTGCAGGCCGTGTGGACGGCCCTGTACGCCGGTGACGACAGCGACGAACTCGCCCGTCTCGGCGAGGCGCTGACCGATGTCGCCGAGCTGGTGTGGCGCTGGCGCAACGACCATCTCGTCGCCACCCGACGGGCGATGGGCTCGAAGACCGGCACCGGCGGCTCCGCCGGGGTCGCCTGGCTGGAGAAGCGCGCGCAGAAGAACGTGTTCCCCGAGCTGTGGACAGCGAGGTCCTATGTCTGAGCGAACCCAGGTGTCCGCCCTCGTCGCGCGAGCGGCGGAACTCGACGCGGCGGACGAACTCGCCGCCCTGCGCAAGCGGTTCGTGCTCGACGACGTGGTGTACCTGGACGGGAACTCGCTCGGCGCGCTGCCCGTCGAGGTCCCCGGCCGGGTCGAGGACGTCGTCCGCCGGCAGTGGGGCGAACTGCGCATCCGCTCCTGGGACGAGAGCGGCTGGTGGACCGCGCCCGAGCGGATCGGCGACCGGATCGCCCCCCTGGTCGGCGCGGCGCCCGGGCAGATCGTGGTCGGCGACTCGACGAGCGTGAACGTCTTCAAGGCCCTGGTGGGCGCGGTGCGGCTGGCGGGCGAGGGGCGCGACGAGATCCTCGTCGACGCGATCACGTTCCCGACGGACGGGTACATCGCGGCGTCGGCGGCCCGGATGACGGGCTGTGAGCTGCGCCCGGTCGACCCGGACGAGCTGTCCTCGGCGCTCGGCCCCCGTACGGCCGCGGTGCTGCTCAACCACGTCGACTACCGCACCGGCCGGTGCTACGACCTGCCCTCCCTGACCGCCGCGATCCACGCGGCGGGCGCGCTCGCCGTCTGGGACCTGTGCCACACCGCGGGCGCCCTGCCGGTCGGTCTCGACGAGCACGGGGTGGACCTGGCGGTCGGCTGCACCTACAAGTACCTGAACGGCGGACCCGGTTCGCCCGCGTACCTCTACGTCCGCGCGGACCTCCAGGACCGTTTCGACTCCCCGCTGCCCGGCTGGAACTCGCATGCCGAGCCCTTCGCCATGAGCTCGTCCTACGAGCCCGCGCCGGGCGCGCTGCGCGGCCGGGTCGGCACGCCGGACATCCTGTCGATGCTGGCCCTGGAGGCGGCGCTGGAGGTGTGGGACGGCGTCTCGATCGAGGCCGTCCGCGCCAAGTCGCTGGCCCTGACGGACTTCTTCCTGGAGTGCGTCGCGGCGTACGTCCCCGAGGGCCGGGTCGAGTCCGTGACCCCCGCCGCCCACGCGGAGCGGGGCAGCCAGGTGGCCCTGCGCTGCGCGGACGCGGGCGCCGTGATGAAGCGCCTGATCGACAACGGCGTGGTGGGCGACTTCCGCCACCCGGACATCCTCCGCTTCGGCTTCACCCCGCTGTACGTCGGCTTCGCCGACGCGGAACGGGCGGCGAGGGTCCTGGCGGAGGTCCTGGGAGATTCCAGCCCCTCCGGAGTCTGAGGAGCGGGGTCCGGGGCGGAGCCCCGGGTACGGGAAGGGCAGGGGCGGAGGGGGCGAATTCCCTCCGCCCCTGCCCGTGCGCCGGGTACCCGCCCCGCCCGGGGGGGAGAGAGGGGGAAGGGGGACGCCGGAAGGGGAACCGTCACCCCTGACCGGGCGTGACAGCCTGCTGTCGACCCACGTCACTGGCCTGATACCGTCCCCGCGAACGGCCGAATCGTTTCCTCACCCGTCAAATCCGTTCCCCCGCTGAGAGGTTGGAGCATGCAGGACGACGTCGCATCCCGGGCCGACGCCGCCGCCGCGCGCGACGCAGCCGAGGAGGCGTCCGCCTTCTCGCACCCGGCCGTGGACCCCGACGCCACCATGGCGTACGGCGACCACCCGGACCAGGTGATCGACTTCTACGCCCCGCGGGACCCCGATCCGGCGGTCCCCGCCCCTGTCGTGGCCGTCCTGCACGGCGGGGCCTGGCGCGCTCCGTACGACCGCCGTCACATCACCCCGTTCGCCGACTTCCTGACCCGTCGCGGATTCGCCGTGGCGAACCTCGAGTACCGCCGTGGAGGGGACGGGAGCCGGGGCGGCACCGAGGCCGACGGCACCGCCGCCGGGGCTCCGGTCGCCGGCCGTTGGCCCGACACCTTCGACGACGTGGCGGCCGCGCTCGACGCGCTGCCCGCACTCGTACGCCGGGCGCTCCCGGGGGCCGACCCCGGGCGCATGGTGATCACCGGCCACTCGGCGGGCGGACACCTGGCGCTGTGGGCCGCGGCCCGTCACCTGCTGCCCGCCGACGCGCCCTGGCGCACCGACGGTCCCGCGCCCCTGCGCGGTGTCGTCGCCCTCGCCCCGATCGCCGACTTCCAGGTCGCGGAGAAACTCGACGTGTGCGGCGGCGCCTCCCGCCAACTCCTGGGCGGAGAAGCCGCGTTCGCGGAACGCCTGCCCTACGCCGACCCGGTGCGGCTGCTCCCCACCGGTATCGCCACCACGCTCGTCCAGGGCCGCACCGACGTCGTCGTCCCGCAGGCGGTCGCCGAGTCGTACGCGGACGCGGCGGCCAAGGCGGGCGAGGTGGTGGGTCTGACGCTGCTGGAGGGCGTCGGCCACTTCCCCCTGATCGACCCGTCCGCCGACGCCTGTGCCGTGGTGGCGGAGGAGATCGCCCAACTGGCCTGGTAGGCACTTCAAGTGCCTTGAAGGCAAAGCGAGTTGGCCCAGCCTTCCGCACCCCGGTCATACCCGTAATACCTGAGAGCTACCTCTCGAATGAGGTCCGCAGCGGGACGCGGACGACAGGTGACGATCCGTAATTTCCCTTCCAGTGGCGCCCGATGAACGGGCGGGCGGGGAGGGAAGGACACCATGGACCACCGGACGAAGCCGGCTGCCGAGGGGGGAGCGGACACCTCCGCGGCTCCGTGCCCCCGGTCCGGGGACCGGACCGCCCGTCGGCCGCGCCGGACGGGATTCGCCCGTCGGCTGCGCCGGACGCTGCTCGCCGCGGTGGTCACGGCCGCGGTCGTCGTTCCCGTGTCCGCCGCCGCGCGCCCCGAGATACCCGCGCCCGCGCCCGCGGTCCTCCCACCGCTGTCGGCGTCGACCCTGGACCGGGCGTACGAGGCGAACCGGGCGGACGCCGCGGAGGCGGCCCGGATGGCCGCGGACCACGGCGACCGCACCCGCGCCGCCGCCGACCGTGCCATGGCCGCGCCCTCCCGGCGTCTCCTCCTCTTCGACGGCCGGGGCACCGGCCGGGCCGTCGAGGTCTTCGGCGATCTCGCCCGCGCCGACCGCGTGGCCGTCCTGGTCCCGGGCTCGGACACCACACTGGAGACGTACGGCCGCTTCCGCGCCGGCGCCCTCGCCCTGCACGACCGGCTCGGCCCGCGCGGAGCCGTCCTCACCTGGCTCGGGTACGAGACGCCGGGCACCGTGAGCACCACGGTCCTGACGCCGGACCGCGCCGAGGACGCGGCTCCCCGGCTGAGGGCGTTCCTGCGCGAAGTGCGCGCGGTCGTCGGCCGGTCGGCGCACCTCTCCCTGCTCTGCCACTCCTACGGCACGGTGGTCTGCGGCTGTGCCGCCCCGGGCCTGGACGTGAGCGACATCGCCGTCTTCGGCAGTCCGGGCACCGGAGCGTCCTCGGCCTCCGCGCTGGGCACCTCCGCCCGGATCTGGGCCGCCCGGGGCTCCGCCGACTGGGTCGCTCACGTCCCGCACACGAGCCTCGGCCTCTTCGGCACGACCGTCGGCTTCGGCACCGACCCGGTGTCCCCGTCCTTCGGCGCCCGGGTCTTCCGGGCCGGCGCCGCCGGGCACAGCGACTACTTCGCGCCGGGCTCCGAGTCCCTGGCCAACCTCACCCGCATCGTCCTCGGCGACACCTCGGAGGTGACCCGTGCGTGACCTGACCGGTACGACCGCCCCGAAAGGCGCGACCGGCACGATCGGTACGACCGCCCTGACCGGCTTGCGGACCGCGATCCACCGCGTCGACCGGGCCACCCCCGCGGAGCGCGACCGCGCGGTGGACGCCCTGCGCGCCCTCGCGATCCTGGGTGTGGTCCTGGGCCACTGGCTGGTGACGGCGCTCGTCGCGGACGGCGGCGCGCTGCGCACGGCGAGCCCGTTGCGGTACATGCCCTGGCTGACCCCGGTCTCCTGGGCCTTCCAGACGCTCGCCGTGTTCTTCCTGGTGGGCGGCCACGTGGCGACGAAGAGCTACGCGTCGGCGCGGTCCCGCGGCACGACGTACGGACAGTGGCTGCGCGCCCGCACGGAACGTCTGCTGAGGCCGGTGGCGGCGGTGCTGACGCTCTGGGCGGTGGCGACCGGCTGCCTCCTCGTGTCCGGCGCCGACTTCCGCACGGTCCACACCCTGGTGAAACTGGCGCTGTCCCCGCTCTGGTTCCTGGTCGTCTTCGCCGGACTGACCGCGGCGACACCGCTGCTCACCCGGCTGAACCCGTTGTGGCCGCTGACCGTCGTCCTCCACGTGGACGTCGTACGTTTCGGCTTCGGCGGCCCGGCGTGGCTCGGCTGGGTGAACGTCGCGGCGGGCTGGCTGGTTCCGTACGCCCTGGGCGCGGCCTGGACCCGGGGCGAACTGGAGGGGCCGCGCGCGGGCCGGCTGCTGTTCGCCGGCGGCGCGGTGGCGACGGCCGCCCTGGTGCTGTGGGCCGGTTATCCGGCGTCCATGGTCGGCATACCGGGGGCCGCGGTCTCCAATCTGGACCCGCCGACGCTGGCCGCGGTCACCTTCGGCCTGGCCCAGTGCGGACTCGCCCTGATGCTGCGTGAGCCGCTGCGCCGGGGGATGCGGCGCCCGGTGGTCTGGGCGGGCACCGCCTTCGCCAACCTCTCCGCGATGACGATATTCCTCTGGCACCAGACGTCCCTGATGGCGGTGACCGCCCTCGGTCTGCTCGCGGGCAGACTTCCCGGCCTGCACACCACCCCCGACTCCCTGGCCTGGGTGGCCGTGAGACTCGCCTGGCTGCCCGTCTTCGGCTGCGCTCTCACCCTGTGCTGGTTCGCCTTCAGCGTCCATGAGCGGGGACCCCGCCGCCCCACCGGCCGCCCCTCCCTGGTCGTCCGCGTCCATCGCGTCCGAGGCGGTCCCGGCCGGCCCACACCCAAGGCGTCCCCTCGTGCCTAGGGTCGACGACGTGACCAGCGAGGAGTACCGGCCCCCGATCGGCGAGCAGCCAAAGCTCTCTGACGCGCCCTCACCCAGACCCGAGCCCCCTGCCCCCACCATCTCTGCCCCCACCGTTCCTGCCTCCACCATCTCTGCCCCCACCGTTCCTGCCTCCACCGTTCCGGCTCCGACCGGCTCGGCCCCGGCCGCCGTGTCCGTCGGCGGCGGCCGCCGTGGCGGTGGGCGCGCACAGGCGCTCGCCCAGGTCCCTCTCCGGCTTCTCTCGTTCCTGCGCGGGATCCTGACCGAGCTCGCGGTGCCGGCGGCCGCGCCGCTGCCGCCGCTGTCCCGGCCCCGTCGGCTGAACCGGCTGCCGCACGTCGTGGTGTGCCTGATCGCCCTCGGGCTCGGGCTGGCGGCCATGGACGAGCTGAGCGACGGCCACCACCTGGGTTTCCCGCTGGGCACGCTCAGCGGCTTCGTGGTGGGCGCGGCCGTCGCGTTCGCGCTGTGGCGCCCCGTACCGGCCTGGTGGCTGTCGCTGGGCGCCACCGTGGTCGCGGACGTCCCCGGCCCGGCACTGGGAACGGACTGGCCGTGGAGCTCGTCCACGATGACGGCGCAGGCCGTCGTGCTCTTCCTGCTCGCCCTGCGGACCCCCACGCGCGTCGCCGTCGGCGCGCTGTCACTGACCGCTCTGGCCACCTACGTCCTGCAAGGCCTGGCCACCAGACCCACGTACCCCCCGGCAGCGCTGCTCGGCGGACCGTCCTACCACCCGACGGGAGCGCCGGCGGTGATCGTCTTCGCCACCGTCGTCCTCCTCGGCACGGCGCTGCGCGGTCGCCGCGAGGCCCGCACCCAACTGGTCGAGCAGGCCTCGCTGACCGAGGAGGAGCGCGCCCGCCGCACGGTCCTGGAGGAGCGCAGCCGCATCGCCCGCGAACTCCACGACGTGGTCGCCCACCACATGTCGGTGATCTCCATCCAGGCACAGGTCGCCCCGCACCTGGTCGAGAATCCGACCGACGAGCTGAAGGAGAACCTGGAGGGCATCCGGCAGAACGCCCTGGAGGCGCTGACCGAGTTGCGCCGGGTGCTCGGAGTGCTGCGTTCGGAGAATCCGGAGGACCCGTACGGCCTCGGCACCGGAGCGGGCGTGGCACCGGACGCCCCGCAGCCCACGCTGAGCCGTCTCGACGCCCTGGTCGAGAACACCCGCGCCGCGGGACTGGACGTGACCACGGAGATCGCCGGGGAACAGCTCCCCCTGGCCCCGGGCGTGGAGCTGTCGGCGTACCGGATCATCCAGGAGGCGCTGAGCAACGCCCTTCGCCATGCGCCGGGTTCCGCGGTCAAGGTGGAGCTCTGGCACTTCCCCCGGGGCCTCCAGGTGAGGGTCGTCAACTCGCGGCCCCGGCACCCCGCCCCGCCGTCCCCGGGCGCCGGACACGGACTGCTCGGCATGCGGGAGCGCGTCGCGATGCTGGGTGGCACCCTCGTGACCTCGGAGACGTCGTGCGGGGGGTTCGCGGTGGTGGCCTTCCTCCCGGGCAACGGCACCGCGCCCACCGACGCCACCGCCCGGACCGACGACACCCCCACAGGCCCGCGAGGAGAAGAGACACCATGACGACCGTGAGCGACACCATCCGCGTACTGATCGCCGACGACCAGCAGATGGTCCGCCAGGGATTCACCGTGCTGCTCAACACCCGTCCGGGCATCGAGGTGATCGGCCAGGCGGTCGACGGGCTCGACGCCGTCCACAAGGTCGCCGAACTCGCCCCGGACGTCGTCCTGATGGACATCCGGATGCCCGAACTCGGCGGCATCGAGGCGACCCGTCGCATCACCACGGACACCCCGCACGTCAAGGTCCTGGTGCTGACCACCTTCGACCTCGACGAGTACGTCTACGAAGCCCTCCGGGCCGGCGCCTCCGGCTTCCTCCTCAAGGACGCCTCGGCCGATCAGCTCGCGGAGGCGGTCCGGGTGATCGCGGCCGGCGACGCCCTCCTCGCCCCCGGCATCACCCGCCGCCTCATCGCCGAGTTCTCCCGCCTCGGCTCCACCCCGCGCACCCCCCTCAAGCAACGGGTCGGCGACCTCACCGAACGCGAGACCGAGGTCCTGGCCCACATCGCCCAGGGCCTCTCCAACGCCGAGATCGCCCAGCGCCTGGTGGTGGCCGAACAGACCGTGAAGACCCACGTCGGCCGCATCCTCGTCAAACTGGGCCTGCGCGACCGCACCCAGGCGGCGGTCTTCGCCTACGAGTCGGGCCTGGTCCGCCCCACGGGCTACTGACCCGCACCCACCCTCCCGCGGAGGGCGCCACGGAGCCTTACCCGTAGTACCTGAGACGGACCCCCGAGGACCCTCCTCGCAGGTGACGACCGCACCCCCCGCCCGGCCCTACCGTTCTGAACGTGACCGAGACGACCCAGACGCAGATGACGTCCCCGCCCCCCGGCGGTGCCGGGGCCAAGCCCCGCAGCCCGGAGTACCGCCTCGCGGCGGACGCCGTGCGCGGCCTGCGGCAGGACATGTTCCACGACGCCTTCGCCTACCGCCCGCTCCGCCGCATGCGCACGGACGGTCCCATCACCCGCCGCCTGTCCGGAAGCCTGCGCGCGTACGCGGCCTGGACCCCGCACGCGACGGTGGCCGCGGCCGGCCTGCTGGCGATGGCGGCCGGCTACAGCGGCGTCGGCGGCCCCGGCGAGAGCCCGGTCACACAGCTGCTGTGCGGGCTCCTCGCCCTGCTCCCGGTCCTGGCGACCCTCATCCGCCCGATCGGCGCCTTCTGGCTCTCGATGGCCGCGGTCCCGGTCGTCGCCGTGTTCAGCAACTCCTGGAGCGAATGGCCGTGGGCGCCCGGCAGCTTCCTGGCGCACGTCACCGTGCTGACGGTCGTCGCCCTGCGGTCGCGCCCCCGCGTCGCGGCCTGGATGTGGCTGCTGACCGCCGCGTACAGCCTGGTGGCCGAGACGTTCTTCGGCGGGAGCTACTACAGCGCCAACACGTTCCCGCTCCTGTTCGTCTCCGCGCTCGCCCTCCTGATCGTCACGGTCCTGAACATCCGCAGGGAGGCCGAGCAGGAGGTGACGGCCCACCAGTCGGAGACGGCACAGGAGCGGTCCCGGCGCACACTGCTCGAAGAGCGCACGACGATCGCCCGCGAACTGCACGACGTGGTCGCCCACCACATGTCGGTGGTCGCCATCCAGGCGGAGGCGGCGCCCTACCGGGTGGAGAACCCGCCCCCGGAGCTGGAGCAGGCCTTCGTCACGATCCGGGAGAACGCGGTGGCGGCGCTGACCGAGCTGCGCCGTGTGCTGGGCGTGGTCAGAGCCGAGGACTACGAGGCGCCGGACGCTCCGCAGCCCACGCTCGCCGATCTGGACGGGCTCCTCGCCAACGTGCGGGACGCGGGCCTGACCGTGGAGAAGGCGGTCACCGGCGCGGTGCGCGAGCTTCCGCAGGGCGTCGAACTGTCGGCGTACCGGATAGTCCAGGAAGCCCTCAGCAACACCCTGCGGCACGCACCGGGGGCCTCGGCCCGCGTCGAGATCGGTTATGTCCTCGGCGGGCTCGGCCTGCGCATAGTCAACGGCCCCGTGCCGGTGACGGCCCTGGAGAAGTCGACGCACGGCGCGGGGCACGGCATCACGGGCATGCGCGAGCGGGTCACGATGCTGGACGGCGAGATGACGACGGGCGCCACGGACGACGGAGGGTACGAGGTGGTGGTGTTCCTGCCGGTGCCGTCGGGGGAGGGGACCGCATGACGGGCGGTACGGGCCGGGCGATCCGCGTGCTGATCGCCGACGACCAGATGATGGTCCGCGAGGGCTTCTCCGTGCTGCTCGGCGCGATGCCGGACATCGAGGTGGTCGGTGAGGCGGTCAACGGCCGGGAGGCGGTCGACCGGGTGCGTGAGCTGCAGCCGGACGTCGTGCTGATGGACATCCGCATGCCGGAGATGAACGGCATCGACGCGACCCGCGAGATCGTCGCCGCGGACGGCGCCGCGAAGGTGCTGGTGCTGACGACGTTCGATCTCGACGAGTACGTGTACCAGGCGCTGCGCGCGGGGGCGTCCGGCTTCCTGCTCAAGGACGCCTCGGCCCGCCAGCTCGCCGACGGGGTGAGGGTGGTGTCGGCCGGGGAGGCGCTGCTCGCGCCCTCGGTCACCAGACGGCTGATCACGGAGTTCTCCAAGCTGGCGGAGGAACCCCGGCTGCCGGCGACGGCGCACGCGGCGTACGGGGATCTGACCGACCGGGAGACGGAGGTGCTGGTGCTGATCGCGCAGGGTCTGTCGAACGCGGAGATCGCCGAGCGGCTCGTCGTCGCGGAGTCGACGATCAAGACCCATGTGAGCCGCATCCTGGTGAAACTGGGGCTGCGGGACCGGACGCAGGCGGCGGTGTTCGCGTACGAGGCGCGCCTGGTCACCCCCAGGTGACGCGGGCCCGTGTCGAAGGCCGCCGTTCAGGTCCCCCGCCCGGGACGCCCCTGGTCAGCGGGGGGTGGGCCGGGCTAGCGTCCGTTCATGGCAGCTTTGGAGAGTTCGCGGGCCTTCGACCCGTGGGATCCGGCCTTCGTGGCGGACCCGTACCCGGCCTACGAGGAACTGCGTGCGCGGGGCCGGGTGCACTACTACGAGCCGACGAACCAGTGGCTGGTGCCGCACCACGCGGACGTCTCGGCCCTGCTGCGGGACCGCCGGCTGGGCCGGACGTACCGGCACCGGTTCACGCACGAGGACTTCGGGCGGACGGCGCCGCCGCCGGAGCACGAGCCGTTCCACGTGCTCAACGACCACGGGATGCTCGACCTGGAGCCTCCGGACCACACGCGGATCCGGCGGCTGGTGTCGAAGGCGTTCACGCCGCGCACGGTGGAGCGGCTGAAGCCGTACGTGGAGGGGCTGGCGGGCGAGCTGGTCGACAGGCTGGTGGAGGCGGGCGGCGGGGATCTGCTGACCGATGTGGCGGAGCCGCTGCCGGTGTCGGTGATCGCGGAGATGCTGGGCGTCCCGGAGTCCGAGAGGGCGCCGCTCCGTCCCTGGTCGGCGGACATCTGCGGGATGTACGAACTGAACCCGTCCGAGGAGGCGGCCCGGAAGGCGGTGCGGGCTTCGGTCGAGTTCACCGAGTACCTGCGGGGGCTGATCGAGGCCCGGCGCAAGGAGCCGGGGGACGACCTGATCTCGGGGCTCATCGCCGCGCACGACGAGGGCGACCGGCTCACCGAGCAGGAGATGATCTCCACCTGCGTGCTGCTGCTCAACGCGGGGCACGAGGCGACGGTCAACGCCACGGTGAACGGCTGGTGGGCCCTGTTCCGGCATCCGGAGCAGCTCGCGAGGCTGCGGGCGGACCACGCGCTGATCCCCACGGCGGTGGAGGAGCTGATGCGCTACGACACCCCGCTCCAGCTGTTCGAGCGCTGGGTGCTGGACGACATCGAGATCGACGGCACGACGGTTCCGCGGGGCGCGGAGATCGCGATGCTCTTCGGCTCCGCGAACCGTGACGCCGCGGTGTTCGAGGACCCGGACACGCTGGACCTGTCCCGGGCGGAGAATCCGCACATCTCCTTCAGCGCGGGCATCCACTACTGCATCGGCGCTCCGCTGGCCCGGATCGAGCTGGCCGCGTCCATGGGCGCGCTCCTGACCAAGGCCCCCGGCCTCGGGCTCGCCGCGGAACCGGTCCGCAAGCCGAACTTCGTGATCCGCGGACTGGAGGCCCTGCCGGTGGAGGTCTGACGGCGGAGGCCTGAGGGCCGCCACCGTTCCCCGCCCGGCGGCGCGGCCGTCGCTTCGACGGGCCGCACCGCCGTTCAGGTGACGGTCGCGCCGCCCGGTGCGTCGACGGTCGCGCCGCCGGGCCGTCGTGGGCCGGGTCACCCCCGGGTCCTGTCAGGGCGTACCGCCTCTCACGTCGCCAGGTCCCGGCGGCGCAGGCACGCCAGTCCCGCTGCCGTCAGGGCCACCGCGACCGCGGTGAGGACCAGGACCGGGGTCCAGGACATGGTGTCGCCCGGCAGCCTCGGGAGGTGGCCGAAGGGGGAGAGGTCCATGACGGGCTGCGGGACCTTCAGGGCGGGGCCGATCCAGCCGAGGAGGAGGGCGAGACCCGCCGCGGCCCAGGCGCCGGGGGCGAGGCGGGGCGAGAGGCCGTACAGCAGGACGGCGAGGCCGCCCAGGGTCCAGATCGCCGGGACCTGGACCAGACAGGCGCCGAGGACGGCGCCGGACTCGGAGCCGTAGCCGAGGGCGAGGCCGAGTCCGCCGAGCAGCATGACGACGACCGTGCCGCCGAAGGCGATGGCGAGGTGTCCGCCGGCCCAGCGCAGTCGGCCGACGGCGGCGGCGAGCAGGGGTTCGGCGCGCTGCGAGGTCTCCTCGCCGTGCAGCCGCAGCACGGAGGAGACGATGTAGAGGGCGGCGACCATGCCCAGCATGTTCACCATGGCGGCGAGGAACGCGTCGGTGAGCCCGGCCTGCCCGCCCATCCGCTCGATGATCTCGCGGGTCTTGGCGTTGCTGCCGACCAGGTCGGCGGCCCCCTTCGTGATGCCGCCGAACGCGGCGCCCGCCGCGAGGAAGCCGAGGCTCCAGCCGAGCACCGTCCCGCGCTGCAGCCGCCAGGCCAGTGCCCCGGCGGTGCCGAGGCGGCCGGTCGCGGGTCCCGGCCGGGTGGGCAGGAAGCTCATGCCCACGTCGCGCCGCCCGGCGAGCGCGTAGGCGGCGGCGCCCTGCGCGGCGACGGCCGCGGCGAACAGGAGCAGGACCCACCAGCGTTCGTCGGCGAAGGCGCGGAGGTTCTCCAGCCAGCCCAGCGGTGAGATCCAGGTCAGCACCGACGAGCCGTCGTCGGTCGCCGAGTCGCCCGCCGCCCTGAGGACGAAGGAGGCGCCGATCAGGGCGCCGGTCAGCCCCTTGGCGAGCCGCGCGCTCTCCGTCAGCTGGGCGACGATCGCGGCCATGGTCGCGAAGACCGTCCCGGTCGCGCCGATCGCGAGCCCCAGCGCCAGGGCGCCCGCACCGCCCTGTCCGGCGAGGCCGACCGCGACGATCAGGGCGAGGACGCCGTTGGCGACGAGCGCCGCGAGCAGGGCGGCGGTCAGTGGGGCCCGCCGCCCGACCATCGCGGCGGAGACGAGCTCCTGGCGCCCGCTCTCCTCCTCGTCCCGGGTGTGCCGCACGACGACGATCAGGCTCATGATCGCGGCGAGGACTCCCGCGTAGACACCGATGCGCCAGGCGGTGAGTCCGCCGAGGGAGTCGCTGAACACGGGGCCGTAGGTGGCGCGCAGGGAGTTGTTGGCGAGCATCTGCTGTGCCAGGGCGGCGCGTTCGGCCGGGGTGCTGTAGACGGACTTCAGCGAGGCCGGCAGGGAGAGCACCATCAGCGCGGTCACGCCGATCCACAGCGGCATCATCACGCGGTCGCGGCGCAGCGCGAAGCGCAGCAGGGTTCCGGTGCCGGCCAGGGGGCGGGAGCCGCCGACGCGCGCGGCGAAGGCGCCGGGGGCGGGGGTGGTCGTGGCGGTCATCGGGCCACCGTCTCCCCGGATCCGTCCGCCCGGCCGTCCGTCCGGCCGCCCGCCTGGCCGTCCGCCGGGACGGCCGTCCGGACGTCGTCCTGGTAGTGCCGCAGGAACAGCTCCTCCAGGGTCGGCGGGGTCGAGGTCAGGGACCGGACGCCGGAGTCGGTCAGCGACCTGAGGACGGCGTTCAGCTTGTCGCTGTCGGCCTGGAACCGGACCTTGCACCGGACCCCGTCGTGCCGGACCCCGGTGTCCTGGACGTCGAGTTCGTGGACGCCGGGCAGGGACGCCAGCCCGTTCGGCGGGCCGGTGAGTTCGGCGGTGACGCTGGTACGGGTGAGGTGGCGCAGGTCGGCGAGGGTGCCGCTCTCGACGGTCCGGCCCTTGCGGATGATGCTGACGCGGTCGCAGAGTTCCTCGACCTCGCTCAGGATGTGCGAGGAGAGCAGGATCGTGCGGCCCCGGTCGCGCTCCTCGCGGACGCACTTCTGGAAGACCTCCTCCATCAGCGGGTCGAGGCCCGAGGTCGGCTCGTCCAGGATGAGCACGTCGACGTCCGAGGCGAAGGCGGCGACGAGGGCGACCTTCTGGCGGTTGCCCTTCGAGTAGGTGCGCCCCTTCTTGGTGGGGTCGAGTTCGAAGCGCTCGATCAGGTCGGCGCGCCGCGCGGGGTCGAGGCCGCCGGTGCGTCCGCCGCCCTGTCCGCCGCGCCGGGCGCGGCCCCCGTCGTGGAGCCGCCCGTAGAGGTCGATGACCTCGCCGCCGGAGAGGTTGCGCCACAGGGTGACGTCGCCGGGGACGTAGGCGACCCGGCGGTGCAGTTCGACCGCGTCCGCCCAGGGGTCCATGTCCAGCATCCGGGCCGTGCCCGAGTCGGCGCGCAGCAGGCCCAGCAGGACCCGGATGGTGGTGGACTTGCCGGAGCCGTTGGGGCCGAGGAAGCCGTGCACCTCACCGGCCTCGACCTCCAGGTCCAGGCCGTCCAGCGCGTGCGTCGTGCCGAACGACTTGTGCAGTCCGGCGACGCTGATTGCCTTCGTCATGGCCCGAACGTACGCTTCTTTCAGAAATTTGTGAAGTTAAGGAAACGTATAAACCCTGGATACACTCGACGGCGATGCGTGAGCAGGGGAGATGATCGACAGATGGCGGAACCGAGCGCGAGGGAGCGGGACCCGGAGGCGGTCTCACAGTTCGTCGAGGGCTTCGCGGCCCAGCTGGTCGAGGCCGGGATGCAGCGGATGCCCGCCCGTGTCTTCGCCGCGCTGCTGGCCTCCGACTCCGGTGCCATGACCTCCGCCGAACTCGGCGAGCAGCTCCAGGTCAGTCCCGCCGCCGTCTCCGGCGCGGTGCGCTACCTCGCGCAGCAGCACATGGTCTCGCGCGAGCGTGAACCCGGCTCGCGGCGCGAGCGGTACCGCGTGCACAGCAACCAGTGGTACGAGGCGCTGACCAACCGCGACGCGGTGCTCAAGCGCTGGGAGACCGCCCTGCGCGCGGGTGTCGACTCCCTCGGTCCCGCGACCCCCGCCGGGCGGCGGCTCTCCGAGACCCTCGCGTTCTTCGAGTTCATCGACGGCGAGGTCGCCGCGATGATGGAACGCTGGCGCGCCCACCGCGAGAAGCTGTTCGGCGACGACGCCTGACGACCCCGACCGGACGCCCTGACTCCAACCAGACGCCCCGACCCCGTCCCGCCGCCGCGGACCGCCGCGCCGCCGTCCCGCCGCCGCGCCGCCGCGGACCAGCCCCCTCCCGCCCGGCGATCCCGGCCCCTGTCCCGGCAGGGCGGTGTCATGAGGGCCGTCGGCCCCGTTCCGTCAGGTCCTCGCCGGCAGGGTCAGGCCCCAGGCCGACTCCCGTACCGTCCAGGTACGGGTCCGGACCGGGCCGCTCACCACGGAGTCCGCGCGGTAGCGGAAGTCGGCGCCGGAGACGGTGACCTTGTGGCCAAGGAGCCGCAGGGGCGAGGACCCGGCCCCCGCGGACACCGCGCGGACCTCGATCTCGGCGCCGCAGCCCGCCTCCCCCGGTGTCACGGACACGGCTTCCACCGGCTGGTCCAGGTCCACCACGCACACCCCGTCGACCTCGATCCGCAGCCGGGAGGGCCCCGTCGCGGGCGCGGAGGCGAGCCGGGACGGCCGGGAGGCGAGGGTCCGCACCAGGGACTGGCAGGTGCGCAGCCAGGGATGCCCGCCGGTCTCCTCCCCGGGCGCTCCCGCGGGTACGGGGGCGGACGGCCGGGAGGGCAGCGAGGGGATGCGCAGCGCGCCGAGCACCACGCCGTCGCTGTCGTCCACGAGCAGGTCGAGCCGCCGTTCGGCCCCTTCGAGGACCGCCCTGGCCGCGGCGACGGCCCCCACCGGCACGCCGAGCGAACCGGACAGCGACGACACACCGCCCACGGGCACGAAGGACAACGCGCACGCGGCGAGTTCACGCCGCCGGTGCAGCAGGGACACCGCCCGCAGCAGGGCGCCGTCGTCACCGACGACGACGGGACGGCGCGCACCCCGGCGGATCAGCGCCCGCGCGAATTCCTCGGGCCCTTCCGGGAGGCACACCTTCGTCGCCGCGCCCGCGCTGAGCACGTCTTTCGCGATCCGGACGGACTCGCCGTCCGTCCGTCGGGCGACCGGGTCGATGACCACCAGGAGCTGGTCGGAAGCCGCCACCTCGGTCCTGCCTCGCTTCCTCGGGTAGCATCTTTCTGCAAGAGCCCCTTGCGCCTTTGCGCCAGGGGCTTCGTCTATTCCGGGGCATCCGGTCGACGGTCGCGGCCAATGGTGGTCGCCGGTGTGCGCAGCCGTAGCAACAGCCGGCCGCGTACGCCCCCGACCTTGGACATGCCCCGCCCGGAAGGGGTGTACGCCTGTGCCCGCACTTGTGCTGCTCGGTGCTCAGTGGGGTGACGAAGGCAAGGGAAAGGCCACCGACCTGCTCGGTGGATCCGTGGACTACGTGGTGCGCTACCAGGGCGGCAACAACGCCGGCCACACGGTAGTCGTGGGTGATCAGAAATACGCCCTCCACCTCCTCCCTTCCGGAATCCTCACGCCGGAGTGCACTCCGGTGATCGGAAACGGAGTCGTCGTCGACCCGGCCGTCCTGTTCTCCGAGCTGAACGGACTCAACGAGCGCGGCGTCGACACCTCCAAGCTGCTGATCAGCGGAAACGCTCACATCATCACGCCTTACAACGTCACTGTCGACAAGGTGACGGAACGCTTCCTCGGAAAGCGGAAGATCGGCACCACCGGGCGCGGGATCGGTCCGACATACGCGGACAAGATCAACCGTGTGGGCATCCGCATCCAGGACCTCTACGACGAGTCGATCCTCACCCAGAAGGTCGAGGCGGCCCTCGAGGTCAAGAACCAGCTGCTCACCAAGCTCTACAACCGCCGCGCCATCGAGGCGAGCCAGGTCGTCGAGGAGCTGCTGGGCTACGCGGACCGGCTCCAGCCGTATGTCGCGGACACCGTCCTGGTCCTCAACCAGGCGCTGGAGCAGGACAAGGTCGTGCTCTTCGAGGGCGGCCAGGGCACGCTGCTGGACATCGACCACGGCACGTATCCGTTCGTGACGTCGTCGAACCCGACCGCGGGCGGCGCCTGCACGGGCGCCGGCGTCGGCCCGACCAAGATCAGCCGGGTCATCGGCATCCTCAAGGCGTACACGACCCGGGTCGGCTCGGGCCCG
>NZ_KZ626994.1 GCF_002911015.1 Streptomyces populi
ACCCGGCGAAACCGGCCGCCGGGCCGTCGGCGGTCTCGACCCAGGCGTTGGGCTCGCCGCCGCCCGCCCAGCGTTCGTGCAGGAACTCGGTGATCTCCGGGAACTGGTGCACCGGGTAGGCCTCCCCGTCGGGGAACTCGTCCTCGTCCGGGGCGCGGTCGCCCACGTTGGCCAGCACCCGCAGCCGGCCGAGTTCGCGCTCCCACACGGAGAGCGCGGCGAAGCTCCCGGCCAGCGCGTGACACGCGCCGAGCGCCGCGGCCCGCCACGACTCCCGCGGGGTGTGCGCCGCCGCCATCCCCTGCGCCAGCGTCACCACGGCCCTCAGCCGACTTTCCTCACCCATCACCCCAGGCTAGGTATGTTTGCCCACATTTGGGACGTCAGCGGGGCGAACAGGGGTACGGACCATGGGCCCGGATCCCGGGGCCTACTCCCCCGGCCACTCCGGCTTGCGCTTCTCGTTGAACGCGGCGACCCCTTCCGCCCGGTCGCCGGAGAAGGCGACGGACCTCCAGGCCGCGTCCTCGACCTCCAGGCCGGCCCGCAGGTCGAGTCCGTGACCGAGACGCAGGGCGCGCTTGGCGGCGCGCAGCCCGACCGGGGAGTTCGCGGCGATGCGGGCGGCCAGCGCGAGCGCTTCCGCCCTGTCCTGCCCGGCCTCCACCAGCTCGTCCACGAGACCCAACTCCCGTGCCTCGGCGGCCTCCAGACGCCGCGCCGAGAAGATGAGCTCGGCGGCGCGCGCGGCGCCGACCCGGCGCGGCAGCAGCTGCGTGCCGCCGCCTCCGGGGATCACGCCGACGGACACCTCGGGCAGTCCGACGACCGCCGACCGGTCGGCCACGATCAGGTCGCAGGACAGCGCCAGCTCGAACCCGCCGCCCAGCGCGAAGCCGTGGACGGCGGCGACGGTCGGCATCGGCAGCTCCAGGACGCCCGTGTACGCGGATCGCGCGAGGGGCCGCTGCCGCACCAGCTCGGCGTCGCTGAAGGAGTTGCGCTCCTTCAGGTCGGCGCCGACGCAGAAGGCGCGCTCATGGGTGGAGGTCAGCACGACCACGCGCACGTCCCGGTCCGCCGCGAGCGCGTCGCAGGCACCGGCGATCGAACGCGCCATGTCCGTGGACACGGCGTTCATGGCCTTGGGCCGGTCGAGGACGAGCTCGGCGACGTACCCGTGCCGCCGTACGGCGACGAACTCCCCGAACCTCCGCTCGCCCTGCTCCACCACCTGGTCCGCCTCCTGCTGCGCCATGACACCCTCCCGGTTAACGCGGGTTAACAATCGATGTCCCGATCATCGCAGCAGAGGCCGTCCCGCGAAACCCGTGCCCTCGGGCCGCACTTCCTCGTTCGAGTGACATGTCACCCAACTTCGTTTTTTCGCCCTTCGGCCGTGCATAACCTGCGCACCGCCGCAGCGCATCAGGGACACCGGATCACCGGGGAGGGACGACCATGACGAACCGCGAGACACCGCAGGCCGCCGGCACCCGGCCGGGCCCGCGAACCGCACTCACGCGACCGCCGGCCCAGCGGACGTCCGAGGACAACGGGCCGGGCACCTCGCCGGTCCGGCGGTCCGACTCCGCGACGGCGGCTTCCGCACCGGCCGGTACCGCGTCGGCGGACGACCGGTGGATCCACGTCACACCGCTCAACAGGGCGATGCCCGCCGCCACGCCGCCCGGCGTGCCCGAGCCGGACGCCCTGGACGCGCCCACCGTGAAAACGCCCACCGTCCGCATGGGCGCCATCCTGGTGGCCGCCAGGAAGAGGGCCGACGCCGACACCGCGGCCGCCAGGGGGACGGGCGGCACCGGGACCGGCACCCCGCCCCGGCGGACCGCGGCGTCCGGGCCCGCACCTGCCGCCACGGGGAAGGCCGGGACCACCCCGGACCGGGCCGCGAAGGTCTGGGCCACCCCGGCCACGACGGGAACGATCGCGGCCGCGGCGGGCAACCAGGGAACGGAAGCCGACGGCACGGCCCACGCCGCCGGAGACCTGACGAGCCCGCACCTCCCGAAGACGCGGACCGAGGCACCGACGATCACCGTCACGACGGGCACCCGGGCGACGGAAGCCGGACCCACGGCCCACGCGGCCGGAGACCTGGTGAGCGCACGCGGAGCGGAAGCCCGGAAGGCCACCGCCGCGACGGGCGCCCGGGGGACGGAAGCCGACAGCACGGCGCGTGCCACCGGGGACGCGGCGAGCACCGGAGGAACGGAAGCCGGGGGCAAGGCACGCGCCGCCGGAGACCTGGCGGGTGAGCGCGGGACGGAAACCGGAGCGGAGGCCCGGAAGGCCGCCGCCGCGACGGGCGCCCGGGGGACGGAAGCCGGGGGCGAGGTGCGTGCCGCCGAGGGCCTGGCGAGCGGGCGCGGGGCGGGGGCCGGGGCTCAGGCCCGAAAGGGCGCCACCGCGGACGGGGGCGGGGGCGAGGCACGCGGAGCCGCCGCCGGAGACTCGGCGAGCACGCGCGGGACGGAAGCCGGGGGCACGGCGCGTGAGGGGGTGCGGGGTGCGAGGGGGACCGGCGCCGGGGGGCGCGGGATCGTTCCGGCACCGCGTCCGGCCGACGGGCGCCGCCCCGCGTACGTACCCGGCGACGACGAAACCGCACCCGTCCGGCTCGGTGCCGTCCGGGGCCGGCACCGCAAGCCCCGCCGGCGCCGGGTGCTCTTCGCCATGGGCGGACTCGCGCTCGCCGCGGGAGTGCTGAGCCTCGCCCGGATGACGCCGGACGCGGCGACCGGGGGCGCGGCCGGGGGGAACGCGGAGGCCGAACCGGTCGCGACGGCCACGGACGGCGACACGACGGGCGACGCCGTCCCCACCGTCGCGGCCATGCCCTCGCCCACCCGGGCCGGAGCCGCCCCGGCGAGCCCCGCGATGGGCGGGACGAGCCCCGCCCCGGCCTCGGACACCAGCCGGTTCCCGGGACCGGTCCCGACACCGGCCGCCACGGTCCCGACGGCACGCGGCACGGCTCCCGTCACCACGGCACCGGGCAGCACCGGCATCCCCACGGCCCCCGTGACGACACCTCCGCCCGCGCGGCCGACGCCGACGGCCACCCCGTCCGCCGAGGCACCGCGGCACACCCCGGCCCCGACCACGCCGGCGCCGTCCCACCGGCCTCCGGACGTGTGCGTACCGATCGTGGGGATCTGCGTGGACGGGCTGCTGTCACCGGGCGACGACGGGCAATGACCCGGAGGCGCTACGACTCGTCGGCGCGGCGGGCCAGCAGCCACGGCTCGATGACGCCGAGACCGCGAACGGGCCGCTGCCACATCGGCTGGAGCGCGAAGCGGTACGAGGGGGGCTCCTCGCCCTCCTTCTCCGCGGCGGCCGCGGCCTCGGCGGCCTCCGCCTCGGAGGCGGGCGCGTCACCGGTGCGGGTCAGCTCCTCGGCGAAGGCGCCGTCGACGAGGACGGCGTCGCGCGGGGCTATGGACGTGAGGCGGCTCGCCAGGTTCACGGTCGTGCCGAACACGTCGCCCATCCGGGTGGTCACCGTGCCGAAGGCGATGCCGACGCGCAGCTCCGGCATCGTCTCGTCGTTGGCCATCGTCTCGATGAGCCGCAGCGCGATCTCCGCGGCGACGCCGGCGTCGTCCGCGGAGTAGAGCACCTCGTCGCCGAGGGTCTTGATGAGCCGGCCCCCGTGGGCCGCCACCAGGTCGGCCGCGGTGGTCTCGAAGGCCTCGACGAGTTCGCCGAGTTCCTCCTCCTCCATGCGGCGCGTCAGCCGGGTGAAGCCGACCAGGTCGGCGAAGCCGACGGCGAGACGGCGGTCGACCATCTCCTCGTCGTCCGCCGCCTGCACGACCCGGCCGGTGGCCGCGGCGAGTTGGCGGCGCCAGACGTAGACGAGGAACTCCTCCAGTTCGGGCAGGAGCAGTTCGATCAGGGGGTACGTCACCTCGGTGCGCGTCATTCCCGGTTCCGGGGGCTCGGTCAGGCCCTCCAGAAAGGAATCGATCTGCCATTCGGCCAGACGGGCGGTGGTCTGCCCGGTGGAGCGGGCGACCTGGACGGCCATGGCCTCGCTCAGCAGGCCCGCCTCGACGAGACCGGCGAGGCGGCGCAGGGCGAGCACGTCCGCCTCGGTCAGCGCCTTGGCCTGGCCGATGTCCGCGAAGCCCATCGCGCGCCAGAAGCGGGAGGCCAGCTCCATGGACACGCCCGCGCTGCGGGCCGCCTGGAACGGGGTGTAGCGCCGTTCGGCGCCGAGGATCAGCCCCTCCAGACGCAGGGCGAGCGGGTTCTCCCCGGAGTCCGGCTCGGTCTCGGGGTCCACCCGGCCGTTCACCTCGTGCCGCGCCGCGGACCGGGCGTCGGTGCCGTCGCCGCTCTCCACGTCGAAACCGCCGTTCCCGCGGACGCCGCCTCCCGCGTCCGGGCCGTCTTCGGGGCGGTGGTCCGAGCGGTCCTGCGGGCGGACGCCGGTCCCGGCGTCGGGACGGGCTTCCTGCCGGGCCTCGCCGTCCGTGACCGGCCCGGCGGTACGGCCCGGCTCGCCGCCGGGGGCGGGATGGGTACCCGTGCCGGAGCCGGTGTCGTCGACGGTCACTCCTGCTGCCCTTCCGATCTGCCGTGGTCAGGTTCGACCGCGCTCAACTCTACGGCAGGTGTGCGCTGGCTCACTCCCGATGGCGGGACCTGGGCCGGAGACGGTGCCGAAGGACTGGACCACTGCCCGGTCCGCGCCGTCCCACCGCACACCGGACCACACCCTCACACCATTCGCCGCACCACGCCCGTCGGGCCGCCGGCCCGTCGGCTCACGCGGGACGCAGGTGCACCACGTCCCCGGCGCCCACCGGCTCCCGGGCGCCGTCCGCCGTCGCGATGACGAGGCGGCCGTCCCCGTCCAGGGCCACCGCCTCCCCGACGAGCGTCCGGTCTCCGGGCAGCTCGGCCCGCACCTCGCGCCCGAGCGTCGCGCAGCCGGCCGCGTACGTCTCCTGGAGGCCGGAGGCGACGGGATCGCCGCCCGCGTCCCGCCAGCGCCCGTACCACTCCTCCAGGGAGCGCAGCACGGCCCGCAGCACGGTGTCACGGTCCGTGGTCGTCGCTCCCGCCAGCGCCAGCGATCCGGCGCCGGGCACGGGCAGTTCGTCGGCGCGCAGGGAGACGTTGATGCCGATACCGACCACGACCGCGTCGTTCCCCGCGCGCTCGGCGAGGATGCCGCCGACCTTGCGTTCCTCGCCGTCCACGGTCACCAGCAGGTCGTTGGGCCACTTGAGTGCCGTGTCGACTCCCGCGGAGCGCGAGAGGGCCGTCGCGACGGCCACGCCGGTGAGCAGCGGCAGCCAGCCCCAGCGCTCGACGGGTACTCCGGCGGGCTTCAGCACCACGGAGAAGAAGAGGCCGGAGCGGGCCGGCGCCGTCCAGTGACGGTCCAGGCGGCCCCGCCCGGCGTTCTGCTCCTCGGCGACGAGGACCGCGCCCTCGTCGACCCCCTTCTCGCCCGTGACGAGGGCGGCCAGGTCGGTGTTGGTGGACCCGGTCCTCTCCACCACCTCCACGTCGCACCACAGGCTTCCATGGCCGCCGTCACGGACCAGTGCCCTGCGCAGGGCGGGCCCGTTCAGCGGCGGACGGTCCAGGTCGGACCACCGGTTGTCGTTCGCGTCTGCTGCATCTCGCGGCGTCATGCAACCCAGCCTAGGTGTGGTAAACGCCGCACTGCCGATCGGTAGGGCCGCCACTACGCTACGGATGAGTAGCAAGCCCCCCTTCTGAGCACCGCTTCTGAGCACCGCGTTTTCCGAGCAGTCACCCTCACGTCCCCTTAGATCAGGCAGGGAGCCGCAACCCGATGTCCGAGCCGGAAGAGCTGCACCACCCCGACATCCACACCACCGCGGGCAAGCTCGCGGATCTGCAGCGCCGCATCCAGGAAGCGACGCACGCCGGCTCGGAGCGCGCCGTCGAGAAGCAGCACGCCAAGGGCAAGTTGACGGCTCGTGAGCGCATCGAACTGCTGATGGACGACGCCTCCTTCGTCGAGTTCGACGAGTTCGCGCGGCACCGGTCGACCGACTTCGGCCTGGAGAAGAACCGCCCCTACGGCGACGGTGTGGTCACCGGCTACGGCACCGTCGACGGCCGCCCAGTCGCCGTGTTCTCCCAGGACTTCACCGTTTTCGGCGGCGCCCTCGGCGAGGTCTTCGGTCAGAAGATCATGAAGGTGATGGACTTCGCGCTGAAGACCGGCTGTCCGGTCATCGGCATCAACGACTCGGGCGGCGCCCGGATCCAGGAGGGCGTCAGCGCCCTCGGCATGTACGGCGAGATCTTCCGCCGCAACACGCACGCGTCGGGCGTCATCCCGCAGATCAGCCTGGTCGTCGGTCCGTGCGCGGGCGGCGCGGTGTACTCCCCCGCCATCACCGACTTCACGGTGATGGTCGATCAGACCTCGCACATGTTCATCACCGGCCCGGACGTCATCAAGACGGTGACCGGTGAGGACGTCGGCTTCGAGGAGCTGGGCGGCGCCCGGACGCACAACGCCGTGTCGGGCGTGGCCCATCACATGGCGGGCGACGAGAAGGACGCCATCGAGTACGTCAAGCAGCTGCTGTCGTACCTGCCGTCCAACAACCTCAGCGAGCCCCCGGTGTTCCCGGAGGAGTCGGACCTCGCCCTCACGGACGAGGACCGCGAGCTGGACACGATCGTGCCGGACAGCGCGAACCAGCCGTACGACATGCACGCGGTGATCGAACACGTCCTGGACGACGCCGAGTTCTTCGAGACGCAGCCGCTGTTCGCGCCGAACATCCTCACCGGCTTCGGCCGGGTCGAGGGCCACCCGGTGGGCATCGTCGCCAACCAGCCGATGCAGTTCGCCGGCTGCCTGGACATCGACGCGAGCGAGAAGGCCGCGCGGTTCGTGCGGACCTGCGACGCGTTCAACGTGCCCGTCCTGACCTTCGTGGACGTGCCCGGCTTCCTCCCGGGCGTCGACCAGGAGCACACGGGCATCATCCGCCGCGGCGCCAAGCTGATCTACGCGTACGCCGAGGCGACCGTCCCGCTGATCACGATCATCACGCGCAAGGCCTTCGGCGGCGCGTACGACGTCATGGGCTCCAAGCACCTGGGCGCCGACCTCAACCTCGCCTGGCCCACCGCGCAGATCGCGGTCATGGGCGCGCAGGGCGCGGTGAACATCCTGCACCGCCGCACCATCGCGGCCGCCGAGGACCAGGACGCCACCCGGGCCCGGCTGATCCAGGAGTACGAGGACACGCTGCTGAACCCGTACACGGCGGCCGAGCGCGGTTACATCGACGGCGTGATCATGCCGTCCCAGACCCGCTCCCACGTCGTGCGCGGCCTGCGTCAGCTGCGGACGAAGCGGGCATCACTGCCTCCGAAGAAGCACGGCAACATCCCGCTGTAACCCCACCGACCCGGATCCTGGGAGCAGACATGACGATCAAGGTCGTACGGGGCAATCCGACCCCGGAGGAGCTGGCCGCCGCACTGGCGGTGGTCCGCGCACGCGCCGCGGCGGTGGCGTCCGCCCCGTCCGGCGCGTCCGGGCCGCGCGACTCCTGGTCCGACCCCGCCCGCATCGCCGCGCACCGGCTCCCGCAGCCGGGCCCGACGTCGTGGGGCCGCAGCTACTGGCCGGGCTAGGAGTCGAGGTCCGGTTCCCGCCGACGCGGAACCCGTCGGCCGAGAGGCGACGGACATGAAGGCCGGTTTCCCGAATTCGGGAAACCGGCCTTCGCCGCGACTGCGCATATTTGCCACTCCTCCTGGAACTCCGCACTGTTCACGCCATAGAACAAAAAAGGCGTCCCTTTCTTCACGGGGCCGAGGGTCGATGCCCTGATCAGATCCAGTCACCTTTGGCGGGCGGAGCACCTCCCCCATATTCCGTTTCATGGCGTGCACGCCGATGTCACTCAAGCACCACACCGCCTTGCACCCCCTGTCGCGAGGTTCCACTTGCAGGGCCGGTTCCCGCCAGCCGTCCGGGCGGCGTTCAAAGGTATGGCGGATTGGGCTAGACCACATCTACGGTGATCATCGCTTCCCGAGCCCTTCGCCACAGACCGTTCGGCATTCCACGTACCGATCGGTACCGATACAGGCAAAACCAGTTGATTTCTGCTGCGCCGTGAATGGCCGATCCGGCTTCCACGTCCCGCCCTTCACGGTCGAACTGTCCGTTTCGGCTTATCGGAAAAGAGATCGCCCATCATGGCCAAGTCCAGATCCGCCCTCCGCGCGGTCGCCGCGTCCCTCGCCCTGTTCGGGTCCGCAGTGGCAATGCCGCAAGCCGTGGCCGCCGACAGGCCCGCCGCACAGGTGTCGAGCGACGCCGATGCCGTCACCCGGGCTCTGGCCCGCGCCGAACCCGAGGCGGTCGCCGCGGCGGCGACGGTCTGCGGGACCGGCTACACCCTCAGCAAGGGAATCCCCCTGCCGCTGGGAACGGATCCGAGCCTGCGGCTGGCGACCTTGTTCGCCTACGAGAACGGCGGCAAGGGCTGCGCCATCATGGACAACAACGTGGGTGCCGCCCGGTACATGTACCTGAAGGTGTGCAAGGTCGACGGCACGGCGTGCGACCCCGACAGCGGCAACTTCACCACGTACGCCGGCCCCGTCTACGTCTCCAGCTTCGCCTGCGCCCCGGTGACGGCGAAGATGGGGACGAGCTCCTCCAGCTTGTTCATCGACTACGAGTCCGACTACGTGTTCCCCTGTGGATGACAAACCGTCCGACCGGACTCGGACCTTACGTCGCTCACGACTCGCATCGGCAGCAACGACCGTGCTGTTCGCCCTGACGGCGTGCGGGAGCGGCACGTCGCACGATGCGGGGACCTCCGCATCCGCGCGAGCGGCAGCCGAAGGAGCAGGAGCAACCGATTCCCCGCGAGCGGACGTGGAGGATCAAGGGGGCACGCTGGGCAAGGAAGCCCGGGACGCCCAGAAGGAACGCGCGAGGAACGCCCCCGGCGGCGAACCGGTCTCCGGGAGGACCGACCTTCCGGAACCCGAGGACTACGGCTTCGGAGACGCCGTCGAAACGGCCTCCGGAGGCGAGGTCGTCGCCTACGAGCCCCGCGAGCAGGCCGGCAGGCTGGTCGTGCCCCTCACCGTCCACAACGGCGGTGACGAGCGCACCGCGTACACGGTCGTCATCACCGCCAGGAGCGGGAAGACCTCACGTCCCGTCGTCGTGAAGGCCCCCAACGTGTTCGCGGGTACGACGTGGCCGACCGAGGCCGACATGACGGCGGACGGGCTCGACGATCCGGCCGACGTCGACATCGCGCTGAAGGTGACGAAGGACGTCTATCCCTTCGGAGACGGCCGCTGACACGGCCTCCGTGTTCCGCGGAGGGGACACGGAGGCCGTCAGGGCTTCGGCCCCACACCCACCCGGCCGCGCGCGGCCGACCTGCCTCGAGCCGCACGGCCGGGCTCTTGGCGCACGCCGTTCCCCGTCCACGGACCTGTCACGGCCCGTGCGGCTTCCCTGACCACCCGCCGACCGCCCGGTCCGGCCCCGCACCCTCGCTCGCTTTTGCGCACACGCCTGATTCGTGAAGATCCGACCGATCAAGGAGAGGCCGTCCTGTGGCCGATGAGAAGGTTCTTGCCGCCCAGAAATGGGTCAACGCCACCTACGGCAGCGTCGCCGGCTACGCAAGGTGCCCCGAGGACGGGAATACCGGCTGGGCCACCATGTACAGCTTGACCATGGGCCTTCAGCGCGAGCTGGGCATCAGCCCTCTCGTGGCCAACTTCGGTTCCGGAACCCTCTCCAAACTTGCCGCCCTCGGCACCATAGGCCTCGGCTGGCAGACGAAGCCGAACATCGTCAAGATCCTCCGCCACGGCCTCTTCTGCAAGGGCTACTGGGGCGGAGACACCGGTGTCACCGCCTTCGACTCCCCGGCCGCTTCGTCGGTCGACCTGATGAAGGAGAACATGGGCCTCGCCAGGGACGGCGGCGTGGTCCAGCCCAAGGTGTTCAAGGCGATCCTCAACATGGACGCCTACGTCGTCCTCTCCGGCGGCGAGGACAAGGTCAGGTCCATCCAGC
Organism: Streptomyces populi; assembly: GCF_002911015.1. GTDB lineage: Bacteria > Actinomycetota > Actinomycetes > Streptomycetales > Streptomycetaceae > Streptomyces > Streptomyces populi. The sequence goes on from NZ_KZ626994.1 coordinate 10,103, forward strand.
AGTGGCTCAACGGACGTTACTGGACGAAGAGCACCTGCACGATCGGGCCCACGGACGGTCACTACTCCCGCGATGTCCAGCAGGCCCTGATGAAGGCCATCCAGATCGAGAGCGGCATTCCCGAGGACCAGGCCACCGGGAGCTTCGGCCCTGGCACCCAAGCCGGCCTCAAGGCCCACACCATGGGTCCCGGGTCGTCCGGAATCTTCATGCAACTGTTCTCCGCCGCCTGCGTCTTCAACGAGCCGATCATGAGCGCGCCCACGGACGACCAGCGGACCCACTTCACCGACAGCTGGGACTCGGACATAGCGGGCTGGGTACGCAACTTCCAGCAGTTCTCCGCGTTCTCCACCGCGGAGCAGACCGGTGTGGGCGACTACCCGACCTGGGCCCAACTCCTGGTGTCCATGGGGGATCCCGACCGGGCGGCCACCGGCTCCGACACCGCCTACACCATCACGCCGTCACGAGGCCAACGGATGTTCGCCGACAAGTACCGGTACGTCGGCCGCTACCTGAACGAGGCGTCCAGCGGCGGCGGGTCGAAGATGCTCGAGGAGGGCGAACTCGAGAACATCTTCGCCGCGGGCCTGCGGGTCTTCCCCATCTTCCAGGACAACGCCAGGACCCTCGGGGAGTACTACTGGGGCAACGGCTACACACACGGCCGGCTCGCGCACGACCAGGCCGTCCACTTCGGTTTCAACCGGGGAACCGTCATCTACTTCGCCGTCGACTACGACGCCACCGTGGAGGACATGCCGCACATTCTGGAGTATTTCCGCGGGGTGACCTCGGGACTCGGATCCAAGGGCAAGCGGTACGTCCACGGTGTCTACGGATCCAGGAACGTGTGCGCGCAGGTCACGCAGGAGAGTTACGCGGCGTACTCCTTCGTGTCCGGCATGTCCTGGGGGTTCTCCGGCAACCTCGGCTTCCCGCTGCCCGCGAACTGGTCCTTCAACCAGATCAAGGAGTACCAGGTCACCAACGGCGGCGACACGTTCATGCTCGACCGTGACGTGCACCGGCCCAAATCCGACGAAGGCCAGGGCGACATCAACCGTCCTTCGTCTGCCGCCGCCGAACTCATCGCGAACATCGACGAGTTGTACAGCCTCGCCGTGAGTTACGGAGACGGCGACCCGAACCGGCTGGTGACCGACTTCTACCGACAGAAGAACTATGCGGACACCCAGTGGAAAATGCTGATCGGCGACGTCGACCGGGCGTTCATCGACTACGCCGAGAGCCGGGGTGCGACGCTGCTGTACGAGTTCACCGACCCCTTCACGGGACAGGTCGTGGGCCCGCAGCACCTGCTGGCCACCGTGGCCGGACACATGGTCTGGCCACCTCTGTCCGACAGGAGCAAGGCCAACCAGGGCGACGTGGCCGGGTGGGGCGGGGACCTCATGACGTTCTACGGGGAGTGGCGTCGCGACAGCGACTCGTACGCGTCCGGGTACACCTACTGCACCGAACGCCTCGGAAAGATCAACGTCGAGTCCACCTTCGCCTTCGGAGACCTCATCGAGGACGCCGACGGGTTCCTCCTGTCGGAGAAGGTGAGGTCCGGCACACCCATCACCACGGCTCTGCGCGAGCACTACCAGCAGACGGGCGGGGCAACGCGCTTCAGGGACTTCCGCGTCAAGCGGTTCAACACCTCGCAGACCACCTCGGAGGACGCCGCGCACCATATGCTCACGTCGACCGACGTTCCGATCATCAACCTCGGACGTATCGCCCTCGAACAACAGCGGGGAGGACTGAACATGGTCCTTTCCCACCTGCTCCCGGACGACATGCTGAGGGAGTTCTGCCGCGGCTTCGCCGAGACCCTGACCGCGCACGCCGGGCTCGAGGCCGGCAGCCAGGCGAAGATGAAGTCCGACCACGCCCGACTGTTCACGGACGGTAAGGCCTGATGCAGTCCTGGGTCCCGGCGGTGCTCTTCCTGGGCTTCTGCCTGACCTTCGCGCGCGTCAAGAAGAGCCGAAGCCTCGTCGGACTGGTCAAGGCCTCCACCGCCACGGGAACCCTGACCCTGTTGCTGGGCTGGTTCAAGGTCGCCTTCGCCTTCCCGTCGAGCGCATGCCCCGACTTCCGCAACAGGCGCCCCATCGTCCACTTCGACCACTACGAGAGCAGCTACTTCCCCCTGCGGGCCACCTGCCACTGGGACAACGGCGAGCAGAAGGCGCTCATCGGCGCCTGGATGAATCCACTCCTGTTCACCTGCGTGGCCGTGCTGACCGGCTGCCTGGTGACGATGGCGGTCCTTGCCCACCGCCGCTACCGGAAAGGACACCCACGTTGAGCGATACCGCTCACACACTCACCCGCCGTCAGACCCTCGGCATTGCCGCAGGTGTCACCACGGGGGCCTTCCTCGCCGGCAGCCCCAGCGCGGCAGCGGTTCCCGACCAGCGCGCGTGGCGCGGTGGACGGACACAGAACCACTGGCCCGTCGTGGGCCGCGGCCACATCGACACCTTCCGGATCGAGGGCACCGGTGTCGACGTCCCGCTCCTGAAGGGCGACGTGGCCACCGTACTGACGTACGTGGCCCGCCGGTTCGCGTACGAGATCGACATGCTCCGCCCCGGCGACGTGGAGGGCCACACGGCCCACCGCGCCGTCGGTACCGGCTTCGAGTCGAACCACCTCTCCGGTACCGCGATCTCGATCCGTCCGCTCTTCTACCCGCTGGGAGCGCAGAAGGGCACCGGCCTGTCCGCACTCGAGAAGGTCGTCGTCGCGGACATCCTCGCGGACTGCCAGGGCGTCATCGGCTGGGGCGGACACACGAACCCGGTCAAGGAGTCCCACTTCCAGATCAACGTCCGCCCCGGTGATTCCAGACTCGCCCGTCTCGCCCGGCGCATCCGCGGCGAGGACGAGGCCCCCGGCTCCGGCGCCGGATCGATCGACCCGTTCCTCCCCGACCGCCGCAGGAAGGCCGCGGCCTACCTCTAGAAGGCCGCCGAGGTCCTGTCACAGGGCTGCCCGGCCGCAGGCCGGGCAGCCCTTCCTGCTCGCGGGGTGGGCGGGGTCGGAAGATCCTCTGCCGCCGGAGCGACCCCGGACACCCGCTTTCACGGAATACCCCCAAGTTGAGTACGCGTACTCAGGTGCCCGGCCCTCCTTCCGTCGCACGATCGGGAGCATGCTGTGGTCCGACCCCGAGAACGAACCCCCCGAGGATCTCCGCGACATGCAGGACATGTTGCGACGCCTGGGCGTTCTCCTGGCGCTGGCCATGGTGATCGGGATGATCCTGGTGGGCGTCCGCTGAACCTTCCCGGCGGCCCGGGCGGGGGCGGACCGGCGCCGATACCCTGGTTGCATGACCGATCAGCCGCGCCGCCGTCTCGTCCTCGCCTCGCAGTCACCCGCCCGGCTCAATCTGCTGCGGCAGGCCGGACTCGCCCCCGAGGTGATCGTGAGCGGGTTCGACGAGGACGCCGTCACCGCGCCCACCCCCGCCGAACTCGCCCTGGCACTGGCCGAGGCGAAGACCTCCGTCGTGGCGGCCCGTCCCGAGGTCCAGGGTGCCCTGGTGATCGGCTGCGACTCCGTGCTGGACCTGGACGGCCAGGCCCTCGGCAAGCCCGCGGACGCCGAGGAGGCCACCGCGCGCTGGAAGGCGATGCGCGGCCGGACGGGCACGCTCCAGACGGGGCACTGCGTCTGGGACACGGCACAGAAGCGGTGGGAGTCCGCGATCGCCTCGACCCTGGTCCACTTCGGCGAACCGACCGACGCGGAGATCGCCGCGTACGTCGCCTCGGGCGAACCCCTGCACGTGGCGGGCGCGTTCACCCTGGACGGCCGCTCGGCCCCCTTCATCGAGGGCATCGACGGCGACCACGGCAACGTCATCGGCATCTCGCTGCCGCTGGTGCGCAGGCTGCTCGCCGAACTGGGCGTCGGCATCACGGAGTTGTGGACGCCGCGGGAGGCGTGAGGACCGCGGCCCCGGGCGTCCGGCCAGGACGCCCCGCCACCCCGCCGTTCCGGGAACGCCCGCACGGGACGGAGAGGTCGGGTTCCGGACGCGCGCACGCGTGAGCGCCCGGCCGTCCCGTCCTCGGGCCCGGTCCACCGGGCCCGCCGGGCGTCGGCGCGCCCGAGCGCCCGAAGACGCCCGAAGAACGGCTGGGAGCCCGAAGAACGGCCGAGAGCCGGGAGGGCGGCCAGAGGGCGGTCAGGAGGCCGCGGGAGCCGCCGCCGCGACCGCGGGTTCCCGTTCGGCGGCGAGCGCCTCGGCGGCCCCCGTGCCGACGGTCGGCGTGTCGGCGTCCTTCGCCCCGGTGGCCTTCGCGTCGGCGCCCTTCCCCAGGTCGACCCTTCCCGCGGTGGCACCCTCGTCCGGGCCGGCGCTCCCCGCGTCGGCGCTCCCGTCCGCGTCGGTGCCGCCGGGGCCGGCGTCGGCCGCGTCGCCCTCGTCGTCACCCGTTCCGCCGCTCTCCGGCGCGGCGTCGACCGGTCCGGTCTCCCGGGGGTCGTACGCCAGAAGGGTGAACACGATCAACGCGAAGACGACCATCATGAAGGTAAAGGCTCCCCAGCCCACCAGCCCCACCGTGAAGGCGCCGAGCAGGGCGTGCGCCACGGCTGCGCTGATCAGCAGGACACGCCCGAGAAGACCGGGCGGGCGCCGACGGAGCGCGACCAACAGGGTGGACACGGCACACGCCAGGAAGTAGAGGCCGAAGACCAGCCCGCCGATCTTCGACGACCGAGCCATCATGTCGGAGTCGAGCCCCGCCATCGACATGTCCTGGCGGTCGACGACCATGCCCAGGAACCAGTTGAGGAGGGCGATGCCTATCGCCTCCACGAAGAGCACGATCGCCGCCACCCACACCAGCGGTCTCCGCACCACCGGCCCCACCCACTTCCGTGCTGTTACCCCAAGTACGTTCCAGACATCCCGAACGCTACTAACGGGTAAACCCAGGGACAAGGGTTCTGCCGAGGGCAAAGAATCGTTGGGCCATTCGTAGGGACTCGACAAAGAATCGTTGTGGGCCGCAGCACGGAGTCACAGAGACCTTGGCCACACCTGAGGGCTAGGGTTCAGGGAAGGATTCCCTCGTGCCTTGGCACGACAAGGGATTTCGAGGGTAGGGCGAGCCTCGTATCACGCTCCGTGTGGGCAAGCTCACCACTGGGGACAGCTCGAAACGTCGTGTTGGCTGTCCCTAAACTCGGCTTGTTTTCAAGGAGGGAGCCATCGTGCGCAAGGTGCTCATCGCCAACCGTGGCGAAATCGCTGTCCGCGTGGCCCGAGCATGTCGGGATGCCGGGATCGCGAGCGTTGCCGTGTATGCGGAACCGGACCGGGACGCTCTGCATGTCCGTGCCGCGGACGAGGCGTTCGCGCTGGGCGGTGACACCCCGGCCTCCAGTTACCTGGACTTCGCCAAGGTGCTGCAGGCCGCCAAGGACTCGGGCGCGGATGCCATCCATCCGGGCTACGGCTTCCTTTCGGAGAACGCGGACTTCGCCCAGGCCGTTCTCGACGCGGGTCTGATCTGGATCGGTCCGCCGCCGCAGGCGATCCGCGACCTGGGTGACAAGGTCGCCGCCCGGCACATCGCGCAGCGCGCGGGTGCGCCGCTGGTGGCCGGCACCCCGGACCCGGTCTCGGGTGCGGAGGAGGTCGTCGCGTTCGCCGAACAGCACGGTCTGCCGATCGCGATCAAGGCCGCGTTCGGTGGCGGCGGTCGCGGTCTGAAGGTCGCCCGCACCCTGGAAGAGGTGCCGGAGCTGTACGAGTCGGCGGTACGCGAGGCGGTCGCGGCCTTCGGCCGGGGCGAGTGCTTCGTGGAGCGCTACCTCGACAAGCCCCGGCACGTGGAGACCCAGTGCCTGGCCGACCAGCACGGCAACGTGGTCGTCGTGTCCACGCGTGACTGCTCGTTGCAGCGCCGCCACCAGAAGCTGGTCGAGGAAGCCCCCGCCCCGTTCCTGTCCGAGGCGCAGGTGGCGGAGCTGTACTCGTCCTCCAAGGCGATCCTGAAGGAGGCCGGCTACGTCGGCGCCGGCACGGTCGAGTTCCTGGTCGGCATGGACGGCACGATCTCCTTCCTGGAGGTCAACACCCGTCTGCAGGTCGAGCACCCGGTCACCGAGGAGGTCGCCGGCATCGACCTGGTGCGCGAGATGTTCCGCATCGCCGACGGCGAGGAACTGGGCTACGGCGACCCGGAACTGCGCGGCCACTCCATCGAGTTCCGCATCAACGGCGAGGACCCGGGCCGCAACTTCCTGCCCGCCCCCGGCACGGTCACGGCCTTCGCGCCGCCGACCGGCCCCGGTGTCCGCCTGGACGCGGGCGTCGAGTCCGGCAGCGTCATCGGCCCGGCCTGGGACTCCCTGCTCGCCAAGCTGATCGTCACCGGCGCCACCCGCAAGCAGGCCCTCCAGCGCGCCGCCCGCGCGCTCGCCGAGTTCAACGTCGAGGGCATGGCCACCGCGATCCCCTTCCACCGCGCGGTGGTCGAGGACCCGGCGTTCGCCCCCGAGCTCACCGGCTCGGAGGACCCGTTCACGGTCCACACCCGCTGGATCGAGACCGAGTTCGTCAACGAGATCAAGCCGTTCGCCGCCCCGGCCGACGCCGAGACCGAGGACGAGCCCGGCCGCGAGACGGTGGTCGTCGAGGTCGGCGGCAAGCGTCTCGAGGTCTCGCTGCCCGTCTCGCTGGGCATGTCGCTGGCCCGCACCGGTCTGGCCGCGGGCGCCAAGCCCAAGCGCCGCGCCGCGAAGAAGTCCGGCCCGGTCGCCTCGGGCGACACCCTCGCCTCCCCGATGCAGGGCACCATCGTCAAGGTGGCCGTCGAGGAGGGCCAGGAGGTCAAGGAGGGCGACCTGATCGTCGTCCTCGAGGCCATGAAGATGGAACAGCCCCTGAACGCGCACCGCTCCGGCACCGTCAAGGGCCTGAGCGCGGAGGTCGGCGCCTCCGTCACCTCCGGCGCCCCCATCTGCGAGATCAAGGACTGAGCAGCACGGACGGACGACGCGTCCGTCCCGTCCCGTCGGAAGCGCCCGGCGGACCGCCCCTGCGGTCCGCCGGGCGCTTCCCCATG
>NZ_KZ626995.1 GCF_002911015.1 Streptomyces populi
GGCGACCGTGCGGGGCACCTTGTAGTTGGCCATCTCTCGGCGGGACCAGGCGATGAGGTCGTCGGCCGTGAGGGCGGAGTGCGGGCGGCGTACCACGTAGGCCCTGCCGACCTCGCCCAGGCGGCTGTCCGGTACACCGATCACCGCCACGTCGGCGACCTCGGGGTGCAGGCCGAGCAGTTGCTCGATCTCCGCCGGGTAGGCGTTGAAGCCGCCGACGATGAACATGTCCTTGATCCGGTCGGTGATGCGCAGGTTGCCCTCGGCGTCGAGGACGCCCACGTCGCCCGTGCGCAGCCAGCCGTCGGGCGTCAGGACCTCCGCCGTGGCCGCCGCGTCCTCGAAGTAGCCGCCCATCACGTTGAAGCCGCGGACCAGGACCTCGCCGGGGGAGCCGGGGGCCGCGGGGGCTCCCGAGGGGTCCACCACCCGTACCTCGGTGCCCGGGATCGCCCGCCCCGAGGTCGAGGCGATCACCGCCGGCGGGTCCCCTCTGCGGCACATGGTGACGATGCCGCTCGCCTCGGAGAGACCGTACGCCGTGAGGACCGTGTCCACGCCGAGTTCCGTGCGCAGCCGCTCGACCAGGCGCAGCGGGACCACCGCGGCGCCGGTCACCACCAGCCGCAGCGCGGAGAGGTCGTGGGTGTCGCGGGCGGGGTGGTCGAGGAGGGACTGGTGGAGGGTGGGCGGGCCGGGGAGGACGGAGACGCGTTCCGCGGCCACGTTCGCGAGCACCGTGTCCACGTCGAACACCGGCTGCGGCACCATCGTCGCCCCGCGCATCAGACAGGCGACGATCCCGGCCTTGTAGCCGAAGGTGTGGAAGAAGGGGTTCACGATCAGATAGCGGTCGCCCTCGCGCAGACCGGCCAGGTCGCTCCAGATCTCGTAGCCGCGCAGGGTCTGGGCGTGCGTGATCAGGGCGCCCTTCGGCCGGCCCGTGGTGCCCGAGGTGAAGATGATGTCCGAGGGGGAGGCGCCGGACACCCGGGCTCCGCGACGGCGCACCTCGTCCCGCCCCACCCCCTCCCCGTCCGACAGGAAGTCCTTCCACGTGCGGAAGTCGACGGGAGCGTCGTCCGCGAGGACCACCACCCGCTCCAGGTGCGGGAGGCCGGGGAGCGGACCGGGCCCGGTGCCGGTGCCGGAGAGCCGGTCAGGTTCGGCGACGGTGCCGGGGAGCGGGTCGGCGCCGGGGGCGGGGTCCGTTCCCGGCGGCTCCCCCGCCGCCCGGCGCAGCGCCGCCACGTACGACGTACCGAGGAAGGTTCCCGTCACGAACAGCAGCTTCGCCCGGCTCCTGGCCAGTACGTACACCGCCTCGGCGCCCTTGAAGCGGGTGTTGAGGGGGACCAGGACCGCTCCCGCGGACACCGCGCCGAGGGCGGAGACGATCCAGTCGAGGGTGTTCGGGGCCCAGACGGCCACCCGGTCGCCCACGCGGACACCGTTCGCCATGCAGGCCGCGGCCGCACGCTCCACCCGGGCGCCCAACTCCGCGTAGGAGACACGTGTCCGGCCCTCGACGACCGCCTCGCGGTCCGCGAAGCGGTCCGCCGCCCACCGCACCAGCCCCGGGACGCCGCCCCACTCCAGGTCACCGCGCATCGAGCACCTCCCGCCGGAACACCGCTAGCTGACTGACCGTCAGATTAGCTGTAGCCTGACGGACTGTCAGCAGCCGGGACCGTGTGCGGAGGTCACCCATGCCAGGGATCAAGGACGCCACAGCCGTCGTCGGGATCGGCCAGACCGCCTTCGCGAAGCGGCTCCCGGAGTCCGAGAAGACGTTGGCCTGCCGCGCGATCCTCGCCGCCCTCGACGACGCCGGCATCGCGCCCGCCGAGGTCGACGCCCTCGCCTCCTACACCATGGAGGAGACCGACGAGGTCGAGGTCGCCAAGTCCGTCGGACTCGGCGACCTCACCTTCTTCAGCAAGGTCGGTTACGGGGGCGGGGGTTCCTGTGCCACCGTCGCGCACCTCGCCGCCGCCGTCGCGACCGGCCAGGCGACGGTGGGCGTGGCCTGGCGCTCGCGCAAGCGGGGCAGCGGGCCGCGCCCCTGGAGGAACACGGCCGTGCAGCTGCCCACCCCGGCCCAGTGGACCCGGCCCTTCGGGCTGCTGCGGCCCGCCGACGAGATCGGCATGCTCGCGCGCCGGTACATGCACGAGTACGGGGCGACCCGCGACCACCTCTTCAACGTGGCCCTGGCCTGCCGCAACCGCGCCAACCAGAACCCGGCCGCGATGATGTACGAACGCCCGCTGACCCGCGAGATGTACATGACCGCCCGCTGGATCAGCGAGCCGCTCTGCCTCTTCGACAACTGTCTGGAGACGGACGGCGCGCTCGCCTGCGTGATCGTGTCCGCCGAGCGCGCCCGCGACTGCCGGCAGCGGCCCGTCTACGTCCATTCCGCCGCCCAGGGCCTGCCCGCCCAGCACCACGGGATGGTCAACTACTGGAACGACGACCCGCTCACCGGGCCCGCCTGGACCGCCGCCCGGCACCTGTGGAAGCACGCCGACCTCACCCCCGAGGACGTGGACGTGGCGCAGATCTACGACGCGTTCACGCCCCTGATACCCCTCTCGCTGGAGGGGTACGGCTTCTGCGGTCGCGGGGAGGGCGCGGCCTTCACGGAGGGCGGGGCGCTGGAGATCGGCGGACGGCTGCCCCTCAACACCGGGGGCGGCGGGCTCAGCGAGGCCTACGTGCACGGCTTCAACCTCATCAACGAGGGCGTGAAGCAGTTGCGGGGCACGAGCACGGCGCAGGTGCCGGGGGCGGCGACCTGTCTGGTCACGGCGGGGGAAGGGGTCCCGACCTCCGCACTCCTGCTGAGGAACTGAGGAGCCGGGATGACGGACATCACCGAGACCACCGGGACGGACCGGGTGGACGAGCCCCTGCTGTCCCCCGTCCCCGACGACGACGGGGCGCCCTTCTGGCGGTACGCCGCCCGGGGCGAACTCCGCGTCCAGGCCTGCGCCGACTGCGGCGAACTCCGCTTCCCGCCGCGCCCCTGCTGCCCGCACTGCCACTCCTTCGCCGACGAATGGCGGAGGACGAGCGGACGGGGCCGGATCTGGTCGTACGTCGTCGCGCACCCGCCGCTCCTTCCCGCCTACGCGGCGCTGGCCCCCTACGACGCGATCGTGGTGGAGCTGGACGAGGCGCCGCGGATCCGGCTGGCCGGGAACCTGGTGAGCGGACCGGACGAGCCCCTCGGCTCCGTTCCGCCGGGGCGGATCCGGATCGGGGCGCGGGTGCAGGCGGTGTTCGCCGAGGTGAACGGCGTGACCGTGCCGCGCTGGGTCCTGGAGCGGGTGTGAGCGGGGTGGGGGCCGACCCGGAGGGCGCCGCCCGCGGGGCCCGTACCGGCGCGGGAGGGACGACGGGCGGCGGGCTCGCGGTGAGCGTCGACAAGGACACCGGGGTCGCCGTCCTCACGCTCGACCGGCCGGACCGGCTCAACGCCGTCGATCTCGCGACGGCCGGCGAACTGGCCGCCGCCTGGCGGGCGTTCCGGTTCGACGACACCGTACGGGCGGTCGTCGTCACCGGCGCGGGGCGGCGGGCCTTCTGCACCGGGATCGACCGCGCCGCCGAGGTGCCGCAGCCCGGCTCCCCCTACATGGTGGACGATCCGCTCGCCACGATCGGGCCGAAGGCCAACGACCTGTGGAAGCCGGTGATCGCCGCCGTGAACGGGATCGCCTGCGGCGGTGCCTTCTACCTGCTGGGCGAGTCGGAGTTCGTCGTGGCCGACGAGGAGGCGTCCTTCTTCGACCCGCACACGACGTACGGGATGGTCAGCGCGTACGAGTCCGTCTACCTCGCGCAGCGGATGCCGTTCGGGGAGGTGGCGCGCATCGCGCTGATGGGGACCGCCGAGCGGGTCTCGGCGCGACGGGCGTACGAGGTGGGGCTGGTGTCCGAACTCGCCCCGCCGGGAGGGGCCCTGGCGGCGGCCGTCGCGTGCGCGGCGGTCATCGCGTCCTACCCGCCCGAGGCCGTCCAGGGGACCGTGCGGGCGCTGTGGCAGGCGCAGGAGGCGACCCGCGCGGCGGCCCTGGCGCACGCCCCCCAGCTCGTGTCCCTCGGGAACCTGCCGGGCGGGCGGCAGGCGGAACTGTTCTCGGCGCGCAGGCCGGGGTTCCGGCTGCGCTGAGGGCGCCCCGGGCCCGCGGACGGCCGTGCCGGGCCCTCGCCAGGCCCTCACCGGTCCCTCACCGGTCCCTCGCCAGGCCCGAGGAACGCTCGAGGCGGGCAGGAGCGGACCGGGCCGGCCCTCGCTCCGTGTGGCGGGCCGGTCACACCGGGCGTAGCCTCGCAGCCGGAACGGCTTCCGCAGGCCGTCCGCGCGAACGACGGCCGCCGTCCGGAGCCCCTTCCGTGCCCGGTACGGCGGCCGTCGCAGAGTCCGCGGACCGTCTCACGTGGTGCGCGCGGTCCCGGTGCCCTTCTCCGCGTCCAGCGCGTACACGCAGCGGTCCTTGCTGCACGCGTACACGACGCCGTCCTTGACCACGGGCGCCCCGGTGATCTCGCCGCCGGTGGCCAGCTTCCAGCGCAGGCGCCCGTCGTCGGCCTTCAGGGTGTACAGGAGGTGGTCCGTGGAACCGAAGTGGATACGGCCCTCGGCCACCACCGGAGCGCCGACCAGGTCGCCCCCGGCCTGGAAGCGCCACTTCGGGGTGCCGGTGACGGCGTCCAGCGTGTACAGGCCCTTGCCGCTGCCCACGTGGACGTGTCCGGCGGCCACCAGGACCGGCTCGGCGGAGGCGCGGGACTCGGTGGCGATGCGCCAGCGGTCGCGGCCGTCGGTCGCGTCGAGGGCGTACACCGTGCCGAGGTAGTCGGCGAGGTAGACGCCGCCGCCCGTCACCGCCGGACCCGGGACGAAGGTGGGCGGGCTGAGGAAGACGGCCGGCGCCTCGAAGTGCCAGCGGACGTGACCGCCGGCCACGTCGATCGCGAGGACGCGGGTGCCCGCGCAGATGTAGACGTAGCCGTCGGGCGCGTGGGTCAGACGGACCGGTACGCCGCCGCAGGAGGCCGTGTCACCGATCGGGTACGACCAGCGCTCCTCGCCCGTACGGGCCTCCAGGGCGCGCAGCCGCGCGTCCTTCCACACGTACACCGTGCCGTCGTGGACCGCCGGACCGGCCTCCGGGGACTCGAAGTCCGTCTGGGCGCCGCTGATCTCCCAGAGCTTCTGGCCGTTCGCGGCCTCCCAGGCCTGGACGCCGCCCCCGCGCGTGCCGGTGACGACCGTCCCGCGGTCGGCCTGTAGGGAGTAGACCCAGGCGTCCGTGGACAGGCGCCACAGGTCCGCGCCCTCCCTGGCCTCGAGCGCGTACAGCGTCGGCCCGTCGGACGCGTGGATGCGGCCGTCCGCCACCGCCATCGACCAGGCCACGTCCCGGGTCTTGAACCGGCGCCGGCCGGTCGCGACGTCGAGGGCGTGGACCTCGAAGGAGGTGACGTAGACGAGGTCGTCGGCGACCGCGGGGGTGCCCCACACGTCGTTCGACATGCGGAAGCGCCAGGGGCGCCAGCCCGTGGACGTGTCGGGCGTCGGGGGCACGGGCACCGGTGCCGGTTCGGCGCCGTTCACGCCGATGCGCGGCCGGGACCAGGACGCCGCGAGCCCGGCTTCCGGCGGCGGCGCCTTCACGGCCGCCGCACGGGCGTCGACGACCCGCGGGCCGGGACCGATGGGCACCTTGCCGCCCGCGAGGCGCACGGGGCCGGTGTCGGGCGCCCCCACGGGCACCGCCGGGGCGTGCGAGGGGGGCGGGGGCAGGGCGGGGCGCCCGCCGCCGCTGCGTCCGCCCCCCGAGGCCGGCTGCTTGACCGGCGGACGGCCGCCGCGGCGCGTCTCGATCAGGCTCACCGCGCGCTCGGGCAGCCACGCGGAGGCCGTACCGCTGTCGTCGGAGCCGGAGCCGAAGAGGTGGGGGGCGAGCTGCGCCTGGAGGTCGGCGGGGTTGGGACGGGCCGTGGCGTCCATCTGCATGCAGGACTCGATGAGCGGGCGCAGCTCGTCGGGCAGGCCTTCGAGGTCCGGGCCCTCGCGGAGCAGCATGAAGACCGTCTCGACGGGGTTGGCGCCGTGGAAGGGCGCGTGTCCGGTGGCCGCGAAGACGAGCATCGAGCCGAGCGAGAAGACGTCGCTCGCGCCGGTGACGCTGCGCGAGTCCTTGGCCTGCTCGGGCGACATGTAGGCGGGGGTGCCGACGGCGACATTGGTCATCGTCAGACGGGTGTTCGAGACGCCGGACGCGATGCCGAAGTCGATCACGCGCGGCCCGTCCTCGACCACGAGGACGTTCGAGGGCTTCAGGTCGCGGTGGACGAGTCCGGCGCCGTGGATGGACTGCAACGCCTCCGCGACACCCGCCGCCAGCCAGCGCACCGCCTGGGCCGGGAGCGGCCCGCACTCGTTCACTATCTCCTCGAGCGAGGGCGCGGGCACGTAGGCGGTGGCCAGCCACGGCACCGCGGCACGGGCGTCGGCGTCGACCACGGCCGCCGTGTAGAAGCCCGACACGGCGCGGGCCGCCTCGACCTCGCGCGAGAAGCGGACCCGGAACAACTGGTCCTCGGCGAGCTCGGTCCTGACCGTCTTGATCGCCACGCGCCGGCCGGAGGCCGAGCGCGCGAGATAGACCAGCCCCATGCCGCCGGCACCCAGCCGTCCCAGCACCTCGAACGGCCCGATCCGGCGCGGATCGTGCTGCGTCAGCTGATCCACCACTTGCCTGCCACCTCCCCGTACGGGTCACGTCATCCACGTATGAACGCGGCCCAGTGCAGCGTCTCACCACCGCACCGCCATGGCGGCACGCACCCCGATTCTTCCTGGCCGAGCCGCCTGTTGCGAACCCGGGGGCGGATCGGGGTGTCTCGTGACAAAACAGCCGCCCCGGCAGGAGTACGGTCGCCGGGGCGCCACGGTTCAGGGCCGAAATGCGCCCCTCACCCCAGAAGTACCCCGCTCCGCGCCCCGGAAGTGCCGTCCCTCACGTCGGATCGCGGCGCCCCTCACCGCAGAAGCGTTTCGGCCTGTTCCGCCGAAGCCTCCCCGGCGTCTTCCGCCGGTGCAACCCCCGCACCGCCGGAGCGACGTCACGCCTGGTCGCGGCACCGTCACCGTTCGAGCACCGCGAACGACGCGCCCTGGTTGTCCGTGACGACGGCCACCCGTCCGTACGACGTGTCGAAGGGTGTCACCTGGACCCGGCCGCCGAGCCTGTTCACCGTCCCGAGTGTTTCCTCGCAGTCCTCGACCCCGAAGTGGACGAGGAAGTGCGGCGGCATCTCGGCCGGAAAGACACCCGTCACGGGAACGCGGCCGAAATCGGGGGTCGCGCCGGGACCGAACAGCGCGTCGTGGAACAGGGCGCCGTAGAAACGGTCGACCGTCGCGGTGTCACGCGCGTACAGCTCGGCCCAGCAGAACGTGCGGCGCTCGTGGCGCCTGGCGAAGCCGGCGTGGGTGCCGGGCTGCCAGAGGCCGAAGACGGCACCCTCCGGGTCGGTGGCGAGGGCGGCCGTGCCCAGCTCGCCCGACAGTCCCACCGCCATGGGCACGGAGACGACCCCGCCGCCCTCCGCCACGATCCGCCGGGTGAGCGCCTCGGCGTCCGACGTCGCGAAGTACACCGTCCACACGGTGGGCATCCGCCCGTCCAGCTTGGGCGTGAGCGCCGCGACCGGCTCGCCGTCCAGCTCCGCCCAGCCCACCGGGCCGGGGTCCTCGGAGAACGTCCAGCCGAAGAGCTCGCCGTAGAAGCGCTTGCCCGCCTCCACGTCGGGGAGCTGTGCGTCGACCCAGCAGGGCACGCCCTCGGAGAACCCGGCGACAACGGCTGATTCGGCCATGCGGCCAAGCTAACGGCCCTTCCGGCATCCCGCAGAGCGTGCGCGCCTGCTCCGGTGAACGCCCCGTCCCTGCTCAGAGGCCCCGCGAGGGGAACACGGGCGCTTTTCGGGGCGGGGTGCGCGCACGATGCGCGCGCCCTTTCCGGGGCCCTCCCGGGAACGCGTACGCCCTTTCCCGGGAGGCGCCCCGAGATCACGGACGCCCTTTCCCCGGCCCGTGGAATGCGGACGGCCTTTCCCGCGCGACCCGTCGCCGGACGCGGGCACCGGTGCGCGCGTCCCCTCCAGGAGCGCCGGGAACCCCCGGAAACCCCCTGGTGAACCCCCTCGCCGGCCCCTTCCGAACCCCCGCGCCACAGGGCCGCACCCCATTTGCAGTCGGCCGAATCGCGCTCCGATCACCCCTCGGTAAGCTGACGGCATGACAGGACAAGTGCGTACCGTCGACGGCCGCGTGGCCGGACGACGTGGGCAGGCGACCCGGCAGAAGCTGCTCGACTGCCTCAGCGAGATGCTCAGCTCATCGCCCTACCGGGACGTCAAAGTCATCGACGTCGCCCGGAAGGCAGGCACTTCACCGGCGACCTTCTACCAGTACTTCCCGGACGTCGAAGGCGCCGTTCTGGAGATCGCCGAGCAAATGGCCGCGGAGGGCGCCGGGTTGACCCAGCTCCTCGAAGGCCGTTCCTGGGTCGGCAAGGCGGGCTGGCAGACCGCGCAGGAACTCGTCGACGGATTCCTGGAGTTCTGGCGGAAGAACGACGCGATCCTGCGCGTCGTCGATCTCGGCGCCGCCGAGGGGGACAAGCGGTTCTACAAGATCCGCATGAAGATCCTGAACTCCGTGAACAACTCCCTGACGGATTCCGTCACCGAACTCCAGGCCAAGGGAAAGGTCGACAAGGACGTGAACCCGGCCGCGATGGCCGGTTCCCTCGTCGCCATGCTCGCGGCGGTCGCCTCGCACCAGAAGGGGTTCCAGTCCTGGGGCGTCAAGCAGGCCGAACTCAAGCCGAACCTCGCGCTGTTGGTGTACCTGGGCGTGACCGGGAAGAAGCCGACGAAGTAGATTCCCGCGCCTGAGCGCCCCAGCTCCTGTCATGTGGGCGGCAGTTCGCCCCGGAGGCCCTCCGGCGGACCGCCGCCCGCTGCGCTGTACGGGCGGCACGGCCCGGTCGTCCGCTCAGCCGGACCGGACCCCGCCCTCCGCGGGACCGCCGGGCGCCGCCCGGCGCACGATCCTGAAGAGCCGTATCTCCCGGTCCACCCGGGCCTGGTAGGTGGCGTACGGCGGCCAGAAGGCCAGCACCGCCTTCCAGACCGCCTCCCTCTCCTCACCCGTCAGGAGCCGGGCGGTCACGGGTATGTCCTCGCCCTTCCAGTTGACGACGGCGTCGGGACGGGCCAGCAGGTTCGCGGTCCAGGCGGGATGGTCGCTGCGGCCGAAGTTGGACCCGACGAGGATCCAGCCGGACCCCGCCTCACCCGGGGCGCCGCCCTCCGGCATGCAGGCCAGCGGGGTACGGCGCTCCAGACCGCTTCTGGCGCCGCGCGCGGTCAGGACGACCCCCGGCAGCATCTGGGCGCTGAGCAGCACCTTCCCGCGCGTGAGCCGGTGCACCGCGCGGTCGAGGGCCGGTATGAGGTGAGGGGCCGCCCTGGCGAACGCCCGGGTGGAGGACACCCTCTGCACCAGCCGCACCCCGGGCATCCTCCTCGCCCCGGTCCCCGTCCCCGTCCTCCCGCCGCCTCCCGTGCCGTTCCCCGTGCGCGAACGCCCGGCCGCCGCCATCAGACCGTCACCTCCCCGCCGTCGAAGAGACGCGCCGCGTCGGCCGCGTGCGCGCGCAGCCGGTGGACGGGGCCGAAGAGCAGTTCGTCGCCGGACGCGCGCTTGAAGTAGAGATGGGCGTCGTGCTCCCAGGTGAAGCCGATGCCTCCGTGCAACTGGACGCCCTCGGAGGCGGCGGTGCGCAGCGCCTCCAGCGCCTGGGCCAGCGCGAGGGCGCCCACGCGCTCGCCGCCCGTCCCGGTGGCCCAGGCCGCGTAGTACGCCGCCGAGCGGGCCGACTGCACGCCCACGTACACGTCCGCGAGGCGGTGCTTGACCGCCTGGAAGGAGCCGATCGCCCGCCCGAACTGCTCGCGTCGGCCCACGTGTTCGACGGTGCGCTCCAGCGCGCGGTCGGCGGCGCCCACGGCCTCCACGGCGAGGACGGCGGCGGCCGCGTCCCCGGCGGCGGCCAGCGCCGCGGGCACGTCCGCCCGGTCGTCCCCCAGCAACTCCGCCTCCACGTCACGCAGTTCGACTCGGGCCTGCGGCCGGGTCGCGTCCAGGGCGGTCTGCCGCACGCGGACGAGCCCGTCGGCGTCGCCCCGCACCAGGAACAGCAGCGTCCGCGACCGTGCGAACCCGCCGGTGTGCGCGGCCACCACCAGCAGCCCCGCGCTGTGCCCGTCCAGCACCTGCTCCGCCTGCCCGTAGAGCCGCCAGGAGCCGTCCGCGCGGCGCGCCTGGACGCCACCGGCGCGGCCACCGCCGGCCCAGTCGCCACGGTTGTCGCCGGCCAGCCCGAGAGCGGTGGCCAGGCCCGCCCCGGGCACCGCGAGGGCGGCCGTCAACGCGCCCGAGGCGAGCGGCGGCAGCAGCGCGGCGCGCTGCGCCCCGGTGCCGAGGGCCAGGATCAGCGGGGCGGCGAGGACGGTGGTGGACAGCAGCGGCGAGGGGGCGAGGGCGCGGCCCGACTCCTCGCAGGCGAGGGCGAGTTCCGTCATCGAGCAGCCGACCCCGCCGTACGCCTCGGGGAGGGCGAGCCCGGGCAGCCCGAGCCGTAGCGCGAGGCTCTCCCAGAGCGCCGGGTCGTAGCCCGCGGGGGTCCGCTCGGCGGCCCGCAGCTCCTGCGGGCCGCACCGTTTGACCAGCAACTCCCGCAGCGTGCGGCGGATCTCCTCCTGCTCCGCGGTGAGACGGACGTCCATGGGCGGCTCCTCCCTCGTCGGGGGGCTGATCGGACAGACCGATCTGACGGGCCGTCATGTTAGGGCGGAGCCCCCCAGATGCACAGGGGTGCGGCCACTCCCGGCGGGACAGTCATCTGATGTACCGTCAGATCCATGACGCACGCCACCCCGGGCCACAGCCGTCGCAAGGTCGCCGTCGTCGGCGTGTCCCTGTCCGACTGCGGCCGCGTGGACGAGGCGACCCCGTACGCGCTGCACGCCCAGGCCGCGCGCCGCGCGCTGGCCGACTCCGGCCTGGACCGCTCGGTGGTCGACGGACTCGCGTCGGCGGGGCTCGGCACCCTCGCGCCCGCCGAGGTGGCCGAGTACCTGGGACTGCGGCCCACCTGGGTCGACTCGACCTCGGTCGGCGGGTCCACCTGGGAGGTCATGGCGGCCCACGCGGCGGACGCCATCGCGGCGGGCCGCGCGAACGCGGTCCTGCTCGTCTACGGCTCCACGGCCCGCGCCGACATCAGGGCGGGCCGCCGCACCGGCAACCTCTCCTTCGGCGCCCGCGGCCCCCTCCAGTTCGAGTTCCCCTACGGCCACACCCTGGTCGCGAAGTACGCGATGGCCGCCCGCCGCCACATGCACACCTACGGCACCACGCTCGAACAGCTCGCCTCGGTGGCGGTCCAGGCCCGCGCGAACGCGGCCTCCAACCCGGAGGCGATGTTCCGCACCCCGGTCACCGTCGACGAGGTCCTGTCGGGGCCGATGATCGCGGACCCCTTCACCAAGCTGCACTGCTGCATCCGCTCCGACGGCGGCGCGGCGGTGCTGCTGGCGGCCGAGGAGTACGTGCGCGACTGCCGTACGGCCCCGGTGTGGGTGCTCGGGACCGGCGAGCACGTCTCCCACACCTCCATGTCCGAGTGGGCGGACTTCACCGTCTCCCCGGCGGCGGTGAGCGGCCGGCTCGCCTTCGAGCGGGCCGGGGTGCGCCCGGCGGAGATCGACCTCGCCGAGATCTACGACGCCTTCACCTACATGACCCTCGTGACCCTGGAGGACCTCGGTTTCTGCGCCAAGGGCGAGGGCGGCGCCTTCGTGGACGCGGCGAAGGGGCGGCTCCTGGTGGGCGGGGAGCTGCCGGTGAACACGGACGGGGGCGGGCTGTCGGCCCAGCACCCGGGCATGCGCGGCCTGTTCCTGCTGGTGGAGGCCGTACGGCAGCTCCGCGGCGAGCTGCCCGAGGGGCGCCAGGTGCGGCGCCCCGACGGGAGCCCGCCCGAGCTGGCGGTGGCGTCCGGGACGGGAGGCTGGTTCTGCTCGTCGGGGACGGTGGTGCTGGGACGGGGGTGAGGGCGGACGTCGCGCCCGGCCCCCGGCCCGAGGAACCGGTCCGCCAGGGCACCAGGCCCCGGCGAAGGCGCTCCGGGTGATACTCGGGACATGGAACCGGATCTTCATGAGCTGCTGAGATCGCTGCGGGTGTGGGACACGGAGCTGCCCGGCTTCGCCCCCGAGGAGGCCCCGGCGGAGCCGCTGGCCCTGTTCACCCGGTGGTTCGCGGAGGCGGTGGCGGCCGGGCAGCCCGAGCCGCACACGATGACGCTCGCGACGGCCGACGAGGACGGTCTGCCCGACGCCCGGATCGTGATGCTGCACGGCGCGGACGAGAACGGGTGGGCCTTCGCCAGCCATGCCACCAGCCGCAAGGGCCACCAGCTCGCCGCCCGCCCCTACGCGGCCCTCGGCTTCTACTGGCCCGCGCAGGGGCGCCAGATCCGGCTCCGCGGCCCGGTCACGGTCGCGTCGCCCGAGGAGAGCCAGGCGGACCTGCACGCCCGCTCCACCGGCGCCCTGGCCGCCGCCCTGGTGGGCCGCCAGAGCGAGGTCCTGCCCTCGCGGGCCGAGCTGGACCGGGCCTCGGACGCGGCCTGGGAACGGGCCGAGAGCTCCCCGGACTCCCCCGCCCCCACCTGGACCCTCTACCGCCTCCGCCCGGACGAGGTGGAGTTCTTCCAGGGCGACGCCCGCCGCCGCCACGTCCGCCTCGCCTACCACCGCACGGAGACCGGCTGGACCACCGAGCTGCTCTGGCCGTGACACCGGCGGCGACCGCACCCCGAGGCCGCCCCCGGCACGCCCCCGCCCCGGACGCCCGGCCCTAAGCCCCGTCGTACGTGAAGTCGTACGCCGCGAAGTCGGAGACGGGACGGTAGCCGATGCGCCGGTACAGGCCGTTGCTGGTCGGATTGGCCAGGTCGGTGAAGAGCAGCACCTCCCCGGCGCCGGACGCGACCGCGACGCGGGTCACCTCCGCGGTGACGGCACCGGCGTATCCCCGGCCGCGCAGGTGCGCCGGGGTGTAGACGGGGCCGACCCTCAGCTGTCCGGCGACCGGCGGGGTCGCGCCCGCCATGGCGACGGGGATGCCCTCGGGGTCCTCCCAGAGGGTGATGCCCCCGTACGAGATCCGGTCGTCGGCCCAGGCGCCGGGGACGCGGTGACCGCCTTCGCCGATGGCCTCGGCGAACTCCGTGTACCAGCGGGCGAGCAGGTCCCGGTCGCCCTCGTCCGCGACCCGGGGACGGCCGGGCGGCGCGGGCTCGGGCACCGACAGCTCGCCGAGCCGGTACAGCCGCTCGCTCCGCCGCGGCACGGCCCTCGCCCCGGTCCGCCGCCGCCACGCCTCGGCGAAGGCCCCGGCGGTGCCGGTGTCGGCCAGGATCCCGGGCACCTCGCTCCCCGCGTCCGCGAGCACCGCGGCGAGCGCCTCCACGTCCCGCTCGTCCAGAGAGGTGACGTTCAGCCGGTACGGAGGCGTACGGAAGAAGGCCGCACGGACCGCCCCGTCCTGCTCCAGAACCCCGAAGACCGGCGCACTCTCCCCGTACAGGCCCGTCCCCCGTCTGCGCAGCCCGTCCGTCACGGTCAGCGCGACGGTGTGCTGCGCGGGCCGCGAGCGGAGGAAGTCCCCGGCCCGGGCGAGGAACGCGTCGAGATCACGGGTGAGCCGCCAGTCGTACGTCACGGAGGTCATGTCCGATGATCCCGTGCGGCCACTGCGCCGTACCTCCGAATTTCGGCATGCGGGAGTGACCTGTGAGCCTGGAGGGGCTTGAATGGCTGGATGGCCGACGTCCGTCTGCAGTTCTCCGTCCAGCCCGAACCCGAGCTGACCGGCCTCGGTCTGCGGCTCCGCCCCTGGGACCCGGAGTCCGACGCCGACGTGTCGGCGTATCTGCGCGGGCTGTCCGATCCGGAGTTCCAGCGCTGGAACACCCCGCTCAGGTTCGTCCGGGACATCGACTCCGCCCGGGAGGCGCTGCGGACCCGCGTCGCGGCGGCGACGAGCGGCACCGGGTTCTCCTTCTGCGTCACCGACGCCGGGACCGGCGGGACGCTGGGGCACATCGGCGTCAACGAGATCGACCACGTCATGAGCTGCGCCCGCGTCGGCTACTGGGTCCTCCCGGAGTCCCGCGGCCGCCAGGTCGCCACCCGTGCCCTCGCCCTCGCGGCCCGCTACGGCTTCACCGGTCTCGCCCTGCACCGTCTCGACCTGGGCCACGCCGTGGGCCACGAGGCCTCCTGCCGGGTCGCCGAACGCTGCGGGTTCCGGCACGAGGGGACGCTGCGCGGCGCGATGTTCGAGGCCGGCCGCCACGACGCGTTCCGCGACGTGCACCTGCACGGACGGCTGGCGACGGACCCGGAGCCGGCGCCCGCGGAATAGGGCCGGACGAGCCGGAGAGGGTCACCCACGGGCCGGCGGCGCGGGCCGGAACACGGGAATCCCCGCCCTGAAGGCCACCGCCAGCTCCATCCCGATCCGCAGGGCCTCCTCCTCGCACCCGATCACCTCGGTCATCATCCGGGGCCCCTCCACGAGGTCGACGACGGCGGCGGTGTACGGCACGCGCCCGCCGAACGGCGGCAGGTCGTTGCGGTGGACGACCGACCAGGTGTAGAGCGTGGCGCGCCCGCTCACGGGACGCCAGCCCACGTCCTCGCTCCAGCAGTGCGGACAGAACTCCCGGGGGTAGTGGTGGACGCGGTCGCAGGCCGCGCAGTGCCGGACCAGCAGCCGCCCCTCGGCCGCCGCCTCCCAGTACGTCCGGGTGAAGGCGTCGACCCCGGGCTCGTCGTACCCGCCGCCCGGTCCCGCCGCGCCCCCGCTCACCGGAAGAGCCCGAGGGCGTCGTCCAGGGACCAGGTCTGCCAGGACATCGCGAACAGGGCGACGGCCGAGATCAGCGCCATCATCGCGTTCTGCCCCTGTTCCGCCCAGTCGTGGATCATGAGGGTGAAGTAGAGGACGTTGAGGAGCAGGCCCGCGACCAGGGCGACGGGCGTCAGCAGCCCGGCCACCAGCCCGAGGCCGAGTGCCAGCTCCGCGTACACGACGACGTACGCCATCACCCTGGGCCGCGGCGCGACGACCTTCTCGAACCCGGAGCGCACGGCGCTCCACCGGTGCCCGGCGGCGACGTCGGCCGCCCACGCGATCCCGGTCCCGCGCTCGAACCAGCCCTTCTTGTCCTTGTGCCGCCAGCTCTCGAGCCACCACAGCCCGAGCCCGATACGGAGCACGGCCAGCCATTCCGCCCCGCCGAGCCAGATCGTGTCCATGGACGAACCTCCCGCAGAGGAGCCGCATCTGACGGAACGTCAGTTTCGGTCCCGGGAGACGCCCGCGCAAGGGGCCGGCGACGGCCACCCGGAACGGGACGATCACCACCCCCTCCCGAGGAGCGCGCGGGGCCGGTCCCGCGCTCCCGCAAAAGACGTACGCCCCGGCGCCCACCTGCGGGGACAACACGCTTTCCACACATCCCCATCACGTCGAAGTGACCTACGCCACCGGGTCCACCCACCCCTCCCACAGTCGTGACCAGTTCGCAACCGATTCCCCTCTTGACCGAGACCTATCAAGCAAAGCCGTGATTACGCTCGCGCTATGGCCGACTCGACTGCTTCCACGACCTCCCGCACGGTGCCCTCCCACGAGGACCGCCCCGTGTACGTGATCGGAGGCGGCCCCGGAGGACTCGCGGCGGCGTACGCGCTGCGCGCCCGGGGCGTGCGGGCCGTCGTGCTGGAGAAGTCGGACCAGGTCGGCGCGTCCTGGCGGAACCACTACGACCGGCTGCACCTGCACACCACCCGACGGCTGTCCGCGCTGCCGGGGCTGTCGATGCCGCGCTCGTTCGGCCGGTGGGTGGCACGTGACAACGTGGTGCGCTACCTGGAGAAGTACGCCGAGCACCACGGCCTGGAGATCGTCACGGGCGTCGAGGTCTCCCGCGTCGAGCCCGCCCCGGACGGCGGCTGGCTGCTGCACGCCACCGGCGGACGGGAGCTGACCGGCAGCGCGGTGGTCGTCGCGACCGGCTACAACCACACCCCGCGCGTCCCCGACTGGGCGGGCCGCGACACCTACACCGGCGAGCTGCTGCACGCCGGCGAGTACCGCAACCCCGCCCCCTACGCGGGCCGTGACGTCCTGGTCGTCGGCATCGGCAACACCGGCGCCGAGATCGCCGCGGACCTGGCCGAGGGCGGCGCCTCGCGCGTACGGCTGTCCGTCCGCACCGCGCCGCACATCCTGCGCCGCTCGACGGCGGGCTGGGCCGCGCAGTACACGGGCATCGCCGTACGGCGGCTGCCGGTGCGCCTCGTGGACGCGCTGGCCGGACCGGTGTGCCGACTGAGCGTGCCCGACCTGTCCGCGCAGGGCCTGCCCCGCCCCTCCACCGGGCTCTACTCCCGCGTCAACGAGGGCTCCATCCCCGTCCAGGACGTCGGCATCATCGACGCCGTCCGCAAGGGGAAGGTCGAGATCGTGGCCGCGGTCGAGGCGTTCGAGGACCACAAGGCCGTCCTCGCCGACGGGAACCGGATCGCCCCGGACGCGGTGATCGCCGCGACCGGATACACGCGGGCCCTGGAAGGCATGGTCGGACACCTCGACGTGCTCGACGGCCGCGGGCACCCGGTCGTGCACGGCGGACGCACCCCGAAGAACGCGCCCGGCCTGTACTTCACCGGCTTCACCAACCCCATCAGCGGCATGTTCCGCGAACTCGCCCTGGACGCCGAGAAGATCGCGAAGGCCGTCGCCCGCCACGCCGCCAAGTCCTAGCCCACCAGCCGACGCACGGGCCCCTGCCCACCCCCGGCGATCACGCCCAGCAGGCCCAAGCAGGTTTTCGCCCCCCACCGCCCCTACCC
>NZ_KZ626996.1 GCF_002911015.1 Streptomyces populi
GGTTTTTTCCCCCCCCACGGCCCCGACCCACCACAGGACGGGAACCGCCCCCGGCGGCCGTGTCTCAGGGGTGAACCCTCAGGGGAAGCGACCCGCTCGTCCACCTTCAGGAGGTGAGGCCGGCACCGCTTCTACAACCTGAGGCGGACATGGCTTCGGGACCTGCGGCCGATCCGCCGGACGAGGGGGCGAACCTAGCGTGGAGCCATGACCACACCCGTCTGCACGAGTGCCTCGGACGCCGCCACAAGAGGGGCGCGGACCCGCTCGTACCCGTCGTTCTCGTCGTACGTGAAGGCGCGGCAGCCGGTGCTGCTGCGCACCGCCCGGTCACTCACCGCGAACCCGAGCGACGCGGAGGACCTGCTGCAGACGGCGCTGACGAAGACGTACGTCGCCTGGGACCGGATCGAGGACCACCGGGCGCTGGACGGCTACGTGCGGCGCGCCCTGCTGAACACGCGGACGTCGCAGTGGCGCAAGCGGAAGGTCGACGAGTTCGTCTGCGACGAGCTGCCGGAGCCGGAGGGGCTGCCCGCCGCCGACCCCGCCGAGCAGCAGGCGCTGCACGACGCGATGTGGCGGGCGATCACGAAGCTCCCGGCGCGGCAGCGGGCGATGGTCGTGCTGCGCTACTACGAGGACCTGAGCGAGGCCCAGACGGCGGAGGTCCTCGGGGTCTCCGTGGGCACGGTCAAGTCGGCGGTCTCCCGTGCGCTGGGCAAACTGCGCGAGGACCCCGAGCTGATCCCCGTCCGTCAGGAGGACTCCCGGCCGGAGTCCGAGCGGGCCCTGAGGTGATCGATCATTCCTGGGGCTAGTGACATACCACGCGGTATGTGCGCAGAATCAGCGCAACCCATTACTACCGCGTAGGCAATGTCGCCCCGGGAGGACGCCGTGCTGAGCACGATGCAGGACGTACCGCTGACTGTGACCCGCATTCTGGAGCACGGGGCGCTGGTGCACGGAGACTCGCAGATCACGACCTGGACGGGTGAGGCGGAACCGCACCGCCGCAGCTTCCGCGAAGCCGGTGCGCGGGCGAACCAGCTGGCCCACGCCCTGCGCGACGACCTCGGGGTGACGGGCGACGAGCGGGTCGCGACCCTCATGTGGAACAACGCCGAGCACGTCGAGGCGTACTACGCGATCCCCTCCATGGGCGCCGTACTGCACACCCTGAACCTCCGCCTCCCGGCCGAGCAGCTCGTCTTCATCGTCAACCACGCCGCCGACCGCGTGGTCATCGCCAACGGATCGCTGCTCCCGCTGCTGGCACCGCTCCTCCCCCAGCTCCCGACGGTGGAGCACGTGGTGGTCTCGGGTCCCGGCGACCGCTCCGTGCTCGACGGGGCGGGCGTGCGGGTGCACGACTACGAGGAGCTCATCGCCGGGAAGCCGACGGTCTACGACTGGCCGGAGATCGACGAGCGGCAGGCCGCGGCCATGTGCTACACCTCCGGGACCACCGGGGACCCCAAGGGCGTCGTCTACTCCCACCGTTCGATCTACCTGCACTCCATGCAGGTGAACATGGCCCAGTCCATGGGCCTCACGGACCGGGACACGACCCTCGTCGTGGTGCCGCAGTTCCACGTCAACGCCTGGGGCCTGCCCCACGCGACCTTCATGTCGGGCATCAACATGCTGATGCCCGACCGTTTCCTCCAGCCCGCCCCGCTCGCCGAGATGATCGAGTCCGAGCGGCCGACGCACGCCGCCGCCGTCCCGACCATCTGGCAGGGACTGCTCGCCGAGCTGACCGCCAAGCCCCGTGACGTCTCCTCCCTCACCCAGGTGACGATCGGCGGCTCGGCCTGCCCGCCCTCGCTCATGGCCGCCTTCGACGAGCTGGGCATGCACGTCTGTCACGCCTGGGGCATGACCGAGACCTCCCCGCTCGGCACCATCGCCCGCCCGCCGGCCCACGCGGTGGGCACGGACGAGGAGTTCGCCTACCGCCTGACCCAGGGCCGTTTCCCGGCGGGCGTCGAGGCCCGCCTCACCGGCCCCGGCGGCGAACGGCTCCCGTGGGACGGCGAGTCCGCCGGCGAGCTGGAGGTCCGGGGCCCGTGGATCGCCGGCGCCTACTACGGCGGCAGCGACGGGGAACCGCTGCGCCCCGCCGACAAGTTCAGCGAGGACGGCTGGCTCAAGACCGGGGACGTCGGCACGATCAGCCCCGACGGCTTCCTGACCCTCACCGACCGGGCCAAGGACGTCATCAAGTCGGGCGGCGAGTGGATCTCCTCGGTCGACCTGGAGAACGCCCTCATGTCCCACCCGGACGTGACCGAGGCCGCGGTCGTGGCCGTCCCCGACGAGAAGTGGGGCGAGCGCCCGCTGGCCACCGTCGTCCTGAAGGAGGGCTCCACCGCCGACTTCGAGTCGCTGCGCGCCTTCCTCGCCGACGAGGGCAAGATCGCCAAGTGGCAGCTCCCCGAGCGCTGGTCGATCGTCGAGGCCGTCCCGAAGACGAGCGTCGGCAAGTTCGACAAGAAGGTCATCCGCAAGAGGTACGCGGAGGGCGCCCTGGACGTGACCAGGCTCTGACGCGCGGACAGCATGCGTGAGCCGGGCGGGGAGCCCTGAAGCTCCCCGCCCGGCTCACGCGCGCTCACGGACGCACGGACACGTACGGACGGACGTACCCGCAGGGCGCGAGGACGTACGTACCCGCGGGGCGCAAGGACGTACGTACGGCCCTAGTTGGTGCCGATGCGGGCCAGCAGGTCGACGATCCGCTCCTGGACCTCGGCGGCCGTCGAACGCTCGGCGAGGCAGAGCACCGACTCCCCCGCGGCCAGCCGCGGCAGTTCGGACAGGTCGACGGCGGCGGTGTAGACGACGAGCGGGGTGCGGTTCAACTGCCCGTTCGCACGCAGCCAGTCGACGATCCCGGCCTGCCGGCGCCGTACCTGCATCAGGTCCATCACCACGAGGTTCGGCCGCATCTGCGAGGCCAGGGTGACCGCGTCCTCGTCCGTCGAGGCACGCGCGACCTGCATCCCGCGCCGCTCCAGTGTCGCCGTCAGCGCGAGCGCGATCTCCGCGTGCTCCTCGATGAGCAGCACACGTGGCGGGTGCTGCTCGGAGTCGCGGGGCGCGAGCGCCTTCAGGAGGACGGCGGGGTCGGCACCGTACGCCGCGTCGCGCGTCGCCTGTCCGAGTCCGGCCGTCACCAGGACGGGGACCTCGGCCGCGACGGCGGCCTGGCGCAGCGACTGCAACGCCTTCTGGGTGATCGGGCCGGTCAGCGGGTCGACGAACAGCGCGGCGGGGAACGCGGCGATCTGCGCGTCCACCTCCTCGCGCGAGTTCACGACGACCGGCCGGTAGCCGCGGTCGCTCAGCGCCTGCTGGGTGCCGGCGTCGGGCGCCGGCCACACGAGCAGCCGCCGCGGGTTGTCCAGCGGCTCCGGGGGCAGCTCGTCGTCCACGGGCCGCGGGTGCGGCTGGTCGGAGACCTCGACGGCACCGCCGGGACCGTCGAGCGGCTCGGGGCCCTCGGCGGCGTTCTCGTCCGGTGCCCCTATCGCGTACGACCGTCCGGCGCCCTCGGTGGTGCCGGGCCGCCGGGGTCCGGCACCCGGCTGGGCACCTCCCGGAAGGGCGCGCGCGGCCGTCTCCACGCGGTCGGCGGCGGGCTCGGGCGGAGTGCCGAGCTTGCGGCGGCGGCCCCCACCGTTCGTCCCGTGCGGGGGAGGCGTCGGGGCCTGGACACCGCCGCCCGGCCGGTCCGCCGCGACCTGGCGGGCGAACGGGACGCCCTGGCCGAGCGTGCGCACGCTTATGGCACGGCCCTGCGTCGAGTCGGGGTCGGCCGGGACGGCGGCGGGCGTCGTCTCGGCGGGCAGCGGCTGGGCGACCCGCGCGGCCGGGCGCTCCGGGGGGAGCGGGGCGGGAGCCGCCGCGTTCGCCGCCGGGAGCGCGGGCTGCGCGCCGGTGGTGTTCGCGTCGGGCCAGGGCTGGACCGGGGCGGGCGCGGCACCCGGCAGCGCCGCCTCCGGGGCGGCACCCGGCTGCGCCGCGACCGCGGGCAGGCCCGCGGGGACCGGCTGACCGGCGGTGGCGGCCGGGACCACCTGCGCGGGGACACCCTGCGCGGGCACCGGCTGTCCGAGCGCGGGCACCGGCTGTGCGGGAACACCCTGTGCCGGAACCGGCTGTCCGAGCGCGGGCACCACCTGAGCGGGGACGCCCTGCGCGGGCACCGGCTGCGCGGGAACGCCCTGTGCCGGAACCGGCTGTCCGGGAACGCCCGGCGCCGGGAGCGCCTGCCCGGGTGCGCCGGCCGCCGCCGCGGGAGCCGGTTCCGCGACCGGACGGGCGCGTCGGCGGCCCGTCGGGGCGGAGGCCGGGTGCGGCTGCGGCGGGGTGTGATCGTCGTCGGGGTCGTGCAGCACCGCGTCATGGCGGCCGTCGGCCTGCTGGGCCAGCGCGACCTGGGCCTGGACCTGGGCCTGCGCCGCCTGGGCCGCCTGCGCCTGAGCGGCCTGGACCTCGGCGGCCTGGGCCTCGGCCGCCTGGGCCTGGGCGGCCTGCACCTGCGCCGCGGCCTGGACGTACTCCGGCGATTGGTCCGCCTCCGCCGGCGGCAGCGCGAACACCGTGCGGGCGCCCGTCTCCTGCGCGGCGGCACGCTCGGCCGCCGCGGCGAGCGCACGGCGGCGCCGCCCGGTCGGCCGGCCCGCCTCGTCGGCGGTGCCCTCGTCCTCGTCGGGACCCTGGTCCGGTGCCGTCGCGGCGGGTGCCGCCGGCAGCGCCGCGGGCAGCGCGTTCTGCTCGCCGTCCCGGCGCGCGCGCCGTCCGGAGGGCACCGGGACCGGCACCCCCTGCGGAGGCACCGCCGGGCCCAGCCCGGATCCCACGGCAGCGGTTCCCGCCCCGTGCTCGCCCGCCATCACGACCGCGCCCTCGGCGGGCGCGTCACCCGCGCCCTCGGCGGGACTGGGCCGGCCACGGCGTCGTCCGGTGCCACCGGAGCCGTTCTCGGTGCCCTCGCCCGGCTGCTCCTGCGCGGCGGGCAGCTCGCCCGCCGCCTGCTCCTCGACGGCACGCCGGCGACGGCGCCCCGTGGGAGCGGCCGCGTCGGCCGCCTCGAGGGCGTTCGGACCGGACTCCCCCGACTCCTCGCTCTCCAGGAAGGCGTCCGTGGAGGCCCGCCGGGCCCGGCGCCGGCCGCCGCTCTGCTGCGGGGCCTGCTGGAGGGCCTGTCGCGGGTCCTGCTCGGGAAGGGCGATCTCGGCGCCTACGGGTGCCACGGCGTCGAGCGGAACCGTGCCCGCCCCGCCCCCGATGGGCACCTCCAGGACGTACGCGCTGCCGCTCATCCCCGGCACCTCGTGCGTCTGGAGCACACCGCCGTGCGCGCGCACGATCCCGCGCACGATCGGCTCGTGCACCGGGTCTCCCCCGGGGTACGGCCCGCGCACCTCGATGCGGACGACCTCGCCGCGCTGCGCCGCCGCCACGACGACCGTGTTGTCCATGTAACCGCCCGCCGACACCGGCGCGTTGCCGGTCGCGTCGACTCCCGCGACGTCCGCGACGAGGTGGGCGAGGGCGCGGGCGAGACGCCCCGGGTCGACCTCGGCCTCGATGGGCGGCGCGTGCACGGCGAACTGCACGCGTCCGGGCCCGATCAGCTCCACGGCGCCCTCGACACCGGCCGCGACCACGGCGTCGAGCATCACGTTCGTCCGGTAGATCGTCTCGATGCCCGCGTCCAGCCGCTGGTAGCCGAGGACGTTGTCGACGAGCGTCGTGATCCGCGAGTAGCCGGCCGAGAGGTGGTGGAGGACCTGGTTGGCCTCCGGCCACAGCTGCCCCGCGTCGTCGGCGGCGAGCTTGGCGAGTTCGCCGCGCAGCTGGTCGAGGGGGCCGCGCAGGGAGTGGCCGAGGACGGCGAGCAGCTGGTCGTGCCGGGCGGCCAGCGCCTCGTAGCGGTCCTTCTCGCGCTCGCCGAGCGCCGCGTACCGCTCCTCGCCGGAGGCGAGTTCCTCCTCGTGGCCCTCGGTCAGCTCCGTAAGCTCGGCGGAGTGCCGCTCGCGCAGCTTCTCCAGCTCGGCGGCGTGCTCCTCGCCGAGCCGTTCCAGTTCCTCGGCGTGCCGGGTGTCGGCCGCCTCCTTCTCCTCGACCAGGGCGTCGTACGGCCGCCGGTCGGTGAAGGTCATGACGGCGCCCACGAGCTGGTCCCCGTCGCGCACCGGAGAGGTCGTCAGGTCGACCGGCACCTTGTCCCCGGCCTTCGACCACAGCACCTGCCCGCGCACCCGGTGCTTGCGCCCGGAACGCAGGGTGTCGGCGAGCGGCGACTCCGAGTAGGGGAAGGGCTCGCCGTCCGCCCGCGAGTGCAGGACCAGGGTGTGCAGTTCCCTGCCGCCGAGATCGCTGGCCCGGTATCCGAGGATCTGGGCGGCGGCGGGGTTGACGAGGACGACCCGTCCGTCGGTGTCCGTCCCGACGACGCCCTCGGCCGCCGCGCGCAGGATCATCTCGGTCTGGCGCTGCGAGCGCGCGAGCTCGGCCTCGGTGTCGACGGTGCCCGACAGGTCGCGCACGACGAGCATGAGCAGCTCGTCGGGGAGGGGGCCGTAGTTGTCGTAGGCCTGCTGGCCGCTCTCCAGGTTCGCGCTGGTGACCTCGACCGGGAACTCCGAGCCGTCGGTCCGCCGCGCGACCATCCGGGTCGGCTTGGTCCGCCCGCGCTCGTCGGTGGTGTCGGGGCGCCGCATGGAGCCGGGGATCAGCTTGGAGTCGAAATCGGGAAGCAGATCGAGCAGCCCGCGGCCCACCAGGGCCGTGCCCGGGGCCTCGAAGGCCTCCAGGGCGATCGTGTTGGCGTTGACGACGGTCCCGTTGGCGTTGACCAGGACCAGCGCATCGGGGAGCGCGTCCAGTATGGCTGCGAGGCGAGCAGCGCCTCGGGATGGCCTGCTGCTCACGAGACGCTTCCTCCCTGTTACCGCACCTTGCCGACCGCGGAGGCCATCTTGCCAACCGGCCCGCGGCGTGTCACGCGAGGGAGTCTACGGGCAGAGGTTGCGCTCACGGTGCCGGATGAGAGGGAGGTCGCACACATATGAGACGCAGAATCGGCGGAGAACCCGTGACCACGCATTTCACCGTGCGGAACCGTGAGAGCACTGTGAGATCACCGTGACTTCGCCGTGTCCTCGCCGCTTCCGCGCTATGGGCGGGTGCCGGGCAGGACGGGCTCCAGGGCGTTCCAGCGCGAGATCTCGCACCCGTTCGAGCGGTCGTAGCGGGCGTCGACGGGACGCCCCGCCCAGGTCCCCGTGACGTGCGCGGTGGCCGGCCCCCCGTAGACCATCGTGCACAGGCTGTCCGGCGGCACCGGGGCGAAGGTGTCCTTGCCCCAGGTGGTCATCCGGTCGAGCCGGTCGCAGGCCTCCGCCGCGTGCGGATGGGTGCCGCCCGCGGGGTGGCACTCCAGCTCGAACGTCCCGTCCGCGCCGCCGCCCGCGTCGTGGACGGTCACGGTCAGCCGGTCGGCGGAGTCGTCCGGACGGGCCGGCGGGGGCATGAGGGCCGGCGGGACGGCGCGGTGCGCGGCGGAGGCCGACGGCGACAGCGGTCCGCCGGTGAACGCCGTGGAGGCTCCGGAGGGGGACACCACGGGCACGAGGGGGATCCCCGGGGCGTCGGAGGGGGTGCCGGCCGCGGTGGCGGCGGGCACGGAGGAGAGCGCGGCGGTGGCTGACACGGCGGCGGTGAGGAGCAGTCGGCGCAACATGACCTGCTTAACGCGGGGAGACCCACCCGGTTGCGCACCGGTGGGGGCTTTGCGGTGCGGCGTATCTGCCTAGTACCGTGGGAGGCGATTGGTGACGCGGTGCTCGTCTGTGTCATCATCTGCACGCACCACTCGCGTTCGCGTGAGGGGTTGTGCGGGAGGCGTCGCCTAGTCCGGTCTATGGCGCCGCACTGCTAATGCGGTTTGGGACTTCAATCCCATCGAGGGTTCAAATCCCTCCGCCTCCGCCCGAAGATCCGAAACCCCGGTCCACTGGACCGGGGTTTCGGCGTTCTCGGGGTCCGCGAGGACCGTCGCCCCCACCCGTCCCCGGTCGGCCCGCGAGCGCCCTGAAGGACGTTTTCGCAGGTCACAAGGGGTGGGGGGAATGGATTTCACATGGCGGCGGCAGTCATGTAATGTTCTTCCTGTCGCCGCGAGCGGGGCAAAAGCCCGGGGAGCGAAGACGGAAGTGAAAACAGAACAAGCACTCGTAGCTTAACGGATAGAGCATCTGACTACGGATCAGAAGGTTGCAGGTTCGAATCCTGCCGAGTGCACACAGATCGAAGGCCCCGCCGGTTCAACCGGCGGGGCCTTCGGCGTGAGCGGGGTGGGAGCAACGCCCCGGGAACCGTGAGCGGTTCGGCGGGGCGGTGTCCGGGGCCGGGCCGAAAAGGGCGGGCTCAGCCCCGCGGAGCCTCCGGGACCCACTGCGGGGGTGAACCGGCGTACCGGTAGAGCGGGATCCCGGAGACGCCGGCGGTGCGGAAGGGGCGGCCGTGGTCGTCGATCCGGACGGTGCCGGTGCTGCCCTGCGAGGACCAGTCGAGATCGAGGTACCAGTCGCACGCGCAGTGCTCGGTCCGTGCCTCGATCATCAGCACCTCCGGGTCGTCCACGGAGACCCGGTAGGGGAGGCGCCGCGCCGGCAGGACCGTGTCCCCCCTGCGTCCGGCCACGGCCCGGGGGACGGGGGTGTGCTTGTCGAGACTCACCGCGAACGAACTGGGCTTGACGCCTCCCCCGCACTCCGGGGACGTGTCGTAGACGAAGGCCCCGCCGGTCGGGGCCGCGGCGCGGCGCACGACCCGCACGTGCAGGGCCTCCAGGACGACGGCCGCCGACGTGCGCCCCTGCACCGCCACCCGCACGGTCGTCTCCCCGCCGTGCACCGCGTCCTGGGCGTTCGCCCACACCTCGGCGTCCTCGGCGACCGGCGGCGGCGGGACCTGCCGCGGGGGCTTGTCGATGATGTAGTCGTGGCCGCAGTCCTCCTCCCACACGTGGGAGTTCACGGTCCAGGTGAACGGCACGGCCTGGGCGGACGGCCGTGCCGGGGAACCGGTGGGTGACGCCGACGGGCCGTGGTGCGGTGAGGCCGTGCCGCCGGGCGAGCCCGGGAAGAGCGAGCCCGGGAACCCCGAGATCGCCGAGAGCCCCGCCAGGGTCAGGAGGAACGCGGTGCCCAGGACCGCGGACACGACGGCCGGACGGCGCCGGTACCAGGCGGGGGAGGGCCGCTCGCCGACGGTCCCGGCCGCCGTGTCCGGTGCGACCGCCGTGTCCGGTGCGGCCGGCCCGGCCGGTGCGTCCGGCAGGGGTGGGGCGTCCGGCGAGGCCGGTGCGGGTGTCGCGGGCGACGCCGAGGCCGCTTGGGCCGCGGGTGCCGCTTGGGCCGCGGGTGCGGCACCCGGTTCCGGGGTTCCGCCGCGTTCCTCCGTACCGTCCGCCGAGGTGGCCGGTACGTCCGCGGGCGCCCGACGCGGCGGGGCGGCGGACGGCCGCGGCCGGGCGGCGGCCGGGCGGGACCGTCGCCGCTCCGCGACCGCCAGGATCCACAGGCGGTGCAGCTCCACGCGCTCCTGGGACGAGGCCCCGCACAGCACGGCGAACCTCTCCACCACGGCGAAGTCCAGCGGTACCGCCTCGCCCGCGCAATAGCGGTGGAGCGTGGAGGCGTTCATGTCCAGGCGCCGGGCGAGAGCCGCGTAGCTGCGGTCCGTACGGGTCTTGAGGCGCGCCAGCAGCTCCGCGAACCTCGTCACGTCGTCGTCGGCCGCGGCCATGGCCCGTGCCCACCTTCGCTCGCACTTCGCCGTCCCGCCCCGGAACGGCATCCCAGTCACTTCATTTCCTTGCACGTCAACAGCCCTGGGACGGTTCCACCGTTGCGGATCGGACGGCAGTGATTGCCGCGGTCCCCCAGGGCCGCTGATGCTCTTGGTGTCGCTCCCAGCGGTACGGCCCCACCGGCCGACATGTTCAGGAGGGCGGCATCCACACCACCGGCCCGTCCACAGGGACACCCATGCCCGGACACGCCCCGACGGGGCGTCCGACGGGCCCGTGCGACGAGGTCCACCGACCAGGAACGAGGAACACACCATGCACGGCAACACCTCCGGACGCCGCAGCCTCCGCCGTATCGCGGCCGTCACCGCCGGCCTCGCCCTGGGCCTCGGGCTCGGCGTCTCGGCGCACGCCTCCCAGGCCGACGCGCCGCACCGCGCTCCGCGGGCGGTGGCCGCCAAGGCGCAGGCGGCCACCGCCAAGCCGCGGACCGTGAGCGGCAGGACCGGCGACGCGCTGACCGGCATCGCCGACTTCTACGGTGCCTACATCGACGCCCAGAACGGCTCCGACCCCGAGCCCAAGCTGCTGAAGGACCTGCGCGCCCACTACCTGGACTCCGCGCTCAGCAAGAAGCTGACGGCCTGGGAGCGCACGAACCACGCGGACGGCGTCCTGCGCGCCCAGAGCATCCCTTCCCGGTGGACGGTGACCGAGAAGAGCAAGGGCGACTCCACCGAGGCCGTCGTCACCCTGTCCTGGGAGCACGGCGCCCCCGTCAAGCTCTCGGTCGTCATGACCCCCGACCACCGCATCGTCAGCATCAGCCCCACCAGGTAGTCGCCGGCCGTCGCGGCCCCGTACGTCACCACGGCGTTCCCGCCGGCCGGAGCGCCTGTCGGCGGGGGCCTCTACTGTCGTCGTGTGCGGCGGGTGTGGACGTGTTCGGGGTTGCGGTGGTCGGAGGACGGGCCCGTGCTCGTGTGGGGCGGCGGGCGGACGAGTCCGCTGGCTCCGGGGCGACGGGTCGCGTTCGGTGTCGTGGACGGGGGCGTGCGGACCTGCGTGGGGGCGCGGGGGACCGCGTGTCCCGTGCGGGCCGTCGTGTCGCCGCGCGGTACGGGGGCGCGGTGCGAGGAGTGCGCGCGGCTGGACCGGGCGCACTCCGTGGCCGCCGACACACTGGCCGACGATCCGCGGCCGTACCGGGTGTACCTCGCGTGGTTCGGGCCCGGCATGGTCAAGGTGGGGATCACCCGGGTCGAGCGGGGTTCCGTGCGCCTTCTGGAGCAGGGCGCCGTCACCTTCAGCTGGCTGGGGCAGGGGCCGTTGATGGCGGCGCGCCGGACCGAGGAACTGCTGCGGGCCGCGCTCGGGGTGCCGGACCGGATTCCGTACGCGGACAAGCGGGCGGTGCGGGCGGTGCTGCCGGAGGCCGGGGAGCGCGTCGCCGAGCTCCGGGAGCTGCACGGACGTGCCGGGGACCTCGAGGGCTGGCCGGAGTCGGTCGGGCGCGCGCCCTTCGAGCCCGTCGACCACGCGGACGTGTTCGGACTCGCCGGGCTTCCGCCCGCGCGGGCGGCCGTGCGCGAGCTGGCCGCCGGAGGCGCGATCAGCGGTGAGCTGTGCGGTGTGGCGGGTCCCGATCTCCATCTCCGCACCGGGCGTGGAGCCGTCGTCCTCGACACCCGGCTGATGACCGGATGGGACCTGACCGGTGCCGGAGGCGCGGACGGAGGTTCTGGAGCCACCTTCCCCGTAAGGGAGTTGCCCGGGGCGGACGCCGGTGTCCAGGACGGTCTCTTCTGAACGGAAAGGGGGCAGGGGAAGGAAGTCCGCCGGGCCGGGAGGGGCGGGTGCGGCCGGAACGGTCAAGACTTGGATCCCTTTCGGATCCCGTTCGGAAAGCCGCTGGACGACGGGGGACACCCGGAAGGAGAGTGACGGACATGAACGATCACTCTGACCTGCCTGTCGCAGCCCATGAACCCCCCTACTACGTCGCCGTGTTCACCTCCGTGCGGAGCGACGAGGACGCCGGGTACGGGGAGACCGCCGACCGGATGGAGGAACTGGTGAAGCAGGTCCCGGGCTATCTGGGGATGGACCACGCGCGGACACCGGGCGGACTGGCCATCACCGTCGGGTACTTCCGGGACGAGGACGCCATCAAGGAGTGGAGCGCGCACGCCGAGCACCGCGCGGCACAGCGGCGCGGCCGGGCCGAGTGGTACGAGCGGTACACCCTGCACGTCGCCAAGGTCGAGCGGAGCCACGGGTACGAGCGTGCCGGGGACTGAGCGGGAGGACGCGGAGCGGCCGGTGGCACGGGAGGCGCGGGACGAGGCAGGGGAAGTGCGGGACGAGGCCCGGGAAGTGCGGGGCTTCTGGGAGGGCCTCGGCCTGCCCGGACTCGTCGACGTCCACACGCACTTCATGCCCGAGCGGGTGCTGCGCAAGGTGTGGGACTACTTCGACGGGCTGGGCGAGCTCACCGGCGGCATCGAGTGGCCGATCGCCTATCGCGCGGACGAGGACGAACGGCTCGCGCTGATCCGGGGGTTCGGGGTGCGCGCCTTCACGGCGATGCTCTACCCGCACAAGGCCGGCATGGCCGAGTGGCTCAACTCCTGGGCCGTCGGCTTCGCCCGCCGGACCCCGGACTGCCTGCACACCTCGACCCTCTTCCCCGAGCCGGGCGTCGAGGACTACGTGCGCGAGGCGGTGGAGGCGGGCACGCGCGTCTTCAAGGCACACGTGCAGGTGGGGGCGTACGACCCGGCGGACGAACTCCTCGACCCCGCCTGGGGGCTGCTCGCCGAGGCGGGGATCCCCGTGGTGATCCACTGTGGATCGGGGCCCTCGCCCGGCAAGCACACCGGTCCGGGACCGGCCGCGGCCGTCCTGCGCCGGCACCCCCGGCTGCGGTTCGTCTTCGCGCACATGGGGATGCCCGAGTACGAGGACTTCCTCGGCCTCGCCGAGCGGTACGACGAGGTGCGGCTCGACACGACCATGGCGTTCACCGACTTCAGCGAGCGGCTCGCGCCGTTCCCGCCCGCCCTGCTGCCCCGGCTCGCGGACCTCGGGGACCGGGTGCTCCTCGGCACGGACTTCCCGAACATCCCGTACCCCTACGTCCACCAGCTGCGCGCGCTGGAACGGCTCGGGCTGGGCGACGACTGGCTGCGGGCGGTCTGCTTCGGGAACGGGGCCCGTCTCTTCGGCCTCCGCTGACGCCGGAAAGCGTTACCCAGCAATTCCCTGAGAGGCACCTGTGCGTTTCTCAGGGAAATCACAGGTTGCCGAAAGGATGCTCTCAGCGGCGCCCGCCAAGGTGTCCGCTATGACCACGACCTCGCCCCAGGGGCGCACCGAACTGCTGAGGCCGGACGGGAGCCCCGTCCGGGTGCTTGTGGTGGACGACGAGCTGTCGATCACCGAGCTGCTGTCCATGGCCCTCCGCTACGAGGGATGGCAGATCCGCAGCGCGGGTGACGGGACGGGCGCGGTGCAGACCGCGCGCGAGTTCCGGCCCGACGCCGTGGTGCTCGACATGATGCTGCCCGACATGGACGGGCTGACGGTGCTCGGCCGGCTCCGCCGGGAGCTGCCGGACGTCCCGGTCCTGTTCCTGACGGCGAAGGACGCCGTCGAGGACCGGATCGCGGGCCTCACCGCCGGTGGCGACGACTACGTCACCAAGCCGTTCAGCCTGGAGGAGGTCGTGGCCCGGCTGCGCGGTCTGATCCGGCGTTCCGGCGCGGCCGACCGGCGGTCCGAGTCCGTGCTCGTCGTCGGGGACCTCACCCTGGACGAGGACAGCCACGAGGTGTCGCGCGGCGGGGACAACATCCACCTCACCGCTACCGAGTTCGAGCTGCTGCGCTTCCTGATGCGCAATCCGCGCCGGGTGCTGAGCAAGGCGCAGATACTCGACCGCGTGTGGTCGTACGACTTCGGCGGCCAGGCCAATGTGGTCGAGCTCTACATCTCGTACCTGCGCCGCAAGATCGACGCCGGGCGCGAGCCGATGATCCACACGCGGCGCGGCGCCGGTTACCTGATCAAGCCCGCCACGTCATGAGCGGACGACGACGGACGCGGGCGCAGAAGAGGCGGGCACGACAGCCGAGGACCCTGCGGTCGCGGCTCGTCGTCTCGGCGGTGGCCCTCATCGCGGTGGTCTGTGCCCTGATCGGCACGGTCACGACCATCGCGCTGGACCGCCATCTGTACAAGCAGCTGGAATCGCAGGTCACCGACGCGGGCCGACGGCTCTCGGGCCCTCCCGGGGACGTGCGGGGCGTGAACCCCGGCGACGGGAGCCAGACGCCCGGCAAGCCGAACGGCGACGGGCTGCCGTCCTCCGTCCTCGGTTCCTCCGACGAGGACAGGCTCAAGAACTTCGTCACCATGGGCGGGACGCAGACGAGGACCATAGCGGCCGAACTCGGCACCGACGGCGAGGTCGACGAGGCGGTCATCGCCGCGGAGAAGTCCGGCAGCACCGGCTTCCAGCGGATGAATCCCGTCGCGCTCGACGACGAGCAGAAGGCCGCGCTCGCCGCCGTCTCCAAGGACGGCGACCCGCACACCACGGACATCCCGAGCCTGGGCGAGTACTACGTCATGTACGTGACCGGTGCTCACGGCAACTACTACGTCGCCCTGCCCACCGAGTCCGTGAACAACACCGTCAACACCCTCATCCTCGTCGAGGCGAGCATCACCGGCGCCGGACTCGTCGCCGCCGGCATCGCGGGCAGCGTGATCGTAGGCCTCGCCCTGCGCCCCCTGCGCAAGGTCGCCGCGACCGCCACCCGGGTCTCCGAACTCCCCCTGCACACAGGCGAGGTCACCCTCTACGAGCGGGTCCCGGAGTCCGAGGCCGACCCGCGCACCGAGGTCGGACAGGTCGGGGCGGCGCTCAACCGCATGCTCGACCACATCCACGGGGCGCTGCACGCACGGCAGCAGAGCGAGATGCGCGTACGGCAGTTCGTCGCGGACGCCAGCCATGAGCTGCGCACCCCGCTGGCGTCCATCCGCGGGTACGCCGAGCTGACCAGACGCGGCCGGGAGGAGACCGGGCCCGACACCCGGCACGCGCTCGGGCGCATCGAGTCCGAGGCCGGCCGGATGACCCTGCTCGTGGAGGATCTGCTGCTGCTCGCGCGGCTCGACGCCGGGCGGCCGCTGCAGTACGAGCAGACCGACCTCGTTCCCCTGGTGATCGACGCCGTGAGCGACGCGCGGGCCGCCGGACGCAACCACAACTGGCGGCTCGAACTGCCCGAGGAGCCCGCGCTGGTGTCGGCGGACGCCGCACGCCTGCAGCAGGTCATGGTCAATCTCTTCGCCAACGCCCGCACCCACACCCCGCCGGGGACGACCGTCACCGCGCGGGTGCACCGGCACGGCCCGTGGCTGTGCGTGGACGTCCAGGACGACGGCCCCGGCATCCCGCCCGATCTGCTGCCCCGCGTCTTCGAACGGTTCGCGCGAGGCGATTCCTCGCGTTCGCGCGCCTCCGGATCGACCGGTCTCGGGCTCGCCATCGTGCAGGCCGTCGCGTCCGCGCACGGGGGCGCGGTGACCGTGGACAGCGTCCCCGGCAGGACCGTGTTCACCCTGCACCTGCCCGCGATCGCCCCCGAAACGTCCTGGCAATCGCACTCACAGGCACAGCACAGCGCCACCACATGGGTGCGACAGGGGGCTTGACGAGAGTCGTTCCCATGCGAACCGACTCTTCTCCCGGCAATCTGCCGGCGCGGGAGCACCTCCCGGCCACAGACGCCGGTACGGCTGTCCTGGACGTAGTGATCCCCGTCTACAACGAGGAGAAGGACCTCCAGCCATGTGTGCTCAGACTGCACGAGCACCTCAAGCGCACGTTCCCGTACGCGTTCCGCATCACGGTGGCGGACAACGCGTCCACGGACACCACTCCCCTGGTGGCGGCGCGGCTGGCGGAACGGATTCCGGAGGTCACGTCCTTCCGGCTGGAGCAGAAGGGCCGCGGCCGGGCGCTGCGGACCGTGTGGTCGGCGTCCGACGCGCCGGTCCTCGCCTACATGGACGTGGACCTGTCCACCGACCTGAACGCGCTGCTGCCGCTGGTGGCCCCGCTGATCTCCGGTCACTCGGACCTCGCGATCGGCTCGCGGCTGTCCCGCTCCTCACGGGTGGTGCGGGGCGCCAAGCGCGAGTTCATCAGCCGCACGTACAACCTGATCCTGCGCGGTTCGCTCCAGGCCCGCTTCTCGGACGCGCAGTGCGGCTTCAAGGCGATCCGCCGTGACGTCGCCCAGGAGCTGCTGCCCCTGGTCGAGGACACCGGCTGGTTCTTCGACACCGAGATGCTGGTGCTGGCCGAGCGGGCCGGGCTGCGCATCCACGAGGTCCCGGTCGACTGGGTCGACGACCCCGACTCGACGGTCCACATCGTGAAGACCGCCACGGACGACCTCAAGGGCGTGTGGCGGGTGGGACGCGCCCTCGCCACCGGCTCGCTGTCGCTCGACCGGCTCGCCCGGCCCTTCGGGGACGACCCGCGCGACCGCGAACTGACCGACGTGCCCAGGGGCCTGGCCCGCCAGCTCGTCGGGTTCTGCGTCGTCGGCGGCCTGTCCACCCTCTTCTACCTGCTGCTCTACAGCGGCTTCCGCTCCTTCTCCGGAGCACAGGTCGCCAACGCGCTCGCGCTGCTCGTGTCGGCGATCGCCAACACGGCGGCCAACCGGCGGCTCACCTTCGGCGTGCGCGGCCGCGGCGGCGCCGTCCGGCACCAGGCGCAGGGCCTGGTCGTCTTCGGCATCGGGCTCGCCCTGACCAGCGGCTCCCTCGCCGCGCTGAACGCCGCGACGAGCGACCCCTCGCACTCCACCGAACTGGCGGTGCTCATCGTCGCCAACCTCGCGGCGACCGTGCTGCGCTTCCTGCTCTTCCGCGCC
>NZ_KZ626997.1 GCF_002911015.1 Streptomyces populi
CAGGGGGGGGTGGTTCCGAGGCGGCCGCCCCGGACCGGAACGCCGCGCGCCCCGGGGGGTTTGGGGCGGGCGACCGTCCGATCGGTGAGGAGAACCGGAGCCGCAAGCTCCGGGTGTGTGCGCTAGGGCACGGCCAGGGCGGAGCCGGAGAAGCCTCGGTCCGGTGCGGCCCGCAGTCCCCTGTGGGCGGGTGTATCCCTGATCCGGTTAGAACCTACGGCAGGGGATGCGGCTCCGACAGACGGATTCGCGTCCCGCCATCCACCTCGCACACCTTCTTCACACGCCCCCACGGGAACGCCGCAGCACCGGAGTCCCGGTGGAATCCGCCCGTGGGCGGTTCCGGGGCCTCCGGTGCTGCGGCGGTGTCCGCGTCAGACGCGGGAGAGGGCCTGCTCGATGATGTCGAGACCCTCGTTGAGGAGGTCCTCGCCGATGACCAGCGGGGGCAGGAAGCGGAGGACGTTGCCGTAGGTGCCACAGGTCAGGACCAGCAGGCCCTCCTGGTGGCAGGCCTTGGCGAGCGCGCCGGCCGCCTCCGGGTTCGGCTCCTTGGTGGCCCGGTCCTTGACCAGCTCGATGGCGATCATGGCGCCGCGCCCGCGGACCTCGCCGATGATGTCGAACTTCTCGGCCATGGCGCCGAGGCGGGTCTTCATGACCGACTCGATGTGCTTCGCCTTGGCGTTGAGGTCGAGCTCCTTCATCGTCTCGATCGCGCCGAGCGCACCGGCGCAGGCCACCGGGTTGCCGCCGTAGGTGCCGCCCAGACCGCCCGCGTGGGCGGCGTCCATGATCTCGGCGCGGCCCGTCACGGCGGCGAGCGGCAGACCGCCCGCGATGCCCTTGGCGGTCGTGATCAGGTCCGGGACGATGCCCTCGTCCTCGCAGGCGAACCACTGGCCGGTACGGCAGAAGCCGGACTGGATCTCGTCCGCGACGAAGACGATGCCGTTGTCCGAGGCGAACTGGCGGATCGCCGGCAGGAAGCCCTTGGCCGGCTCGATGAAGCCGCCCTCGCCGAGCACCGGCTCGATGATGATCGCAGCGACGTTGTCGGCGCCGATCTGCTTGTTGATCATGTCGATGGCCTGGGCGGAGGCCTCGGCGCCGGCGTTCTCCGGGCCTGTCAGCCAGCGGTAGCCGTAGGCGACCGGCACGCGGTAGACCTCGGGGGCGAACGGACCG
The DNA here is from genome assembly GCF_002911015.1 of Streptomyces populi. Lineage (GTDB taxonomy): Bacteria > Actinomycetota > Actinomycetes > Streptomycetales > Streptomycetaceae > Streptomyces > Streptomyces populi. The sequence continues at coordinate 1,189 of NZ_KZ626997.1, forward strand.
AAGCCGTTCTTGTACGGCATGTTCTTGGCGGTCAGCGCCATCGTGAGGTTCGTGCGGCCGTGGTAGCCGTGGTCGAAGACGACGACGGCCTGGCGCTTGGTGTACGCGCGGGCGATCTTGACCGCGTTCTCGACGGCCTCGGCGCCCGAGTTGAACAGGGCGGACTTCTTGGCGTGGTCGCCCGGGGTCAGCTCGGCGAGCGCCTCGGCGACGGCGACGTACCCCTCGTACGGCGTGACCATGAAGCAGGTGTGGGTGAAGTCCTGGAGCTGGGCGGAGGCCCGGCGCACGACGGCCTCGGCGCTCGCGCCGACCGACGTCACGGCGATGCCGGAGCCGAAGTCGATGAGGCGGTTGCCGTCGACGTCCTCGATGATGCCGCCGCCGGCGCGCGCGGTGAAGACCGGGAGCGTCGATCCCACACCGGCCGCGACCGCGGCGAGGCGTCGGGCCTGCAGCTCCTGCGACTTCGGGCCGGGGATGGCGGTGACGACGCGGCGCTCCTGCGGAAGTGCGGTCATGAGGGGCTCCCTGATGATCTTGCGAACCGGACGGTACCCGGCGGATGCGGGGGGCCGTCCGGGCGGGGGGTTTCGGACGCTTGCCTTCTTTCTTCGCAGGCTAGAGCCGATGAGGGGGGCTCGGCATGCGCCATGTGGGCGTTGTCGGAGGAATCCGTTGTCCGCGGTGGACATAGCGGTGGACACCGCGGCGGACGGGGGAGCGGACGCGCGGCGCCCCGCTCCCGCCGCGGACCCGGCCCCGTAAACGGTGAACTCGCCCCGCGGGACCACTAGATTGGCCTGAGAGCGACAGGCGGACTGGCTGGTCAGGGGGCGCACACGATGGACTTCGACGGTACGCGCGACGCACGTGGCACGCATGCCGACCCCGTGCCTCGTCCGGCCGCACCCCCCGGGGTTCCCGCCGTTCCCGGCGGCGCTCCGCCCAGGCCCTCGGGCCCGCCGCCCGTGCCCGCCGCCCCTCCGGCGCCCCGGGGGACCGTGCGCGACTGGCTCAACGCGCCCCGCCCCGACGCCGCCCTCGGGATCTGGCGGTACGGATACGTCGCCCCCAAGGCGTCGAAGGAGCGCGGGCGTCTGCCCTCCGTGACGATCGTCGGCCTGGTGCTCCCCCTGGTGATCGGGCTGATCGTCTGGTCCCTGTGGCGCCGGGGGAACGTCCCCTACCAACTGGTCGTGCTGAAACTGTTCACGCCGGACGACTGGTGGTGGGGCGGGACGACCGCGCCGAAGTCCTGGCAGGGCGTGGACGCGATCGTCGTCTACGACGGCCTCTTCTTCGCAGCGCTGGTCTACGCGATGGGACGCCTCGGGAGCTGGCGCGAGATCGCCCACCACTTCGTCGTGCGGCGCGCGCAGCCCGGCCGGGCCGTCGTCGCGGCCCTGGCGGCCCTGCTGACCCTGACGTTCGTCTGGCCGGACGCCTTTCCGGGGGTCGGGTGGGACCCCCTGCCGATCGTCAATCCGGTGCTGTCCCTGGTGGCGCTGATCGCCGGCGGTGAGGACGTGTTCGCGTCGCTGGCGATCACCTACGGCCTCTACGCGCTGATCACCGCGCTCGTCCTACTGCCTTTCGCCCGGCTGGGCGGATGGTGGCCGCTCGCCAAGGAGCGGTTCGGTTCCCGGCCGGCCGCGGCGGGCGCCGCGGCGTCACCGGCCGAGCCGGAGGAGCCGTCCGGCCCTCCGGCCGAATGGCCCGAACTGAGGGCGACCGGACAGCGCGAGGCGGCGGAGCTGCTGTCCTCCGAGGTGCTGGGCGAACGCATGAACGACGTGGACTGCGCGCGGATCCTGCGTGCCTGGACCTCGGCCAGACGCGACGGACGGCTCGCCGCCTTCAGCGACACCGTGCTGCGACGGGGCGCCGCCGCCTGGACCCACCCCTCCGGAGACCGCGACCTGCCCGTCCGCGCCGCCTCGCACGACCTGCTCGCGGCCCAGGTGCGGCTCGGCCGGTGGGTCGCCCGGGAGCGCACCCCGCTCGCCTACTCCGGCGCGGGTGCCGCCCTCGGCCCGGCTGCGCTCGGCACCTCGCTCCTGGCCGTCGGACCGGCGGGTTCCGGGAAGACGCGCCACCTCGTGGGGCCCGTCGCCGAGTCCCTCGGACTACAGGCCCTCACCGCGCGCTGCGCCGTCGTCGTCGTGGCCGCCGCCGGGACACCGGTCGGCCCCGACGCCTCGTACGACGTCGTCGTGAAGCTCGGCGACCCCGAGTCGGTCCACGACCTGGACCCGTACGCCGACTGCGACGACGCCGACGAAGCCGCCGCGTTCCTCGCGGAGGGCCTGGTCGGGAGCGCCGACGGCGTCGACGTCCGGCGGGCCGCCACGGCCCTGGCCCAGCTGCTCGGTCCCTACCGGGCCGTGCACGGCGCGTTCCCCACGATCCCCGTGCTGCGCGAACTGCTCGAAGGAGTGCCCGAGCTGCTGGAGCCGCTGCGGCGGGACCTGGCGGCCGGGGGGCACCCCGCGATGCTCCGCGAACTGGAGGCACGGCTGCGGCAGAGCGGCGGCCCGAACGACCCCGGCCCGGTCCTGGCCGACCGTCTGGCGCTGCTGGACCGGCCCGTCTTCGCCGACTTCTTCGGTTCGGGCACGAGCGCCCGGCCGTTCTCGCTCCGGGCGGTGGCCCACCATCCGCTGCGCGTCCGCGTCGATCTGCCGGAACGCGGATACGAAGAGGCGTCCCAGCTGATCACCAGGCTCCTGCTCGCCCAGTTCGCCGCCGTCGTCCGCGGCGGCGACCGGCGCGGCCACTTCGCCTGCCTGGTCCTCGACGACGCGACCGGAGCCCTGACCGCCGAGACGGTACGCCGCATCCAGGGCCTGCGGGCGCACAACGCCGGAGTGGTCCTCGCCCTGCGGACCATCGGGGACGTCCCCGAGTCCCTGCACGGGCCGCTGTACGGCGCGGTCGGCTGCCGCATGGCCTTCTCCGGTGTCACGACCTGGGACGGAGGCCGCTTCGCCGAGTCCTGGGGCACGGAGTGGGTGGAGACGAAGGACGTGGCCCAGCACACCGTCTTCGCCGACCAGCCCATGACCCGGGCCATCCACGCGCTGCGCAAGCTGGTGACCGGCAAGGCGGTGACCACGGACGCCGTGACCGTGCGCCAGGTCGAGCGGGAACGCTGGTCCGCGTCCGAACTGGCCCACGCCGTCCCGCCCGGACACGCCGTGCTGTCGCTGACCAGCGTGAAGGGGGAACACGCCCCGCCGCTGCTGGTGGATCTGCGGGGCTGACGGACGACCGGGACGGCGAGGGGCGCGTAGCGGGTGGAACGCGTGAACACGCGGACCTGCCGACCGGGACGTCCGGGCATGACCGCACGCGGCTACCGTACGGTGAGGCAGAATTGGCAGGGGCCGTTCATACGCAGCGGCCAAAAGATCACAGAGATCGCAGAGATCGCGAAGATCACAGAGATCACGAAGATCGCAGAGCTCACACCGACCTGAAGGCACCATGCCCCTCACGCTCGCCTCGCTCGTCCAGCACTCCGCGCTCAAGCTCACGGTGCGCGCGGGCGAGGACCGCCTGGACGTGCCCGTCCGCTGGGCCCACGTCAGCGAGCTCGCCGACCCCGTGCCGTACATGGAGGGCGGGGAACTGCTGCTGATCACCGCGCTCAAGCTGGACGCGGACGATCCCGAGGTCATGCGGCGGTACGTGAAGCGGCTGGCCGGTGCCGGAGTCGTCGGGATCGGCTTCGCCATCGGGGTCACCTACGACGAGATCCCGAAGGCGCTCGTCGACGCGGCGGACGAGGAGGGGCTGCCGCTCCTCGAGGTACCCCGGCGCACTCCCTTCCTCGCCATCAGCAAGGCCGTGTCCGCCGCCATCGCCGCGGATCAGTACCGGGCCGTCACCGCGGGGTTCGCCGCGCAGCGCGAACTCACCAAACAGGCCCTGAACGAGGGGCCCGAGGGGCTGCTCGCCGCGCTCGCCGGACAGGTCGACGGATGGGCCGCGCTCTACGACGCCTCCGGTTCCGTCGTCGCCGCCGCCCCGGACTGGGCGGGACGCCGCGCCGCGCGGCTCACCCCGGACGTGGAGCGGCTGCGCGAGCGGCCCGCGCCGGCGAGCTCGGTGGTGGGCGGGGAGGACCGCGTCGAACTGCACTCCCTGGGGACGGGACGCAGGCCGCGCGCCGCGCTCGCCGTCGGGACCGCCGGCGCCCTCGGCACCGCCGAGCGCTACGCCGTGCACTCGGCGATCGCCCTGCTGACCCTCACCACCGAACGCTCGCGGTCCCTGCACGCCGCCGAGCAGCGGATCGGCGCGGCCGTCCTCGGGATGCTGCTCGCCGGGGAACCCGACCACGCGCGGGCCGTCGCCGGAGACCTGTACGGCGAACTGCTCGACGCGCCCTTCCGGCTGATCATCGCCGAGTCGGTGTCCGCGTCGGCCGGACGGGCGCACGCCGACGGGCACGCGCGCGTGGGCGCCGCCCCGCCCTCGAAGACCGCCGTCGCCGTGCCGGACGTCAAGGGCGATCCGCTGGAGGGCCTCGCGGAGGTCGTCGAGTCCGCCGCCGTGCGTTCGGGTGAGTCCGTGCTCGTCGTGCCCGACGGGGAGCGGCTGGTCGTCCTCGCCGTGGACGGAGGCGCCGCGGTCGAGGCCTGCGGGGACTACGCCGCGGTGCTGGAGTCCGCGCGGGGCGTTCCGCGCGAGCAGGCCGCCGGGGCCGCCGGGGACGAGGACGAATTCGTCGTCGGGCTCTCGGCACCGGCCGGCCCGATCGCCGCCCGCGCCGCCTACAAGCAGGCCGAACAGGCCCTCTCCGTCGCCCGGCGCCGGGGCCGGTTCCTCGTCGAGCACGAGGAGCTGGCGGCCGGGTCCGTTCTGCCGCTGCTCGCGGACGACGCCGTGCGGGCGTTCGCCGACGGGCTCCTGCGGGCGCTCCACGAACACGACGCCACCGGCCGCGGGGACCTGGTCGCCTCCCTGCGGGCGTGGCTGTCGCGCCACGGACAGTGGGACGCGGCGGCCGCCGACCTGGGGGTCCACCGGCACACGCTGCGCTACCGGATGCGCAGGGTCGAGGAGATCCTCGGGCGGTCCCTGGACGATCCCGACGTCCGGATGGAACTCTGGCTGGCCCTGAAGGCGACGGCCGCGGCGGGGGAGTGAACGGGGCCTCCCGCCGTCGGCGGCGGTTCGCCCGGCACGAGGCGCGCGGCCTCGGACGACCAGTCCAAACCGGCGCACCCCGCCCTCCGACTGCTACGCGTCGGACAAACGCCCCGTGATGGTCCCGGCCCTACCGTGGACGGGAAAGCGCAGCACCAGAGACACCCCTGTCGTCACCCCCAACACGGAAGGGCCGGGACTCGCACAATGACTTCCACCCACGCCTTCTGGCTCGCCGGCCGCCAGGCCACCGGCGAGACCGCCTTCGACGTCACCTCGCCGTGGGACGGCCGCCTCGTCGGTCAGGTCAGCGTGCCCACCGAGGCCCAGGTCGAGGAGGCCGTGGCCGCCGCGTACGCCGTGCGCGACGAGTTCGCCGCCACCCCGGCCCACGTACGCGCCGCCGCCCTCGACCACGTCTCGCGCCGGCTGGCCGAGCGCACCGAGGAGATCGCGCAGCTCATCTCCGCCGAGAACGGCAAGCCGATCAAGTGGGCCCGGGGCGAGGTCGGCCGCGCGGTGTCCGTGTTCCGTTTCGCCGCGGAGGAGGCCCGCCGCTTCAACGGCGGCGAGGCCCAGCGCCTCGACACCGACCTCGGCGGCCAGGGGCGGCTCGCGCTCACCCGCCGCTTCCCCAAGGGTGTCGTCCTCGGTATCGCGCCCTTCAACTTCCCGCTGAACCTGTGCGCCCACAAGGTCGCCCCGGCGATCGCGGCCGGCGCGCCCATCATCCTCAAGCCGGCGCCCGCCACCCCGCTCTCCGGCCTGATCCTCGGTGACCTGCTCGCCGAGACCGAGCTGCCCGCGGGCTCCTGGTCGATCCTCCCGGTCGCCAACGACAAGATGCCCGCCCTGGTCCAGGACGAGCGCCTGCCGGTCATCTCCTTCACCGGTTCCGAGACGGTCGGCTACGCGATCATGGACTCGGTGCCGCGCAAGCACTGCACCCTGGAGCTGGGCGGCAACGGTGCGGCCGTCGTCCTCGCCGACTTCGCGAGCGACGCGGACCTGGACTGGGCCGCGACCCGGATCGCGACCTTCTCCAACTACCAGGGCGGCCAGTCCTGCATCTCGGTGCAGCGCGTGATCGCGGACGCCGCGGTGTACGACCGCCTGCTGCCGCGCATCGTCGCCGCCGTCGAGGCCCAGGTCACCGGCGACCCGTCCGACGACGCGACGGACGTCGGCCCGCTGGTCAGCGAGGCCGCCGCCGAGCGCGTCGAGTCGTGGGTGGACGAGGCCGTCGCGGCCGGCGCCACGCTGCTCACCGGCGGCAAGCGCGACGGCGCCTCCTACGCCCCGACCGTCCTCGCCGACGTCCCGGCCGGTGTCACGATCTCCTGCGAGGAGGTCTTCGGACCGGTCCTGACCGTGCAGAAGGTGGACGGCGAGGCGGCCGCCTTCGAGGCCGCCAACGACTCCAAGTACGGCCTCCAGACGGGTGTGTTCACGCACGACCTGCAGACCGCGTTCCGCGCGCACCGCGCCCTGGAGGTGGGCGGCGTCGTGATCGGCGACGTCCCGTCCTACCGCGCCGACCAGATGCCGTACGGCGGCGCGAAGCAGTCCGGCGTCGGCCGTGAGGGCGTCAGGTTCGCGATGGACGACTACACCTACGAGCGCGTGCTCGTCCTGACGGGTCTCGCCCTCTGACGAAGACCCACCCGGCGCCACCGGCCCGAGCCCACTGTGCGGGGGCTCGGGCCGGCGGCGTCTTCGGTGGGGGATAGGGGGCGGGACATGGCCGGAAACGGCATGCCTGGTGACAATCGTTTTCAGCTAACGTCGACGGAGAAGGGGCCCGGCACCGATGCCTTCCGGTGCCGGACCCCTGTGCCGGCTTCTCCGGACCCTCAACCGGAGAAGCCGACGTGCGCGAGCCGCACGGGGCCGCGCAGTCCGAGGCGGACGTCGTGCACACCGTCGACGGTGAACGCGGCGGTGAGGGCGTGGTAGTCGTAGGGCCCCCGCGTCCCGCCGACCGGGAGTTCGGCGACCGGCCCGGTGTCCGACGGCTCTTCGGAGGCCGGTCCGCCACTCGACGGGCTCCCGGGTACCGACGGTTCGCCGCTCGGCGGGATCCCGTGTGCTGACGGCCCGGTACCCGGCGGGAGCTCCGGCGTCCACGGCCCCCCGTCCAGCGACACCTCGACGGTCCCCTCGCCCGCGGCCTCGACGACGACCCTGGTGACCCCCTCCCCGAAGTCGCACGCCCGGTAGAGGAGTTCGCCCGTGCCGCCGTCCGCCGGGGTCACCGCGTCGCCCGTCGTCCTCGTGCGGTCGACGATCGCGACGCCGTGCTGCTCGTCGAAGTCGGCCGCTTCCAGGCCGCGTTCGCGGACCGGGCGGAACGCGCCCGGCTCGCCGTCGAGTTCGACGGTCGCGCCGAGCCGGATGTCCTCGCCGGACGCGCCGACCAGCAGTTCGTACGCGCCCGGTTCCAGGCGTCGGCGGCCGAGGGACACGTCCCAGAACTCCAGCGCGGTGAAGGGGACGCGGAAGGTCACGGTCGTCGACGTGCCCGGGGCCAGCCCGAGTCGGCGGTGCCCCGCCAGTTCGCGGCGCGGGCGGGGCACGGACGGGGCGGCCGCCCGGGTGTAGAGCTGGACGACCTCGTCGGCGGCGACGGTCCCGGTGTTCGTCACGGTGCAGGAGACGGTCAGCGCGTCCGCCTCCCGGCGGACCCGCAGGTCCGTGTAGGCGAACGACGCGTAGGACAGCCCGTGTCCGAAGGGGAACAGCGGGGTCCCCTCGAAGTAGAGGTAGGTCTGCCGGCCGCCGATCACGTCGTAGTCGAGCAGATCGGGAAGGTCGGCGTCCGCGGCGTACCAGGTCTGCGGGAGGCGGCCCGCGGGGGAGACGTCCCCGGCCAGGACGCGGGCCAGCGCGGTGCCCGCCGCCTGGCCGCCGTGCGCGGTCCACAGCAGGGCGGGCAGGCCGGTGTGGTCGACCGCGTACGGGTAGGAGGAGACCAGCGCCAGCACGGTGTCCGGGTTCACCGCGCGGGCGGCGTCCAGCAGCCGTTCCTGGTGGGCGGGCAGCCGCAGCGTCGTACGGTCCTCGGTCTCGCGGCCGTCGATGTGCGGGTCGTTGCCCGCGACGACGACGACCACGTCGGCCGAGGCGGCGGCGCGCGCCACGGCGTCCTCACCGCGTTCGGTGAACTCCACCTCGAAGACCTCGGCCTCCCGGGCGTCCTGCCCGGCAACCTTCACGCCGTCGGCGGCGACACAGACGTATCCGCCCGTTCCGAGGTGCTTCAGGAGGTGGCCGCCGCCATGGGCCGCGGAGGGTTCCAGCCGGAAGGTCTCCTGGACGACCCAGCCGCCCGGCTGGTCGGCCGAGGCGCGCAGGAACCCGTCGTCGGCGACCGACAGGTAGCGGCCGTCGGGGGCGCGCAGGGTGAGGACGCCCTCGCGCCAGTCGATCAGCGCCAGTTCGGTGCCGACGGCGTCGGTGGTCAGCGGGGGCAGGTCGGTGCGGCCCGCGATCAGCGCGGGGTCGAGGGCACCCCCGTCGTCCCGCGGCCCCTCGGGCGGGTCCTCCACGGCGGGCACCGCGAGGTACCGGCCGGACGAGGTACGCAGGCGTACGCGGTCCACGCCCTCGGCGAAGTCCACGTGCTCGGCGCCGAAGCGCTCGTACAGGCCCTCCAGCGGTGTCGACCGGTGGATGAGCGTGCCGCTGTACCAGTCGAGCTTGCACTCGTCGGCGAGCAGGCCGACGACGGCGAGGCGGGCGCCGGGGCGCAGCGGCAGCAGTCCGTCGTTCTTGAGCAGGACGATCGCCTGTTCCGCGGCCTCCCGGGCGAGCGCGCGGTGGGCGGGCGTGTCGAACTCCCCGGTGCCGGCGTACGGGTCGAGGTCCGGGTCGAACTCGCCCAGCCGGAAGCGCACGGCGAGCTGGCGGCGGACGGCGGTGTCGATGTCGGCCTCGGTCAGCAGGCCCCGCTCCAGGGCGCCCCGGACGCGTGCGGTGATCCGGGAGCCGTCCGTGCCGTGGTCGGTGAAGCTGTCGACGCCGGCGAGGAGCGCGGCGGCGGTGGCCTCCTCGTGGGTGTCGAAGTAGTGCTCGGAGTCGACCAGGTTGGAGGGCGCGCCCGCGTCCGAGCAGACCAGCAGCTCCTGGTCGGTCCAGGCCCGCAGCTGCTCGCGCAGATACGGCGAGAGGTGATTGGGGCGGCCGTTGACCAGGTTGTACGCGGGCATCACCCCGGCGACGGCACCGGCCACCACGGTGTCGCGGAAGGCGCGCAGATCGTACTCGTGCAGCACGCGCGGCCGGACGGAGGAGGACGAGGTGTCCCTGGCGGTCTCGTTGTTGTGCGCGAGCCAGTGCTTGAGGACCGGGGCCGTGCGCCAGTAGACCGGGTGGCCGCCGCGCAGCCCGCGGGTGTACGCGGTGGCGACGGCGGAGGTGAGTGCCGGGTCCTCCGAGTAGCCCTCCTCGTTGCGGCCCCACAGCGGGTGGCGCAGCAGATTGACCGTGGGGGACCAGACGTTGAGGCCCACGCGGTCGTCGCGTGCGCGCATCGCGCGGGCCTCCGACGACACGGCCTCGCCGATCCGGCGCACGAGGTCCTCGTTCCAGGTCGCGCCGAGCCCGACGGCCTGGGGGAACACCGTCGCCGGGCCCATCCAGGCGACCCCGTGCAGGGCCTCCTGGCCGGTGCGGAAGGCCTGGATCCCGAGCCGCTCGACGGCGGGCGCGAACTGGTGCAGGAACGCGATCCGTTCGTCCAGGGTCAGCCGTGCCAGCAGGTCGTCGATGCGCTTCGCGAACGGCAGGCTCGCATCGCGGAAGGGCGGCATGGATGGCGTCTCTGCGGTCACGTGGTGATCCCTTTGCGGTGGGGCGTCGAAGTGCTTTCGAAGCGCTTCGATGCTCGATCGACCGAGGGGTGGGTGTCAAGACATCGGCGCGCACCACCTCCGTTTCCCGTCGGCCACATCAAGTGCCGCAGGGAGAAGCCCTGTTGTCGGTCGCCTCCGAGGAATCTTGGGATCGGCCCTTGTGCACCCCCAGGCGTTCACTTAACCTCGCAGCAACATCGAAGCGCTTCGACTGTTGGGCTTCCCTCTCTCAGGGCGCAGCCTCCGAGGACCGCTTCAGCTCGGGCAGATCCACTCGAGACACCGCAGCCGACGGCCCCACCGCCGGGTGTCCTGCTGTGCGCCACGAAGGGTTGACGCAATGACGCCGAACTCCGCCCCCTCCGCCCCCAGTCGGAGAAGCTTCCTCGCCTCCACGGCGGTCGCAGCGGCCGCCGTGGCCGGCGGAACGCCCCTGCTCACCGCCTGCGGCGGCGGCCAGGACGGCAACAAGGACGGCACCACCTCGGGGAAGGACGCCCAGAAGATCCTTCCGGCCTTCGTGGCGTCGAGCGTCGTCACGCCCGACCTTCCGTCGAAGAACGGATCGGCGGCCGGGTTCACCCGCGCGATCGACCTGAAGGCGCTGAAGACGTCCGTCCCGAAGAAGCTGGGCGGCGGCAGCGACCTGAAGATCATGTCGCCGTTCTGGGGCAGCCCGCCGGCCGGCGACAACGCGTACTACACGGCCATGAACGAGGCCATCGGCGTCAAGGCGACCTGGCAGAACCAGGACGGCAACACCTACGACGAGAAGCTGGGCGCGATCCTCGCCTCCAGCGACATCCCGGACGTGGTGGTCGTCCCGGGCTGGAACCTGAACGGCAAGATACCGAGCGCGATCAACGCCAAGTTCGCCGACCTCGGCCCGTACCTGTCGGGCGACAAGGTCAAGGCCTACCCGAACCTCGCGGCCGTCCCCACGGACGCCTGGCAGCGCTCCATCTTCGGCGGCCGGCTGCGCGCGATCCCGATGCCCGCCTCGTACGTCACGAACATCGCGCCCTTCTACCGCAAGGACGTCTTCGCGAAGAAGGGCTACACCCTGCCGAAGTCCCCGGACGAGTTCCTCGCCTGGGCGAAGGAGGCCACCGACGCCAAGGCGAAGGTGTGGGCCTGCGACGACCTCAAGTGGACGGCCTTCAACATCTACGGCGTCCTCAACGGCAGTGACAAGGCCCTGTGGTGGGACCTGCGGGACGGCAAGCTGGTCAACCGGATCGAGACCGACGAATACCTCGAAGCCCTGGAGTGGACGCGCAAGCTGTACGCGGCCGGTGTCGTCCACCCCGACGCCAAGGCCGTCAAGGGCGACGCCTCCAACCGCTTCACCGCCGGCCAGTCCCTCGTCTTCAACGGCGACCTGTCCTACTGGTACGGCTCGACGGCCGAACAGCGCACCCAGAAGACCGACTTCGAGATGGGCGCGTTCGACATCTTCGGCCCCGACGGCGGCGACCCCACGCTCTGGGCGACCCAGCCCGCGGGCATCTTCACCTTCGTCAGCAAGACCGCGTCCGAGCGGCAGATCAAGGACTTCCTCGCGCTCGCCGACTTCTGCGCGGCCCCGTACGGCACCAAGGAGTACATGCTGACGGTGTACGGCGTCGAGGGCACCGACTACACCGTGAAGAACGGCCTGCCCACCAAGACCACCAAGGGCACCAACGAGGTCAACGGCGCCTACGACTACACCGGTGACCCTGCCGCCTACCTCGCCCACCCCGACCTGCCGGAGATCGCCAGGCTCCAGGTCGAGTGGCAGCAGCGCATGGGCGCCTTCACCAAGAAGTCCTCCTTCTACGGCCTGACCATCACCGAACCCAACCGGTGGACCAACCTCGCCAACGACTTCGAACAGCTGGAGGACGACGTCGTCCGCGGCCGCAAGAAGATCGCCGACGTGCAGCAGGCCGTCGCGGACTGGAAGAGCAAGGGCGGCGACGACCTGCGCGCCTGGTACAAGAAGCTGCTCGACGACAACGGCTCCGCGGCCAAGTGACCCAGGACTGAGGCAAGGAGAAGGCCGTGTCCCACAGCACGGTGCCTCGGAGCAGGGCCGGGGCCAGGGCGGGCAGGAAGGCGCCGGACGGGAGCCCGCCCGAGGGCGCCGGCGGACGGCGGGCCGCCGGGAGCACCGGACGGGGCGCGGGAAGGCCGGCCCTCCGGCTGCGGTTCAGGCGCGACCGCGCCCTGATCCTGATGACCCTGCCCGCGATCGCGCTGCTGCTCGTCTTCACCTACATTCCGGTGCTGGGCAACGTCGTCGCCTTCCAGGACTACGACCCGTACCTGAGCGACAACGGCTTCGTCGCGATGTTCGAGAGCCCCTGGGTCGGTCTGGAGAACTTCCGGCGGATCTTCGAGGACTCGGCGTTCTGGCACGCGGTGCAGAACACGTTCGTCCTGTTCCTCCTCCAGCTCGTGCTCTACTTCCCGGTCCCCGTCGCCCTCGCGCTGCTCATCAACAGCGTGGTCAGACCCCGGGTCCGGGCCGTCGCCCAGGCGGTCATGTACCTCCCGCACTTCTTCTCCTGGGTCCTCGTCGTCACCGTCTTCCAGCAGATCTTCGGCGGGGCGGGCATCATCGCCCAGACCCTGCGCCGCCACGGCCACCAGGGCATCGACCTGATGACCGACCCGGGGATCTTCAAGTTCCTGGTGACGGCCGAGGGCGTCTGGAAGGACGCGGGCTGGGGCATCATCGTCTTCCTCGCGGCCCTCTCGGCCGTCCCGCCCGACCTGTACGAGGCCGCCGCCATGGACGGGGCCGGACGGTGGCGGCGCATGTGGCACATCACCCTGCCCGCCCTGCGCCCGGTGATCGCCCTGCTCCTGGTGCTGCGCGTGGGCGACGCGCTCACCGTCGGCTTCGAGCAGCTCCTGCTCCAGCGCGACTCGGTGGGCCCCGGCGCCGCCGAGGTCCTCGACACCTACGTGTGGTGGAACGGCATCCGCAACCAGGACTTCGGCTACGCCGCGGCGGCCGGACTGATCAAGGGGGTGGTCGGCCTGGGGCTCGTCCTGACCGCCAACAAGGTCGCCCACCTCATGGGCGAGCAGGGGGTGTACGAGAAATGACCGCCGTGACGCCCGGTACCCGCGCCCGGTCCGGCCGATGGGCGGCGCCGCCCCGCCCGCCCTGGGAGGAGAAACCCTCCAGGGCCGGCCTCGCGGGCAAGGGACTCACCCTCGCCCTGGCCGCCCTCGCGATCCTCTTCCCGCTCTGGATCGTCGTCGTCACCAGCCTCCAGTCGAAGCGGACCATCGACGCGGCCGGCGGCCTGGTCGTCGTCCCCAGGGGCTTCACCCTCATCGCCTACGAGGAGTTGCTCACCGGCGGCCAGGTGCAGCGCGCCGCGCTCGTCAGCGTCGGTGTGACCCTGACCGGCACCCTGTTCAGCATGGCGGTCTCGGTCCTGTGCGCGTACGGACTCTCACGCACCGGATCGCTCGGTCACCGCTGGTTCCTGATGCTGCTGCTCGCCACGATGTTCTTCGGCGCGGGCCTCATCCCCACCTATCTGCTGGTGCAGGCGCTCGGTCTCACCGACAGCTATCTGGCGCTGATCCTCCCCAGCGCGGTGAGCGTCTTCAACATCCTGGTGCTGCGGGCGTTCTTCATGGGCATCTCGCCCGAACTGATCGACAGCGCCCGCATCGACGGCGCGGGCGACTGGCGCATCCTGTGGCGGATCGTGCTGCCGCTGTCCCGGGCGGTCCTCGCGGTCATCTCGCTCTTCTACGCGGTCGGTTACTGGAGCGCCTGGTTCAACGCCTCCATCTACCTGACCGACCAGGACATGATGCCGCTCCAGAACGTCATGATCCAGCTCGTCCAGAAGCAGGAACGCCCGGTCGGGCTCGCCACCCAGATCAACACCGGACAGCTCTCCCCGCTCGCCGTGCAGATGGCCGTCATGGTGATGGCGCTGCTGCCGGTCGCGGTCCTCTCGCCCTTCGTCCAGCGGCACTTCAAGAAGGGCATGCTCACCGGCGCCGTGAAGGGGTGACCTCACCGAGGCACCCGGCGCCCCCGGCTCGTCGCGGCTGACCTGCTCCTGACCGGCGGTCGGCCGCGGCGTACCACCCCCGTCCCTCCCTCACCCCGATCGAGGTGGCCCATGCGCACGCCCCCCGGAACCGGCCCGGAGTCCGGGCGGCCGTCCCTGAGCGACGCCACCCGGGGCCGCATCCTGTTCGGCGGCGACTACAACCCCGAGCAGTGGCCCGAGGAGACGTGGACCGAGGACGTCCGCCTCATGAAGGAGGCCGGCGTCAACTCCGTCACCCTCGGGGTCTTCTCCTGGGCCAGACTGGAACCACGTCCGGGGGCACGGGAGTTCGGCTGGCTGGACCGGCTGATGGACCTGATGCACGAGCACGGCATCGGCGTCGTGCTCGCCACCCCCACCTCCTCGCCACCGCCCTGGCTGGGCCGACTGCACCCCGAGACCCTGCCCCGGGACGAGGACGGCCGCACCGAGTGGTGGGGCTCCCGGCAGCACTTCTCACACTCCAGCGCCGTCTACCGCCGCCGCGCCGCCGCCATCACCGAGGACCTGGCCGCCCGCTACGCGAGCCACCCCGCCCTCACGATGTGGCACATCAACAACGAGTACTGCACCTTCGACTACGGCGACGAGGCGGCCGCCGCCTTCCGGCGCTGGCTCCAGGACAGGTACGGCACCGTCGAGGCACTCAACACGGCCTGGGGAACGGCCTTCTGGGGCCAGGGCTACGACGGCTGGCACGAGATCCTCCCACCGCGCCACGCGCACTACATGAAGAACCCGACGCATGTCCTCGACTTCAAGCGCTTCACCTCCGACATGCTCCTGGAGTGTTACGCCGCCGAGCGGGACATCGTGCGCCGCCACAGCCCCGGCACCCCGGTGACCAGCAACTTCATGCCGATGTGGGTCGGTCAGGACGCCTGGCGATGGGCCGTGGAGGAGGACGTCGTCTCGGTCGACCTCTATCCCGACCCGCGCGATCCCCTCGGCGCGCAGCACGGCGCGCTCGTCCAGGACATGACGCGCTCCCAGGCGGCGGGCGGCCCCTGGATGCTCATGGAGCAGGCGGCCGGAGCGGTCAGCTGGCGCGGGGTGAACCGCCCCAAGCCGCGCGGGCTCAACCGGCTCTGGTCGCTACAGGCCGTGGCGCGCGGCGCCGACGCCGTCTGCTACTTCCAGTGGCGCCAGTCCCGGCAGGGAGCGGAGAAGTTCCACTCCGGGATGATCGGCCACGCGGGGGA
>NZ_KZ626998.1 GCF_002911015.1 Streptomyces populi
CGCACCCGGACGTTGACTGCCCTGACCGGAGAACAGGAACGCGGTCCTGCCCGCCGTGGCCCGACCACGCACCACCATGGGATGCCCGGCACCCGACGCGAGCGCCGACAGCGCCTCGGCGAGTGCGTCCCGGTCCTGGGCGACGACCGCCGCCCGGTGGTCGAAGTGCGTACGGCCGGTGGCCAGGGCCCGAGCGGCCCGGCGGATGCCGACCTCCGTCCGGGTCCGGGCGAACTCGGCCAGCCGGCCGACCTGTTCGCCGAGCGCGTCGGCGTTCTTCGCGGAGACCAGCCATACGGTGGGGTCTGTGGAATCGGCTTCGGCCTCGTACGCGATCCGCTCCTTGACCGGAGGCTCTTCGAGGATCAGGTGCGCGTTGGTACCACTGATCCCGAACGACGACACGGCGGCACGACGCGGCCGCTCCCCCGCCTCCCAGACGACCGGCCCGGTCAACAGCCTGACCTCACCCGCCTCCCAGTCCACATACGGCGAAGGCTCATCCACATGCAGGGTCCTGGGAAGCACCCCGCCCCGCATCGCCATCACCATCTTGATCACACCACCCACACCCGCCGCCGCCTGCGTGTGCCCGATGTTCGACTTCAGCGAACCGAGCCACAACGGACGACCCTCCGACCGGCCCTGCCCGTAGGTGGCCAGCAACGCCCGTGCCTCGATCGGGTCACCGAGCGCCGTTCCCGTCCCGTGCGCCTCCACGGCGTCGACATCGGCGGCCTCGAGCCCCGCATCGGCCAGGGCCTGCCGGATCACCCGCTGCTGCGACGGACCGTTCGGCGCGGTCAGACCATTGCTCGCACCGTCCTGATTGACCGCCGAACCACGGATCACCGCAAGCACACGACGCCCGTTGCGCCGCGCGTCACCGAGACGCTCGAGCACCAGCATGCCCACACCCTCGGCCCATGAGGTGCCGTCGGCGGCGGCGGAGAACGACTTGCACCGTCCGTCGTCCGCGAGGCCGCGCTGCCTCGCGAATTCGACGAACATGCCGGGGCTCGCCATGACGGCGGCGCCGCCCGCGAGCGCCAGCTCGCATTCGCCGTTACGCAGCGACCGGGCCGCGAGGTGCGCGGCGACGAGCGACGACGAGCAGGCGGTGTCCACCGTCATCGCGGGGCCCTCGAGCCCGAAGGTGTAGGCGATGCGTCCGGAGGCCACGCTGACGGTGCTGCCGGTCAGCAGATAGCCGCCGACGCCTCCCGCCGTCTCGGGGACCGTCTCGTGCAGCCGGGGGCCGTATTCCATGGCCGTCGCGCCGACGAACACGCCGGTGCGGCTTCCGGTCAGGCCGGCCGGGTCGATGCCGGCCCGCTCCACCGCCTCCCACGAGGTCTCCAGCAGGAGACGCTGCTGCGGGTCGACGGCCAGGGCCTCACGCGGCGAAATGCCGAAGAACTGCGCGTCGAACTGGTCGGCCTCGTAGAGGAAACCGCCCTCGCGCGCGTAGGTCCGGCCCGGTGCGTCGGGGTCCGGGTCGTAGAGCCCCTCCAGGTCCCAGCCACGGTTCGCCGGGAACACGTCGATCGCGTCGGCGCCCTCGGCGACAAGCCGCCACAGCGCTTCGGGGGAATCGGCGGCGCCGGGGTAACGGCAGGCCATGCCGACGATCGCGATCGGTTCGTCGGAGGCCGAGGCCGCCGACGTGGCGTCGCTCTGCGTGGTACCGGCCAGCTCCGCTCCCAGCACTCGCGCCAGGGCTCGTGGCGTCGGGCTGTCGTACAACAGGGTTGCGGACAGCCTCAGTCGGAGCACGGCGGCCAGCCGCTCGCACAGGTCCTCCGCGGACTGCGACTCCAGGCCGAGATCGTTGAAGGAGCGGGCGAGGTCCACTTCGCGCGGGTCTGAGTGACCGAGCACCGCCGCCGCCTCGTCACGGATGAGGTCCAGCAACTGCTCGTCACGCTCGGCGGGAGCGGCCTCGGTCAGCCCTCGCAGCCAGTCGGAGTCCCGCACGGACGCAGACGCGGAGACAGCGGACGTCTTCTCCGGACGGGCCGTCACGGCCGATGCGGCCGACGCGGTGGCACGCCGCGCGGCACCCTTCAACTCCAGACCCAACACCTGCGCGAGGACCTTCGGCGTCGGGCTCTCGTACAACAGCGTTGCGGGCAGACGCAGTTGCAGCACGGAACCCAACCGCTCGACCAACTCCACACCCGACGCCGACTCCAGGCCGAGGTCCTTGAACGAGCGGGCGAGATCCACTTCGCGCGGATCGGAGTGACCGAGCACCGCCGCCGCCTCGTCACGGATGAGGTCCAGCAACTGCTCGTCACGCTCGGCGGGAGCGGCCTCGGTCAGCCCTCGCAACCAGTCGGAGTCCCGCACGGACGCAGACGCGGAGACAGGGGGACCGGAGGCGGGCACAGCGGCGTCAGCGGGAGCAGCAGGGTTCGGCGTCGGAACGGCGGCAGCGCCCTGTCGTGCCACGGGCGCGGACGTCGGCGTGGGCTCGGGCCAATACCGGCGCCGGTCGAAGGCGTAGCCGGGCAGTTCGACGCGGCGCGCCGCCGGAAGGCCGTAGAGCGCCGGCCAGTCGACGGCCGCGCCCCGCACATGTGCGGCGGCGAGCGCGGACAGCAGCCGCGGCCGGCCGCCGTCGCCGCGGCCCAGGGCGGGAATGCCGACCGCGCCCGCGGCGTCGAGGTGTTCCAGGGTCTCGGGCGGCAGCACGGCGTGCGGGCCGACCTCGATGAAGACGGTGTGCCCGTCGTCCACCAGTTCCTCGACGGCCGGCTGGAAGGGCGCCGGCTGCCGGAAGTTGCGGTACCAGTGGTCCGCGTCCAGGGCGGTGGTGTCCACCGGACCGCCGAGGGTCGTCGACTGGAAGCGCGTCCCGCTCGGCCTCGGCTCGATGCCGCTCAGCTCGTCGAGGAGCGCGTCGCGCACCGCCTCGGCCTGCTCGCCGTGCGCACGGCTGCGTGCGACGACGAGAGCCGCGGCGTCCTGGAGGGTGAGCGCGCCGATGCTGTACGCGGCGGCGATTTCGCCCGCGGCGTGGCCGAGCACGGCATGGGGCTGGACGCCGAGCGTGCGCCAGGTGTGCGCGAGGGCGGTCGTGACGGCGAACAGCACGGGCTGGACGTGGTCGGGGGTGTCCGGCAGGGCCTCCGGAGCGGTGAGGTGGTCGACGAGGGACCAGCCGGTGAGCGGGTCGAGGGCCGCGGCGGCGGCCTCCACGTGCTCGCGGAAGACGGGCAGGGTCGCCATCAGGTCGCGGACCGTGCCGGCCCACTGCACGCCCTGGCCGGGAAACACGAACACGGTCTTCGGCCCGGTGCCGGGCGTGGTGCCGGTCCCGGGGACCGGCGCGGTGCCGCGCAGCAGGCCGTCCGAGGGGCGGCCCTGCGCGAGGGTGCGCAGCTCGGAGAGCAGGGCGGACCGGTCGCCGCCGAACGCGGCGGCGCGGTGCTCGTGATGCGTGCGGGTGGTGGCCAGGCCGCGCGCCACGGTGGCGGCGTCCAGCTCTGGGTGCTGCTCCAGGTGCGCGGCGAGGGCCGCGGCCTGACCGCGCAGCGCCGCCTCGCTGCGCGCCGAGATCAGCCACGGCGACGCGACGTCCTGCGGGACGGCAACGGGAACAGGAACGGTCGCGGGCGGGGCCGCCGATGACGTCGCGGGTGACGGCGCCGACGACTCGGCCGGGGCGTCGCAGAGCACGACGTGGCAGTTGGTGCCGCCCATGCCGAACGAGCTGACCCCTGCGACGATCGGACCGTCCGGGCGCGGCCACGGTGTCAGCCCGACCTGGACGCGCAGGCTGAGCTCGTCGAAGGCGATCTTCGGGTTCGGCGTCACGAAGTTCAGGCTCGGCGGCAGCTTCCGGTGCCGGATCGCCAGAGCCGTCTTGACCAGGCCCACCACGCCCGAAGCACCCTCGAGATGCCCGATGTTGGTCTTCGCGGAGCCCACCAGCAGCGCGTTGTCGGCCGCCCGGCCCACGCCCGCGCCGAAGGCGGTGCCGAGCGCCGCCGCCTCGATCGGGTCGCCCACGGCGGTGCCCGTGCCGTGCAGTTCCACGTACTGCACGTCGCCGGGGGCCACGTCCGCCTGCCGGCAGGCGGCGCGCAGCAGCTCCGTCTGCGCGGGCGCGCTGGGCACCGTCAGTCCGTCGGTGGCGCCGTCGTTGTTGACCGCGCTGCCCCGGATGACGCAGTACACGAAGTCGCCGTCGGCACGGGCCTGTTCCAGCGGCTTGAGCACGACCAGCGCGCCGCCCTCGCCGCGAACGTACCCGTTGGCCCGCGCGTCGAAGGTGTGGCAGCGGCCGTCGGGCGAGAGGGCGCCGAAGCTCGTCGACGCGGCCATGCCCTCCGGCGCGGCGATCAGGTTCACGCCGCCCGCCAGCGCCACCCGCGACTCGCCGCGGCGCAGGCTCTCGCAGGCGAGGTGCACGGCGACCAGCGACGAGGCCTGCGCGGCGTCCACGGTCATGCTGGGGCCGCGCAGGCCCAGCGTGTACGACACACGGTTCGCGATGAGCCCACGGCCCATGCCGGTCATCGTGTGCTGGTTGAAGGAGGCGGTTCCGGCCCTGGTGACGACGCTGCGGTAGTCGTCCCAGATCGCTCCGACGAACACTCCGGTGCCGCTGCCGCCGAGCGAGGCGGGGACGATCGCGGCGTCCTCCAGCGCCTCCCAGCTCAGTTCCAGCATCAGCCGCTGCTGCGGGTCCATCGCCCGTGCCTCGTGCGGCGAGATACCGAAGAACCCGGGGTCGAAGGTGTCGATCCGGTCCAGGTAGGCGCCGTACCGGGCCGCACCGGTCAGCGTGCCGGCCTCGTCGGGCCAGCGGTCGGCGGGCGCCTCGCCCACCGCGTCCACGCCCTCGCTCAGCAGCCGCCAGAAAGCCGCAGGGTCCGGAGCCGCCGGCAGCCGACAGGCCATACCGACGACGGCGATGGGCATGAACCCCTCAGACATGAAGCGCACCCTCGACGGATATGGAGGAGCCGCCGCGGTCCGCGGCGGGCCGGCCGAGCGTCTCCAACGACGCGAGGAAGTCGAGCTCTTCCAGCGGACGATCGGTGAAGAAGCGTGCGATCGTCTCGGCCCACTCGGCGGCACGCCCGAGGAACACGAGATGGTCGGCCTCCGGGATGACGGCGAACAGCGCACCCTCGATCTCGGCGGCCAGGGCGCGCGCGCCCTCCATGGTGGCGAAGGTGTCGTGCTCCCCGACCAGGCACAGGCTGGGCACGCCGCTGATGCCGCCGGGCAGGACGGCACCGTCCTGGAGGAGGAGGTCCGAGACGTTGAGGTAGCCGGGGAGATCGGCCTCCTCGATCGTGCTGAAGCGGCCGTTGAGGGCCCTGCGGACGATTTCACGGTTGCGCACCGTGACCGCGGGGTCCAGGCACATGAGCAGGTCCAGCAGACCTTCGGCGAACTCGGCGAAGCGGCCCGCCGTGAGGATCGGATACATCTGCGTCATCCGCTCCCGGTTGCGCGGCGGCCAGTCGGCGGCCCCGGCCAGGACGAGACGGGAGACCCGCGACGGGCTCTGCTGGGCGTAGCGGTAGGCCGCCGGGAATCCGTTGCTGATCCCCAGCAGGTTCACACGTGGCAGCCCCAGCTCGTCGATGAGGTGGGCGAGCGCTTCGGTCTGGACGTCATAGCCGCCTTCGGCGGGCACGGGGTCCGCCGTGCGCGAGCCCGGCAGATCCACACAGACGATGGTGGCCGTGTCCTGCCAGTACTTGTCGAACCGCCGGTAGCTGAACTTGTCCTGGTACGCACCGGACAGCACAACAAAAGGCTCGGTGACCGGTGCTTCGCATTCGACCATCCGGTAGCTGAACGCAAGACCTTTGTAATCAAGTTCTTCGACCTGCTCGCGCGGATTTCCGGCGCCCACGGATCAGCTCCTCGAATTTCGGGCGGATGTGCACAGACGGACAACGGATACACGTCTGCGCATGAGCCCGATCTTTGCCGCCGGCCAGGGCACCGACAACCCCTATTTCCCCCCTTAGCCGAACCGGCTTGCCGGATCGGAGCTGGTCGGAGCTGCGAGGTGAGTCCCGATACGAATCCTCTCCAGATTCACCCCCTGGCACACGGCCCATCGACATGTATTCTCGGCGTATGCCCATCATCGAACTTGCCGAATACGGGCCCGACTTTCTCGCGGATCCTTATCCGTATTACGCGAAACTCCGCGAGGAGGGACCCGTGCACGAGGTGCGGGCCCCGGACGGCTATCGATTCTGGCTGATCGTCGGATACGCCGAGGGGCGCTCCGCCCTGACCGATTCGCGGCTGGTCAAGGCACGCGACACGATGGCGACGTCCGAGGCGTCGCCACTGGGCAAGCATGTACTGATCGCCGACCCGCCGGACCACACCCGGCTGCGCAAGCTGATCTCCCGGGAGTTCACCGTGCGGCGGGTGGACAACCTGCGCCCGCGCATCCAGGAGCTCACCGACGATTTGCTGGACGCCATGCTGCCCGCGGGGCGGGCCGACCTGGTGGAGGCGCTGGCCCGACCGCTGCCGATCGCCGTGCTGTGCGAACTGCTCGGGGTGCCGAACGCCGACCGGGACGAGTTCCACTCCTGGGCCAAGGGCATCCTCGCGCCGCAGAACCCGACCGAGACGCACACGGCCGTCAAGGCCTTGATGAGCTATCTCGACGACCTGATCGAGGACAAGCGGCGTGGAGAGCCCACCGGTGACCTGCTGTCGGGTCTCATACGCACCAGCATCGAGAACGGCGACCGCCTCTCCTCGGAGGAAGTGCGCTCCACGGCCTTCCTCCTGATGATCGCCGGACACGAGACGACGGCGAACCTCATCTCCAACGGAACGCGGGCGCTGCTCACGCACCGGGACCAACTGGACCTGCTGCGCTCCGACATGGACCTCCTCGACGGCGCCGTCGAGGAGATGCTCCGCTACGACGGCTCGCTGGAGAGCACGACCAAGCGGTTCACCAGTGTGCCGGTCCAGATCGGCGACACGGTCATCCCGCCGGGCGAGACGGTGCTGGTCAGCCTCGCGTCGGCGGACCGCGACCCGGCGAACTTCGACGACCCCGACCGCTTCGACATCCGTCGCGGCACCCCGGCCGGCGTCGGTCACCTCGCGTTCGGGCACGGGATCCACTACTGCCTGGGAGCCTCGCTCGCCCGCGCAGAGGGCCGGATCGCGTTCCGTGCGCTGCTGGAGCGCTGCCCCGACCTCGAACTCGACCCCGAGGCACCGCCGTTCGAGTGGATGCCGGGCGTTCTCGTCCGCGGTGTGCAGCGGTTGTCGCTGCGCTGGTAGGCCGAATACAGGCACGTATACGGATGCAACGGCGAAGCGGCCGGGTGACCTGATGGTCGCCCGGCCGCTTCGCGATGACGGTGTGGCCGCCGACGCTGTGGCTGCCGGCGGCATGACCACTCGTCACCAGGTGACGGGCAGGCTCTTCGCTCCCTGGACGTCGAGTCCCCTGGAGAACGGGATCTCGTTCGGCGCGACGGCCAGGCGCAGCTGCGGGATGCGGCTGAACAGCCGTCCGTAGACCACTTCCAGCTCCATCCGTGCCACGCTGTGCCCGACGCACAGGTGGATGCCGGAGCCGAAGGCGAGGTGGTCGCGGGCCGACCGCTCGATGTCCAGCTCGTCGGGGCGCTCGTACACCGATTCGTCCCGGTCGGCTGAGCTGATCAGGCAGATGATTCCGTCGCCGGGCCGGATGGTCTGCCCGCCGATCTCGATCTCCTCCACCGCCACGCGCTTGGGCGCGAACTCGGCGACGGTGAGGTAGCGCAGCAGTTCCTCGGTGGCCCCCGCGGCCCGTTCGGGCTCCTTGGCCAGCAGGGCGGCCTGCTCGGGGTGGCCGAGCAGCGCCAGCACACCGGTGGTGATCATCTTGACGGTGGTGTCGTATCCGGCGCCGAGCAGCAGCCCGATCTGCATGAGCAGGTTCGTCTCCGTGAGCCTGCCTTCGTCGGCGAAGCCGACCAGGCGGCTGACGATGTTGCCGTCCGGTTCCGCACGGCGCAGTTCGACCAGTTCCTTGAGCTGCTCGAACAGTTCACCGCGCGCGGCGACGGCAGTTTCGGCCGAGCCGTCCTCGTCGAACAGCTGGGCGGTGGTCTCGCCGAACCGGGCCATCGCCTCGGCAGGCACCCCGAGCAGCCAGCCGACGACTGTCGACGGGACAGGACGGGCCAGCGCCGGCACGAGGTCGGCGGGGCTCGGGCCCTCCAGCATCCGGTCGATGAGCCCGTCGACGAGCTCCTCGGTCGCCGGGCGCAGCGCCCGCACCCGCTTGATCAGGAAGTGCGGCGCGAGCATCCGCCGCAGTTCGGTGTGGTCGGGCGGGTCCATCCGGCCCAGCGGCCGTACGCCGCCCTCCGCGGTGTTCATGGCCTTCGCGACCTCACTCAGCCATGGGAAACCGGGGTTGAGCGCGTCCACGCTGGCCCGCGAGTCGGAGAGGATCTTGCGCACGTCCTCGTGCCGGCTGATCAGCCAGGCCTCCCGCCCGTTGTAGAGCCGCGCCTTGGACACCGGCTGCTCGGCGCGCAACGTCCGGTAGACGGGCGGGGGATCCATCGGGCAGCCGGACGCCTTCGGCATCGGATATGCCGGCGGCGTCCCGGAGGAGCTGTCCGTCGTCAGGGGCGGTGTACCGGTGGGCACGGCGTCGGTCGAGGTCATCGTGGCGACCCTCCTGGGAAGACTTCTGGTGGGGTGGTTCTGTCGCGGCGGGCGCGTGTCACGTTTCGACAGGCCTGGGCGCGCGTCACATCTCGGTAGGTGGGTGTCATGCCCCGGCCGACACAAGCCCGTCGTTCCGTTCGGCCCGCTTCGAGCCGATGTACGAGAGGACCGTCGCGCACAGTGCGAGGGCGGCGCCGACCGCGACCGACGTGGCAGGACCCGAGGTCTCCAGCAGCACGCCGGTCACCGGCATGCTGAGCGCGGCGCCGCCGGTGCCCGCGGTGGCCAGCCAGCCGAAGGCTTCCGCCCGGCGCTCCTGCGGCACCGCTCCGGACACCTGCGCGAAGTTGCCGGCCATGCTCGGGGCGATGGCGGTGCCGCCGAGGAAGAGCACGACCAGCACGAGCCAGACCGGAGCGGTTTCGGTCACCGGCGGCAGCAGCACCGCGAGCAGCGCCATGCCGGCCGCCATCGCCGCGAACCGGGCGCTGTGCGGCACGTCCTTGCGCAGGGCGCCCATGCCGAAGCCGCCGACCACGGATCCGATCGTCCAGCATGCGACGAGCACGCCGGACAGTCCGGACTGGTGGCTGTCGCGGGCCCAGGCGACCAGGGAGAGGTTCACCGAGAAGAGGGCGGCCATCATCACCAGGGTCACGACGATGGCGAGGGTGAACTTCGGCAGGGCGAAGAGCGTACGTCGCTCCTCGGGCTCCGGTGCGGATGCGGTCGTGACCGCGGACGCCGACGTGGCCGTGTCTCCTTCCGTGCCGACGTCCGCTCCCGTTCCCGCTGCTGTCCCTGTCTCTGCTTCTGGTTCCGCGGCGGTCCGCTCCGCCCCGCCGCGGATCCCGGCGCTGCCCAGCGCGGCGGCGAAGGCGAGCGCGCCGACGAACGCCACGACGCCGCACGCGATGACGGCGTATCCGGGGTCGAGGGTGGTCACGAGCAGTGAGGTGAGCAGCGGCCCGGTGGTCTGCACCACCTCCGAGCCGGTGGCCTCCAGTGTGAACAGCGTGCGGCCGAGTTCACCGGGCACGATCTTGGGCCACACCGCGCGGCTGACCTGCGAGATGGGCACGGTGCTCATTCCGGTGAGCAGGGCGACCAGCACCGCGATCGGCCAGCCGCCACCCGGCACGGTGCGGGTCATCGTCACCAGTGCACCGAGGCCGACGAGGTAGCCGATGCCGGTCAGGACCAGCAGCTTGCGGACCGCGCCCCGGTCCGCGGCGCGGCCCCGGGCGGGTCCGACGAGCGCCTGCCCCGCGGTGAGCGCCCCGCCGAGCACGCCCGCGGCGACGTAGGAGTCGCTCCAGCCGACCAGCACCAGCGTGAGGCCGATCGGCAGCATGGAGACGTTGAGCCGGGCCAGCATGGACCAGAGGAACAGGCGCGGCAGGTGCGGAATGCCTGCCAATGCCTTGTAGGACTTCACCGTTCACACCCTGTTTCGCAAGTCATGACGCACACGCGCCCGTCGTGCCGTTCGGCGCCGCCGGACGCTGCGTCTTGATCAGGTCTCTTCGGACGTTCGGGGTCGCTCAGAAAACCTGGAAGCGGGCGGCGATGCGGTCGGCGTTCTCGGCGTTCTGCCGGGCCCGCTCGATCAGCTTCTCGTTGCTCCAGGTGCTGGCGGTGGTGCCTGTCTCGTCGCCCGCGCTCTGCCGTGCGGCGTAGATCCAGCCCTCGGCGGCGCAGCGGAACCGGAGGATGTCGGCGAGGAAACCGAGTTCCGCCCGGTCGGCGGGCCCCTCCTCGAAGTAGCCGCGCACCAGCGGCTCGCCGTCCGTCTCGTCCTCCAAGTAGCTGAGCGTGGTGGCCAGTTCCAGCATGCAGGGTGCGTACATGGCCTCCGACCAGTCCAGCAGACCCGCGGTGTCGCCGAGGACCCGGAACTCCTTGGCTGCGGCGTCGCAGTTGATCAGGCCGATGGTCAGGTCGTCGGGCGACAGCGCGCCGCCCGCCTGCTCCAGCGTCCGCCGGATCCAGTCGTGTCCCTCGAGGAAGCCCTGTTCGAGCAGGAAGAGTTCGAGCACCTCGTTCCAGCGCGGCACGCCCTCCGGGACGGGGGCGTGCAGCAGGACGGAGTCGATCCGTCCGAGGGTCCGGCCGACGGCGCGCAGGTGGGCCGGGTCGGTCTCGTCGACACGCTCACCGTCGAGGTAGGTCAGCAGGCTGTAGCAGAAGTCGCCCTGATAGGCGGTGACTTCTCCGCCGGTGGTCGGCAGCGGGCCGCCGGCGGCGATGCCGTGGCGCTCCACCTCCTGGGCCACCAGGAGTCCTGCGGTGAGCTTCGGCCCCATGTCCTTGCGGACGGCCTTGACGACGTGGCGTACGCCGTCGTGCCGGACGAGGTAGGTGTGCGAGCTGTACCCCTCGTCTCCGGGCAGCCGCTCCCACGGCTCGACGGTCCAGCCCTGCCAGCCCCAGAGGGCCAGCGGCAGGTCGTGCGCTTCGGGTACCGCGGCTGCGGCGTCGGTCGATTCCGGCATTGAACGGGTTTTCCTTGTCTGGTCGTGGTGTTCCGAGTTCCATGTCCGACGGCCACGCGGTCGCGCGGTCGCGCGGTCGCGCGGTCGCGCGGTCGCGGCATCATGTGGTCATGCGGTCACGGGGCAGGGTCATGGTCCGCGCGGGCGCGTCCCAGGCGACGGGGAGCGAATTGACGCCGTACACCACGGAGTTCGCGCGGAACTCGATGTCCTCGAAGGGCACGGCGAGGCGCAGCGTGGGGAAGCGCTCGAACAGGCGCAGGTAGGTCACCTTCATCTCGACCCTGGCGAGCTGGTGGCCGATGCACAGGTGGATGCCGTGGCCGAACGCCAGGTTGCGCTCCTCCGCCCGGTCGAGGCGCAGCCGGTGCGGGTCGGTGTAGACCTCCGGGTCGTGGTTGGCCGCGGCCATCGAACCGACCACGGTCTCGCCCGCCTTGATGAGCTGCCCACCGATCTCCACGTCCTCGGTCGCCAGGCGGGCGAAGTTGAACTGCACGATGGACAGGTAGCGCAGCAGTTCCTCGACGGCGGTGTCGATGAGCGACGGATCGGAGCGCAGCAGGGCGAGCTGGTCCGGGTTGCGCAGCGCGGCCAGGGTGCCGAGGCTGAGCATGTTCGAGGTCGACTCGTGCCCGGCCATGAGCATCAGGCCGCACATTCCGGCGATCTCGAACTCGGATATCCGGTCCTTCTCCTCCGATGGATCGAGCAGATCGCTGATCAGGTCGTCCGACGGGTTCTTCTTCTTGTCCTCGATCAGGGCCAGCATGAACTCGGTGCCTTCGAGGATGGTGCGCTGCTGCTCCTCCTCGGACAGTTCGGTGTCGAGGATGCTCAGGGACCAGCGCTGGAAGTCGTCGCGCGCGTCGTAGGGCACGCCGAGCAGGTCGCAGATGATGAGCGACGGGATGGGCAGGGCGTAGGCGGTGACGAGGTCGACCGGGCCGCCCCCCGTCTCCTCCATCCGGTCCAGGTGCTCACGGGTGTACTGCTCGATCTTCGGCTCAAGAGCCTTGATCTTCCGGACCGCGAAACGGCTCGCGGCCAGTCGCCGGTAACGGGTGTGGTCCGGCGGGTCCATGGTGAAGAAGGCGCCGGGCAGCGGCGTGGGGCGGCCCTCGGTACGACGGGTGCGGGCGGCCTTCTCCCGGACCGAGCTGAAGGACGGGTTCGCCAGCATCGCCTTGACGTCCGCGTGGCGGGTGAGCAGCCAGCCCTGGTTGCCGTCCGGGAAGACGATGGGACTCACGGGCGCCTCGGCGCGCACCTTCGCGTAGCCGTCCGGCGGGCTGAAGGGGTCGCTGCGGTGCAGGGGCAGGCCCTGCAAGGGAGAGAGAGTGTTCATGGTCGTCCTTCCTCAGAGGGCGTCGGTGTTTCGAGTCGGTGCGTACTGAGGGATGCGGAGTGGTACGGGGCGGGCGCGGACGCGCGGCGGCCCCGTACCTGCTCCATCAGGGCCGGGCGAGGCCCGGCGTACGGCTCAGCCACTCGTCCACCGCCGCGGCCGTGGTCTCGGAGAATTCGCCGATCATGGTGCAGTGGTCGCCCGGCACCTGCGTCTCCTCGTGGTCGAGGGGCCACGCCGCCTGCCAGTCGGAGCCGGTCATGGGTTCCTCGGGCGAACCCGGGATGCAGCTGTCCGGGCGGACGAAGAGCGTCGGCACGGCGAGTTGCCGGGGCTGCCAGCCGCGGAACATACCGCGGTACGTACCGAGGGCGGTGAGGCCGTCGTAGTGCATCGACGTGAACCGCATCCGGCGCTCGACGACCTCGTAGGTCATGGCCTTGCGCATCTCCAGCGTCATGCTGTCGGGCGGGTAGGTGTCCAGCAGGACGACGCCGACCGGGCCGGTTCCGCGCTCCTCCAGCCAGGTGGCGGCGGCCTGGGCGAGCCAGCCGCTGGACGAGTAGCCGAGCAGCGCGTACGGACGGCCGTCCGCCGCACGCAGCACCGCCTCCGCCAGTGTCTCGATCAGCACCTCCAGGGAAGCGGCGAGAGGCTCGCCGGCCATGAAGCCCGGGACGGTGACCACGGAGACCCGGCGGCGGCCACGGAAGTGGTTGGCGAGCCGGGCGAACTGGAGCGAGCCGTCCACGGGCGCGAACGGCGGGAAGCAGACGAGCTGCGGCTCCGCCTCGCCGTGGCCGAGGGTGGTGACGTGCGCGCCGCGGCCCAGGTCCTCGGCACCGTGGAATCTGGTGCGCAGGGCGGAGGCGCTGCTGAGGAACGCCTCGACCTCCTGCATCCGGCCTTGCAACGAGAGCTTGCGGTAGATGCCGACGACGGAGTCGTTGGAGTCCTGCGGCGGCGCGGCGGCCACGGAGGCGGACGGCGCCGCCGACGCGCC
Source organism: Streptomyces populi (assembly GCF_002911015.1). Classification (GTDB taxonomy): domain Bacteria; phylum Actinomycetota; class Actinomycetes; order Streptomycetales; family Streptomycetaceae; genus Streptomyces; species Streptomyces populi. The sequence continues at coordinate 13,529 of NZ_KZ626998.1, forward strand.
GGGCGCCAGTGACGCGCCGGCGTCGCCGCCCGGCGCGGCATTGTCCAGCAGATGGGTCACCAGGGCGCCGAGCGTCGGATGGTCGAACACCAGGGAGCTGGGCAGCGCCAGGCCGGTCAACACGGTCAGCCGGCCGCGCAGTTCGACCGCGGCCAGCGAGTCGAAGCCGAGCGCCAGGAACTCCTGGTCCTCGGTGATCGTGCCGGCGTCCGCGTGCCCGAGGACGCGCGCGGCCTCGCGACGGACGATATCGAGGACGTAGGGGCGCTGATCGGCGAGCGGAAGGTCCGGCAGCCGCTGCCATTCGCCGGGCTGCGCGGCACCGGTGCGTCCGGCATCGGTGTGTCCGGCACCGGACTCCGTATCGTCGAAGTCGGCGAACAGGTGGTTCGGCCGGCCCGCGGTGAAGACGCCGATGAACCGTGGCCAGTCCAGGTCCGCGACGACGATCGCGGTGTCCTCCTGCCTGACCGCCCGGTCGAGGGCGATGGTGGCCAAGCGCGGAGTGAGCGGCCGAAGGCCCCGGCGCTGCATCTCCTGCCGGAACTCTTCTCCGGCCATGCCGCCGCCGCTCCAGGGCCCCCAGGCCAGCGTGGTGGCGGCGGCTCGACGGGCGCGGCGTCGCTCGACCAGCGCGTCCAGGAAGGCGTTCCCGGCCGCGTACGCACCGCCGCGCGTGCTGCCCCAGGTCCCCGCGATGGACGAGTAGACGACGAACGCGGCGAGTCCGTCGCCCAGCACCTCGTCCAGGATGACGGCACCGGTGACCTTCGCGTCGACGACGGCGGCGAATTCGGTCGCGTCGAGGTCGGCCAGCGGATGTTCGGCCGCCACGCCCGCCGTGTGCACGACCGCACCGACGGGGGCACCGCGTCCGGCCAGGTCGGCGGCGAGCGCCGCGACCTCGTCGCGGCTGGTCACGTCGCAGGACACCAGGTCCACCGTGGCACCGTGGGCGGCCAGTTCGGCCCGCAGGTCCGCGGCGCCGGGGGCGTCGGGCCCCTGGCGGCTGACGAGGACGAGGTGCGGGGCACCCTGCTCGGCGAGCCGACGCGCCGTGTGCGCGCCGAGGGCGCCGGTGCCTCCCGTGATGAGGACCGAGCCGTGCGACCACCAGGGTTCGCGCACGGCGGGCGGCTGCGGATCACCGGTCCGCCCGGCGGCGGCCCCCTCCTGGGCGACGGGGGATTCCGGGACGACGGGGTGTACGGGCTCGGGTGCGCCGTCCGGGCCTGCGGGCCGCAGGCGGCGCACCCGTGCTCCGTCGGCACGCAGCGCGACCTGGTCCTCACCGCCGGATCCGGCCAGCAGCGCCGCCAGGCCGAAGGAGGCGTCGGCCGTCGCGGCGGGGGCGTTCCCGTCTGCCGCGGACAGGTCGGGGGCGGGCAGGTCGACCAGGCCGCCCCACAGGGTGGGGTGTTCGAGGGCTGCGACCCGTCCGAGGCCCCAGACCTGGGCCTGCCACGGGTCGGGAGCGTCGTCGGACGCCGTCGCGCGGACCGCTCCGCGGGTGAGCGTCCACAACCGGGTCGCGCTCCAGCCCGTGTCGAGCAGCGCTTGGAGAAGGCACACGGAGGCCCACGCGCCGGAGCCGACGCCGCGCGGCCCGGTGTGCTCTCGGCCGGACAGGGCGAGCAGCGAGACCACTCCGGCGGGAGTGTCGTCGAACCCGTTCAGCAGCTTGGCGATGGTCTGGCGGTCGATGTCCTCGGGCGCGAGGGACAGCGACTTCACCTCGGCGCCGGCATCGGTCAGCGCCCGACGCACCTCGCCGAACAGCCCGTCGTGCAGCCCGTCGTTGTCGGGCAGGTGGCCCGCGCGCAGGCCGCCTTCGGGTACGACGATCAGCCAGGTGCCGTGCAGGGTGGCGGGCCCCTCGGGGGCGTGCTGCGCGGTCGGCCGCTCCCAGGCGACGCGATAGCGCCATCCGTCCGTCGCGGAGACCTCGATGTGCGTCTGGTGCCAGTCGCCGAGCGCGGGCAGGACGGTGTGCAGCGGAGCGTCGGGGTCCACGCCGAGGTCGCTCGCCAGTCGCTGGAGGTCCTGTTCCTGGACGACCTTCCAGAACGCGGCGTCGCTCCCGGCCGTCCGGGACGCCGCCGATCCGGGCCGGGCGGAGGCGCCCTTGAGCCAGTGGTGTTCGTGCTGGAAGGCGTAGGTGGGCAGTTCACGGGCGAGGTCGTTCGCCCGGCCGAGAGCGGTCCAGTCGACCTGGTGACCGCGCGCGTGCACCCGGGCCAGCATGCCGAGGAACGCCCGGGTGTCCGTGGAACGCCGGCTCAGTGTGGACACGAACGCCACGTCCCGCGCCGCCGAGTCCCGCTCGGCGGACGCGGCGCGCACGCGCTCGCCCAGCGCCGTCAGGACGGGGTCGGGCCCGAGTTCGACGACGGTCGCGACGCCCTGCGCCAGGACCGCACCGACCCCGTCCCCGAACCGCACCGCTTCGCGCACGTGCCGCACCCAGTACTCCGGCGAGCACAGCTCCTCGGCGTCCGCGACCTCACCGGTCACATTCGACACGACCGGAATCGACGGCGCACGGAACTCCACTTTCCCGAGCACGTCCGCGAACTCGGCGAGCATCGGCTCCATCAACGGCGAATGGAACGCGTGGCTGACCGCCAACGCCCGTGTGCGCCGCCCCCGTCCGGCAAAGATGTCCGCGATCTGGTCCACCGCGACGTCCTGACCGGACACGACCACAGCCCCTGGAGCGTTCACGGCTGCCAGCGACACCATGCCCCCGGCAGCCGCCACATCCGCGACGAGCGGCGCGACCTCCTCCTCGGTGGCCTCCACCGCCACCATCCGCCCACCCGACGGCAACGAACCCATCAACCGGCCCCGGGCCACCACCACCCGCACCGCATCCGCCAACGACCACACACCCGCCAC
>NZ_KZ626999.1 GCF_002911015.1 Streptomyces populi
CCCAATGTCTCGGCCCCCCTCGTCTACTGCCTGCTGAGCGCCTACAGCGCCTCGTGCCTGGTGCTGATCATCAACTGGCGCGGCGGACCGCCCGAGGTGACCCGGCGGCTCTCACGCCGCTGGATCCTCGGGTACACCGTGGTCGGCGTGGCGCTGATCGTCCTGTTCGCCCTCGGGGACGCCTCCGAGGAACGGCTGCGCGACCTCGACACCTACTACGCCAACACCCCCTTCATCCGCGAGATGATCGTCCTGTACCTCGCCTCGCTCACCGTCGCCGGTGTCGCGATGAACGTCATGTGCTGGCGATGGGCGATCGAGGTGCGCGGCCGGCTGCGCGCCGGGCTGGTGATCATCGCTTTCGGGGCGCTGTGCAACATCCCCTACTCCGCGGCCAAGTTCACCGCGGTGGTCGCCCGCTGGAACGGCGTGGACCTGGACGGTCTCAGCACCAACACGGCCCCGCTGCTGGCCTCGGCCGGGGCCCAGATCACCGCCGTCGGCTTCTGCCTCCCCCTCGCCTGGCGGCGCGTCGAGGACAGCTGGAACACCTGGTCGACCTACCGCAGGCTCGGGCCCCTGTGGCGCGAGCTGAAGCCGGTCTCCGTGCCGGAGGACCGCGCGGTACGGATGTCCTGGTGGTCGTCCGCCGAACTCCAGGTCACCCAACGGGAGTCGGACATCCATGACGGCATGCTGAGCCTCTACCCCTACTTCGACTCCGAGGTGCGCTCCCGGGCGTACGGCGCCGCGGTCGCGGCGGGTTCCTCCGCCGCCGAGGCCCAGGCCGAGGCGGACGCCGTGATGGTGACGGTCGCGGTGCGGGCCAGGGCCGCCGATCCGGAAGGACGCGTCATCAGCTCGGCGGAGACGGCGGACGTACCGCCCTCGGCCGGATCCACGTTCGCGCACACCGACGGGCAGCGCGATCTCGTGCGCATGTCCATCGCGCTGCGCCGTTCGCCCGTCGTCGCGGCGGCGCGGGGCCGGGGACCGGCCGGAGGGGAGCACGACACCCGCGAACGGGCGGTGTGACCCCTTCGGGGGCGCCCCCGTCAGGACACGGGCGGCGCCCCGGCCGGGGCTTCAGGTCGCGCTGCGCTCACTGGCCTCGCGCAGTTCCCTCTCCACCGCGCGGCTCCGGGCGGTGTCGGGCTGCCCCGCCGCCGTGCCCGGACGCCCGGCGCGCAGCAGTTCCCGCCACTTCTCACGGCTCCAGTCGGCCGGAGCCGTGGTGGCCGTGAACTCCTCGACCAGGCTCAGGAAGCGTGCCGGATCGCTGTGGAAGGGGAAGTGCCCCGCCCCCTCGAAGATCTCCAGGCGGCTGCCCGGCATGGCCTCGTGGGCCCCGTGGGCGTGCCGCACCGGCACCACGCTGTCCCGGCTGCCCCAGAGCAGCATGGTGGGCATGCCCTCGGTGAGGTAGCAGCGGTCGAGCATGGTGACCGCCTGGCCGCGCCAGTCGACCACGGCCCGCAGGGTCCGGATGAAGGCGCTGCGCGAGGTCGCGTCGGGCAGCGCGTCCACGAGGTTCACCAACTCCGGCGCGTCCCGTGCCAGATCGGCGTCGATCATGCGCATCAGACGCAGGAAGAGGCCCACTTGGAAGCCCATTCCGGGCAGTCGCAGCGCGGACAGCAGCAGCTGCGCGCCGGGCAGCGACACGGCACGCAGCACGGGATTGACCTCGCCGCCGACACCGCCCGCGCTGACCAGGACGAGCCGTTCGGTCCGCTCGGGGAACTGGTAGGCGAACTGCATCGCCACTCCCCCGCCCAGCGAATGCCCGACCAGTGTGGCGGACTCGATGTCGAGCGTGGCCAGCAGATCGCGCACACCGTTGGCGTACGCGGCCACCGAGTAGTCGGCGCGCGGCTTGTCGGACGCGCCGTGGCCCAGCAGGTCGGGCGCGATCACCGTATGGGTGCGGGCGAGGTCCGGGATCAGGTCCGCCCAGGTCGCGGACGAGTCCCCGATGCCGTGGATCAGGACGAGCGCCGGGCCCTCTCCCGCCATCCGGTAGGCGCGCCGGTAGCCGTGCACGACACGGTGGCGCAGGCGCAGTTCTCCGTCACCGACCGAACGCAGCCGCGGGGTGCGCCGCGGCTGCCGAGACTGTACGTCGACCACGGGCCGACCTCCCGTTCCCAGGCCGCCGCTCGGGCGGCTCCCGAGCCGCCGCAGGGGCGGCTGCGGGGCCGTCCGGCAGGCGGCCCCGGCTCTCCTCTCCAGCGTAGGGCCCCCGTTCCACCTGGGATTTCCATGAGGTTTCACCTCCGCTAAGCGGGCGAACCTCCGCGGACCGGAACCGGATTGTCAGTGGCGGACGGCAAGCTGGGATCAGGACCAGTGTCACGACCAGCCGACCGGGGAGAGCCGTCCGATGCCGACCGCCGTACTGACCGACCGTGAACGCGCCGCCGTGCAGGCCTACCTCCGCCTCCTCGGGACGGTACGAGCGGCATTCGACGCCCCGCCGGACGGGGGTGGGCCACCCATGGTCCCGCCCGCCGTCCTCGCCGAGACGGAACAGGCCCTGAAGGCGGCGGGCCTCGCGGGCAACGAGGACGCCTTCTTCGAACTGCTGCACTCCTGGAACCCGGTACCCGGCAGGACGTGAGAAGTCCGGGGCCCGTTCTCCCGGAGCGGGGACCGGCGGCGCCGGCTGCCGGGCGAAGGCCGCGCAGGGCCCGCGCAGGGCCCTGTCTCAGCCGGCCGCGCCCTCGGTCCCTTCGCGCGTCGGCCCGGCAGCCGGGCCGGATGCGGGCCACGGGACCGTGATCGCCGTCGCGAGCAGCCCGTGCCGGACGGTCCAGCGTCCCTCGAAGGTCTGGACGGGGACGCCGTCCACCACGGGCCCCGGGACCAGGAGCCGGGCACGCAGGCCTCCCGAGAAGCCGTCTGCGGCAGGCGTCGGTTCGGGGAAGACGTCTATGTCCGCCTCGGAGAAGTCGAGCCACTTGCCGGTGAGCGGGAACCACGCCTTGTAGACCGACTCCTTGGCGCTGAACAGCAGCCGGTCCCAGTGCACGGCGGACGCCCGGGCGCCGAGACGCTCCAGGCGGGCCGACTCACCGGACAGGGCGATGGTCTCCAGGACACCGTCGGGGAGCGCCAGATGGGGTTCGGCGTCGATGCCGAGGGAGGCCAGATCGTCGGTCCGGGCGAGCGCGGCGGCGCCGTACCCCTCGCAGTGCGTCATGCTGCCGATGACCCCCGCCGGCCACTGCGGGGCTCCGCGTTCGCCCGGCAGCACGGGCGCGGGGGCCACGCCGAGCTTCTCCATGGCACGCCGGGCGCAGACGCGCACGGAGGCGAACTCACGGCGCCGCTTGCCCACGGCCCGGCTCACGACCGCCAGTTCCTCCGGGTACAGGCTCGCGTCCCCGGCCCCGTCGTCACCGTGGCTCTCCACGACCACCACCGACTCCGGAAGCAGTTCCTCCATCACCGGCTCCGACCTCCATCGGCAGAATGCGGCGCAGCGTGCCCGGCGGTCCCGGTCGCCTGCGCCATTCTCTCGGATAGCCCACCGACACCTCCTCGAACCGGACACCCTCGTGCCAGGTGGTGCGGGGGATGTGCAGATGCCCGTAGACCATGGTTTCGACGCGGAACCTGCGGTGCCAGTCGGCGGTCGCCGCCGTGCCGCACCACATGGCGAACTCGGGGTGCCACAGGACGTCCATCGGGTGGCGGTCCAGGGGGTAGTGGTTCACCGGGATGACCGGCAGTCCGTCGGGAACCGCGGCGAGCCGGCGCTCGGTCTCGGCCACCCGGGCCCGGCACCAGGCCTCGCGGCTCGGATACGGGTCGGGGTGCAGCAGGTACTCGTCCGCGCACACGATGCCGGTCCCGTGGGCGTACGCGAGTCCCTCCTCCTTGGTGGTGCAGCCCTGCGGCAGGAAGGAGTAGTCGTAGAGCAGGAAGAGCGGCGCGACGACGGCGGGGCCGCCCGGCCCGTTCCAGACGGGGTAGGGGTCCTCGGGGGTGATGACGCCCAACTCCCGGCACAGGGACACCAGATGCTCGTAGCGGGCCACGCCGCGTAGCTGGACCGGGTCCTTGGGATGGGTCCACAGCTCGTGGTTGCCCGGCACCCAGACGACCTTCCGGAAGCGGTCACCGAGCGTCTTGAGGGTCCACCGGACGTCGTCGACGATCTCACCGATGTCACCGGCCACCAGGAGCCAGTCCTCGTCCGACTCCGGGCGCATGTCCTCGACCAGGGCGCGGTTCTCGGCGTAGCCGATGTGCAGGTCGCTGACGGCCAGCAGATTTCCGGCACCGTCGCCCGTCGGCCGCACCACGCCACCCCCGTAGAAAGCGAATACCGACACGACAGCACACGCGCCCCCCGTCGTACAAGGAGCAACCCGGCGGGCGGGTCGGCGAATCCGTAACATCCCCGTAGCAGCACCAGGGTCCCACGACCCCTATGATCGCCCCTACACCACCGCTCGAATCTCCCTCGCGTGCGACGGCTCGGTGTGTCTCCCCTACCCCTGGCCGGGCCCGGCCCGCTCCACCGTGCCCGCAAACCCCGAATGGTGGCTCGCATGGGCTCTCGCGTACGCGTCTGGCTCAACCGCACGTACGCGGAGAACGTGTTCTTCATGGATCAGCTGCGGAACAATCCGCAGCACCGCGCGGTCGAGATCCACGCCACCCACGGTGACGCCGACTCTCCCGTACTGGCCGCCGCCGACACCGCCGAGACGGAGCCCGAGGGCCTGTCGCCGCGCGCCTACGTCGAGTACGCCCTCGACATGTGCGCACGCCGCCGCGTCGACGTGTTCGTGCCTGTCCTGCACCAGGACGCGATCGTGGCGCAGCGCGCCGAGTTCGCGGCCCTCGGCACGGCGCTGCTGGCGCCGCGGGCGGAGGCGGTCGCGGTCTTCCACGACAAGGCCGTCGCGTACCAGGCCGTGAAGGCCGTGGGCATTCCGGTCCCGCCGTGGTACCGGGTGCGCACGGTCGAGGAACTCATCGCGGCGGTCGAGGAGTTGGAGGGGGCGGGGCAGCGGGCCTGCTTCAAGCCGGCGGCCGGGGCGGGCGGGGTGGGTTTCCGGGTGATCACCCGTACCCCCTTCTCGCTCATGCACCTCAACGGCTTCCCGAGCGCGTACGTGCCGCTGGACCTGGTGGTGGAGGCGCTGCGCACGGCCGCGGAGCCCGTCGACTGGCTGGTGATGCCGCACCTCGGACAGCCGGAGGTGTCGGTGGACTGCCTCACCGGGCCGGACGGCCGCGTCCGCATGGCCATCGGCCGCACGAAGAACGGCCGTCGGCGCGGTTTCACCCTCGACGACGCGTGGATCGAGCCCGCCCGGCTGCTCGCGGAGGCGTTCGGACTGCACTATCTGTCCAACGTCCAGTTCCGCATGTACGGCGACGAGCCGGTGCTGATGGACGTGAACACCCGTCCGGCGGGCGGACTGCACCAGATCGCCCAGTGCGGGGTCAACGCCCCTTGGGCGGCTGTGCAGTTGGCGCTGGGCGAGGAGACGGGCGAGCTGGTCCCGCCGTTCCTCGGACCGGACTACACGGTGGTCGCCGGGCCGCGTCCGGTGCGTCCGGTGCCGCTGCCGGCGCAGCGGACCGACCCGGGCGTCCCCACCCTGTCCGCGATGCCGGCGCAGGCCACGGAGCCCGGCGCTGCGCAGCCCGCGCCCGTCGTGACGACCGCCCCCGCCGTTCCCGCCCGGGCCGACGCGTCCGCCACCGCGGCGATCGCCCCCGCCTAGCCGGCCCGCCCCCCTTTACCGGTCTGGACCAATTCCCGCGCGGTGTCTTGACAGCGGGATTGGTCCATACCAACTTGGTTGCGCACCTCTCTGCACTCCCGAACACCCCCATATATCCAGGGAGATCGCGTGCGCATGACCATGCTCAGACGTTCCAGACACCGTTTCCTCGCCCTGCTGGGCACGGCCGCGCTGGCACTCGCCGGCGCGGTCGCCCTGCCGGGTACGGCCCAGGCGGCCAACATCCTGACCAATCCCGGCTTCGAGACCGGGAACCTCTCCCCCTGGTCCTGTTCCGGCAACCTGGGTTCGGTCGTCTCCAGCCCCGTGCACGGGGGCTCCAAGGCCCTCGCGGGGGCGGTGAGTTCGAGCGACAACGCCCAGTGCGCCCAGACCGTCTCGGTCCAGCCGAACACGACGTACAGCCTCTCCGGCTGGGTACGCGGCAGCTACGTCTACCTCGGTGTGGACGGCGGTGCCTCGACCTGGACGACGTCCCCGTCGGCGTACAGCCGGCTCACCGTGTCCTTCACCACCGGCGCCTCGCAGACCAGCGCCAAGATCTACGTCCACGGCTGGTACGCGCAGGGCACCTACTACGCCGACGACATCAGCCTCGACGGTCCCGGCGGTGGCGGCGGCGACACCCAGGCGCCGACCGCGCCCGCCAACCTGAAGTCCACCGGCAAGACGTCCTCCAGCGTGTCCCTGTCCTGGAGCGCGTCGAGCGACAACGTCGGCGTCACCGGGTACGACGTCTACAGCGGCTCCAACAAGGTGCTCAGCGTGTCGGGCACGAGCGGCACGGTCGGCGGGCTGTCCGCGAGCACCGCGTACTCGTTCACCGTCAAGGCGCGGGACGCGGCCGGGAACACCTCGGCGGCCTCCAACTCCGTGAGCGTCACCACGGACGCGGGCGGCGGGGGCGGCACCGGCTTCAAGCAGGCCGCTCCGTACCTGTACGAGGGCTGGGGCGACCCCCCGAACCCGACCACGGTGATGAGCGCGACCGGGATCAAGTGGTTCACGATGGCGTTCGTCCTCGACTCCGGCGGCTGCAACCCCGCCTGGGACGGCAGCCGGGCACTGACCGGCGGTGTCGACCAGACCGCCATCAACCAGATCCGTTCCGCGGGCGGTGACATCGTCCCGTCGTTCGGCGGCTGGCAGGGAAGCAAGCTCGGCGCCAACTGCTCCTCGGCGAGCGCGCTCGCCGGTGCGCTGCAGAAGGTGATCGACGCCTACGGCCTCAAGGCGATCGACATGGACGTCGAGAACACCGACGAGTTCGAGAACGAGGCCGTCCAGGCGAAGATCCTGACCGCGCTGAAGACCGTCAAGGCCAACAACCCCGGCCTGAAGACGATCGTCACCTTCGGCACCTCGACGACCGGCCCGACCTACTACGGCAACCGGCTCATCGAGCAGGCGCAGTCCCTGAACGCCGGCATCGACGTCTTCACCATCATGCCGTTCGACTTCGGCGGCGGCTCCGACATGTACGGCAACACGGTCAACGCCACCGAGGGACTGAAGGCCAAGCTGAAGTCCACGTTCGGCTGGGACGACGCCACGGCCTACTCCCACATCGGCATCTCCGGCATGAACGGGCTGTCCGACCAGCAGGAGAACACCACCCCGGCGATCTGGACCTCGATCCGTGACTGGGCCAACTCCCACCACATCGCCCGGCTCGCCTACTGGTCGGTCAACCGCGACCGGCCCTGCCCCGGGGGCGGCGTGGTGAGCAACTGCTCCGGCATCAGCCAGAGCACCTGGCAGTTCACGTCGATCACGGCCGGTTTCACGGGCTGACGACGACGGGGAACGCGGAGACACGACGGGCCGTCCGGGACATCCGGGCGGCCCGTCGCGTCGCACTCGGGCACCGGCCGCCGCCGTCCGGCGGCCGGCGGCCGTCAGCCGTCGGACTCCGACGGCGGGAGATAGGCGCCCGGCACGTCCTGAGGCTCGAAGATCTTGTGCTCACCGGGGTACGGCTCGGTCCACCCGTGCGTCTCGTACCACGTGAAGTGGTTCATCTGCGCGGGGTTGGCGAAGTCGGGAACGGCGTCGGGCCCGGTGAGCCGCTGGCGCGACTTCCAGGTGTCCCACTGCGCGGCGAGCGCCTCCTTGTCCGCCGGCACCTTCGCCGACGGCACGGGCGCCGCGGCGGGGTTCTGGGGCGCCGGGATGTCCAGGCCGCAGGACGGCGGGGTCTTGAGGCCGTCGGTCAGCGAGGTCCGGTTGGGCAGCGCCGTGAACGGCGTGAAGTCGGGGTGCCGGGTGAAGGCGGCGCGCATCGGGGTGGCCGCGCTGTCCTTCTGGTTCATGGGGTGGATGCCGAGGATCTGCTCGATGGTCCGGATCAGCGTGATCTGCGAGTAGTAGTGGCTGTCGACGATGCCGCGCCGGGCCCAGGGGCTGATGATCTGGATCGGGGCACGGTGGCCGTCGACGTGGTCGAGACCGGCCTGGGAGTCGTCCTCGACGACGAAGACCACCGAGTCCTTCCAGTACGCGCTGTGCGAGATCTCGTCGACGATCCTGCCGGTCGCGAGGTCGTTGTCCGCCACTTGGGCGACCGCGTTCGCCGGACCTCCGGTGTGGTCGCTGGAGAGCCAGAGCATGTTCAGGTTCGCCGGACCGTTCCGCTCGAAGTCACGCTTCCAGACCTCCTCCCGGTAGACGTCCGGGACGCTGGTGTCGAACTTCGCGAAGCTGTGCACGGACACGTCGTTGAGCGAGGGGATCGGCGACGAGGAGTTCAGCGTGTACGCGGTGTCCTGGCCGGTCGACGCCATGTTCCTGGAGTCGCAGTACAGGTTCTGCCAGCTCGCGCCCGTCGGCTTGGTGAGGAACTGGTGGAACTCGCCGAAGTCCCGGACCGAGTTGCCCGCCGCCTGCGCGCCGGTCCACAGGAAGCCGGTCCGCTGGTGTCCGAGCGCGTCGTCCTCGGTGTCGTAACTGCGCGCGTACTCACCGGCCGAGGACTCGGTGTACTCCGGATCGTCCGCCTGCATCAGCCAGTTGTGGCCCTCCGCGGAGTTCGTGCCGATGTCGTAGGTGTTGTCGTACAGCCCGAACTGCCGGGCCAGCGCGTGCTGGTTCGGCGTCACGTTCTCGCCGAACTGCGCCAGCGACGGGTCGCCTTCGCCCTCCGGGACGTCCCCGAAGATCTCGTCGTAGGTGCGGTTCTCCTTGACGAGCAGGAAGACGTGTTTGATCGTCGAGGGTTCGCCGAGCCGCAGCGGGACCGGGACGGGCTTCGCACGGCCCTTGCCCTCGGCCCGGACGACCGAGCCGGGGGTCCAGCCGTTCTGCCGGAAGACCTTGGCCGTCCGGGCCCTGATGACGCTGTCGTCGGGCAGGGTGAACCGCTGCACGCTGGACGTCGTGTCGTGGGTGCCGTGCCCGGCGGTGGTGGTGGTCCGGCGGGCGTCGACGCCACGGGTGTTGGAGACCACGACGTCCTTGCCCGTGACGGCGATCTCCGCGGGGAAGTAGTCCGTCGGGAGCAGTCCGACGTAGCGGACCGGATCCTGCGGGGACCGGTAGCGGTACACGGCCACGGCGTTGGCCCGGCCGAGCGTCACCAGCAGCCTGCCGTCGTCGGTGAGCGTCACCGCGTCGGGTTCGTAGCCCACCGACGCCTCGGGCCACGGCTGGGTCGCGATGGTCTGGACGACCTTGTCCTTGGCGGTGTCGATGACCGACACGTCGTTGGTGGCGGTGTTGGTGACGAACAGCGCCCCGCCCTTGGCGTACAGGGCGGTCGGGTGCAGACCGACGGGGATGCTCCCGACGGCGGCGGCCGGGTCCGCCAGGTCGATGACGCTGACGGTGCCGGTGGTGGTGGCCGCGGTGACCGGGTCCGCCGGGACCTGCGTGTTGTAGGAGTTGAGCGTGGTGTCGCCGACCCGTGCCGGGCGCCCGCCCTCGTTGCTGACGTAGAGCTTGCCGTCCACCTCGGCCAGACCGCGCGGGGCGTTGCCCACGTTCCAGCTCTGCCGGACGGTGCCGGTGGCCGTGTCGATGGCGACCACCCGGTTCTGTCCGTTGACCGCGGAGTACACGGTGGCGCCGTCGGAGGAGAACACCGCCGCGCCCACGAGCGCGTGCTTGGCCCCGTCCGCGGCGACCGGGACGAACACCGGGGCGGTGACACCGCCGTCCGCGTTCACCGTGAACCGGGTGTAGCCGTCGGTCTGGCCCAGCCAGAGCTGCGAGCCGTCGGGCGAGTACGTCGGACCCTCCTGGCCCACGCTGTTGCCGCTGATGCGCGGGACGGAGGTCGCGGAGCTGCCGACGAGCTGCTGCACCTTCCAGCTCTTCAGGTCGACGATCGCCAGGGCGCTCCCGCCGTCGGTGACCGAGGCCGCGAGGTGGGTGCCGTCCGGGCTGACCGAGGACGACATGATCTTCCCGTTCTGGACGACGAGCCGGTCGCCGTACGGGGCGATGTACTGGTCGCTGGAGATGACCTGACCGTGGTCGGTGACCTGGCCGACCCGGTCCGTGCCGAACTGGTCCGTCTGGGCGAACGCGGCTCCCGCGGCGACGAGGGCGAGTACGGTGGTGCCCGTCGTCACCAGAGGTATCCGTCTTCCGGGGTGTCTGCCGGACGGGCCCGGACGCCCCCTCTGCGCACTCCGTCGGCGACGCGTTACCTGCACCTGCATGGAGTCATCCCTTCGAGGTGGCGAGCAGGTCGACGTTGCCGTCGAACTGCCACAGCGGGTTCGGTGCGTCCCCGTCGGGGGTGCGGACCAGGAAGTAGCCGTTCACCTCCTTCGGTCCGTCGCCGTCGGCCATGAACCGCCCGTCCGGGGTGATGTCGAGCTGGTAGACGGCCGTCCCCACGGCGTCGACGCCGGGAAGGTGCCAGGAGACGACGCAGCGCCAGTCGTTGCCCGGTCCCTCGGCCGCGACCTTGACGCTGCCCTTGTCGCAGTCCGCCGTGACCTTCAACTGCGCCTCCGTGACGGCCGGGCGGTTGAGCTGGCGGGTCTGCATCCGGTAGAGGTGGGCGAACGCCGTCGCGGCCGAGCGCTGGACCTTGTCCTGCTCGATCCCCGAGCCCGTGGCCCCCGTGGCGGTGGTGACGGCCGCGGCCGTCACGGCGGCCAGGGCGGCGAGCGGCAGGACTCCGGCGGTGACCGCGCCGCGGCCCGGACCGTCGTGGGCCGCGGAGGTGAAGTCCCGCCGCAGGAAGAGCAGGAAGGCCGACACCGTCGCGGTCACCGCCCACAGCAGGCTGACCGCGATCCCGATCAGGAGCGGGCCGAGCTGGGCGGGGCTGGTGAACAGACCGTTCCAGGCGATGAAGGCGTAGCCGGGCAGGGCGAGACGCACGGCGACGGGGAGCGGCATCATCTGGGCGAGCTGCATCGCGAGCGCGACGAGCGCGGGCAGCAGCAGTCCCGTCGGGGACCGTCCCAGAGCGACGGACCCGAGCAGTCCCACGGCGGCGAGGGCCAGGGTCGGGGCGAGGACGCAGGCCCAGGCGAGCAGGACCTTGCCGGCGGCGTCCGCCGGTGTCAGCAGGTGACCGTCGAGGCCGACGAGCGGCCGGTCGCCGATCGCGACGAGCCCGCCGGCCGAGCTGGAGGCGACCAGTCCGGCCACGAGCAGCAGGACGACCGTGAGGCCCGCCAGTGCCTTCGCGGCGAAGATCCGGCGCGGTGACCGGACCGCCACCAGCAGATGGCGCCAGGTGCCGAGCCGGTCCTCGGAGGCGAACACGTCACCGGCGACGACCGAGGTCAGCAGCGGGAGCGCCCAGGTGCCCGCGAAGCCGAGCGTCACCAGGGCTCCCGCCCACCCCGTGGCGTGCATCCAGCGGCCGAAGAGGGTGTCGACGGGAAGCGTGCTCTGCCGGCCGACCGCGGCGACGAACAGCCCCGGAACGATCCAGCAGGCGAGGACCAGCAGGCGGATCCGCCACTGCGAGACGAGCTTGACCAGTTCGAAGCGGTAGACGCGGGCGACCGGGACCCGGGGGACCGCGGTGGCGCCCCGGTCCGGGCCGTGTGCTTCGCGGTCGGCGTCCTCGGCGACGGTCGCGGTCATCCGCCGGTCTCCTTCTGTTCGGTGAGGGCGAGGAACGCGGCTTCGAGGGGCGACACCACGGGGGCGAGCTCGCGCAGCGCGATGCCCGCGCCCACGAGCCGCGCCACCAGTTCGTCGACGGCGGGCACCAGCGCGCGCACGACCAGCACATCGGTGTCGTGCCGCGGTACGGCGTCGTCGACGACCCGGATCCCGGCCGTGGCGAGCGCCAACGGGCGGGCGGCCGCCGGGTCGGAGGTGAGCAGCCGGTAGTCGAGTTCGCGGTTCTCCGCGGCCAGTTTGCCGAGCGGGCCGGAGAAGACGGTCCGTCCGGTCGCGAGGATGGTGACCTCGGAGCACAGGGCCTGGAGGTCGTCCATGCGGTGGCTGGAGAGGACGACCGCGGTCCCGTTCGCGGCGAGCCGGTCGAGGACACCGTGCACATGGCGTTTGCCCGCCGGATCGAGGCCGTTGGACGGTTCGTCGAGCACGAGCAGCCGGGGGCCGGTGAGCAGGGCGGCGGCGAGGCCGAGCCGCTGGCGCATGCCGAGGGAGTATCCGCGGACCGGGTCGTCGGCGACGTCGGTGAGCCCGACCTGGTCGAGCACGTCGCCGACCCCGGCCGCCCGCGCGCTCCGGCCGCGGAGCGCGGCCAGGGCGGCGAGGTTCTGCCGGGCGGTGAGCGAGGGGTAGAGGCCGGGACCGTCGACGAAGCCGGCGACGCCGTCGGGGGCGGCGAGCGCCCGTCCGATCCGGGTGCCGAGGATCTCCAGGCGGCCTTCGTCGGCGACGGCCAGGCCCAGCAGCAGACCGAGCAGGGTCGTCTTGCCGGCGCCGTTCGGTCCGACCAGGCCGTGGATCTGACCTCGTGCCACGTCCAGATCGACGCCGTCGAGTGCCACGACGTCCCCGAAGCACTTGGTGATCCCACGGGCCCGGACGGCGAGAGGTCTGTCCATGAGTTCCTTCCTCCGAAGCACTCGGCGCACTCGAAGTACTCAGGGACCATAGAGACGCTACACAACGCGGGTACGGACGGATGGCTGAACACGCAGGGAACGGAGCGTCAAGGCGTCGGCAAGTCCGGTGTGCAAAGCGGGAGTCATCGGGAGGGAACCGGGCAGCCCCCGCGTGCGCCGATTTCGGCTCGATCCGAGCCCTACGACAGGTAGGCGAGACCCGGGTGCACGGCCGTGTAGCCGTCGACGAGCGCGTGCGCGACGGCGACCGAGTCGACGAGCGGGTGCAGGGCGAAGGCCTTCACCGCGGTCGTGCGGGAGCCCGACTCGGCGGCGGAGAGCACCTCCCGTTCCACCGCCTTGACCGCGCACACCAGTCCGGTGGCGTGGCCCGGCAACGGGGCGGCCGCGACGGGATGGGCGCCGTTGGCGTCCACCAGGCACGGCACCTCGACGACCGCCTCGGCGTCGAGGACGCTCAGCGTGCCGCGGTTGCGGACGTTGAGGATCAGGGTGGTGCGTTCGTCGCGGGCGATGGCCCGCATCAGGGCGAGCGCGACCTTCTCGTAGCCGCCGGAGAGGTCGTCCTCCTCGCGCTCCCCGGCACCGGCGGCGTCCCGGTTCTCCGCCATGTACGTGGCCTCGCGCTCGGCCCGGGTACGCTCCCACGCGGCCAGGGCCGCCGCGTCCGGGCGCGCCGCCTCCTCGTAGAAACCGGCCTGTTGGTCGCGCAGGAAGGCACCGCGCGTCTTCTCGGCCCGCTGGTAGGCGCGTACGGTCTCGCGGTTGAAGTAGTAGTAGTGCAGGTACTCGTTGGGGACGGCGCCCAGGGACTGGAGCCACTGCGGGCCGAAGAGCCGGCCCTCCTCGAAGGAGCCGAGCAGAGCGGGGTCGGCGAGCAGACGCGGGAGTTCGTCGCGGCCGGCGACGCGCAGACCCCGTACCCAGCCGAGGTGGTTGAGCCCGACGTAGTCGATCCACGCCTCGCGCGGGTTCGCGCCGAGGACCTTGGCGATCCTGCGCCCGAGGCCGACCGGCGAGTCGCAGATTCCGATCACCCGGTCGCCGAGGTGACGGGACATGGCCTCGGTGACCAGCCCGGCCGGGTTGGTGAAGTTGATGACCCAGGCGTCGGGCGCGAGCCGGGCCACCCGCCGCGCGATGTCCACGGCGACGGGCACGGTGCGCAGGCCGTACGCGATACCGCCGGCGCCGACCGTCTCCTGGCCGAGGACGCCCTGGGCGAGGGCGACCCGCTCGTCCGCCGCACGCCCTTCCAGACCGCCGACGCGGATCGCGGAGAAGACGAAGTCGGCGCCGCGCAGGGCCTCGTCGAGGTCGGTGGTGACGGTCACCTCCGGTGCGTCCGGGTCCCCGGCCGCCTGCTCGGCGAGGACACGGGCCACGGCCGAGAGCCGTCCCGCGTCCAGGTCGTGCAGCACGACCCGGGTGACGCGGCCCTCGGCCCGGTCCCCGAGGAGCGCTCCGTACACGAGCGGGACCCGGAATCCTCCGCCGCCCAGAATGGTCAGCCTCACGCAAGTACCACCTTCGCAGTCCGTACGGGGACGCGGGCCGCGACCGCCCGGTCCACCCCTGTCTTCCAGGGATCAGCGTGCCATCGCGCACGGGCCGGTCCGGCACCACCACGTCGGGTCCCCGGCCGGCGCCGGCGATTGCCGCCGTCCGGCCCGTACGGCATGGTGGGTCCCCCCGCCTGGGCCCCCGCCCGGGTCGGCCCGCAGGGAGCCGGTCATGGCAGGTCGACGGCGCGCCGCCGAGCACCCCCGGGGACCGGCCGCGCCACCGCCGGGGAGCCGTGGACGCGCGGTCCGCCCACGGACACCGGCCGCCGGGCCGTACCCGTGACCGGCCCGTCCGCTCCCGGCCGCCTCCTCGCCGTGCTCGCCGCCTTCGACCAGGAGCACACGGCGCTGTCCTTGACGGACATCAGCCGCCGGGCCGGCCTCAGTCTCACCACCGCCCACCGGCTGGTGGCCGCGCTCACCGGGTGGGGCGCGCTGGAACGGGACGCGAACGGCGCCTACCACGTGGGCCTGCGCCTGTGGGAACTCGCGGCGCTCGCCCCGCGCGGCCCCGCGCTGCGCCAGATCGCCCTGCCGTACCTGGAGGACCTGTACGAAGCGACTCACGAGAACGTGCAGTTGGCGGTCCGGGACGGTGCCGAGGTCGTCTACACCGAGTGGATCTCGGGGCGTTCGTCGGTCGGCGTACGCATCCAGGTGGGCGCCCGCTGGCCGCTGCACGCGACGGGCGTCGGGCTCGCGCTGCTCGCGCACGCCCGGCCCGATTTCCAGGACGCCTACTGCGCCGGGCCGTTGGCCGCGTACACCCCGTACACGATCACCGATCCGGTTCGGCTGCGCCGCGCCCTGGCCGAAGTCAGGCGTGCGGGAGTGGCGGTGAGCAGCCGTCAGGTCACCGACGACGCCCTGTCGGTGGCCGCGCCGGTGCGTGGTGCGGACGGCTCGGTCGTCGCGGCCGTGTCACTCGTGGTGCCCTGGACCGGGGCCCGGGTGGCGGTGCTGGTCCCGGCGGTGCGGCTGGCGGCCCTCGGGATCTCCCGGGCCCTCGGCCGGCCCCCGACGACACGGACGGACCCGCCTGCCTGAGCGGGCGTGGACACGACCGGCCCCGGGTCCGACCTCCACACCGGGAACGGGACCAGGCCGGTCCGCCACCGTCGGCCGAGACGGTCCGCCCCCACCCGCCACACGGCCCCACCCCGACCGGGACACCCATCGGACACGACCGTCAGGCCCGGTCGGCCGAGACGGCCCACGCCCCACCCGACCACGACCGCCCGCCCCACCCGCCACAGGCCCCGGCATCCCACCCGCCACACGACCCGCCACACCGGCCGGAACACCCACCGGACACGACCGTCCGGCGCCGTCCGGGCGGCGGTCCGGCACCGGCCTGTCGCGGCCCACCGCGGTGGGCCCGGTGAGGCGGCGCCCGCCAGGAGACGGGCACCGCCTCACCGGGACG
>NZ_KZ627000.1 GCF_002911015.1 Streptomyces populi
AGGCCGGTGGCGGGATCTCCCGCCACCGGCCTTCTCGTCCTTCCCGGCTCTTTCCGGATCGTCCTGCCCGCTCCTCCCGGAGCCCGCGCGGTCAGCCGCCGTGGTGACCGGAGTGACCGGCCCCGGTTCCACCGCTTCCTCCCGCGTGGTGCGAGGCCCCCTGCTCCAGGGTCCCGCCCAGCTTGCCGCGCAGCGTCGTGACCATCTTCTGGTCCCCGACGGCGACCCACTTGGCGCCCACGAGGTACGAGCCGCCGTAGTCCTTGGCCCCGTCGAGCCAGTCGCGCTGGCCGCGGTCGGTGGCGAAGGTCGCCAGGATGAACTTGCCGGTGCTGATCTTGCAGACGCCCTGCCGGATCTCGTCCGCGTCGGTCTGGATGCTCGGCTTGCACTTCACCTCGGCGGCCAGCTCCTCCAGACTGCCGGTCGCCGTGGGCGGGACGGTCTCCTTCACCGCCGCGCCCTTGTCGTCCGATCCGCCGCAGCCGGTCAGTGCCAGCAGCGCGGCCACGGCCGCCCCGGCCGCGAGCGTCCCGCGTGTCAACCTCATACGTTCCTCCGGTACCTGTCGGCGTCCACGCCGAGAAGAGCCCCGGCGAGGGCTCTGCCTTCGATACGGCTCCGGGCCGCCCGGCGCTCAATCCGCCCCCGTCGCGGACGGGAACCCGGTACCGCCGGGGACACGGCTGTGCGAGGGTGGCACCCGTGAACGAAGACTGGGAAGAGCGTACGGCGGCGGCCTGGGCCGGCTTCGACGACTACGAGGAGGAGCGGGCGGCGGACTTCCGGGCGGTGATCGACGCGCTGGTCGCCGAACTGCCCGCGGACAGCCCCCTCGGCCCCTTCGAGCAGGCCTGCGCCTGGGACTCGACGGGCCACTCCGACAAGGCCGTGCCCCTGTACCGCGAGGCACTGGCCCGCGGTCTGAGCGGGTACAAGGGCCGCCGGGCGAGGATCCAGCTCTCCAGTTCGCTGCGGAACATCGGACAGGCGGACGAGGGTGTCAAGCTCCTGACCCCCGAGCTGGTCGCCCCCTCGGACGAGCTGGACGACGCGGTACGGGCCTGTCTGGCACTGTGCCTCGCCGACCTCGGCCGCGAACGCGAGGGCCTGGCCCTGGTGATCGGCGCGCTGGCCCCCCACCTGCCGCGCTACCAGCGGTCCATGGCGAACTACGCGCGCCTGCTCGTGGAACCCGGCCCCGCGGCGGACTGAGTGCCCGGCGGGGCCGGTGACCATCCATCGATTCGCTCGTTCTGCTGAACGTGCAGTCACAGGATGTAGCCCCGCGCCCCGCGCCCTCCTCCGGAGCCGTCGTCGACGTCGAGCAGGCCGAGGCCGCTCTCGTCGAGCACTACCCACGGCTGGTCCGCCTCGCCTATCTGATGCTTCCGCCGGGCCTCGGCCGCAATCGGAGGGTGCTGACCGCGCACGCCCTCACCCAGCGCGCCCTGCCGCGGGGCCGGGCGGCGGGCGACGCGTCGGTGATCCCCGCCCAGCAGAGCGGCGACGGCGACGGTGACCCGGGCTACGCCTTCGTACGTCTCCAGGTGGTGCGTACGGCACTGGAGGCGGGGCTGCCGCTGAGGCGGCGGGCCTGGCCCAGACGGTCCCAGCTGCCACCGGTCCTCCCCCAGGTGTGGGGCCTGCGGCTCTTCCCGCGCTCGGGCGGCGCCGACGAACTCGCCCTGGACCAACGGCTGTCCGCGCTCTCGGGACCGGCCCGCGCCGCGTACGTGCTGCGCGGTCTGGAGAAGCTGGCCGACGCTCCGCTGCGCAGGGTGCTGACGGCCGCGGGGGTCGAGGACCCGGCCGCGGCGCTGAGGGAGGCCTCGGGCGTCGAGGCACGGGACGCGCTGCTCGACTCCCCCGGGTTCGACCCCTGCTCGTTGCAGGCCCGGCCCACCGATCTGATGCGGCGCAGGCGGCACACCAAGGCCGCGCTCGCCGCCACCGCCGCCCTGGCCGTGTGCGGCGCGCTGCTCGCGCTGCCGGGCGACGGCTGGGGCCCGGACGGCGCGGCGGCCCCCTCCTACGCGCGGAACCCGGCCGCCGAGGCCGCGCTCGACCCGGCCCGGCTGGAGCGGGTGGCGCCCACGGCCTGGAAGTCCTCCGCGCGCACCGACTTCTCCGTGTGGCCCGCGCGCGGCGGCCTCGTCGGCGACGGCGCGCTGCTGCGCCGCGCGCTCGCCGTCTGGGCCCGGCCCGGCGAGTCCGTCCAGGTCTCGGCGACACCCGGCACGCCCTCGGGCGCTCCGCCCGGCCCGCCCCAGCTGCTGTACGCGGGCGATGTCGACCAGGCGCGCGTGGTGCTCCTCTACGACGGTCTGCGCATCGCGCGCTACGCCGAGCCGAAGGACGGCACGGGCGGCGCGGCCCTCGACTTCGCCCGGGTCGACGGGGCGGGCCGCGCGGAGGCGAGCGCCGTGGTGCTGGGCCGGGCCGACGGCAACGTCCGCTATCTGACCGCGCCCTGGGTGACCGGGGCCGCCGAGCGCGACCTGCTGAAGCCCTCCGCCGGGGCGATGGACCTCGCCCTGTCCGCGGACGGCTCCACCTCCCCGCTGGCCGGACCGCCGCGGACGGGCACGTGCACGTCGTGGAACGTCCTCCAGGTCGAGGACGCCTCGGGCACCCGTCTGCTGACCGACCTCGGCGAGCTGGTCCCGGCCCGTCTCACCACGGGCCGGCCGACCGCGCCCCGGGAGGCGGCGGGAGCCCAGGGCCTGCGGGAGTGGGCGCCGTTCGCGTGCTCGCTGGGCTCCATGCGCTCGGGGGGCGTGCGGACCGTGAACACCTGGCAGTACGCGCGCCAGCCGCTGCCCGACGGGAGCGGACCGGCCGCCTGGGTGTGTACGCGTGCCGACACCTGGCGGGGCGGCGGCACCCGGGCGCTGGCCCAGTTCCGCACCCCGGGCGGGACGTACGGGGCGGTCGTCGCGAAGGCCGGGGACTCCCCGGCGTGCGGCTCCCGCGACCCGCACGTGCTGGCCGGCGTGCTGTGGAAGTCGGGTGCGGGGGCGTGGTACCTCCTCGCGGCCGGCGACAAGGACACGGCGTCGGTCGAGGCGACCGGCGGGGTGCGCGGCTCCGCGACGGGCCCCCTGCTCGTCGTGCGGGCGCGGCAGGGGGCGCGGGCCGAGCTGGAGGGAACCCTGACGAACGGCCGGGACGTCACCGGGCTGCGCTGAACACCACCGCGTGTTCCCGGCGGCGCGTTCCCGGCACGGGCCGCCGGGACGCGTCGCCGACCGCTCGACCGCGATCCACGTTTCGCGGACGAGGAGTGGGCGAACCGTGCCGGACCTGTGAACATCCGCCGCCCCGGTCGGCCCGTTCCGGTCCGGTTCCGGTCGGTAAGGTGTCCGCATGACAACCGGGGTACGCCGCAGGATGGGTGTCGAGGAACGACGGCAGCAGTTGATCGGCGTCGCCCTCGAACTGTTCAGTCGACGCTCGCCCGACGAGGTCTCCATCGACGAGATAGCCTCGGCCGCGGGCATCTCGCGGCCACTGGTGTACCACTACTTCCCGGGCAAACTCAGCCTGTACGAAGCGGCGTTGCAGCGCGCCTCCGACGACCTCGCGGGCCGCTTCGTGGAGCCTCGCGAGGGGCCGCTGGGCGCGCGGCTGCTGCGCGTGATGCGCCGGTTCTTCGACTTCGTGGACGACCACGGGCCCGGTTTCGCCGCGTTGATGCGGGGCGGCCCGGCCGTCGGTTCGTCGACCACCAACGCGCTCGTGGACGCCGTACGGCAGGCGGCCTACGTCCAGATCCTGTCGCATCTGGACGTCGAGGACCCGCCCGCCCGGCTGGAGCTGGTGGTCCGCTCCTGGATCTCGCTCGTCGAGTCGACGGCGCTGATCTGGCTGGACGGACGGCGGATCGAGCGCGGTGAGCTGGAGGTGCAGCTCGTGCACGACTTCGCGGCCCTGTCGGCCGTGGCGGCCGCCTACGACCCGGAGGTCGCCGGTCTGCTGCGCAAGGGACTTCGGGGCGAACCGGGCGACGGACCGTTCACCGACCTCGTCGTCCGGCTGCTCGCCCTCGCCGAGCCGCCGACGGCCTAGGCGGGGCGGTGCGGACGGGCCCGGGAACGGGTGGGTCGCGCTCCGCCGCCGGAGGTGCGGGCCGCTCCACCGCCGGGGCCGTGAACCGCGCGGGCTACTCCTCGAACTTCCGGTAGGACGGGTCGAGGTCGCGCACCTCGGCCGAGACGTGCAGCGTGACACCGTCGACGGGCTCGATGTGCTTGCGCAGCAGTTCCAGCGTGGCCTCGGACAGCCTCGCCCTGGTCTCGTCGCTGCGGCCCGCGAGCAGCGCGAGCGTGACGTTCACGATGGCCGGGCCCGTGTCGCCCCCCACCACGTCGCCCACGACCTCGTCCGTGGTCCGCAGGGTGCGCGTCTTGCACGCCTCCAGCCGGGCGGCGGCCGTCTCGACGACCACGGGGTGCAGCGCGAGCGCGAACGCCCGCCAGTCGACGTGGTCGAGCGCCGGGGAGAACTCGACGGTGATCTGCGGCATGGGTGCTCCTGTTCCGGGGGTCTCTCCCGGTCACCCTAACCGCCGCCCGGCGGGGCGGAAGGGGCGTGCGGGTGAACGTCCCACCCCTCGGGAACGGGAGGCGGGGACGGCTCCGGACACCCGTCGTGCTCGGGTGTTCCGGAGCCGCCCCCACCGGGTCAGGACTCCGTCACGGGTTCAGGCCGTGGTCACGGGGTCCTGGTGAACACCGCCACCGTGCGGGCCGGAACGGTGAACGCGCCCGTGTCCTTCGCGTAGGACGAGGACTTGACGACCGCGTCCGCGCCCGACGCCTGCACCGGGTGCAGCCTGTACCCGGTACCGGCGAGGGAGCCGACGGTCTGCTCCTGCTTCTCCGGGGTCGCGTTGAAGACGATCACCAGGTCGCCGAGGCGGGCGGTGATCACTCCGGGGGTCTCGTCCTTGCCCGACAGCGGGAAGGAGAGCTGCGACTGCACCTGGGCGGCCGTGGAGAGCGAGAAGACCTTCTCGCCCGTACGGATCCGCTGCAGGTCCTGGAAGGCGGCCGAGGCGCCGTCGATCTGCTCGCAGCCCACCTTGACGGAGGTCAGCAGCGGCTTGGCGAACGGCCACTTCGAGGTGTTGTCGGCGGCCATCGGCAGCCCGCGCCCGAAGCCGTTGCCGTCCTGGCAGTTCCAGTGGATCGCGTTGAACCAGTCGCCGCTGTCGAAGGAGTTGCGGTCCAGCGACTTGGAGCGCAGCAGGTCGGAGCCGGCCTGGGAGAGGGACGGACCCTGCGAGAGGGTGGCCGTCGCCATCGCCAGGACCTGCATCCGGGACCGGTCGGCGGCGCTCGTCGACGCGGGCAGCTTGTACGTCAGCGCGTCGTAGAGCGACTCGTTGTCGTGCGCGTCGGCGTAGGCGAGCGCGTCGCCGGGCGCGGCCGCGTAGCCCGCGGGCTGGCCGTTGTAGTCGACCTCGGAGCCCTTGACCTCCTTGCCCGAGGTGTCGGTGAAGCGGTAGGCCGCCAGGTCGCCGGACAGACCGACCTTGATCAGGTCCTGGTAGTGCAGCAGGCGGGCCTTCTGCTCGGCCGGGGTGCCGTTGGCGGTGGAGGAGTTGGGGTCGGTGTACAGGCCCGAGCCGAAGCCCTGGACCCCGGGGTCGGAGTCGAAGGGGCCCCCGCCGCGGACGGCGTCACGGGCGCGGTCGGAGAAGGTCGCGACGCCCGTCCCGGCCATGTTCTTCTGGGTGGCCTGGACGAAGCGGGCGTCGTCGGCGACCTCGCCGAAGTTCCAGCCCTCGCCGTACAGGATGATCTTCTTGCCGTCGACGCCGTCCTTGGCGACGGTGAGGCCGTCGAGGGCCTTCCTGACCGCGAGGATGTTGGCCTTGGGCTGGTGTCCCATGAGGTCGAAGCGGAAGCCGTCGACCTTGTACTCCTTGGCCCAGGTGACGATCGAGTCGACGACCAGCTTGCCCATCATGGCGTTCTCGGTCGCCGTGTTGGAGCAGCAGGTGGAGTTGGCGACGCTGCCGTCGGCGAGGAGCCGCTGGTAGTAGCCGGGGACGACCTTGTCGAGGACGCTGGTGTCGGCCTGGCCGCTGGCCGCGGTGTGGTTGTAGACCACGTCCATGACGACCCTGAGGCCGTCCTCGTTCAGCGACTTGACCATCTTGCGGAACTCGACCGTGCGGCCGGTGCCCTCGGGGTCGGTGGCGTAGGAGCCCTCGGGGACCGTGTAGTGGTACGGGTCGTATCCCCAGTTGTAGGCGTCCTTGGCGGCGGTCTTCGCCACGCACTCCTGCTGCTTCTCGGAGTCGGCGGCGTAGGAGGGCAGGTCGCAGTCGGTGCTCTGCCGGTCCGCCTTCTTCTCGGGGATGGTGGCGATGTCGAACGCGGGCAGCAGGTGCACGTACGAGGTGCCGGACTTGGCCAGTGCCTTCAGGTGCTTGGAGCCGTCGCTGTTCTTGTCGGTGAAGGCGAGGTAGGTGCCCTGGTCCTTCGCGGGGACGGTCTTGTCCGCCACCGAGAAGTCACGGATGTGCAGTTCCTGGATCTGCGCGTCCCGCAGCGGCACGGCCTTGGGCTTCTTGAGCGCCGACCAGCCGGACGGGGCGAGGGACTTGGCGCCGAGGTCGACGACCAGGCTCCGCTTGGAGTCGGTGGTCAGGGCGAGGGAGTACGGATCGGTGACCTTGTTGGTGACGACCTTCCGGACGGTGGGGGCCCACACCTTCACGACGTAGCGGTAGGGCTTGCCCGTCCAGGACTTCTTGCCGGTGACGGACCAGACGCCGGTGGCGGGGTCGCGCTTCATCGCGACGGTGGACCCGTCGAGGTCGAGCGCGACCGACTGGGCGGTGGGGGCCCACACCGAGAGGGTGGGGACACCGTCGTGGAAGACCGGCCCGAGGTGCGCCTTCGTCGCGGGATACAGGGCGTCGAGGGCGCCGGCGATCTGCACGCCGGTCGCCGCGAGCACGGCGCCGTTCGCGGCCCGCTGCGAGGCGACGAGCTGGCCGCCGAGCGCGGAGCGCACCCGGTCGCGGTCGCGCGGGTCGACGGTCCAGGCGGTGTACGCCTTCAGGTGGGGGAACTTCGCCTTCTGGGCGTCGGTGAGGGTGGTCTTCTCCAGCCGCAGCCAGCGCTCGTCGTCGCTGGTCAGCCCGCCGTCCTTGACGGCGATCGAGCCGTCGCGGGAGGAGAGGAGCTGGGTGGAGACGGCGGCGTCGGAGCCGTTCCAGGCGACGGTGTAGCGGTCGATCCAGATCGCCTTGGAGGTGGTCAGGTCGAGCGCGGCCGCGCTGCCCTTGGGCTGCGGCAGCAGGTACTTCTCCTGGCCGCCGAGCAGCCACACCTCGTGGCCGTTCGCCGTGAGGTCCAGCGACTGGTCGGTGGGCAGGTCCTTGTCGTCGCCCTTGTGGAGGATGTAGCTGAGGCTGCCGGCGCCCTCGGCGAGCGGCACCTCGAAGACGGCGCCGTAGGCGTCGGTGCGCACCGGCTCCAGGGGCTTCGTCCAGTCCGTGGGCGTCGCGGCCCCGGTCCAGGTGTGCAGGCCCCAGCCGGTGTAGTCGCCGTCGGCGCGGTGGTAGTGGATGACGGCCTTGGTCTTGTCCTGGGCGGGCAGGTCGGGCTGCTCGGTGAGGACGGTGTCCTTGCCCTGCTCGACCCAGACCTCGCCGGTCTTGGTGACGTCGATGGTGCGGTCGCTCGCGACGTCCTTGTTGCCGTCCTTGTCGATGACGAGGAAGCCGACGCTCGAGGCTCCGGGCTTCAGCTTCACGTAGGCGAAGGCGCCGTAGGCGTCCCGGCCGATGAAGTCGTGACCGGCCGGCCAGGGGGTGGACTCGCCGTCGGCGATGTCGCCCCAGGCGTACAGGCGCCAGTCGGTGTAGTCGCCGTCGGCGCGCTTGTAGTGGACGACCGCGTAGTCGCGCGAGGAGGCCGTCGGGACCTCCGCGGCGGGCGCGCTGCCGGTGGTGGACTCCGCAGTGGCGCTCGCGGTGCGTCCGGCCGAGTCGACGACGACGGCCTTGTAGCGCAGGGCGGTTCCGGCCGGTACGTCCTTGCCGATGGCCTGCGTGACCTTGTACGGGGCGTGGTCGGCGGAGCCGAGGGTGCGCCACTTGCCGTTGCCCGTCTGGGCGGCGAAGACGACCCGGTCGAGCTGTCCGCCGGTGACGTCCGCCGAGAGTTCGACGGTGCCGGTGGCGCCCGCGGCGGGGGCCTTCAGCGTCAGCGTGGGCTTGGTCGCGGGGGCGGCGAGCTTGCCCGCGGCCTTGAGGACGATCGCCGAACCGGCCGGGACGGTGACGGTGACCTTCTTGTCGCCGTCGCTCTTCACCGAGGCCGACGTTCCGTACACGGCCCGGAAGGTCATGTCCGCCGAGCCGGTCGCGAACGTGGCCGACTTCGCCTCGTCGGCGTTGTTCACGGCGACCACGTACTCGGTGCCGGTCTTCGCGTCCGTGCGGGAGAAGGCGTACACGCCCGCGCCGTCCGCGGCGTAGCGCTCCGTCTGGACGCCGTCGGCGAGGGCCGGGTTGTCCTTGCGGAGCTTGGACAGGGTGCTGATGGTCCTGTAGAGCGGCGCCTTCGTGTCGTACGCGTCGCTCGCGGCCGTGCGGTCGGTGCCGATCTCGTCGTCGTCGAGGTAGTCCGCGATCTTGGAGGCGAACATCGGCTGACGGGCGTCCTTGTCGCCGCCGGAGCCGGTGAAGCCCTGCTCGTCGCCGTAGTAGACGACGGGGTTGCCGCGGCCGAGGAACATCAGCTCGTTGGCGAGCTTGTCCTTCTTCAGCAGCTCGGCGTCGGTCGCCTTGGGGTTGTCCTGGTCCAGGAAGTACCCGATGCGGCCCATGTCGTGGTTGCCGAGGAAGGTGACCTGCTCGTAGGCGTTGGCCTTGTCGGTCGTGTACTTGTAGTCGTCCGCGAACAGGGAGGCGAGCTTCTGCGCGCTGCCGCCCTGGGAGGCGTAGGAGCGGGCCGCGTCCTGGAACGGGAAGTCGAGCGTGGCGTCGAGCCGGCCCTGGGTGACGTAGGGCGAGGTGATCGAGGTGTCGGCGGAGTAGACCTCGCCGAACATGAAGAAGTTCTTGCGTCCGTGCTGGGCCGCGTACGCGTCGAGGGCGGTCGCCCACTGCGTCCAGAACTCCATGTTCACGTGCTTGACGGTGTCGATGCGGAAGCCGTCGATGCCGAAGTCACGGACCCAGCGCTCGTAGATCTTCTCCATGCCGCTGACGACCTCGGGACGCTCGGTCCACAGGTCGTCGAGGCCGGAGAAGTCGCCGTAGGTGGTGGACTCGCCGGCGTAGGTGGAGTCACCGCGGTTGGTGTACATGGTCGTGTCGTTGAGCCACGACGGGACCTTGACGTCCTTCTTCGCGGCCGGAACGGTCGGCGTGCGGGGGAAGGAGTCGGCGTCCACCGACGGGAAGCCCTTGGTGCCGTCCGCGTAGTCCGCGTCGTCGAAGGGCCGGCCGTCCTTGGTCAGGTACGGGAAGGCGCCCTTGGAGAGGTAGCTGTAGGACTTCTCCTTGTAGTCGACGACGTCGGCGGTGTGGTTGGTGATGACGTCGAAGAAGACCTTCATGCCCTTGGCGTGGGCCTTGGAGATCAGGGTCTCCAGGTCCTTGTTGGTGCCGAAGTGCGGGTCGACCTTGGTGAAGTCGGTGATCCAGTAGCCGTGGTAGGCGGCCGAGGCGTCCTTGCCGGTGCCCTGGACGGGCTGGTTCTTGAAGATCGGCGCCATCCAGATGGCGGTGGTGCCGAGGCCCTTGATGTAGTCGAGCCGCTTCGTCAGGCCCTTGAGGTCACCGCCCTGGTAGAAGCCCTTGTCGGTGGGGTCGTAGCCCGTCGACAGCCGGGAGCCGGTCAGTCCGCCCTTGTCGTTGGACGTGTCGCCATTGGCGAAACGATCCGGCATGACGAAGTAGAACTGGTCACGGGTGGAGTCGTGCCGGGACGGCTCGGCGGCGAGCTTCGCGTCCGACGGCGGTGCGGGCGGGGTCTGGGCCCGCGCCACAAGGGGTTGCGCAAGCGATACGGCCAGTGCGGCGGCGAGGACGGCTGCACGCAGCCTGGGGCGGCTGGAGCGGCTCGCCGGCCCTCTCGGTATCAGGTCCACAGTCGTGAACTCCTAGCGATTACGGCGTACTCGGGTCCGACCCCGCGCAGCGTTTCGGCCACGATGCCGAACGCCCGCGTGACCGTATCGCTCACGCAAGGTTTACAGCAAGAGTCTTGCAACGTGCGGAAAGGGTTTTCAGCAGCTGGACTTGCCCGCGTAGATCGCGAGTGCCGTGTTGGCGCCCAGCGTCGCCGTGAACTGGCCCGAGCTGTTCACCGTGATGCTCGTGTTGTTCTGGACGTTGCAGTACGTTCCCGCGGCGAGGGAGGTGCTGTACGTCCGGCTCAGCGACGAGGACTCGTGGTTGATGGCCACGAAGCCCTTGCTGCCCCGGCCGAAGGCGATGGCGTCGTTACCGTTGTCCCACCAGTTGGAAAGCGCTTGCCCCCGGGTGGCGTTGCGGAAGGCGACCATCGACTTGATCTCCGGCCAGGCGTGCTGACACTTCCAGCCGTCCTGCCAGCAGGCGTTGACAGTACCGCCGTTGGGCGGTCCGGCGTCCGCGTTCGACCACTCGTAGCCGGAATTGATGTCGGGGGCGCCGTAGGGGTACGCGAGCATGAAGACGTTGGCGAGGGTGTAGTTCGCCCCGTCCTTGTAGTTGAGCGTCGAGCCGTTGCGCTCGGTGTCGTGGTTGTCGACGAAGACGGCCGCGACCGAGTTGCTCATGTAGCCCCAGCCCTCGCCGTAGTTCTTCAGGTAGGCGAGGTTCTCGTTGTTGAAGACCCGCTTGAGGTCGTAGGCGTAGCGGAACTCCTGGACGTCGCCGTTGCCGGTGTACTCGGTGGGCTGGACGGCCTCGCCGGCGCCGTAGATGGCCTCCTGCTTCCAGTAGACGGACGGGTTGCTCAGCCGGGACTTGATGTTGGCGAGGTCGGCGGCTGGCATGTGTTTGGCCGCGTCGATCCGGAAGCCGTCGACGCCGTAGCCGAGCAGGGTGTTCATGTAGCCGGCGATGGCCGACCGGACGTAGTCCTCGCCGGTGTCCAGGTCGGCGAGGCCGACGAGTTCACAGTTCTGGACGTTGGCGCGGTTGGTGTAGTCGCTGATTGTCGAGGTGCAGTTGTCCATGTCGGCGGACGAGTAGAGCCCCGGGTAGTTGTACTTCGTGTACGAAGATCCTCCCGTGCCGGTGCCGGAACCGGCGGCCATGTGGTTGATGACCGTGTCCGCCACGACCTTCACACCGGCCGCGTGGCAGGTGCTGATCATGTTCTTGAAGGCGGTGGCGTCGCCGAGCCGGCCGGCGATCTTGTAACTCACGGGCTGGTACGAGGTCCACCACTGCGAGCCCTGTATGTGCTCGGCGGGCGGGGACACCTGGACGTAGCCGTAACCGGCGGGGCCCAGCGTGTTGGTGCATTCCTTGGCGACCGAGTCGAATTTCCACTCGAACATGACGGCGGTGACGTCCTTGGTGCCGGGCGGCGAGGCCGCCGCCGTACCGGGGGGAACGGCCACCGTGACCGCCAGGCCCGCCACGAGGGCGAACGAGGCCGCAAGCTTCTTACGTGCCATGTGTGTACTCCTGCACTACGTCGTGCGGGTGGGGGGATCGGAACGTACCGCTTGCAATCATGTTTCAGCAAGATGTCGTAAGAACTTTCAACTTCCTTATTGACGCGCCCTCTTGGGCGGTCCCACGCTCCACATGGGTCAGCTCCGCACCCCCGCGGCCGCGCCGACCCGTCCGGAGAGGAGCCGCATCCCCGATGGCTTTACGACGAAGAAGGATCCTCCGCCTGCTGGCGACCGCCGCCCTGGCGCTCGGCGGACTGGCCGCACTGCCCGCCCGGCAGGCCGCGGCGGTCACGGACACCGGCGTCCCCAACGGTGATGTGATCGCCAACCTGTGGGATTGACATCCTCCCCCTACTTGCTACTTGAAAAGAGGGGGATTCCAACCCGGCCGGGTTGGGGTTCACGGGTGTTCGAGCGGCCGGTGGCCGTTGTCACCCCTCCGGCACCGGCTGTTCGCCGGGGGCGGGGGATCCCGCCCTGTCCTGCCGCGACATTGTTCGCTGCGTTGGTGTCGGCGTTGCAGGTGAAGCCGCAGGAGGAGCAGACGAACTCGGCTTGGCTCTTGCGCGAGTTCTTGTCGATCCAACCGCAAACACTGCAACGCAGACTGGTGTAGGGGGCAGGGACGTCCTCGACCCGTCCGGGGGCCTTGTGCCCGGTGCGCTGCCGGAGCAGGCCCCAGCCCTGGGCCAGGATCACCCGGTTCAGCCCGGCCTTCTGCGCGACCTTCCTGCCGGGCTCTGCCACGGTGCCCCTGGCCGAGCGGGTCATGTTCTTGATGCTCAGTTTCTCGAACCGCACCAGGTCGTAGCCGCGGGCGAGCATCGTGCTGGTCTTCTCGCACCAGTCCCTGCGCCGGTCCGCCTCACGGGCCCTGAGCCTGGCCGCCCTCGCGTACTCGGTGCTCTTGCGCTCGCTGCCCTTGGGTGCGCGGGCGGCCCGGCGCTGGTGCTTGCGGATCCGGGCACGTTCCCTGACGGTCAGCTGCGGGCAGTTCAGGTTCCGCCCGTCGGAGAGGGCGGCGGTGATTTTCACGCCCCGGTCGATGCCGATGACCTCGCCCGTGCCGGGCCCCTCGACCGGCACAGGGACGACCGCGAAGGCGATGTGCCACCGGCCGTTGCGGAAGGTGACACGGAACGTCTTCGCCTTCGGCAGTTGGGAGCCCTTGCCGTTGCGGCTGAGCCGGAAGCGGACCCAGCCGCAGCCGGGCACCTTCACCCGCGCCCACCTGCGGTTGAGTTTCTGCACCACCACGGACCGGCCCATGACCTGCTTTCCGGTCTTCGCGTTCAGCTTCGGTGAGCCGTCCGCCTCGAACTCCGGGACGCGGTCGGTGCCGATGACGCGGAAGCCCTCGTGCACGTGCTTCCGGCGCCAGGTCGGCTCCCCGAACCCGGAGGCGAAGCGGGCGTTCTTGGCCTGGGCGAAGTCCTTCAGGGCCTGCTGCTGAACGTCCGCGTTGCCCGCACGCAGCCATGCGTTGTCGCGCCGGGCCTCGGTGAGCTGGCGGCACTGCTCGGCAAAACCGGGCGCCGTCCCACGGCCCCGGTACCAGTGCGCGTGCTGCTCGACGGCCAGGTTCCACACGTACCGGGCGTGCGCGCAGTGGCCGAGCATCACGCCCGCCTGCTCGCCCGTCGGGTACATCCGAAACCGTGCCATGACCGCGAACCTAGCCAACACGTTCCCCAGCCGCCCACATCATCGACCGACACCACCCGCGCGAGTGAACAATCCGGCCACCAGCCAGTCGGCCACCGTCGACTCCGAGTTGCCACACCTGCTCGAGGTCCGCCTCATCACCGTCTCTCCCGAGACGCCGAACCACCCTGCCGCCAATTCGGCTTCCCTCGACCCGCTCCGCGGGAGCGGACATTCATCCCGGCCCCGAAGGACCGAGCACCCTGTCCGCCGAGTCGTTGAAGCAGGCCGACTACTCGGTCGGGCAGACGGACGTCTCAGTACTGGCGAACAGCACGATCGCGTACAAGTACATCAAGAAGGACGCGTCGGGCGCGGTGACCTGGGAATCCGGTGACAACCGCTCGTACACGACCGGCTCGGGCACCGGGTACTCCGTGAGCGACACCTGGAAATAGGGGCTCAGGGAACAAAAAAGGCCCGCGCGGAAGCGGAGCTCCGGTGGTCAGGACCGGAGGACCGCTTCCGCGCGGGTCGTCTCACGCGCGGGTCAGGTCACGCGTGGGTCAGACGGCCCACCACACGGTGGTGTCGGCGGGCAGCTTCGCCTGGCCGTCCTGCGACACGGTCACCTCGCCGCTGGCGACGAGCACCCGGCCGTACGCGGGGACGGTCACGGCCTTGGAGCCGGTGTTCGCGGTGCACACGAAGTCGCCGCGGCGGAAGGCGAGGACGCCCTCCGGAGCGGTCAGCCAGGTGACGGAGTCGCCCGCGCCGAGGTCGGCGCGCTCGCGCCGGACGGCCAGCGCGTCGCGGTACAGCTCCAGGGTGGAACCGGCCACACCGGTCTGCGCCTCGACGCTCAGCTCGGCCCACTCGGCCGGCTGCGGCAGCCAGCTGCCCCCGTCGCCGAAGCCGTAGGACGAGCCGGCGCGGGTCCACGGGATCGGCACCCGGCAGCCGTCGCGGAAGCCGTCCTGTCCGGCACCCCGGAAGTAGGCCGGGTCCTGGCGCACCTCGTCCGGCAGGTCGACGACGTCGGGCAGGCCGAGCTCCTCGCCCTGGTACACGTAGGCGGAGCCGGGCAGGGCCAGCATCAGCAGGCTCGCCGCGCGGGCGCGACGCAGACCGAGCTCCCGGTCGCCCGCGGTGCGGATCTGGGTGCCGAGGCCGGCCTCGTTGGCGAACCGGGTGGCGTGCCGGGTCACGTCGTGGTTGGACAGCACCCAGGTGGAGGGGGCGCCGACCGGGCGCATCGCGTCGAGCGTGCGGTCGATCACCGCGCGCAGCTCCTCCGCGTCCCAGTGGGAGCCCAGGTACTGGAAGTTGAAGGCCTGGTGCAGCTCGTCGGGACGCACGTAGTTCGCGGTGCGCTCGACGGTGGGCGTCCACGCCTCGGCGACGAAGATGCGCTCGCCGGAGTACTCGTCGAGGATCGTGCGCCACTGCCGGTAGATCTCGTGCACGCCGTCCTGGTCGAAGAACGGCATGACATCGTTGCCCAGCAGTTTGAGCTGGTCGCGGTCGCCGAGGTCCGGCAGGCCCTCCGCCTTGACCATGCCGTGCGCGACGTCGATGCGGAACCCGTCGACGCCCATGTCCAGCCAGAACCGCAGGATCGAGCGGAACTCGTCGCCGACGGCCGGGTGCTCCCAGTTGAAGTCGGGCTGCTCGGGCGCGAAGAGGTGCAGGTACCACTCGCCGGCGGTGCCGTCGGGCTCGGTGACCCGGGTCCAGGCCGGGCCGCCGAAGATGGACTCCCAGTCGTTGGGGGGCAGCTCGCCGTTCTCGCCCTTGCCGGGACGGAAGTGGTAGCGGTCGCGCAGCGAGGAGCCGGGGCCCTCGCGCAGCGCGCGCTTGAACCACTCGTGCTGGTCGGAGGAGTGGTTGGGCACGAGGTCGACGATGATCCGCAGCCCGAGACCGTGGGCGTCGCGGATCAGGGCGTCGGCGTCCAGCAGGTTGCCGAACATGGGGTCGACGGCCCGGTAGTCCGCCACGTCGTAGCCGGCGTCGGCCTGCGGCGAGGCGTAGAAGGGGCTGAGCCACACGGCGTCCACGCCGAGGTCGCGCAGGTACGGGAGTCGGGAGCGTACGCCCTCCAGGTCGCCCATGCCGTCGCCGTTGCTGTCGGCGAAGCTGCGCGGATAGACCTGGTAGATCACCGCGTCGCGCCACCAGTCGCGATGCGCGGCGACTGTGGCGAGA
>NZ_KZ627001.1 GCF_002911015.1 Streptomyces populi
CCTCCGGGCGCTTCCCTTCGGTCTTGCGTTTCCGACTCTATCAGACCGTTTCCGTATCCGATTTCCTCGGTGCTTTCCAGGTTCCCGCTTCCGCGTTTCCCTTTCCGGCGAGTCCGACTGTAGCAGACCTTTTCAGGTCCGCCTCCCCGTCGGAGGGGTTCGCCTTCCGGCCTTTCGACGCTTTCGCGTTTCGTGGCCTTTCGACATTCACTACGTTAGCCGATTCCCTCGGTGACTCATAATCGAGTTCTGCGGGTTCGAATTCGGGCATGCGGGCACGCCGAATAAACCCCCGTCGAGGGGAAGTCGTAGGTAGTGGTTTGGCCGCTCTCGGCTGCTGGCTGAACGCCGTAACCGGTTCAAGCGGCTCGGGCTACATTACGGATCGCCAAGGGGCGCGTCAAGTTGAACGGCGGCGGGGCACATGGGCCCTGTACGGACTCACCGTCGGGTGGTCGGCGGTCCAGAAACGCCGAGGGGGATCCTCCGTCACCGGAGACCCTGGTGCGCGGACCGTCGCGTACCTGGTCGGAGGGTACGTGTGTCCCCCTGAGCAGTGTCAAGGGTGATCCTTCGGGACCGCGGGAGTCCGCCCCGTCCGGTGATCGGTCCGCCCCTGGTGCCGTCGCGAGGCGCGCCGGCCCTTTGGCCAGTTCCTTGTCGTATCGGGCCGAGAGTCGACGTTTGCGGGCGAGGCCCACGCCCTCGGTGACCTCGTCGGCCAGGACACGGGGCACGGCGGCTCAGGCTCCGTGGGAAGGCTTGGCTCTCGGGCTCAGCCGGTACGCCGAGACCGTCGGATCGCCGGCGAGGTAGAAGCGGTGCTGCCAGTCGTGGGCTTTGCTCACGCCTACCCGGGGACCGATCCGGATGAGCGAGGCGGGCACCGGCTCCCCCTCCGACAGCGTGACCGAGGCGCCCGTCAGGAGATCCGAGCCGTTGTGCTCTGCCGTGACCCCGAGCGCTTGGCAGAAGTTCCCCGGTCCTCGCGCGAGACGTGAACTCTCGGCCATGCCCCCTCGACGCCTGCGTGCCAGGTCCTCCCCTTCGATGACCCTGCCCGCCCGGACGAGGACGGCTGAAGCGGCGCCGTCCGTCCCGGTGACGACGTTGGCGCACCAGTGGAGACCGTGGGACCGGTATACGTACAGGTGTCCCGCCGGTCCGAACATGACGGCGTTGCGGGGTGTCATGCCCCGGTAGGCGTGGGAGGCGGGGTCGGCCGCACCGGAGTACGCCTCGGTCTCCGTGATGGCGATGCTCACGGTTCCCTCGGAGGTCTCGTGGGTGAGGACGGCGCCGAGCAGCCTGGGGGCGACTTCTTCCGCGGGACGAGCGAGATCCATGAGGTTCATGCTGACCCACTCGACGCGTCATGGGCGAAGTGGGCGTGCGCAGGGCCAGGCAGGCCCGGCCGGACGCGTCCCGGCAGGTCGGGGCGGCGTCCGGGACGGGGTGGCCGAAGAGGTCCCGCGTCAGGGGCGTACGGTCAGGGGCCGCGATCACGGCGTACGAGTCCGGTCCCTCCGGCCTCACCGGCGGGGTACGGTCCGGGGCTGTTCGGGACGGTCCGGACGGATATCCGCCCGCGGGGTGGTCAGGCGCCCTCTCCCTTGTAAGGGTGGGGGCGCGGAACCGGCCGGGGCCGGATCGCGTTTGTAGGGATCAAGGGATCCGGACAGACGGAGAACGAACAGGCATTGCCTGGGGAGGAAGTGACGACATGGGGTTCAAGCGGCTGCTCGCGAGCCTGGGGGCCGGTGGGGCTTCGGTCGAGACGGTGCTGACCGAGGCCAACACCGTTCCGGGCGGCGTCGTCCAGGGTGAGGTGCGGATCCAGGGGGGTTCGGTCGACCAGTCGATCGAGGGCCTGTCCGTCGGCCTACAGGCCAAGGTCGAGGTCGAGGGCCACGACGACCAGGAGTACAAGCAGGACATCGAGTTCACGAAGCTGCGCCTCGGCGGGGCCTTCCAGCTCCAGGCCGGCGCCGTGCACACGGTCCCGTTCGGGCTGGAGATCCCGTGGGAGACGCCGATCACCATGATCGACGGGCAGGCCCTGCGCGGGATGAACATCGGTGTGACCACCGAGCTGGAGATCGCCCGCGCCATCGACTCGGGTGACCTCGACCCGATCAACGTGCACCCGATGCCGGCGCAGAAGGCGATTCTCGACGCCTTCATCCAGCTCGGCTTCCGCTTCAAGAACGCGGACATGGAGAAGGGCCACATCCGCAACACGCGTCAGCGGCTGCCGTTCTACCAGGAGATCGAGTTCTACCCGCCGTCGCAGTACCGCGGGCTGAACCAGGTGGAGCTGAGCTTCGTCGCGGACGACCGTGCGATGGACGTCGTCCTGGAGATGGACAAGAAGCCGGGCCTCTTCAGCGAGGGCAGTGACTCCTACCGTTCCTTCGAGGTGGGTCTGAACGACTTCCACGGCACCGACTGGGCCGGATACCTGAACCACTGGCTGTCGGAGGTCGGCAGCAAGCGCAGCTGGTTCTAGGCTCGGAGCACGGATTCCGCCGTTCAGGAGGTATTGACGTGACCGAGCTCAAGAGGCCGCCGCTTCCGCACGACTTCCATCCGCCGGTGCCGGCGTTCACCCTCGTCAGCGAGGATGTCGAGCCGGGTGCGGTGCTGAAGGACGCGCAGGTCTACGCGGCGGGGAACACCTCTCCGCAGCTGAGCTGGGAGGGCTTTCCGCCGGAGACCAAGAGCTTCGCCGTGACGTGCTTCGATCCTGACGCCCCGACGGGGAGCGGGTTCTGGCACTGGGTGCTGTTCGACATCCCGGTCTCGGTGACGGAGCTGCCCACGGGCGCGGGCAGCGGCAAGTTCGAGGGTCTTCCCGACGGCGCCGTCCAGGTGCGCAACGACTACGGGTCCCGGGACTTCGGTGGCGCCGCGCCGCCGGCCGGGGATCCCGCGCACCGGTACGTCTTCACGGTGTACGCCGTGGACCAGGAGAAGCTCGGTCCCGACGCGGAGGTGTCCCCCGCCGTCGTGGGCTTCAACCTGCGGTTCCACACGCTGGCGCGCGCCCAGTTGATCGGTGAGTACGCCGCCCCCGCCACAAACTGACGTTCACCGAACGTTTGCCCGTCCCTGGTCTTGGAAGTGATCAGGGGCGGGCACTTTTATTGCGTTGTCCATCTC
The DNA here is from genome assembly GCF_002911015.1 of Streptomyces populi. Lineage (GTDB taxonomy): Bacteria > Actinomycetota > Actinomycetes > Streptomycetales > Streptomycetaceae > Streptomyces > Streptomyces populi. Next base: position 3,163 of record NZ_KZ627001.1, read on the forward strand.
GGCGTGCCCGGCCAGAGTTGATCCCAGCCCGCCGTCGGGGGGGCCGGTGCGCAATGGAGGTGGGCTGGATGCGGGACACGCTGGTACTGAACGCGAGCTTCGAGCCGCTGTCGACAGTGACGTTGAACCGAGCCGTCGTTCTGGTGCTTCAGGACAAGGCCGTCGTCGAGCAGGCCCATCCCGAACTGCGCATGCGCGGTGCCGCGCTGGACATACCCGTGCCCCGGGTGATCAGGCTCTGCCGGTACGTCCGGGTGCCGTTCCGAAGACAAGCCCCGTGGTCGAGGCGGGGTGTGCTGGTACGCGACCGGCACCGGTGCGCCTACTGCGGGCGCCGGGCCACGACCGTGGACCACGTCGTACCGCGGGCCCAGGGCGGTCAGGACTCGTGGCTGAACACCGTGGCCTCCTGCGCCGAGGACAATCACCGCAAGGCCGACCGTACGCCGGAGCAGGCCCAGATGCCCTTGCTGCGGCAGCCGTTCGAGCCGACGCCCGCGGACGCCATGCTGCTGGCGCTCGGTCAGGACGACTACGACGCGCTGCCGGAGTGGCTGGCCCAGTCGGCCGCGTAGCCCGTACGGCATGACGATGGGGCCCACCTCCCGCGGGAGGTGGGCCCCATCGTCATGCCGTCATCGTCGTGGCGTCGTCCGCGTCAGTCCGTGATGGACGGCTTCTCGCGGCGCTCGGAGCCGCCTCCGGAGGCTGCCGCGGGGGCTCCGCCGCCCGAACCTCCGCCCAGTCCGCCGAAGTTGCCCATGGCGCCGCTGAGGCCCTTGAGGGCGTCGCCGATCTCGCTGGGCACGATCCAGAGCTTGTTGGCGTCGCCCTCGGCGATCTTCGGGAGCATCTGGAGGTACTGGTAGGAGAGGAGCTTCTGGTCCGGGTCCCCGGCGTGGATGGCCTCGAAGACCGTACGGACGGCCTGGGCCTCGCCCTCGGCGCGCAGGGCCGCGGCCTTGGCCTCACCCTCGGCGCGCAGGATCGCTGACTGCTTCTCACCCTCGGCGGTGAGGATCTGGGACTGGCGGATGCCTTCCGCGGTGAGGATCGCGGCTCGCTTGTCACGGTCGGCGCGCATCTGCTTCTCCATCGAGTCCTGGATGGAGGTGGGCGGCTCGATCGCCTTCAGCTCGACGCGGTTGACGCGGATGCCCCACTTGCCGGTGGCCTCGTCGAGGACTCCGCGCAGGGCCGCGTTGATCTCCTCGCGGGAGGTCAGGGTCCGCTCCAGGTCCATGCCGCCGATGATGTTGCGGAGCGTGGTGACGGTGAGCTGCTCGATCGCCTGGATGTAGCTGGCGACCTCGTACGTCGCGGCTCGTGCGTCGGTGACCTGGTAGTAGATGACGGTGTCGATGTTGACGACCAGGTTGTCCTGGGTGATCACCGGCTGCGGCGGGAACGGCACGACCTGCTCACGCAGGTCGATGCGGTTGCGGATCGAGTCTATGAACGGGACGACGATGTTGAGGCCGGCGTTCAGCGTCCGCGTGTAGCGGCCGAACCGCTCGACGATGGCCGCGCTGGCCTGCGGGATGACCTGGATGGTCTTGATCAGGGCGATGAAGACCAGCACCACCAGAATGATCAGGACGATGATGATCGGTTCCATCGATGCTCCCCGTACCCTTCTCCACTCGGCAATTGCGAAAGATCTTATGGGTGTTGAAGATCTTGCTGGTCGAGTCTGACAGAACGTCGTCTGCCACGTGGGGCGTTCGGTTCACTTGCGTCGTACGAGGTCACATCACGATCGCCGTGGCTCCGTCGATGTCCACGACATCCACTTCCTGGCCCACCTCGTAGGCCTGTGTTCCGTCGAGGGAGCGCGCGGACCAGATCTCTCCGCCGAGCTTGACGCGGCCGGCCCCCGAACCGTCCACGCGTTCCAGGACGATGGCCTGCTTGCCCTTCAACGCCTCGATCCCGGTGGCGAGTTCGGGGAGCTGGGTGCGATGCCGGGCCGCGACGGGACGTACGACGGCGATGAGCGCGACCGACACGATCACGAAGACGAGCACCTGTAGGACGACACCACCGCCGAGGCCCGCGGCGACCGCCGCTGCGACGGCACCCACGGAGAGCATGCCGAACTCCGGCATCGCGGTCACCACGAGCGGAATGCCGAGCCCGGCCGCCCCGACCAGCCACCACACCCATGCGTTGATGTCGTCCACACGGTCATGGTAGGACCGCGGCCCCCCGGCGGACAGAGCGCACGATCACGTCGGTCGCGTCGGCCGAGGGGTGCGCGGGTGCGCGGGCGGGGCGGTTCAGCCCATCGGCAGGCCCTGCGCGGTCCAGCGGTCGCCGACCTGCTCGACGACGAGGGGGAGGCCGAAGCAGAGGGAGAGGTTGCGCGAGGTGAGTTCGAGTTCCAGCGGACCGGCGGCGAGCACCTTGCCCTGACGGATCATCAGGACGTGGGTGAAGCCGGGGGCGATCTCCTCGACGTGGTGCGTGACCATGATCATGGAGGGGGCGATCGGGTCGCGGGCGAGCCGGCCGAGGCGGCGCACGAGGTCCTCGCGGCCGCCGAGGTCGAGGCCGGCCGCGGGCTCGTCGAGGAGCAGCAGCTCGGGGTCGGTCATCAGGGCGCGGGCGATCAGGGTGCGCTTGCGCTCGCCCTCGGAGAGGGTCCCGAACCTGCGCTCCAGGTAGTCGCTCATGCCGAGGCGGTCGAGGAAGGCGCGGGCGCGCTGCTCGTCGATGTCCTCGTAGTCCTCGTGCCACCCGGCGGTCATGCCGTACGCGGCGGTGAGGACCGTCTGCAGGACGGTCTGGCTCTTGGGGAGCTTCTCGGCCATCGCGATACCGGCGATGCCGATGCGCGGGCGCAGCTCGAAGACGTCGACCTGGCCGAGGGTCTCACCGAGGATCGTGGTGGTGCCCGTGCTGGGGAAGAGGTAGCTGGAAGCGACGTTCAGGAGGGTCGTCTTCCCGGCGCCGTTGGGGCCGAGGATGACCCAGCGCTCCCCCTCCTTGACCGACCAGGAGACCTGGTCCACCAGAGCCCGGCCCTCGCGGACCACGGATACGTCCACCAGTTCCAGTACATCGCTCATGAGCGCGTTGTCTCCCATTGCAGTCTTGGTCGTCGCTTACGTCTGTGGACGAAGCCCCCAGGGAAAACCTACGCCACCGGTCGGCCGCACCGACCCATCGGCCGGTCCTTAGGGTGGGAGCATGCTCTCGGAACCACGCTCAGGACAACTCGCCGCATGGGGAAATGCCCTATTGGCCGGACTTGTCTCTCCGGATGACGCCGTGCTCGCCATCGTCGGGGACGACGCGGTGCACCGGATCGAGGGGCTGCCCGGCGAGTCGGGGCCCGTCGGGCTCACGCTCGGCCTCGGCCGGCTGCGCACGCTCGGGGTGACCGGACTGCGGGTCGCGCTGCCCGCGCCGGGGCATCCGCTCGGACTCAGCGGGCCGCCCGCGTTCAACGCGCGGGCCCTCGACGCCGAGGAGGCCGTGGTCTGCCACGGCGCGGCGCTGGGGCTCGTGCCCGAGGTGTACGAGGCCGGGCCCGCCGGTGACGTACATGTCGAGGTCGTCTGGCACTGCCTCGCCGTACGGGAGGCGCCGCCCGCCGACGTGCCCTCGCTCGGGGAGGCCGAGCGGGAGCTGGCGGAGGCGCTCCGTGAGGCGACGGAGGTGCTGTCACGGCTGGACGTGGCCGGGTCGGGGCCGGTCGCGGCGGCGGCGATCGACGCGTACCGGGCGCGGGCCGAGCGGGGGCGGGAGGTGCTGGCCCCGGGGTACCCGCCGCGGGCGGTGCGCGTGCTGGAGCTGGCTCAGCGGGTGGGAATGCTGATTTCCGTGGCGTACGAGAGCGGGCACGGCGGCGCGGTGAGCGCGTCGGAGATGGCCGCCCGGGCCGAGGCCCTGCGGCCGGTGGAGCGGACGGCCCGGCGGGCGCAGGTGGCCGCGTACAACGCCTTCGTGGAGGAACGGGAGCGTGGGGCGCGCTGAGGTTGCGCGGCGCGCGGGGGGCGCGTTCGCGGTGTCGGTCCGGTGGAGGGTCGGGGCCGCGCCGGGACATCCGCCCGCATCCGGACGGATCCCAGCGGGGTCGAGAGGTGTGGGTCGGTTCTGATCCGTCCGGCCTGCGGGCATCTGATGTACCGGCACGGCCCCTCCCGCCGGATCCCGGCCGCGGGTGGTCGGTGGCTCGGGTGCGGTGGCTCGGGTGCGGTGCCTCGGATGCGGTGCCTCGCGGGCGTGAAGACCCAGCCCCTTCAGCGTTTGAGGGGCGGAGGTCCGGGTGCGGGAAGGGTAGGGGCGGAGAAACGGCTGGGTCGGGGACGGTCCGGTTCAGTCCGCGATTCCGTGGCGTACGGCCCAGAGCGCGGCCTGGGTGCGGTCGGCGAGGTCGAGTTTCATCAGGATGTTCGATACATGGGTCTTCACCGTCTTCTCGGAGAGGACGAGAGCGCGGGCGATCTCCCGGTTGGAGCGGCCGTCCGCGATCAGGCCGAGCACCTCCCGCTCCCGCTCCGTGAGCGAAACGCCTCTCCCCTGGTTCGAGTTGACCTCTTCCTGGGACAGCAGGACGCTCGCGACCTCGGGTTGCAGGACGACGTGTCCCGCGTGGACCGAGCGGATGGCTCCGGCCAGTGCGTCGGGGTCGACGTCCTTGTAGACGTATCCGGCGGCGCCCGCGCGCAGGGCCGGCACCACCGTGCGCTGCTCGGTGAAGCTGGTGACGATCAGCACCCGCGCGGGGTTGGCGAGTTCGCGGAGTTTGCGCAGCGCGTCGATGCCGTCCATCCCCGGCATCTTGACGTCCATGAGGACGATGTCCGGTTTCAGTTCCTCGGCGCGGTCGACGCCTTCGGCTCCGTCGGACGCCTCGCCGATGACCTCGATGTCGTCCTGCACCTCGAGGAAGGTGCGCAGTCCCCGGCGGACGACCTGGTGGTCGTCGACGAGCAGCACCTTGATTGCGTCAGCCACCAGGGACCTCCATCTCGATCACGGTGCCCTTCCCGGGCGCCGATTCCACGGTGAGTGTGCCGCCGACCCCGCTCGTCCGGTCCCGCATCGACACCAGGCCGAGATGGCGGCCGGCGCTGCGGGTCGCGGCGGGGTCGAAACCGCTGCCGTCGTCGCGGACGTGCAGGACGGCGCCGGGTCCGCGCCGGTCCAGGGTGACGTCGACGCGGGTGGCGCCGGAGTGCCGCAGCGCGTTGTGCAGGGCCTCCTGGGAGACCCTGAGCACGGCTTCCTCCTGGGAGGCGGGCAGTGCCCGTACACCGTGGCTGGAGAAGGTCACGCGGGCGGAGTGGGCGCGGTCGAGGACCTGGACCTGGGTGCGCAGGGTGGCGACGAGACCGTCCTCGTCGAGGGCGGCGGGGCGCAGCTCGACGACGGCCGCGCGCAGTTCCTCGGTGGCCTCCGCGGCGAGCGCGGCCACGTGCTGGAGTTCGCCCTTGGCGCGGGAGGGGTCACGGTCGACGAGGGTGGCGGCGGCCTGCGCGGTCAGGCGCAGGGAGAACAGCTTCTGGCTGACGGCGTCGTGCAGTTCGTGCGCGAGCCGGGAGCGCTCCTCGGCGATGGTGAGCTCGCGGCTGCGCTCGTAGAGCCGGGCGTTGGTCAGGGCGATCGCCGCGTGCTGGGCGAGGATGGTGAGGAGTTCCTCGTCGTCCTCGGTGAATCCGCAGCGGCCGTCGGGACACGGTGGTGCCCCCTCGGGGCGCACCTTGTTCGCGAGGAAGAGCGCGCCGATGATCTCGTCGCCGTCGCGGATGGGCAGGCCCAGGAAGTCGGACATGTCGGGGTGGGCCGCGGGCCAGCCCTCGAAGCGGGGGTCCTGGCGCACGTCGGCCAGGCGCTCGGGGCGGGCCTCGCGCAGCATCGCGGCGAGGATGCCGTGCTGGCGCGGGAGCGGTCCGATGGCCTTCCACTGTGCGTCGCTGACCCCGTCGACGACGAACTGGGCGAAGCCGCCGTGGTCGTCGGGTACGCCCAGGGCCGCGTACTGCGCGTCGATCAGCTCGCGGGCCGAAGCGACGATCGTCTTGAGGACGTCGCGCACTTCGAGGTGCCTGCTCATGGCCAGCAGCGCGGAACTCACCGCGGACAGGCCCGACCGGGGTCCGTGACTCATGGGCCCCAAACTACCTGCGGGGTGTGACAGCGCGTATCGGGCCGGTGGCCTCGCCCGCCGGTCCCTTGGACCTAGGACGAAGGGCCCCTGATCGTTGCGGCCCTCGTACGAGGCGCTCGCGCGGGCCCCGTTCCTACCGTGAGGGCATCCGCCGGGAAGGCGGCCGGAGCGAGGGGACGGATGTCATGCCGGTAGCGATCGTCACAGGGGCTTCGAAGGGACTGGGGAGGGCGCTCGGCGCGGCGCTGGCGGAGCGTGGCTGGGATCTGGTGCTCGACGCCAGGACGGCCGGGGTGCTGGAGGAGACCGCGGAGGCGCTGTCCGCGTACGGGACGCGGGTGGAGGCCCTGCCCGGGGACGTGACGGACGCCGGTCACCGTGCCGAGCTGGTGGCGGCGGCCCGGAAGCTGGGCGGGGTCGACCTGCTGGTGAACAACGCGAGCGCGCTGGGCGCGGAGCCGCTGGTACGGCTGGAGGAGCTGGGTCTGGAGGGGCTGCGGCGGGCCCTGGAGGTCAACGTGGTCGCCGCGCTGGGCCTGGTCCAGGAGGCGCTGCCGCTGCTGCGGGGGGCCGGGGCGGGCGCCGTCGTCGTCGTCAGCTCGGACGCCGCGGTGCAGGCGTACGGGACGTGGGGCGGCTACGGGGCCTCGAAGGCGGCGCTGGACCGCCTCTCGGCGGTGCTCGGCGAGGAGGAACCCGGTCTGCGGGTGTGGGCGGTGGATCCGGGGGACATGGGGACGGACCTCTACGCGGCGGCGGTACCGGACGACGACGATCCGCGGCCGGCGCCGGACCGTGTGGTTCCGGCCTTCCTGCGTCTGCTCGACGAACGGCCGGCCAGTGGGCGCTACACGGCTTCGGACCTGCTGGAGGAGCGGTGACGACGGCGATGGGGGCCACTCGGGCGGGGCGCGGCCGGAAGCGGGGAGGCGTTCCGGAGGAGTTGTCGGCGCGGGTGCCCGCGGAGCAGCGCGGTGCCGGGCGTGACCGGGATTCCGTACGGCTGCTGGTGTCGCGCGGTACCGAGGTGTCGCACCACGCGTTCGTGGAACTGCCCCGGCTGCTGAGGGCCGGGGACCTGCTGATCGTCAACACCTCGGCCACGCTGGCGGCGGCCGTGGACGGGCGGATCGGGCACGCGCGCGTGGTGGTGCACTTCTCCACGCGCGGCGACGACGGACGGTGGGCGGTCGAGCTGCGGGATCCCGACGGAAGGGGAACCACGCGCGCGCGTGCGGGCGGGCCCGCGGGAACAGTGGTGCGCCTGCCCGGGGACGTGCGCCTCGTCCTGGAGGAACCGCTGAGCGAGCGGGGGGCGCGGCTGTGGTGGGGGCGGGTGCCGGACACGGACGTGCCGGCTCTGCTGCGGCGGTACGGGCGGCCCATCCGCTACTCCTACACCGAGCGGGACCAGCCGCTGTCCGTGTACCAGACGGTGTTCGCGCTGCCGTCGGACGACGGGTCGGGGAGCGCGGAGATGCCGAGCGCGGCACGCCCCTTCACCTCGCGTCTGGTGGCGGAGCTGGTGAGCCGGGGGGTGCAGTTCGCGCCGGTCACCCTGCACACGGGGGTCGCCTCGGCGGAGGCGCACGAGCCGCCGTATCCGGAACGGTTCGAGGTTCCGGCGGTGTCGGCCCGGCTGATCAACGCCGCGCGGGCGGGCGGGGGCCGGATCGTCGCGGTCGGTACGACGGCGGTGCGGGCCGTGGAGTCCGCGGTCTCGGAGGACGGGCTGGTCCGGGCGGCGAAGGGGTGGACCGGTCTCGTGGTGACTCCGGAGCGGGGCGTGCGGGCCGTCGACGGGCTGCTGACCGGACTGCACGAACCGGAGGCCTCGCATCTGCTGATGCTGGAGGCGATCGCGGGGGACGCGGCGGTGGACCGGGGCTACGCCGAGGCGCTGCGCAGGCGCTACCTCTGGCACGAGTTCGGGGACGTGCACCTCATCCTCCCCCCGGAAAAGCCCTCACTCTGAGCATTGCTCACGCAACTCCACGTCAGAATGATCAAGGTCCCCTGTGAGCCCTCGCATAGGGTCCAGGTCACGTACGAAGGAACATAGGAGATAAAAGGGACAAGATGAACTGGGAAGACGTGTCAGTCTGCCCCGATTTGCCCCATACGTGTCCACTATCCGACTTCGTAGGTCACATCTTTGCCAGGGCATTTTGCGGCCGCTAAGAATTGCTCATGTCGCTCAGCGCCTCGGGTTCTCCCCCGGGGCGTTTGTTCCGGAAACACAGTCCCGACCGGGACGAAGAGCGACCTCCGCGCTATTCGAAGAGGTCTATCAGTCATGCCCAAGAACATTGCCGCCCGTGGTCATAGTCCGAAGCTGACCAAGCTCCACAAGCTTTCGGTCGCCGGTGTGGCCACCCTCGGTGCCGCCGCCCTCGCGTTCTCCCTGGCGCCGAGCGGCTCCCACACCACCACCGACGCCGCCGCCCCCGCGGCGCCGGTCGCCTACAGCGGTCAGCAGATCAAGGGCGTCGAGGCCGGTGTCGCCGGTACGAGCGGCGCCGCGCTGAAGGCGCAGACCATCGAGGCCAAGCACAAGGCCGCGGCGGACTCCGCGGCCGCGGCGAAGAAGAAGGCGGCCGCCCAGGCCGCCGCCGCGAAGAAGGCGGCCGAGCAGAAGGCCGCGGCGAAGAAGGCCGCCGTCCAGGCCGCCGCGAAGAAGAAGGCCGCCGCGTCGCGCGCCGAGAGCGCCACCGCGAGCCGCTCCACGCACCGCATCCAGATGGAGACGGTCGCCGCGAAGACGTACCCCAACAACCTCGACGGCTGGATCCGCGAGTCCCTCGACATCATGAAGGCCAAGGGCATCCCCGGCACCTACCAGGGGCTGCACAAGAACATCATGCGTGAGTCCTCGGGCAACCCGATGGCCATCAACGACTGGGACATCAACGCCATCAACGGCATCCCGTCGAAGGGCCTGCTCCAGGTCATCCCGCCGACGTTCAAGGCCTACCACGTGGCCGGCACCTCGTGGAACATCTACGACCCGGTCGCCAACATCACCGCCGCCTGCAACTACGCCGCCGACAAGTACGGTTCCATGGACAACGTCAACAGCGCGTACTGAGGACTCAGCGCGGAGTTCCCACACAGACGCCGAAGGGCGGCACCCCGGTCGGGGGTGCCGCCCTCGCGTCGTTCCCGGGCGTCTACTTGCGCATGACCTCGGGCTCGTGGCGGCGCAGGAAGCGGGCCACGAAGAAGCCGCAGACGACACCGAGGACGACCAGCGCGATCATGTCCACGGTCCAGGCCCCGGCCGCGTGGTCCCACAGCGGGTCCGTGCTCGTCGGATCGTCCTGGTTCGGGAAGATGTTGTTCAGGTCCAGCGTCGCCCCGGACGCGGCCACCGCCCAGCGGGCCGGCATCAGGTACGAGAACTGGTTGACGCCCACCGTGCCGTTCAGGATGAACAGGCAGCCGGTGAAGACCACCTGGACGATCGCGAACATGACCAGGAGCGGCATGGTCTTCTCCGCGGTCTTCACCAGCGAGGAGATGATCAGACCGAACATCATCGACACGAAGCCCAGCAGCATGATCGGCAGCGTGAGCTCGACCTTGGGCAGGCTCTTGAGGATCAGGCCCTCGGACGGCACCTCGCGGCTGCCGAAGCCGATGGCACCGACCAGCGCGCCCTGCAGCATGGTGATCACGCCGAGGACGATCACCTTGGACATCAGGTACGCCGAGCGCGACAGACCCGTCGCACGCTCCCGCTCGTAGATCACCCGTTCCTTGATCAGCTCGCGGACCGAGTTGGCGGCGCCCGCGAAGCACGCGCCGACCGCGAGGATCAGCAGCACGGTCGTGGCGGTGCCGTTCGCGACATGGGCGCCCGACGGCAGGATCCTGTCGTTGACCAGGAGCGTCTTGCCGTTGTCGATGAGCAGGCTGACCGAGCCCAGGACCGCGGGCAGGATCACCGTCAGCGCCAGGAAGCCCTTGTCCGACCCGATCACCGAGAGATAGCGGCGCATCAGCGTCATCAGCTGGGAGCCCCAGCCCTGCGGCTTCGGCGGCTTCATCGCCTGCGCGGGCGGCATCTGCGTCGACTGCGGAGCCACCGCGTCGATGTCCGCCGCGTACATCTGGTAGTGCTGCGAGCCCTTCCAGCGGCCCGCCCAGTCGTAGTCGCGGTAGTTCTCGAACGCGGAGAACACGTCGGCCCAGGTCTCGTAGCCGAAGAAGTTCAGCGCCTCCTCCGGCGGACCGAAGTAGGCGACGGCACCGCCGGGCGCCATCACGAGGAGCTTGTCGCAGATCGCCAGCTCCGCCACCGAGTGCGTGACGACCAGGACCGTACGGCCGTCGTCGGCGAGGCCGCGCAGCAGCTGCATGACATCGCGGTCCATGCCCGGGTCGAGACCGGAGGTCGGCTCGTCCAGGAAGATCAGCGACGGCTTGGTGAGCAGCTCCAGGGCCACGGAGACGCGCTTGCGCTGGCCACCGGAGAGGGAGGTGACCTTCTTCTCCTTGTGGATGTCCAGCTTCAGCTCGCGCAGCACCTCGTCTATGCGCGCCTCGCGCTCCTCACCCGTGGTGTCGGCGGGGAAGCGCAGCTTGGCCGCGTACTTGAGGGCCTTCTTGACGGTCAGCTCCTTGTGCAGGATGTCGTCCTGCGGGACCAGACCGATGCGCTGGCGCAGCTCGGCGAACTGCTTGTACAGGTTCCGGTTGTCGTAGAGGACGTCGCCCTGGTTGGCGGGGCGGTAGCCCGTGAGCGCCTTCAGGAGCGTCGACTTGCCGGAACCCGACGGACCGATGACCGCGACGAGCGACTTCTCGGGCACGCCGAAGGAGACGTCCTTGAGGATCTGCTTGCCGCCGTCGACGGTGACCGTCAGGTGGCGGGCCGAGAAGGAGACCTCACCGGTGTCGACGAACTCCTCGAGCCGGTCGCCGACCAGCCGGAACGTCGAGTGGCCGACGCCGACGATGTCGTGCGGGCCGAGCAGCGCGGAGCCGCCCTTGGCGATCGGCATACCGTTGACGTACGTGCCGTTGTGCGAGCCGAGGTCGCGGATCTCGAAGCGGCCGTCCGGCGTCGCGTGGAACTCGGCGTGGTGGCGCGAGACCTGGAGGTCGGAGACCACCAGCTCGTTCTCCAGCGCACGGCCGATCCGCATCACGCGGCCGAGCGAGAACTGGTGGAACGTCGTCGGGCTGCGGTCGCCGTAGACCGGCGGTGCCCCCGCGCCGCCACCGGGTCCCTGCTGCTGCGGA
>NZ_KZ627002.1 GCF_002911015.1 Streptomyces populi
TGTCCGTCACGCCGGTGACACACTCGATGCCGATGGCCAAGAATCACCGATCCGATCGATCCTCGGCGGACACCGCGTCCCGCCCCTCGCCGAGCACCGTCCTGGACCGGCTCGCCTCGGGGCCGAGCCGGGCTTCGCGCATCACTCATACGGAGCACTTGCCCCCGCGAGCGGGTCGTCATGCCGTCTGGCCCGACCGGATCCGTTCGGAGGTCGTCGCGGCGGTACAGGCCGCGGGCATCGAGCACCCCTGGGCCCACCAGGCACGCGTCGCCGAGCACGCCCTGGACGGCGAGTCGGTGATCGTGGCCACCGGCACCGCCTCCGGCAAGTCCCTGGCCTACCTCGCCCCCGTCCTGACGGCTCTCCTGGAGGGCTCCGAGGCCCCGAACGGCCGGGGTGCCACCGCCCTCTACCTGGCCCCCACGAAGGCCCTGGCGGCCGACCAGCGACGCTCGGTGAAGGAACTTTCACAACCGCTGGGCAACGCCGTGCGCCCAGCCGTGTACGACGGCGACACACCCTTCGAGGAGCGCGAATGGGTGCGCCAGTACGCCAACTACGTCCTGACCAACCCCGACATGCTGCACCGCGGGATACTGCCCTCCCACCCCCGGTGGTCCTCCTTCCTGCGCGCCCTGCGCTATGTCGTGATCGACGAGTGCCACACCTACCGCGGCGTCTTCGGCTCCCACGTCGCCCAGGTGCTGCGCCGTCTGCGCCGCCTCTGCGCCCGCTACGGCGCCTCTCCCGTCTTCCTGCTGGCCTCCGCCACCGCCGCCGAACCCTCGGTCGCGGCGAGCCGTCTGACCGGCCTCCCGGTCGTCGAGGTCGCCGACGACGCCTCCCCGCGAGGGGAACTCGTGTTCGCCCTGTGGGAGCCCCCGCTCACCGAACTGCACGGCGAGAAAGGTGCACCCGTACGGCGTACCGCCACCGCCGAGACGGCCGACCTGCTGACCGGCCTCACCGTCCAGGGCATGCGCTCGATCTCCTTCGTGCGGTCCCGGCGCGGCGCCGAGCTGATCGCGGTCATCGCCCAGGAACGCCTCGCAGAGATCGACCGCTCACTGGCCCGGCGCGTCGCCGCCTACCGCGGCGGCTACCTCCCCGAGGAACGCCGTGCCCTGGAGAGCGCGCTGCACTCCGGGGACCTCCTCGGCCTGGCCGCCACCTCCGCCCTCGAACTCGGCGTCGACATCTCCGGCCTCGACGCCGTCGTCATCTCCGGCTACCCGGGCACCCGGGCCTCCCTCTGGCAGCAGGCGGGCCGCGCGGGCCGCTCCGGGGAGGGCGCGCTGGCGATCCTGGTCGCCCGCGACGACCCGCTGGACACCTTCCTCGTCCATCACCCCGAGGCCCTGTTCGACCAACCGGTGGAATCCACGGTCCTCGACCCGGACAACCCGTACGTCCTGGCCCCGCACCTGTGCGCGGCCGCCTCCGAGATCCCGCTCACGGACGAGGACCTGGAGCTCTTCGGCCCCGCCGCCGCCGGACTGATGCCGCAGCTGGAGGCCGCGAAGCTGCTGCGCCGCCGGACCGCGGCCTGGCACTGGACGCGCCGGGAACGGGCCGTCGACCTGACCGACATCCGCGGGGGCGGCGGCAGACCCGTGCAGATCGTCGAGTCCGGGACCGGCCGCCTGCTCGGCACGGTCGACGAGGGCGCCGCGCACACGGCGGTCCACGAGGGCGCGGTCCATCTGCACCAGGGCCGTACGTACCTGGTGCGCAAACTGGACCTGGACGACTCCGTCGCGCTGGTCGAGGAGGCCAGCCCCCCGTATTCGACGGTCGCCCGCGACACGACCACCATCGCCGTCCTCGAGACCGACGTCGAAGTCCCCTGGGGCGATGGACGGTTGTGCTACGGCTCCGTCGAGGTCACCAATCAGGTCGTCTCCTTCCTGCGCCGACGCGTCATCACCGGCGAGGTGCTCGGCGAGACGAAGCTCGACCTCCCTCCCCGTACGCTCCGCACACGTGCCGTCTGGTGGACGGTCACCGAGGACCAGCTGGACGCGGCCCGGATCAACCCGGAGATCCTCGGCGGCACCCTGCACGCCGCCGAGCACGCGTCGATCGGCATGCTGCCGCTCTTCGCCACCTGCGACCGCTGGGACATCGGCGGTGTCTCCGTCCCGCTCCACCCCGACACCCTCCTGCCCACCGTCTTCGTGTACGACGGCCACCCGGGCGGCGCCGGATTCGCCGAACGCGCCTTCCGCACGGCGCGCTCCTGGCTCACTTCCACCCGTCGGGCCATCGCCTCGTGCGAGTGCGACGCCGGCTGTCCCTCCTGCATCCAGTCCCCCAAGTGCGGCAACGGGAACGAACCGCTGCACAAGCGGGGCGCCGTGCGCCTGCTCACGGAGCTGCTGCGGACGGCACCGGAGGAGCAGGATCGGAAGTAGTCCGATTGGGCGAGCCCGGGCCGGACGGGCGAAGGCCGACGGCCGGTCGGATGAAAGTCGGGCCCGCTTGGGCCGAACGGGTGAACGTCGGGTGCGTGACGGTCACGGGCCGGGGCCGCGGGGGACGGGCCGGACCGGGAGAGCCGGGCGAAGCGGAGTGAGGGACCGCGGGGGACGGGCCGGACCGGGGGAGCCGGGCGAAGCGGAGTGAGGGACCGCGGGTCCCGTCGGTCTCACGGACCCCGGCGAAACGGAGGCCCCGCAGAACCGGGAGACCCCGGAGAACTCGCGGGCCCCGCCGGCCCCGGAGATCTTGGCGGAGCCCCCGGACGATCCACGGGCCCCACAGGACCCGCCGGTCCTGGAGAACCTGAAGGTCCCGCAGGGTCCACAGGCGCCGCAGGCCCCGCCCTCGATCTGACCTCGACGGTGATCGGCCCGGTTCCGGACGACGCCGTCACGTCCGAGATCTGGCCCTCGACCTCGCACTTCACGAGCCGTGCGCTCTGTGCCCGGGCCACGCGGTCCGCCCGGGCACAGGCCGCCGTGCCGCCTTCGCTCCAGTGGTCAGCCGCGGCGAGCGCGGCCAGGTCCGCGGCCCCTGCCGCCCGGTGCCGCACCACGACGGCCTGTCCCATCGACAGCACCGCTCCGAAGACGGCACAGAGCACAGCGATCGCGCCCACCGTCCACACCGTCGCCGATCCCCTGTCGGAGGACGCGCACCACCGAGCAGGGCGGCCGCTCCCGGCGAGTGACCACACGCACCGCCGGCTCCGGATCCTCATCCTCCGTCCACCCCCGCAGCCGTTTCCCCCACCGTCTCCTCCGCCAGCGCCACCGCCTCGTCCTTCAGTTCGAGGGACAGAGCGGTGGGGCCGGGAGTCCTCGCGCCGACCGTCACCCGGACCAGATCGCCCTCCCGGCTCACCGTGACCTTCGCGTCGGGCGGGGCCGCGCGGCGGACCGTCGCCAGCACCGCTTCCGGCGGGTCCTGGCGCGCCGCCGCCCGAGCGCCCGCCCTCGCCGCGTCCACGCACTGGATCTGCGCGGACGCGGCGAGCAGGGCCCAGACCAGCGCCATGCCGACGAGCACCAGAGAGGGCAGCACCACGGCGGCCTCCGCGGTGACGAATCCGCCGTCCCGGCGCCGGACCGGACCTGCCCTCGACCGGGCCGCCCTCAAGCCCCCTTCACATCTGGACATTGAGCGCCCGGCCCACGATGCCCTGCAGTTCCTCACCGACCTGCCCGCTCGTCACCACCTTGTAGAGGGCGGCCGCGAAGGCCACCGCCGCGATGACGCCCACCGCGTACTCGGACGTGACCATTCCCGCGTCCCTCCGCGCCGCGACCACCGCGAGCATCCAGGCCCGCATCCGCGCGCGCCTCCGCCCTCGTCCTCGCCCCGTTCCGGGAACCCGCACCATCCTGCTCATTCCAACCTCCTTGAGATTCGGTCCTGTCGGTCACTTCGTCGGCCGCCGTTCACGGCTCACCGCTGTCGTCGCCCGTCACCCACCACCCCCTCGCAGCAACCCGCCGGCCAGCCCGATCACCACGGGCAGCACGCCGATCGCGAGGAAAGCGGGCAGGAAGCACAGCCCCACCGGCGCGGTGACCATGACGGCCGCCCGGCGTGCCCGCGCCGTCGCGGTACGCCCCCACTCGGCGCGGGCCTCCGTCGCGAGCCGGCCGACCGGCACGGCCGCCGGTACGCCCGACTCACCCGCCCGCTCCAGCAGCCTCGCCAGCCCCGACGCGCCCGGCAACGACGCCAACCTCCGCCACGCGTCGGCCGGTTCACCCCCGAGCCGTACCTCCGCCGCACCCCGGGCCAGCCGTTCACCCACCGGCCCGTCCAGCGCCTCGCCGACGGCCCGGGCGGCTGCCACCGGGCTCGCCCCCGCCGCGATGCAGGCGGCCACCAGATCGGCGGCGAGAGGCAGTTGACGGGCCGCGGCCATCGCGTCGTACTCCTCGGGGAGCGCCTGGTTCCTCCGCCGGAACCACCACCGGACCCCGAAACCGGCCACCACTCCCACCAGGACTCCGGCGCGACCCCCGATCAAAACCCAGCCGGCACACACCACTCCCGCCGGGGGCAGCCACAGCCGGCCGTAGCTCCGTACCGCGTGGCGCCGCGGCGACGGCGCCGGTTCCGGGAGCAGCAACTCGGCCAGCCGTCTGCGCACCCTCCTGGCACGCCGCACCACCCCGAGCCGACGGGCCGACGCGCCGACCAGGAGCACTCCGCACACAAGTACCCCCAGCCTGTGGGCGACTTCCGCGCTCATGCCGTCTCCGCTCCTCGTACGATCCGTAGCGCCCACCACAGCCCCACGCCCTCCAGCGTCCCGCCGACCAGCAGGCAGCCCAGTCCGGGACCGGTGTGCAGCAGCACGTGCAGGGGGTCCGCGCCGAGCGCGGTACCGAGCAACAGGCCGAGAACCGGCAGCCCCGCGAGCATCGAGG
Source organism: Streptomyces populi (assembly GCF_002911015.1). Taxonomy (GTDB): domain Bacteria; phylum Actinomycetota; class Actinomycetes; order Streptomycetales; family Streptomycetaceae; genus Streptomyces; species Streptomyces populi. The sequence continues at coordinate 4,893 of NZ_KZ627002.1, forward strand.
CCGTCGAGCGGGATCCGGCCAACTGGGCGCGCATGTCAGCTCTTTGATCACGCTCGGCTCGCAGCGCGGCCTCCAGGCGGTCCAGCCCCGCCGCGAGTCCCGCGCCCCGGTCCACGGCCACACGCCAGCACGCGGCGAGCCCCACCAGTCCGTCGGCGCCGGGCTGCCGTGCCGCCTCGGTGAGCGCACCCGGCACGTCCCCGCCGAACCTCGCCGCGGCCAGCACCACCGGCTGCGCGCCGGCGAGCCCGTCCGAGTCACGTGCGGCCGCGAGCAGTGCCTCGCCGGGCTGACGTCCGGCCCGCACCTCGCCGGCCAGGGCGCCACACAGGGCGATCACCGCGTCGCCACGCCGCTCCCGCTCGCGCCGGGCCGCTCCCGCCCGCCGCACCCGACGCAGCAGGGGCATTCCGACGGCTCCGAGGAGAAGCGGCACGACCGACGTGCCCAGTACCGCGATCACCGATCCCGCCACCAGCGACCAGACCTCGGGCCGCAGTCGTCCGCGCAGCCGTCGCCAGTCGACGCGGACCCGCTCCCACCGGGGCGGACCGGTCGCCACCCCGCCACCGGCGAACAGCACCCTCGCTCTGCGCACTCCCGAGCCGCGCCCGCCGATCAGCCAGGCCGCGATCCCGGCACACGCCACCGCCGCTCCCGCGGGCGCGTCCGCCATCCCACCGATCCTCATCCCGCTCCCCGTTCGCATCCCCGCACCGGGCTCCTGTCAGCACCCCGGTGTCCCTCACCGCCGAAGGGATCACCCCGCCTGTCCGGATGCACCCCGCCGTCTCCCGGGTCCGCCCGCCCGTGATGACCCCGGTGTCCGTCCCGGAGGAGCTCCCGCAGCCGCTCCCACCCGCGCTCGTACGCGAAGGCGTCCTCGCCCCACCGCAGCGCCGGTACCGTCACCACCAGCCCCGACGGGTCGCGTTCCAGCACGTGCACCTCGGCGATCCGGCGCCGTCCGGTCCGGTCCCGCACGAGATGCAGGACCACGGACAGTGCCGCCGCCAGTTGGCTGTGCAGGGCGGCCCTGTCGAGTCCGGCCGCGGTGCCCAGGGCCTCCAGCCGGGCCGGAACCTGCGCCGCCGCGTTGGCATGAAGCGTTCCCGAGCCGCCCTCATGTCCTGTGTTCAGGGCGGCCAGCAGGGAGACGACCTCGGGACCGCGCACCTCGCCGACCACCAGCCGGTCCGGTCTCATCCGCAGGGCCTGCCGGACGAGATCCTGGAGCGAGACGAGGCCGACGCCCTCCTGGTTGGCGGGCCGCCCTTCCAGGCGCACCACATGCGGATGGTCGGGCCGCAGCTCGGCCGAGTCCTCCGCGAGCACGATCCGCTCCCCGGGACCCACCAGTCCCAGCAGCGCGCTCAGCAAGGTCGTCTTCCCGAACCCCAGACAAAGACACCACTGCCGAGCGACACTCAGGACATGAAGACCACCCGGACGGAGGGCGGCCGGACGCGCGCCGTCATCTACTGCCGCATCAGCCAGGACCGCACGGGCGCCGGCCTCGGCGTCGAGCGGCAGCGCCAGGACTGCGAGGCCCTCGCCGAACGGAACGGCTGGGACGTCGTCGAGACCTACGTCGACAACGACGTCTCCGCGTACAGCGGCAAGAAGCGCAAGGACTACCTGCGCATGCTCGACGACCTGGAGCAGGGCACCGCCACCGTCGTCATCGCCTGGCACACAGACCGGCTCCATCGCTCGCCGACCGAGCTGGAGAAGTACATCGACCTGTCCGAGCGCCGCGGCGTCTCGACGCACACCGTGCAGGCCGGGACCGTCGACCTCGCCACGCCGTCCGGGCGGATGACCGCGCGGATCCTCGGCGCCGTCGCCCGCCAGGAGTCCGAGCACAAGGGCCACCGCGTCGCCCGCGCCCGCCAGCAGAAGGCCATGGCCGGCGAGTGGGCGGGCGGGATCCGCCCGTTCGGGTGGGGCGTGCCCACCGGCGAGACGCAGACGCGGGTCGACCGGAAGACCGGCGAGGAGAGCGAGGTGCCCGTCCTCGACACGAACCAGGTCGTGCCCGCGGAGGCCGAGGCGCTCCGTCACTGGACGGACACCATCCTCTCCGGCGGGTCGATCCGCAGCTGCGTGAAGTGGTGCACGGACAAGGGGTTCACCACCACCCGCGGGAACGAGATCACCCACCAGGACATGCGCGACATGCTGATGCGGCCCAGGAACGCCGGGATCGCCGTGTACAAGGGCGAGGAGGTCGGGCGCGGGCAGTGGGAGCCGATCGTCGACGAGGCGAAGTTCAGGGCGGTCGTGGCGATCCTGACTGATCCGTCGCGGCGGACGACGCCGGGCGCCCAGCCGAAATGGCTGGGATCGCTCCTGTACGTGTGCGGCCGTGACGGGTGCGGGCGCGGGCTGACGGTGACGCAGTCCGGCGGTCGGCAGTACCCGAGCTACAAGTGTCCGACCGGGCACGGCGGCGGACGGCGTGCGGAGGTCGTCGACCAGTACGTCGAGGACACGATCGTCGAGCGACTGTCACGGGACGACGCAGAGGACCTGCTGCTGCCCGGCCCGGGCGATGTCGATGTTGCCGGGCTGCAGGCGGAGAGCGAGCGAATCCGTCGGCGGATGACGGATCTGGCGGGCCTGTTCGGTGCGGGCCAGTTGGAGCTGGCTCCGTTCACCGAGGGCATGGAGACTGCGCGCGCCCAGCTCGACGGGGTGACGAACCAGCTCGCGCGCGCGGCGATGGTGGACCCGCTCGTCGGCCTGGTCGGCGCGCCCGACGTGCGGAAGGCGTGGCGTGCGCTGTTGCTGGAGCAGAAGCGCAACGTGCTGCGGGCCGTGCTCACCGTCACGCTGGTCAAGCCGCGGTCCGGGCGGATGCCCGACGGCGGGTACTTCGACTACGACGCCGTGCAGTTTCGGTGGCTGCGAGGCGCCTAGCCTTCACCCACTTCAAGGTCTTGCGCGTGCTTCTCTTCAAACTGCTCAAGGAGTGGCGCCGGGTCAAGTTCGAGGGCATTAGCTAGGAGCCGGATGTAGACAGGCGCATGCATGAAGGCGCCAGGAAAGTCGTAGCGATCGGCCAGAATCAGATTGGCGATTCGCTTAGGAACTTGGGCGAGGCGAGCCAATTCTTCCTGGTCAATACCCCTCCGCATGCACTCCTTCCTCAGAATGTCGCCAATGGAATCGGGCTGCTCCAACTCTTCCGGATTAAGCACCAAGGCTGCCCAGCCCAGGTCTGGCCGCTTCTCCTCGAGAATGCTTGGCGATACCTCTCCTGCAGCTACAGCCTCATGCCATCGCTGCACTTCAGGCGGTCCGCTGCCCTTCTCGAACAAGCTCCCAAAGAGATCGTCGTGGGCTTCCTTGAACCGCTCAATTACTTCTGGCGGCGCGTTCCACCGATGGGCAAGGTCAAGGAACATGGTGACGCCGACGGACATCTCCATCGCCTCACCCACCCTTGCGGCCACAGCAGCAAGGAGCGGGTTCTCAATCTCTTCTGGTGAGAGTAGAGCCATGCGGTCACTAACGGGGCCCTCTACCTCGAAGCCTGGATTCTGCCCATCGAGGATCGCGTCAATGCTGCCTTTGGCGAATTGCAGCGCCTTCTCTACGCGGTAGTACCCGGCAGGAACCTTGCCACGAGCAGGGACTCGGCCGCGCTCATAGTTGCTGATCGTGTTTTCGGAGACGCCGGCGGCCTCCCCCAACTGCCGTTGATCAAGGCCTAGATGTTTGCGCCGAGCAGCGATCCACTCGCCGAGCCTCGCCCAGTCTTCAGGGGTCCTCGTTGGGGCCATGCCGCCCAATCCTCCTCAACGTTGGTCATCGTCGAGGTACAGCATCCACAACGTTGCCCCCCAGCGCCAGTGCAACTTTGGGCCAGAGCCACAAGATCAACCACAACGTTCAGATTGATCCCAACATTGTGGTTGACGTTGGTCATAACGTTGCGTAAATTGTGGGTCAGCTCGCAACGTCAACCACAACGGCGTCGCCCAGCCACAACGGAGCACTGCCCATGACTCAGAGTCTTGAGCTGCTCACAACGAAGCAGCTCGCTACTTACCTCAACAAGCCGGTGAACACCATCCGCGGGTGGCGCCACCGCAAGGTCGGCCCCAGCGGATTCAGGCTCGGCAGGGACATCGTCTACCGCCGCGAGGCCGTCGACGCCTGGCTCGCCGAACGCGAACAGGCCGCCTGACTGCGGCCACAGAAGCGGTGCCCCCTCCCGTGTACCAGCCGGGAGGAGCCATCGGAAACGACGAAGAGGCCGGGTACCAGCCGGCCTCTCCAGTCGAGCAATCCGCACTCCCCAGCTAGAAGAGATCGGAACAGCTCATGGACAACAGAGTAGCCGCGACGTCAACGGCGATGCCGCGGCCCGCCACGCCCGCTCCCGACAGTGCGGTTCAGGTCCGCATTGCCGAGAGCACCCGCCCCACCCCCGAGCGGTGCATCCGCCTCGTGCTCGAAGTGGAGATCTTCCAGGACCCGGACGGCGATCCCGACTCACTGGTCGTCACCACCGACGAGCTCGCCTGCGAGCCCACCGTCCCCGCCCGGGTGCACAGCTACATCAACGACGCCCGCGCAAAGCTCGACCAGATGGAACGCCTCGTCAACGAGCACGAGGCACAGGACACGCTCCGCGCCATCGTCGAAGAGCACCAGCTGCTCGTCGAGGAGTGGGACATCGCCAACCTCGACGCGAAGTGGCGCGACAAGTTCGTCGCATTCGCCGCGCTCCTCGACGACGGCCGCCGAGTCGTCGTCGTCCCGCTGGGGCAGGACCCGGTCCGCCGTCTCGGCGCAGTCGTCGAACTCCTCGGGAAGACGGGGCTGGCCGCGTGAGCGCCGAGGCAAGCGCCATGGCGGTCGAGGACACCCTCGGCCGCCCGGCCCGGCCCATCCGCTTCGAGGACCCCGCGCGGAACGCCGCCTATTGGGCGCGTATCGACGCCATCGTCGACCAGGCGCCGCCCCTCACCGCCGAGCAGCGGGCCCGCATCCGCGCCGCGTTCCACCAACCCGTAGTCCGGGAGGCGGCGTGAAAGAGACGACGCGCCCCGAGTGCACGCACTGGATCGGCGCCGAGGCCCGGCACTGCAAGGAAGCCGACGGCGTCCGCCAGTACATCCCCGGGCCGCGCTGCCCGCTCCACACCCCGGCTGCCCTGCAGGGCAAGTCCGAAACCCAGCCCGGCCCCGGCTGGCCCATCCACCGCAAGGAGGCGTCATGAGCGACCTGACGTACACCGAGCGCGCCCAGTTCCTCGCGACCGTCCAAGGCATGGGCGAGGGCGACGAGATCCAGGAAGCCGCGTTCCAGCTCATCCTCGAGATCGAGTCCCAGACGCCTGCGCCTTGGGCCCAGTCGGACCCGTTCGCTGCCGAGCGCTACCTCGCCGCCCGCGGCGCCAGCCCGGCCGCCGCCGCGCGCAACGCCGCCGGGTTCGAGGTCCGGTTCCGTGCCCTCGTCGCACTCGGCACCGGGCGGCCGGCCGAGCGGTTCGAGGACATCGCCGACTGGATCAGCACGCACGTGGACGGGGGCAGCCGATGACCGGACACCAGCCCGGCGAATGGCCCGTCGACGAACCCGTCGACCTGATCCCCGACGACCTGTACGTGAAGCGGGCCGCCGAGCGCGGACGGCACGAGATCGTCCTGGGCTCGATCCGCGCCCAGCTCGAAGAGCAGCCCAGCCCCGTGGCGGTGCTCACCGCCGTCCGCGTGTGGATCAACGAGGTGATCGCCCTCGGCGACGAGGTCGCCCGCGAGAAGCGCAAGACCGCCTGACCGCTGGCGGCCGCCGCACTCCCCCCGGCTGCGGCCGCCAGCACCCCACGAACCACCTGATCCAGCTCGTAGAAGAGAGCACGTTCGTGACCGACGGCCTCAGAATCCCCACCGCGCTCCCGGCCGCCGCCGAGACCTACGCGGCTGCGGGCATCAAGGTCTTCCGCGTCCGCCGGAGCAAGGCGCCCTACGCCAACTGCCCCCGCTGCGACCGGCAGAGCAGCCTGTACACCAAGCATCGCCCGGAGGACTGCCAGTGCGGCATCCCCACCTGTCACGGCTTCCACGCCGCCACCACCGACATCGACCTCGTCCGCCGGTGGTGGCGCGAGGAACCTGACGCGAACATCGGCGCGCCCTGCAAGCTCAACGGCTGGGCCGTCATCGACATCGACCCCCGCAACGGTGGCCGCGAGTCCCTGCAGGCCCTGGAGAAGCGCGTCGGCGTCCTGCCCGGCACCACCATGCAGATCACCGGCGGAGACGGCCTGCACATCGTCTACCGCTCGCCCGGAGTCGACCTGCCCGGGCTGCTCGGGCCCGGCATCGACTTCAAGCACAACGGCTACATCCTTCTCGCGCCCTCCCTGCACGCTTCCGGCGGCCGCTACCAGTGGGCAGGATCGGGCGACTACCTCGCGCCGACCACCGACTGGCCCCTGTTCCTGCTGCCGCGCAAGAAGGCGCGCCCCGCCCCGACGGTCAAGCACCGCTTCCCCGTTCAGGAGAGGCGCCAGCAGCGCCCCGGGGGTGGGCGCATGTGGACGACAGCCGACCTCGTGCAGCACGTCATGGACTCCCGTGACGGCAACCGCAACAACGCCTTCTTCTTCGCCGCATGCCGCGCTCACGAACTGGCCGAGCAGAACCTGCTCAGTCTCAGCGAAGCCGAGGCCGGCCTGCTCTCCGCTGCATCCGCGGTGGGCCTCACCGACTCCGAGGCCCGCGCCTCATTCGACAGCGCAGCAACCCGCCCCGGCGACCGGGGGTGGGTGGCGTGACGACCGACATCGACCGGGCGATGGACGCCTACTTCGGCCCGGAGGGAGAGGAGCCGCCCTACGACTGGAACGACGTACCGGCCGACGGCACCGAGCGCGAACCGGCGCCACGCACGTGGGCGCCGCAGGATCTGCGGTCCGTCCTCGACGGCAGCTACAAGCCGCCACAGCCCAGCGTCGGACGGCGGGACGACGGCGTCGGCCTCTTCTATCCGGGCCGGATGAACAGCGTCGCCAGCGAGTCGGAGGCGGGCAAGACCTGGTTCGCCCTGATCGCCTGCCTCCAGGAGATCAACGACGGCAACCACGTCCTCTACGTCGACTTCGAGGACGACGCTGGCGGCGTCGTCGGCCGACTCCTCTGTCTCGGTGGCGTGCCCGACGACATCCTCGAACGGTTTCACTACGTCCGTCCCGAGAACCAGATGGGTCCTGTCGACGCGGTCGACCTCGCCGCAGTGCTGGACCTGAACCCGACGCTCGCCATCGTCGACGGCGTCACCGAGGGCATGAGCCTCTTCGGCCTGGAGCTCAAGGACAACACCGATATCGCCAAGTTCGGCCGGCTCCTGCTGCGCCCACTGATGAACTCCGGCGCCGCCGTCGTCACCCTCGACCACGTCGTCAAGTCCAGCGAGAACCGCGGCCGTTACAGCATCGGCGGCGTCCACAAGCTCAACGGCCTCAACGGTGTGATGTACATGCTGGAGAACCGGCGCCCCTTCGGCATCGGCGTCACCGGCAAGTCCACCGTCCGCGTCGCCAAGGACCGGCCCGGCCAGATCCGCAAGAACGGCCTGTCCCACTCCAGCGGCATGCACTGGTACGCCGACCTCGTCGTCAAGTCCGAGACCCAGGAGTACGCCGAGGCCCACCTGTACGCGCCGCGAGAGCGCGACGAGGCGGACCGCGAGGCCGACGAGGACGAGAAGCGGATCAACGGTCTGCAGCGCCAGATCCTCGACGCGATCCGCAAGGCGTCCGCTCCGCTGACCGGCAAGGGCATCGAGGACCGCGTCACCGGCAAGGCCGCGGACATCCGTCGCGCCGTCGCCCGTCTGGTCGATACCGGGCAGATCGTCGCTCAGCCCGGCCCTCGCAACGCCACCCTCCACTCCATTCCTGCACCCCCCGAAACCGTCACCGAACAGCCCGCCGCTTGACCTCGTCCCGACCTCGTCCCCACCTCGTCCGGACGCGGTCAGTGAGACCTCGTCCCTCGTCCCACTTCTTTAGGTGGGACGAGGACGAGGTCACACAAGGGGGGTTGCCTCATCAGCCCGGGACGAGGACGAGGTCACCACAACCGCAACAGGAGCCGATCTCATGCCCGTTCTCACCAGGACCCGCATCCCGTGAACGTCGACGACATCGTGGCGCAGAAGATCGCCGCCGCCGCGGCCCGCGCCGAAGCCGCCAAGCGCCGGCGTGCCGCCTTCAAAGCCGCCCGACAGCGCGGCCTCGCCGCCCGCCACGCCCAGAAGCTCCGCAACCTCAGCCGTGGCGATATGAACACGACTGCCGAGCCCAACCGTGTCGATACCGACACGGTTGCCGACGACGACGTGGTGATCGAGGTGACGGAAGCCGAGTTCCACGCTGCGGCCCGTGCCTCCCTCGCCCGGCTCGGCCTCACCTACGCCGAGCTCGAAGACCAAGCCCGCCGCCGCAACTTCACCAGCGCCCAGGCGCAGTCGCTCTGGGTGTCCATCGGCGGCGCCGTCAACACCGAACTACTGGAGGAACAGTGACCACCATCGACGCGATCCGCTCGAACCCCCTCATCGACGAGGCAGCCGCAGAACGCATCGCCACCCTGTGGAACGCCGCCTATCCCGGCATGCGCGAGCTCCTCACCACCGTCATCGACGGCCAGCGCAGCTACCTGAACGAGCACCCCGACAGCTCCGTCCGCGCAGAGATCAAGCGCCACGAGGAGACGCGCCTCGCGCTCGGCCAGCTGGACCGCGGCACCTACCGCGGGTGCACCCGCAGCCCCGGGATGTTCGACACCTGGGGCGCGCTGTCCGCGATCAAACGCCTCCCGATGCCGACCGGTAGCAAGCACGGCGGCAACGTCTACCGGCTTGCCGCAGAGCTGTCGGACATCGAGGCCGCCCGCGCGGCGGCACTGGCCGCCAACGCCTGATCCCGCACAACAACGGCCGGGCCCGCGGATATCGGGCCCGGCCACCCACCCAGCATCTCGCGACTTACCTCCCCGCAGGAAGTAAGTCGCCCATCCCGAAGGAGCCCTCCGTGTCTGGAGAGACCGTCATTACCGTCGTCGGCAACCTGGTCGACGATCCCGAGCTGCGCTTCACCCCGGCCGGTGCGGCCGTCGCCAAGTTCCGCATCGCCTCCACCCCGCGTCGGTTCAACAAGACCACCAACGAGTGGGAGGACGGCGACGCCCTGTTCCTCACCTGCTCTGTGTGGCGCCAGGCCGCCGAGAACGTCGCTGAGTCCCTCGCCCGCGGCATGCGCGTCATCGTGCAGGGCCGGCTGAAGCAGCGGTCCTACGAGGACCGTGAGGGCGTCAAGCGGACCGTGTACGAGCTCGACGTCGACGAGGTCGGCGTGAGCCTCGCCCGGGCTACGGCCAAGGTCACGAAGAACCCGAGCGGCGGCGGCCAGCAGCACGGGGTCGGGACTAGCTCCGACCCTTGGGCGACCGCCAAGCCAGCCCCGGCCGGCCAGGCGCAGGGCGGCGGGTGGTCAACCACCCGGCAGCAGCCCGCCCCGGCCGCCGCCGGCCACCCCGAAGAGCCCCCC
>NZ_KZ627003.1 GCF_002911015.1 Streptomyces populi
CTGCGCCCCCCCGCGACCAGGGCGTACAGCAGTGTCTCCTCGACGACCTCGCGCTGGGCCGCGCTGCCGCCGACCCGGCCGAGGGCCGGCAGGAGCGCGTCCAGCCCCCGGGCGGCTTCGTGGAAGCGTTCCTCGACGAGGGCGGCGAGGGCTTCGCACAGGGGGACGACGACCTCGCGCTGCACCGCGTCGGCGCCCGCGGCGTGGTCGCGCAGTCGGCGCAGTGCCGCGAGATCACCGGCGGCGGTGAGCGCGACGGCGGCGTGCAGCGCGGTGAAGGCGGTCGCGGGGCGTTCCACGATCTCGCGGGCGACGCTGTCGAGCACGTCCGCCGCCGGGACCCGCCCCCGCCAGCTGTCGCTCAGCCGGGCCCGCCACAGCAGCGACCCCGAGTCGACCAGGGCGCGTACGCCGGTCACCCGCCCCGGCGCGAGCTGCGCGAACCAGCGCCTGCGGACGGCCGCGGGATCGTCCAGGGCCAGTTCGTGCAGGGCGACGTGCCAGGAGAAGTGGGCACGGTGGACGGCGCCCCGTCCGTGCCCGGACACCCAGGCGTCCAGCCAGTCGCGGCCCTTCTCGTGGTCGCCGGACTCGTAGTGGACGTGGGCGAGCGCGTGCACGGCGTGTCCGGAGGCGGGTTCGGCGGCCAGCGCGCGCCCGGCCAGTTCGGCCGCCTCGTCGTGGCGGCCCTGGTCCTGGCGCAGGAAGGCGAGGAGCGAGGCCGGGAACCAGTGGCCGTCGTAGGCGGGCGAGGAACGCTCGACCAGGTTCAGCGCGTATGCCGTGTCGAGGTCGTCGATGCCGGAGAAGGCGATGGTGGGCACGGCCGCCGCGAGCGCCAGCGCGTCGGCGGGGTACGCGGCCAGGTGCCCGAGGAGGGCACGGGCGCCGTCGCCGGGGCTCCGGCCGTGCACGCGGCGGGACACCACGTCGACGAAGGACCGCTCGCGCGCGTCGGCCCGTTCCCGCGCGCAGCGCCGCGCCTCGGCCAGCGCCAGCGGTACGTCGACGTCGGCGCCGCACTCGTGGCCGAGCAGGGCGAGGGCCGCGTGCCCGAGCGCGAAGCCGGGATCGAGGGCGACGGCCCGCGCGAAGGCGTCCTCGGCGCCGGACCTGACCTTGAGGACCCGTTCGAGGCCGGTGCGGTGGGCGGCGGCCGCCTCGGCGTGGGTGGACAGCGGGAGCCCGTGCGCGTCGAGCGGCCGGCGGCGCCCGGGGCGCCGTCGCGGTGCCAGGGGCGCGAGCAGTTGTCCGGCCAGGTCCGCGGCCTGGACCCGGATCTCGGGGATGGCGGTGGTCTCCCACAGTTCACCGCGGCGCGGGGCGCCGAGGGTGAACACCGGGAGTCCCGTCCCGCCCCCGGCGTCGAGGAGCCGGCCGTCGCGGGTCGCCACGCCCAGGCCGAGCGGGCCGGGCACGGCGGCGCCCGTGCCGAACAACGAGCGCCAGAGCGGGTCTTCGGGGCGCGGTCCCGGTCCGGTGCAGTCGATCACCCAGCCGGCCGTGATGCGGCTCCCGTCGGAGAGCGTGAGCAGCACCGAGCCGTCGGGCCGGGCGACGGCGTCGGTGATCGTGCCGGTGTGCACGCGCAGGCGCCGGGTCGTGCGGGCGCGGTCCAGCGACTCGGCCGTCGTCGGTGCCATCCGGTGCCGGTGGGTGTTCCAGAGCGCGCCCTCGCGCCGCAGGAAGGCGGCGCGTTCCTCGGGTGTGAGGCTGCGCCACAGGCGGGCGGTGTGCGGGCGCAGGCTGTCGAGCGCGGGACGCCAGTCGCCGTGTGCGCGCACGGCCCGGCCGATGTGGCGGTAGACGGTCCGGCGCAGCGCGGGCAGGGTCGGCGCGTCGAGCCCTTCGGGCGCGGCCATCGCCGGCGCGGGGCTCAGCGCGTGCGGCTGCGGCAGCAGACCGGTGCGGGAGAGGGCGTGCACGGTGCGTCCGGGGCGGCCGAGGCTGAGCGCGAGGTCGACCGCGGTGAGCCCCGTACCCACCAGGAGGACGTCGTCGGCCGCGCCGTCGGCCGGTCCGGCGAGCGGTCCGTCGAGGGCTCCCGGCGCCCAGGGCGAGCCGATGAGGCGTGCGCAGGCACGGAGTCGGGGCGGGGCCCAGTCACCCGTCGTGGCGGCCGGTCCGGTGGCGAGGACCACGCTGTCGGCCACGAGGCCGTCCCCGTCGAGGAGCCGCAGTCCCAGCCTCCCGTCCGGGGTGGGGGCGCAGGCCTCCGCCCTGGTCCGCAGCCGGCGTACGGCGACGGTGCCGTGGGCGTGGACGATCGCCCGGGCCAGGGTGTCGGCGAGATAGGCGCCGTACCGGTAGCGGGTGGCGAAGTCGGTTCCCCTGACGGTGGGTTCGCCGTGCCGGCACAGCCATCGGGTGAAGTGGCCGGGATCGTCGGGGTAGCAGCTCATGCCTCCCGCGGGCACGTTCAGCCGGTGCCGGGGATCGGTGGTGGCGTACGCGCCGCCGCGCCCGGCCTCGGGAGCGGGGTCGATCAGGACGAGGCCGAGGGGGGTACGACGGCGGGTCGCCGTCTCGCACAGCTGCACGGCGGTGAGCGTGCCGGCGGCGCCCGCCCCGACGATCGCCACGGTGTGCCGCTCACGGGCTGGGTTCACGGATGCCTCCGGCGTGGGTCGGCTCGGTTCCGGCGAGCGGGACCGCTCCTTCGTTCCCGCTCACCGGGAGCCTGGATGGGACTCCCGGAAGCGGGCTCTCGTCGAGTTCTCGTGGATCTCACGGAAGAACTCAGGGATCGAACAGACGCTTCATACTCTGTTCACGATTCGGGGCGGCCCGGCAACCGTGGATTCAGGCCGTCTCCCCGGACGTCCTCACCGGAATCTCAGGCGGGGACGGTCGGATTCAAAGAATCAACCCAGGGAAGTCCCGCAGGATGCACCCCGAGTGGTGATGAGCGAAAGAACCGAGGAAAGGCGTTCCGTGGGCGTCCCTGAGATATCGAACCGTCCCGAGTCCGCACCCCGGGAGCCGGGACGGATGGTGCCGGGTCCGGGGCGTCGGGCCTGGTCACGACGGGGAGTCCTCGCGGCGTTCGGCACCGCCGTACCGGCCCTCGCGCTGAGCGGATGCGGCGGCCCGGCGGACACCACCGAGGGGAAGGACACGGCGGCGACCGGTGGCACCGGAGCCGGGACGAGGACGAAGGCGCAGGTGAGGAAGCCGACGGTCACCGTTTCCCCCGCCGACGACACGAAGAGGGCCGACTTCACCGGTCCGGTCGTGGTCTCCGTGACGGACGGCACCCTGTCGGCGGTCGAGGTGTCGGGCAACGACGGCTCCGCTCTGGCCGGATCCTTCACCGACGGCCGCACGCGCTGGACCTCGGACAGGAATCCGTACTCGGGCACCAAATACACGGTCACCGTGAAAGCGGCGGGCGCCGCGGAGCACACGTCGACGTTCGTCACGAAGTCCCCGGGCGAGACGTTCGCGGGCTATTTCACGCCCGAGGCGAATTCGACCTCCGGCGTCGGCATGCCCGTGTCGATCAACTTCACCCACGCCGTGACGGACCGGGCCGCCGTGGAAAAGGCCGTCACGGTGACGGCGGAGCCGGCCGTCGAAGTGGTCGGCCACTGGTTCGGGAACACCCGGCTCGACTTCCGCCCCGCCCGGTACTGGGCGGCGGGCACGAAGATCACGCTGAGTCTGCGCCTCAAGGACGTCGAGGGCGCGGACGGCGTCCACGGCGTCCAGTCCAAGGACGTCACCTTCCACATCGGCCGCCGCCAGGTGAGCACCGTCGACCTCGCGAAGAAGACGATGACGGTCGAGCGGGACGGGGCCGTCCTCGCCACCTACCCCGTCAGCGGCGGCTCCGCGGCCCACACCACGTGGTCCGGGATCATGGTGATCAGCGAGCGGCTCGAGGAGACCCGGATGGAGTCCTCGACGGTCGGGCTCGGCGACGAGTACGACATCGCGGACGTGCCGCACGCCCAGCGCCTGACCACCTCGGGCACCTTCATCCACGGCAACTACTGGGCCGCGCCCTCGGTGTTCGGCGGCAGCAACACCAGCCACGGCTGCATCGGACTGCGCGACACGAAGGGCGCGCACGACAGCTCCGCGCCGGGCTACCGGTTCTACGAGAGTTCGATGCTCGGCGACGTGGTGGTCGTCGAGAACTCGGGTGAGCGGACCGTCGAAGCGTCGAACGGACTGAACGGCTGGAACCTGTCGTGGGCCGACTGGAAGGCCGGCAGCGCCCTTTGAGGGCCGAACCAGGCGAACGAACTTCAACTGCCCGCCGCAGCGCGCTCATCGGGCCTTCTCCCTTCCTTCACGCCGTGAACTCCCTTGCGGCGAAAGGACTTTCTCGGCTTCACCTCTTGACGACCGGAGTGACAGAGAGCACATTGGCCGCGCACCTCCGTTGAGAGCGCTCTCAAATTTCATGGGAGCGCTCTCACACCCCACCCGCGCACCCCACACTCCGTACGCGAAGAGGCATCCATGAGTGAAACCCCCGGCACGTCCAGACGCGGCTCCGTCCGGCGCGCGCTCGTCGCCGTGCTCGGCACGCTGAGCCTGGCCGCGGCCGCCGCGACAGCGGCGACGCTCCCCGCCAACGCGTCCGCCCCCACACCCCCCACCGGCTGGTCCCAGGTCTTCGTCGACGACTTCACCGGGGCCGCGGGGAGCGGCGTCAACACCACCAACTGGCAGTACACGACGGGCACCAGCTACCCCGGCGGGCCGGCCAACTTCGGCACCGGCGAGGTCGAGACGATGACCTCCAGCACCAGCAACGTGGCCCTGGACGGCAACGGCAACCTGCTGATCACCCCGCGCCGCGACGCCTCGGGCAACTGGACCTCGGGCCGCATCGAGACCAGGCGCACCGACTTCGAGCCCCCCGCCGGAGGCAAGCTGCGCATGGAGGCGCGGATCCAGATGCCGAACGTGACCGGCGCCGCCGCCAAGGGCTACTGGCCCGCCTTCTGGGCGCTGGGCGCGCCCTACCGGGGCAACTACCAGAACTGGCCCGGCGTCGGCGAGCTGGACATCATGGAGAACGTCCAGGGCCTCAACACCGAGTGGGCCACGATGCACTGCGGCACCAACCCGGGCGGCCCGTGCAACGAGACCAGCGGCATCGGCAACAACACGCCCTGTACCGGGACGACCTGCCAGGCCGGTTTCCACACCTACGCGATGGAGTGGGACAGGTCGACGAGCCCCGAGGAGGTCCGCTTCTACCTCGACGGCGTCAACTTCCACACGGTGAAGGCGAACCAGGTCGACGCCACCACCTGGGCGAACGCCACCAACCACGGCTACTTCATCATCCTGAACGTCGCGATGGGCGGCGGCTTCCCGGGCGCCTTCGGCGGCGGCCCCGACAGCGGCACGGAGCCGGGGCACCCGATGGTCGTCGACTACGTCCAGGTGCTCCAGGCGGCCGGCAGCGGCGGTGGCGGCGGCACCACTCCCCCTCCCACCGGCAACCGTGACGCCTACAGCGCCATCCAGGCCGAGTCCTACGACAGCCAGAGCGGCGTCGTCACCGAGACCACCACGGACACCGGCGGCGGCCAGGACATCGGCACCATCGCGAACGGTGACTACGCGGTGTACAAGGGCGTCAACTTCGGTTCCTCGGCGGCCACCCAGTTCTACGGCCGGGTCGCGAGCGGCGCGGCGGGCGGGGTCAGCGGCCTGGTCGAGGTGCGCCTCGACAGCCGCACGAGCACACCGGTCGCCAGTTTCGCGCTGGCCAACACCGGTGGCTGGCAGTCCTGGAGGACCGTGCCCGCGAACATGAGTTCCGTGACCGGAACCCATGACGTCTACCTCACCTTCACCAGCGGACAGCCCGCCGACTTCGTGAACGTCAACTGGTTCGACTTCGGTCACTGACGGGCGGACCGGGGCACGGCCACCCGTGACACGGCCGACCGGGCGGGGCGGACCCACGAGGTCCGCCCCGCTCAGCGCAGTTCGGCCCGGAAGGCCACCGGGGTCGCCCCCGTGTGCTGGTGGAAGAACTTCGAGAAGTTGGCCGAGTCGGGGAAACCGACGGCGGCCCCGACGCGCCCGATCGGCATGTCCGTGTGGGCGAGGAGCCGTTTGGCCTCCAGGGCGACCCGCTTGGCGATGAATCCCTTGGGCGTCTCGCCGGTGGCGGCCCGCACGGCGCGCACCAGGGTGCGGCGCGAGTACCCGAGGGCGTCGGCGTAGGCGCTGACGCTGTGGTTGACGGCGAAGTCCTTCTCGACCGCGTCCCGGAAACGGGTGAACGTGGTGTCCGCCCGCTGGTGGGCCACCGCCACCTCGGCGGAACTCACCGCCAGATGGGCGAGGCGCAGCAGGAACGCGGTGAGCGAGTGCCGCAGCACCGAGGTGTGCAGGCTGAGCGGCAGCGTGGTCGTGTCGACGTACTCGCGCTCCAGTTGGGTGAGCGAGTGTTCGAGCGCGGCCAGCCGGGCCGCGTCCGGACGCAGCAGCGGGGGCAGGTCGTAACGGTAGAGGCCGGTCGCCTCGACGGTCGCGCGGGGCAGGAATCCGGGCTGCATGGTCAGGACGGTGCCCCGGTAGGGGTCGGCACTGGAGAAGCGGTGCACCTGGCCGGGCCGGATCCACAGGACGTCGCCCGCCCGGGCCTCGTACTCGGCGAAGTCGACCATGTGCCGGACGGGCCCCTCGTGAAAGAGCATCACGACGTGGAAGTCGATGCGGTGCACGCGTTCGAGGGGGGCCTCCGCGTGCCAGGTACGCCCGGCCCCCATCGCGCCGACCTGCATGCCCACGCCGGACAGGCTCAGATCGGCCGGAAAGGGAAAGGTCCTGATCCCGTCCCGGACGCCTTCACCGCCGGTGCCGCCTCGGGTGGTTCTGTCCTTCATGTCCTTCTCGCGTCGGCTCACCACGGCTCCATGTGTCCCACTTTCACCGAAGGCTGACACGCGGGCACCTTCCCCAGCAAAAGTCTGACTTTTAGATTTGAACGAAAAGGCTGTACCGCAGCACGTTTCGTAAGGACTTCTTGAAGATGAGCACGCAGGGCTCCGACGGATTCACCTGGACCGAGCTCGACCGCCGCGCCGTGGACACCGCTCGCCTGCTGGCGGCCGACGCCGTGCAGAAGGTCGGCAACGGCCACCCCGGGACCGCGATGAGCCTGGCCCCGGCGGCGTACACGCTCTTCCAGAAGGTGATGCGGCACGACCCGGCCGACCCGGAGTGGACCGGCCGCGACCGCTTCGTCCTCTCCCCCGGCCACGCCTCGCTGACCCTCTACACCCAGCTCTTCCTGTCAGGTTATGAACTCGGCCTCGACGACCTGACGGCGTTCCGCACCCACGGCTCCAAGACGCCCGGACACCCCGAGTACGGGCACACCGCGGGCGTGGAGACCACGACCGGTCCGCTCGGCCAGGGTGTCGCCAACGCGGTGGGCATGGCGATGGCCGCCCGCTACGAGCGCGGCCTGTTCGACCCGGACGCGCCGCAGGGCGGGTCCCCGTTCGACCACACCGTCTGGGCGATCGTCTCCGACGGCGACCTGGAGGAGGGCATCTCGGCGGAGGCCTCCTCGCTCGCCGGCCACCAGAAGCTCGGGAACCTCGTCCTCCTCTACGACGACAACCACATCTCCATCGAGGGCGACACCGCGACCGCCTTCTCCGAGGACGTCCTGAAGCGCTACGAGTCGTACGGCTGGCACGTGCAGCGCGTCGAGCCCGCGCCCGACGGCGACGTCGACGCGCACGCCCTGTACACCGCGCTCAAGGCCGCGCAGGCGCAGACCGGGCGCCCCTCCGTCATCGCGATGCGCACGATCATCGCCTGGCCCGCCCCGAACGCGCGGAACACCGAGGCCGCGCACGGCTCGGCGCTCGGCGACGAGGAGATCGCCGCCACCAAGCGGCTCCTGGGCTTCGACCCGGAGCAGGCCTTCCAGGTCGACGCCGAGGTGCTGGCCCACACCCGCCGGGCCCTGGACCGGGGCGCCGAGGCGCACGCCGACTGGGACAGGCGGATCGGCGCGTGGCGCGCCGAACGGCCCGAGAACGCGGGGCTCTTCGACCGGATCGTCGCCGGCCGGCTCCCCGAGGGCTGGGAGAGCGCGCTGCCGGTGTTCGAGGCGGGCAAGAGCGTCGCCACCCGCGCCGCGTCCGGCAAGGTGCTCCAGGCCCTCGGCGCGGTCATCCCCGAGCTGTGGGGCGGCTCCGCCGACCTCGCCGGCTCGAACAACACCACGATCGACAGGACGAGCTCGTTCCTCCCGGCGGACAACCCGCTGCCCGAGGCGAACCCGTACGGCCGCACGATCCACTTCGGCATCCGCGAGCACTCCATGGCCGCGGAGATGAACGGCATCGCGCTGCACGGCAACACCCGCATCTACGGCGGCACCTTCCTGGTGTTCTCCGACTACATGCGCAACGCCGTCCGCCTCTCCGCGCTGATGCAGCTCCCGGTGACGTACGTGTGGACGCACGACTCGATCGGCCTCGGCGAGGACGGCCCCACCCACCAGCCGGTCGAGCACCTCGCCTCGCTGCGCGCCATCCCCGGCCTCAACGTCGTCCGCCCCGCCGACGCCAACGAGACGGCCGTCGCCTGGGCCGAGATCCTCAAGCGCCACGCCACGAACCCGGCCCCGCACGGTCTGGCGCTCACCCGTCAGGGCGTACCGACCTACCCGGCCGACCCCGACGCGGCGCGCGGCGGTTACGTCCTGCGCGAGGCCTCCTCCGGCACCCCGGACGTCGTCCTGATCGCGACCGGCTCCGAGGTGCAGCTCGCCGTCGCGGCGCGCGAGCTGCTGGAGGCCGAGGGGACCGGCACCCGTGTGGTGTCGATGCCGTCCGTCGAGTGGTTCGAGGAACAGTCCCCGGAGTACCGGGCCCGTGTCCTTCCGCCGTCCGTGAAGGCCCGCGTGGCGGTCGAGGCCGGAATCGCCCTGACCTGGTACCGGTACGTCGGTGACGCGGGACGGATCGTCTCGCTGGAGCACTTCGGCGCCTCGGCCGACGCCGGGACGCTGTTCGCCGAGTTCGGCTTCACCGCCGAGAACGTAGCCGCCGCCGCGCGGGAATCCCTGGCCGTCCTGCGCGGTTGATCCGTCCGCACGAAAGAAGATGATCACTGTGACCGAAGCGACCGCGACCGCGGTACCCCTCGAGCGCCTCTCCGGCGAAGGCGTCTCCGTCTGGCTGGACGACCTCTCCCGCAAGCGGATCGAGTCCGGCAACCTGGCCGAACTCGTCGCCACCCGGAACGTGGTGGGCGTGACCACCAACCCGTCCATCTTCCAGGCCGCCATCGGCTCCGGAGAGGGATACGAGCGGCAGTTGACCGACCTCGCCGTGCGCGGGGTGACGGTCGACGAGGCCGTCCGCATGATGACGACCGCGGACGTACGCGCCGCCGCCGACGTCCTGCGCCCGGTGTTCGAGGCGACCGCGGGCCGTGACGGCCGGGTCTCCATCGAGGTCGACCCGCGCCTCGCGCACGACACCGCCGCGACCGTCGCCGAGGCCAGGCAGCTCGCCTGGCTCGTCGACCGCCCGAACGTCATGATCAAGATCCCGGCGACGAAGGCCGGACTCCCGGCGATCACCGAGGTCATCGGCCTCGGCATCAGCGTCAACGTCACGCTGATCTTCTCGCTGGAGCGCTACCGCGAGGTCGTGGACGCCTATCTCGCGGGCCTGGAGCGGGCGCTGGCCGCGGACATCGACCTCGCCGGCGTCCACTCCGTCGCCTCCTTCTTCGTCTCCCGCGTCGACAGCGAGATCGACAAGCGGCTCACGAAGGACGGCTCGGACGACGCCCTCGCGCTCAGGGGCAGGGCGGCGCTCGCCAACGCCCGTCTGGCCTACGAGGCGTACGAGAACGTGTTCGGCACCGCCGACGGCACGGCGGAGGGCGACGCCCGCTGGACGGCCCTCGCCGCCCACGGTGCGCAGAAGCAGCGCCCCCTGTGGGCCTCCACCGGCGTCAAGGACCCGGCGTACAAGGACACCCTGTACGTCGACGAGCTGGTGGCACCGGGCACGGTCAACACCATGCCCGAGGGCACGCTGGACGCCACCGCCGACCACGGCGACATCCAGGGCGACACGGTGACCGGCCGCTACGACGGGGCCCGGGCCGACCTGGCCGCGGTCGAGGCCCTCGGGATCTCCTACGACGAGGTCGTCGGGCAGCTGGAGGACGAGGGCGTCTCGAAGTTCGAGGCGGCCTGGGAGGACCTCCTCGAAGCGGTGGCGGCCTCCCTGCGGGGCAAGGGAGTCGAAGGGGAATGAACGAGGGTGAGGAGCTTCCCGAGGGGGGCACGCAGGACGCGGCCACCGCGCCGCAGGGATCCGGTGACGCGGCCGTGGAACCGGACGCTCTGACGCCCGGGGGCCTCGCCGAGGCGCTCGGCGCCCCGGCACTCGGAACCCACGCCGAGGCGCCCGGCGTGCCGACGGCCGGGGCCCGCCCCGGCGCGCCGGCGGCCGACTGGGACAACCCGCTGCGCGATCCGCGCGACCGCCGGCTCCCCCGGATCGCGGGCCCCTCCGGCCTGGTCGTCTTCGGTGTCACCGGCGACCTGTCCCGCAAGAAGCTGATGCCCGCGGTGTACGACCTCGCCAACCGGGGTCTGCTGCCGCCCGGTTTCTCGCTCCTCGGGTTCGCCCGCCGCGAGTGGGAGGACCAGGACTTCGCGCAGGTCGTGCACGACTCGGTGCGCGAGCACGCGCGGACCGAGTTCCGCGAGGAGGTCTGGCAGCAGCTCGCCGAGGGCATGCGGTTCATCCCCGGCGACTTCGACGACGACGCGGCGTTCAAGCAACTGCGTTCGGCCGTGGACGAGTTGGACGCTTCGCGGGGAACCAGCGGCAACTACGCCTTCTACCTCTCCGTACCGCCGAAGTTCTTCCCGAAGGTGGTGCGGCAGCTCAAGAGGCACGGGCTCGCACGCGCTCCCGAGGGGTCCTGGCGGCGGGCGGTCATCGAGAAGCCGTTCGGCCGCGACCTGGCGAGCGCCCGCGAGCTGAACCGGATCGTGCACGACGTGTTCGACCCGGACCAGGTGTTCCGGATCGACCACTACCTGGGCAAGGAGACCGTCCAGAACATCCTGGCGCTGCGCTTCGCCAACCAGATGTACGAACCCGTCTGGAACCGGTCGTTCGTCGACCACGTGCAGATCACGATGGCCGAGGACATCGGCATCGGCGGCCGGGCCGGCTACTACGACGGCATCGGCTCCGCCCGGGACGTGATCCAGAACCACCTGCTCCAGCTGATGGCGCTGACCGCCATGGAGGAACCGGCCGCCTTCGACGCCGATTCCCTGCTCGCCGAGAAGCTCAAGGTCCTCAAGGCCGTGAAGCTGCCGGAGAACCTGGGCGAGCACACCGTGCGCGGCCAGTACGCGGCGGGCTGGCAGGGCGGCGCGAAGGTGCGCGGCTACCTCCAGGAGGACGGCATCGACCCCGCCTCGACGACCGACACCTACGCGGCCGTCAAGCTCGAGGTGGACAACCGCCGTTGGGCCGGCGTCCCGTTCTACCTCAGGACCGGCAAGCGTCTCGGCCGCCGCGTCACCGAGATCGCGGTCGTCTTCCAGCGCGCACCTCACTCCCCGTTCGACTCCACGGCCACCGAGGAACTCGGCGCCAACGCGATCGTCATCCGCGTCCAGCCCGACGAGGGCATGACCGTGCGCTTCGGATCGAAGGTGCCGGGTACCTCGATGGAGATCCGGGACGTCACCATGGACTTCGCGTACGGCGAGTCGTTCACCGAGTCCAGCCCCGAGGCGTACGAACGGCTGATCCTGGATGTCCTGCTCGGCGACGCCAATCTCTTCCCCCGCCACCAGGAGGTGGAAGAGTCCTGGAAGATCCTCGACCCGGTCGAGGGGTACTGGGAGAGCCACGGCACTCCCGCGCAGTACCCCTCGGGCAGCTGGGGCCCCGAGGAAGCCGACGAGATGCTCGCACGAGACGGACGGAGCTGGCGCAGGCCATGAAGATCGACCTGACCGACACCACGGCAAGCAAGATCAACAAAGCGCTCGTACGGGGGCGCCGTGCCATCGGCACCCCCGCCGTGGGCATGGTCCTGACGATGGTCATCGTCACCGACGAGGAGAACGCGTACGACTCGATCAAGGCGGCCGAGGAGGCCTCCCGTGAACACCCCTCACGGACCCTGGTCGTCATCAGGCGCGTCGCCCGCACCCCGCGCGACCGCACCCACTCCCGTCTGGACGCCGAGGTGCGCGTCGGCTCCGACGCGGGTACCGGCGAGACGGTCGTCCTGAGGACGTACGGCGACGTCTCCGACCACGCCGACTCGGTGGTCCTGCCGCTGCTGCTGCCGGACGCACCCGTCGTCGTCTGGTGGCCGGTGGACGCGCCCGACAACCCGGTCAAGGACCCCCTGGGCGCCCTCGCGCAGCGCCGGATCACCGACATGTACGCCGTCGAGGAACCGCTCGTGGCGCTGGAGGCCCGCGCCGCCTCGTACGCCCCGGGCGACACCGACCTGGCCTGGACCCGGCTCACGCCCTGGCGCTCCATGCTGGCGGCGGCGCTCGACCAGGCCCGCGCCAAGGTGATCTCGGCGACCGTCGAGAGCGAGGCCCAGAACCCGAGCGCCGAACTGCTGGCCCGCTGGCTGGAGGCCCGCCTCCGGGTGAAGACCGAACGCGTCGTCACCGCGGGCCCCGTGGTGACCGCCGTCCGGCTCGGCACCGAGAGCGGCGAGATCGTCATCGACCGCCCCGAGGGTCCGCTGGCCACCCTGTCCCTGCCCGGCCAGCCCTCCCGCACCCTCGCCCTGAAGGTGCGCTCCACCTCCCAGCTGATCGCCGAGGAACTGCGCCGCCTCGACGCGGACGAGATGTACGCCGTCGCCCTGCGCGGCGAGGCCCCCAAGGAGAACCCCCGCCATGTCTGAGTACCCCAAGCCCGTGAGCCGTCCGGAGTGGACGGCCCTGGAGAACCACCGCGCGGTCACGATGCGCGGCCCGCTCCTGCGCGACCTGTTCGCCGCCGACCCCGCGCGCGCCGAGCGCTACGTCGTCCAGGTCGGTGATCTGCGGATCGACTACTCCAAGCACCTGATCACCGACGAGACCCTGGCCCTGCTCCAGGAACTCGCCGCCGCCACGGACGTGTTCGGGTTGCGGGACGCGATGTTCCGGGGCGAGAAGATCAATGTGACCGAGGACCGGGCGGTGCTGCACACCGCGCTGCGGGCGCCGCGGGAGGCGGTAGTCGAGGTCGACGGCGAGAACGTGGTCCCGGCCGTGCACGCGGTCCTGGACAAGATGGCGGACTTCGCCGGCCGGGTCCGTTCGGGCGAGTGGACCGGGCACACCGGCAGGCGGATCAAGAACGTCGTCAACGTCGGCATCGGCGGCTCGGACCTGGGCCCGGCGATGGCTTACGAGGTGCTGCGTTCCTTCACCGACCGCTCGCTGACCGTGCGGTTCGTCTCGAACGTGGACGGCGCGGACCTGCACGAGGCCGTCCGTGACCTGGACCCGGCGGAGACGCTGTTCGTCATCGCCTCCAAGACGTTCACCACGATCGAGACCATCACCAACGCCACCTCGGCGCGTGAGTGGCTGCTGTCCGGTCTGAAGGCCGGTCAGGAGGCGGTGGCCAAGCATTTCGTGGCGCTGTCGACGAACGCGGAGAAGGTCGCGGACTTCGGCATCGACACGGCGAACATGTTCGAGTTCTGGGACTGGGTCGGCGGGCGTTACTCCTACGACTCGGCGATCGGTCT
>NZ_KZ627004.1 GCF_002911015.1 Streptomyces populi
CCGCCGCGGGTCGTACGACCCGCGGCGGCGCTCCTTCTCGTCGGCCGTGCGTCCGCGGCCTACTGGATCGTGGCCGCGTCGATCACGAAGCGGTAGCGGACGTCGCTCGCCAGCACCCGCTCGTACGCCTCGTTGATCTCGGACGCCCCGATCAGCTCGATCTCGGCGCCGAAGCCGTGCGCGGCGCAGAAGTCCAGCATCTCCTGGGTCTCCCGGATGCCGCCTATGCCGGAGCCGGCGAGGGTCTTGCGGCCGCCGATCACCGAGAACAGGTTGAGCCGGACCGGCTCCTCGGGCGCGCCCACGTTCACGAACGCGCCGTCCGTGCGCAGCAGGGCGAGGTAGGCGTCCAGGTCCAGCGGGGCGGAGACGGTGGACAGGATCAGGTCGAAGGTGCCGCGCAGCGCCTTGAAGGTCTCCGGGTCGCTGGTGGCGTGATAGTGGTCGGCGCCGAGCTTCAGGCCGTCGTCCTTCTTGCGCAGCGACTGGGAGAGGACCGTGACCTCGGCGCCGAGCGCGTGCGCGATCTTGACGCCCATGTGGCCCAGACCGCCCATGCCGAGGACGGCGACCTTCTTGCCGGGGCCGGCGTTCCAGTGCTTGAGCGGGGAGTACGTGGTGATGCCGGCGCAGAGCAGCGGCGCGGCGACGTCGAGGGAGATGCCGTCCGGGATGCGCAGGGTGTAGTTCTCGTCGACGACGATCTTCTGGGAGTAGCCGCCGTAGGTGGGCTCTCCGTCCTTGCCGACGGCGTTGTACGTGCCGACGCCGCCACCGGTGCAGTACTGCTCCAGACCGGCCGCGCAGTTGTCGCACTCGCGGCAGGAGTCGACGAGGCAGCCGACGCCCACGCGGTCGCCGACCTTGAACTTGGTGACGCCGGAGCCGACCTCGGCGACGATGCCGGCGATCTCGTGGCCCGGGACCATCGGGAAGATCGCCTTCCCCCAGCCCTCGCGGGCCTGGTGGATGTCGGAGTGGCAGATGCCGGCGAACTTGATGTCGATCAGGACGTCGTGCTCCCTGACCTCGCGTCGCTCGATGGTGGTGCGCTCCAGCGGAGCCTTGGCGGCGGGAGCGGCGTACGCAACGACAGTGGTCATGCCGTGGTTCTCCTCGGGAGGGGGGTGTCCGTGCCGGCTCTCTTGTGCCGGGCACGGCGTCCAGCCTGCCCGATCCCGTGCGGCTCACCCAGATCACGGTCCTGCGTACGTCCGCCGGTCCTACCACTGGCGGGGTCAGGCTCCCCGTCGTACGACCGTCGATACTGGTTGTATGGATGAACACCCCTCCGCGGGGCCCGCCGGTGAGGCGGCCCGCCCTCTCGACCGGCGCGCCGAGCTGAGCGAGTTCCTGCGCAGCCGCCGTGCCCGGCTGAAGCCGGAGGACGTCGGGATGCCCGACTTCGGACGGCACCGCCGGGTGCCCGGACTGCGCCGCGAGGAGCTGGCCCAGCTGGCCGGGGTGTCCGTCGCCTACTACACGCGCCTCGAACAGGGCCATGGACGCAATGTGTCGGCGGAGGTGCTGGACGCGATCGCGCGGGCGCTGCGGCTGACGGACGCCGAGCACAACCACCTCACGCACCTCGCGAAGCCCAAGCAGCACAAGAAGAAGCAGACGAGCCGACCGCAGCAGGTGCGCGGCTCCCTGCGCCAGCTTCTCGACACGCTCGACGGCGTCCCCGCGTACATCACGGGCCGGCGCTCCGACGTGCTCGTCTGGAACCGGATGGCCGCGGCGGTCTTCGGGGACTGGTCGGAGCTGCCGCCGCAGGAGCGGAACTGGGCGCGCATGGCCTTCCTGAAGCCCGAGTACCGGGAGCTGTTCGTGGAGTGGGAGCAGAAGGCGATCGACATCGTCTGTCTGCTGCGCATGGACGCGGGCTGTCATCCGGACGATCCGCAGCTGGCCGCGCTGGTCGGGGAGCTGTCGGTGAAGAGCGAGGACTTCCGGCGGCTGTGGGCGACGCACGACGTGAAGGAGAAGAGCCACGGGGTGAAGCTGCTGCGGCATCCGCTGGTGGGCGACCTGGCGTTGCAGTTCGAGTCGTTCCGGCTGGCCGGTGACGGCGAGCTGGCGCTGGTCACGTATCACGCGGAGCCGGGGTCGGCCTCGGCCGAGGCATTGCGGCTGCTGGCGTCGTGGGGAACGGACGCCACCCGCGCGGGCTCGCCGTCGCCCCGGTGACCCGTTCTCCCCGGTCCGCGTCCCGGGTTCAGGGCCGGTACGGCGGTGCGGCTCCCCACGTCCACTTCGGTACGGGCTGCTCGGCCGGGGGTGTCGCGTCCGGGCCGGAGAAGTACACGGCCAGCCTCGTGCCCCACTCGGCGTAGGCGAGGAAGGCGGAGCGGAACTCGGCGTCGGTGGGCAGTCCCGCGTCGTCGGCGGCGTCCTGGAGCAGATTGACCCAGCGGCGGCGCTGCGGTTCGGTGATGCCCTTGCCCAGGTGTTTGGCGACCATGTGGCCGTGGCCGCCCTGGGTCTCGGAGTACGCGGGCGGGCCGCCGAAGACCTCGCCGAGCCAGAGGGCGACATGGGCCGCGTGTTCGGGCGCGAGGCCGGCGAACAGCGGCGCGAGGAGGTCGTCCTCGAGGACCTTGTCGTAGAACGCCTCGGTGAGGCGGGCGAAGGCCTCGGCGCCGCCCGCCCAGGCGTAGAGGGTGGGGACGGAGGCGCCCTGGCCCCGCACCGACGTGGGCTTGTAGTGGCGCATCTCCTCGATGTTCGGGATGTACGGGCGGATCTCGGCGAGGAAGTCCTGGAAGAGCTCGGAGGCGCGGAAGCCCTCGATGTGGTCCTCGGTCGAGGTCCAGGTGATCCTCAGGACGTAGTGCTCGAAGTCCTCCTCGCAGCGCGCGAGTTCGTAGTCGACGCACTGCGGGGCGGCGGCGAGCTGGACGGACGCGCGGGTGTAGGCGGCCAGGAACTCGGCCGACCGTTCCTCGGGGATGCGGTACCGGATGTATTCGACTGTCGAGACGGTCATGACCCCACACAAACACGGAAGGGCCACCGGAGGCTCGCTCTCCGGTGGCCCTTTCGCTGCGGGCTCATTCCCGTGCCGTCACCCGGGCCCGCTGCCGTGCGCTCGCCGCGGGAGAGGGGTACTACGCCCCCGCGTTCTCCTTGACGGTGATCTTCCCCTTGCGGATCGTCGCGAGGCGCGGGGCCTTCTTCGCGATCGCGGAGTCGTGGGTGACCATGATGAAGGTCAGCCCGTGCTCCTTCCACATGGCTTCGAGCACGTCCATGATCTCGTCGCGCATGGACTCGTCGAGGTTGCCGGTGGGCTCGTCGGCGAGCAGCACCTTGGGCTGCTTGACCAGGGCCCGGGCGATCGCGACGCGCTGCTGCTGGCCGCCCGACAGCTCGGCGGGCAGGTGTCCGAGCCGTTCGGCGAGCCCCACGGACTCCAGGGCCGCGGCGGCCCGCTCACGTCGTTCCTTCGCCTTGACCCGCAGGGGTACGAGCGCGGTCTCGACGTTCTCCTGGGCGGTGAGCGTGGGGATCAGGTTGAAGCTCTGGAAGACGAAGCCGATGTTCTCGCTGCGCACCTTGGTGAGCTTCGCCTCGGACAGCTTCGCCATGTCGACACCGTCGAGTTCGACGCTGCCCGCGGTGGGACGGTCGAGCCCGCCGAGCATCTGGAGCAGGGTGGACTTGCCGCCGCCGGTGGGACCCTGGATGACGAGCCGGTCGCCGTCGCCGATCGTCAGGTCGATCCCGGCGAGCGCGTTGATCGATTCCTTGCCCCGCATATAGCGCTTGGTGACGCCTCTGAGTTCGTACATGGTGTTACTCCTGGGATACGTAAGTACGTGAGGGGCGGGGCTTATTCGACGCGGCGCAGGGCGTCGGCGGGGCGCAGCCGGGAGGCGCGCCAGCCGCCGAAGGCACCGGCGATCAGGCCACCGGCCACGGCCAGGCCCACCGCTATGACGATGGTGTTGACGCTGACCGGCGCGGTGAGCGCGACGTCGAGGGCCTTGGAGGCGCTCTGCCGCGCCGGGCCGCCGAAGCCACCGCCGCCGAAGCCGCCGCCTCCGCCCGGACCGCCCGGACCGCCACGGCCCGCGCTCGCCACCTCTGCCGTGAGGCTGGGGCTGATCTCGGTGACGACGTAGGCGCCCGCGAGGCCGAGGGCGATGCCGAGGACGCCGCCGACCAGGCCGTTGACGATGGCCTCGCCGACCACCTGGCGGGTCACCCGGCCCGACTTCCAGCCGAGCGCCTTGAGGGTGCCGAACTCGCGCACGCGGCGGGAGACGGCGGAGGAGGTGAGCAGACCGGCGACCAGGAACGCGGCCACGAGCACCGCGATCGACAGCCACTTGCCGACGTTCGAGGCGAGGTCCGAGGCGGTGGACAGGGAGCCGGAGACCGTGTCCGCGAGGTCGGCGGAGGTGGTGACCGTCGTGCCCGAGATGTTCTTCTGGATGGTGCTCTTGACGCTGGCGATCTGCTGCGAGTCCGAGGCCTTGACGTAGATCGTCGTGACCTTGTTCTTGGAGTCGCTGAGCGTCTGCGCCTGCTGGAGCGGGATGTAGAGGTTGGCCGCCGCGTCGCCGCTGTCGGGGGTCGCGATGCCGATGATCTTGAACTTGACGCCCTTGACGGTGACGGTGCCGCCGAGCTTGAGCTTCTTCTCCTTGGCGTACGACTTGTCCGCGACGACGACCTTGGCGTTCGTCTCGGAGGTCTTGAACGTACGACCGCTGGTGATCTTCGACGAGGTCAGCGGGCCCAGGGCCGGCTTGGTGACGTCGGTGCCGTAGACCGAGTAGTTGTTGACGTCGAAGTTGGCGCCGCCGCCCTCGACGCGGCCCTGCGGGGCCCCCTGGCCGCCGCCGGGACCGCCCTGCCGGCCGCCGCCGCTGCTCGGGTCCTGCTTGAACTGGCCGCGCGTGAACTGGCCGTTGATGCGGATGACCTGGAGGCTCAGACCGCCGACGGAGTCCGCGACACCCTGCTGCGCGTCGACCTTGGAGACGGTCGAGGAGGCCAGGGTCTGGAAGCCCTGGACCATGACGCGGTCGCTGCTCTGTTCCTTGTCGGAATCGCTGTCGTTCGCGTCGAAGTTGAAGCGGGGGCGGTCGCTGGTGCTCTGGGCGGCGGCGGCCTTGGTGACCGTCATGTCGGTCCCCAGCCCGTACAGCGACTGCAGGACCTTGCCCTGGGCCTTCTCCATGCCCGAGGACACGGAGCTGACCACGATGACCAGGGCGATGCCCAGGGCGAGCCCGGAGGCGACGACGAGGGCCGCCTTTCTGCGGCGGCGCAGTTCGCGCCTCAGGTAGGTGAAGAACATGCGCCGCAAGCTAGTTACGGCGCGTGATGAAGGAATAAGGCCGAAATAAGAGAACCATGAGAAGGCTGTGGCCGGGCCCAGAAACCCATGGGAGGGACCGGTGCGGCGGGCGGGTCCACGGGAGGACGCCGACCCGGGAGGGGCACCCGGACACGCCGGCCCGGCGGGCCCCGGACACGCCGATGCGGCGGCGGCCCGTGGGGGCCACCGCCGCATCGGTGTTCGTTCGCGCCTCGGCCGGCCGTCGGGCCGTGCCTCGGTCTCAGGCGGCCGAACCGGCCTTCCAGGCCGCCCAGTCCAGGTTCCAGCCGTTGAGGCCGTTGTCCGGGGCGATGGTCTTGTCGCCGGTGTTCTTGACGACCACCACGTCACCGATCAGCGAGTGGGTGAAGAACCACGCGGCGGGCGTGTTCGGGTCGTTGGCACCCTTCGTGTCGGACAGGCCCACACAGCCGTGGCTGGTGTTGACGGAGCCGAAGATGGACTTCGCGCCCCAGTAGTTGCCGTGGATGAAGGTGCCGGAGCTCGACAGGCGCATCGCGTGCGGCACGTCCTTGATGTCGTACTCGCCCTTGCCGTCGTCGTTGGTGAAGCCGACCGTCGAGCCGTCCATCCGGGTCTCCTTGAACTTCTCGGAGATCACCATCTGGCCCTCGTAGGTGGTGTTCTCGGGAGAGCCCGCGGAGATGGGGATGGTCTTGACGACCTTGCCGTCCTGGGTGATCTGCATCGTCTTGGCCTTGGCGTCGACGACGGAGACCTGGTTGCGGCCGATCTTGAAGGTGACCGTCTTCTGCTGCACCCCGTAGACACCGCTCGCGCCCTGGACCCCGTCGAGGTCCAGCTTGAGGGTGACGGTGGAACCGCCCGTCCAGTACTTCTCGGGACGGAAGTCCAGGCGGTTGGCGTTGAACCAGTGCCCGACGACCTCCTGGCCGCTGCTGGAGGAGACGGTGATCCCCTTCTGCACCGCGGCCTTGTCGGTGATCGCCTTGTCGAAGTTGATCGAGACCGGCATGCCGACACCGACGGTGGAACCGTCCTCGGGCGTGAAGTTGCCGATGAAGCTGTTGGCCGGGGAGACCGTGGTGAACGACGCGTTCTCGTGGGCCGTACGGCCCTCGGAGTCGGCGGCCTCGGCAGCGATCTTGTACGTGGTGGCGCGCTCGAGCCGGTTCAGGGGCTTCCAGCTCTTCTTGTCCGCCGATATCTGACCGGCGACGGCGGTGCCGGACGCGGTCTTCATCGTGACGGACGTGAGCGAACCCTTGGCGACCGTGACGGTGGTGCCGTTGTTGATCGAGGCGTTGTTCGAGCCGTCCTTGGGCGTGATCTTGATCTGGGCCTCGGACGTCTTCTTGGCCGCCGCCTCGTCGACCTTGGCCTGCGACGAGGAGTCGCCACCGTCCGAGCCGCCGGCCTTGTCCCCGCCTCCGCTGCACGCAGAGAGCACCAGCACCCCGCCGAGCAGTGCGGACGCAGCCATAAGACGCTTGCGCCGCTTACTGTTCGTCATCACACGCTTCTCCATCGTCACCGATTCCCGAAAAGGACCACGGGAGGCCCGTAACAAACTGAACGCCCCAACTGGTTCGCGCCGTTCCACTTCACACGGAAGTGTGTCCCACGCCACGTCCACCGCGTCCGGGGACGCGGCCCGGAGCCGTGCGCGGGAGTGGTACGGGAACGGCCGGTGTGTCACCGGAACGAGGAAGCCCCGGACGGCGGTCGCCGGCCGGGGTCATGTCCCCCGGACCGCGTCAGCCGCGCGCGCCTTCCTCGTCGTCCTCGTCGGCATCATCCTCGTCGGCACCCCAATCCGGCGAATCGGGATCATAGTCAATGGGCTCGCTGCTCCAGGAAGCCTGCGCGAGCTCGACGCCGGGCACCTCACTGACCAGGTCGAACGGGTCGACGAGATAGGCGAGGGCCTCCGCAGTGTCTTCCGTCACCGCACCCTCGGCGTGCGCCCTTTCGTCGGCCGGCATGTCCGCGTCGTCGCCGATCCGGTCCAGCGCCGCCCGCGTGACGGCGTCGGCGTCGTCGATCTCCAGCACGATTTCGACACGGAGCCGGACAAATCGTGAAGTCTCAGGGGTACTCATGGGAGGGAGCGTACGGCCCGCGGCATGCGCGACTTTCCCGCGACCCGCGCCTTTCATTAGCATCGCACCGCACAGCCAATTCGTAAGCGTCACAAGGGGATCGATATTTCGTGTCCGCCGCACGTCGATCGTTGCTGACCGCCACCGCAGCGGGGACCCTCCTGGGTGCCCTGTGGTTCGTCCCGTCCGCCAACGCGACCCAGGACGTGCCCACTCCGAGCACGACGGCGCCGGCGTCGACGCCGACCGTCACCGCGACGACACGAGCGTCCGCCGGTCCGGACGGCACCGGGACGCGCACGCTCTCCGGTGACGACGGGCCGCGCACGTCCTCCGGCGACGACGGGACCCGGCTCGCGGACACCGGCGCCGTGGACACCACGCCGTACCTCGTCGGCGGCACCCTCTTCCTCGCCCTGGGCGCCGGATTCGTGACGTACTCCGTGCGCCGGGAACGCCTGATCGCCTACTGACCGAACGCACCGACCGCGCGTCCGACGACCCCGGGGAAGCCATGCGAGAGCCGAGCGAGCTGACCGACGTCGAGGACCCGGCCTGGCCGCTGCTGTCCGAGGCGCTCGCCGCCAGCGGGGTGTCCATGGAAGTTCCCCCGGTGGACCCCGCCCTGGGCCGCGCGAGCCTGCACCAGCTCCAGGTCACCGCGCGGTCCTGGCTCGGCGGGATGGTGCTCAACTGCGGCGGTGTGGTGCTGGACAGCGGATGGCTGCGGATCTACGGCAGTCCGGCCGGGGAGGAGGAGCCGGCAGGGCTGCCCGGCGGCTCGACGGACCTGCCCTCGCTGGCCGAGGTCAACGGGTTCCCCGAGCACTTCGATCCGGACTGGCGCCCGCGGGACGACGGACTCGTCGTCGGCCACGACGTACTGGGCGGGGTGTTCGTCCTCAACGGCGCCGACCCGAAGTCCGCGGGGCGTCCCGGCCGCCCCGGCGAGGTCGTGTACTTCGCGCCGGACTCACTGAGGTGGGAGGCGCTCGAAGTGGGCCACGGGGCCTGGCTCCAGTGGCTCCTCACCGAGGGCACGGACACCTTCTACGACACCCTGCGCTGGCCCGGCTGGCGGGCCGAGTCCGGCGCCCTGACGGGCGCGCAGGGACTGTCCGTGGTGCCGTTCCTGTGGTCGGCCGAGGCGCGGCGCGATCTCCAGTCGACCAGCCGCCGCGCGGTGCCGCTGGCCGAAATCCTCGGCCTGCACCGGAACTTCGCCCTGGAACTGGACGGCGTGGACCCGGGTTTCCTCGGCGACGTCTGAACCCTCGCGGCGCACGGCCCGGTTCCTGGACGTCCCGCGCCCCCCGGAGCCGCGAGACGCCGATGACCGGCCGGTCCGGCCACCTCCGGCCGTGACCGGTCGCCGCCGGCCACGGCCGGGCCCGGACGAAGGGCCGAAGATCCGAGGACCGTGGTCCGCACGTGCGGCGGCCCCGCGCCCCGAGGCGGATGCCAGGGGTCACGGGGCCGCGGCGAAGCCGAGGGGATCCGGTCAGGTCAGGCGGCCCTGCGGCCGCCACCGCCCTGGCCGCCGTTCCGGCCGCCGCGCCGCGGAGCCCGCTCGTGACCGCCGGAGCGGCCCGCACCCGCGCCGCCACCGGCCTCGCCACGCCGGCCCGCGCCGGCGGAGGTGTCCGTACGACGGCCCTCGGCACGCCGGCCCGCGGCCGCGCTCCCCGCGTCCGTACGACGTCCGGCGCCGCCGCCGGCTTCCGTACGACGGCCCGTGCCGCCGCCGGTCTCGGCGCGTCGGCCCGCGGCCGCTCCCCCGGTGCCCGTGCGGCGTCCGGTGGTGGTGCCGCCCGCCGCGGCGCCCGCGTCCGCACCCGTGCCCGGACGTCCGCCGCGCTGCCTGCGGGCCCGGCCGTCCGGCGCGGTGGCCGCCGGGCGCGGCGCGCCGCCGCCGGTGGCGCGCCGCGTCCGGGTCCGTGCCTTCGGCGCCTCGACGACGGGCTGCGGGACCTCGATGACGACCGGGACGCCGGAGGGCTCGCGGGCGCCGGTGAGCCGCGCGAGCTCCTCGTCGCTCGAGGACACGCGGGTGGTGCGCGGGGTGATGCCGGCGTCCGACATCAGCCGGGTCATCTCCCGCTTCTGCTCGGGGAGCACCAGGGTGACGACGCTGCCGGACTCTCCGGCGCGGGCGGTCCGGCCGCCGCGGTGGAGGTAGTCCTTGTGGTCGGTCGGCGGGTCGACGTTGACCACGAGGTCGAGGTCGTCGATGTGGATGCCGCGGGCCGCCACGTTCGTGGCGACGAGCGCGGTGACCTGACCGTTCTTGAACTGGTCGAGGGTGCGGTTGCGCTGCGGCTGGCTGCGCCCGCCGTGCAGGGCCGAGGCCCGGACACCGCTGGCCAGCAGCCGCTTGGTGAAGCGGTCGGCGCCGCGCTTGGTGTCGACGAAGAGGATCACCCGGCCGTCGCGGGCGGCGATCCGCAGCGCGACCGCCTTCTTGTCGGTCTCGTCGGCGACGTGCAGCACGTGGTGCTCCATGGTCGTCACCGCGCCCGCGGACGGGTCGACGGAGTGCACCACGGGGTCGGTGAGGAACATCTTGACGAGCCGGTCGATGTTCTTGTCGAGCGTGGCCGAGAAGAGCAGCCGCTGGCCGTCCGGCTCGACCTGCTTGAGCAGCGCGGTGACCTGGGGCATGAAGCCCATGTCGGCCATCTGGTCGGCCTCGTCCAGGACGGTGACGGCGACCTGCCCGAGGTCGCAGTCGCCCCGCTCGATGAGGTCCTTGAGCCGCCCGGGAGTGGCCACCAGCACCTCGACACCGCGGCGCAGCGTGCCGGCCTGACGGCCTATCGACATCCCGCCCACGGCCGTGGCCACGCGCAGGTTGACGGCGGTGGCGTACGGGGTGATGGCGTCGTCGACCTGCTGGGCGAGTTCGCGGGTGGGGACGAGGACGAGCGCGAGCGGGCTGCGCGGCTCGGCGCGGCGGCCGGCGGTGCGGGCGAGGAGCGCGAGCCCGAAGGCGAGGGTCTTGCCGGAGCCGGTGCGTCCGCGGCCGAGCACGTCGCGCCCGGCGAGGGAGTTCGGCAGGGTGGCGCCCTGGATCGGGAAGGGCTCGGTGACACCCTGGGCCGCGAGGGTCTTGGTCAGGGCGGCCGGCATGTCCAGCGCGTCGAACGACTCGACCGCAGGCAGTGCCGGTGTGATCGTCTCGGGCAGGGAGAACTCCTGCGGAGGCGCGACCTTGCGGGCGCCGGCGCGGCCGGCTCCCCGGCCCGCGTTCCGCGCGGAGCCGCCGGACTGTGCGGCACGGGCGTTCGCCGGCCGCTTACGGACGGGACGTTCGGATCGAGTCATGCTGGATCTGGTTTTCCTTCCTGGGCCCACGGACTGCACACACAGCGCTCACCGACTGCATGAGCTGTCACAGCGCTGAGCCGGGACCCGCACCCGAAGGCGCGGGACCCGGCTCTGGAAAAGCGCGCTCGAACTAGGCGGGAACGATGTTCTCCGCCTGCAGGCCCTTCTGGCCCTGCGTGACGTCGAAGGTGACCTTCTGACCCTCGAGGAGCTCACGGAAGCCGGAGCTCGCGATGTTCGAGTAGTGGGCGAAGACGTCGGGGCCGCCGCCGTCCTGCTCGATGAAGCCGAAGCCCTTTTCCGAGTTGAACCACTTCACGGTGCCAGTAGCCATGTTGTTCTCCTGAACAGGTAGGGGTCCCATCCGGAGATGCACCGGGTAATGCCGGAGATGCCGGTAAAACAAAACGCGCCTGCGGAGGATTCCGATCAGGCGCACAAAGTAAATGGGTACCAAAAACGTATCAATGAGACAGTAGCACACCTCGGGACAAGGTGGCCAGGAGAGGCGTGTGGGCCGGGACACCCCCGGCCCACCCGCGACTCGCACCCGCAGGGGCCCTAGGCGAGCGGGCCGGTCACCGGCTCCACCGCGGCCACCACTCCGCCCGCGCGCACGAACGCGTCCGCCGCCTCCAGGTCGGGGGCGAGGAAGCGGTCCGGGCCGGGGCCCTGGACGCCGGCCGCGCGGACCGCGTCGATGACCGCGCGCGAGGCCGGGGCCGGGGTGAGGCCCTCGCGCAGTTCGATCGCGCGGGTGGCGGCGTACAGCTCGATCGCCACGATGCGGGTCAGGTTGTCCACCGCGGTGCGCAGCTTGCGCGCGGCCGACCAGCCCATGGAGACGTGGTCCTCCTGCATGGCGGAGGAGGGGATGGAGTCCGCGGAGGCCGGTACGGCGAGCCGCTTCATCTCGCTGACCAGCGCGGCCTGCGTGTACTGGGCGATCATCAGGCCCGAGTCGACACCGGCGTCGTCCGCGAGGAACGGCGGCAGGCCGTGCGAACGGTTCTTGTCGAGCAGCCGGTCGGTGCGGCGCTCGGCGATCGAGCCGAGGTCGGCGGCGGCGATGGCGAGGAAGTCGAGGACGTAGGCGACCGGGGCGCCGTGGAAGTTGCCGTTCGACTCGACGCGGCCGTCGGGCAGCACGACCGGGTTGTCGACGGCGGAGGCCAGCTCCCGCTCGGCGACCGTGCGGGCGTGCGCGAGGGTGTCCCGGCCGGCGCCCGCGACCTGCGGGGCGCAGCGCACGGAGTAGGCGTCCTGGACGCGCGGGGCGTCGTCCTGGTGGTGGCCGGTGAGCTCCGAACCCTTCAGCACGGCCAGCATGTTGGCGGCGCTGGCGCTCTGGCCGGGGTGCGGGCGGATGGCGTGCAGCTCGGGGGCGAGGACCTTGTCCGTGCCGAGGAGCGCCTCGAGGGAGAGCGCGGCGGCGACGTCGGCCGACTTGTACAGCTTCTCCAGGTCGGCGAGGGCCATGACCAGCATGCCGAGCATGCCGTCGGTGCCGTTGAGGAGGGCGAGGCCCTCCTTCTCGCGCAGTTCGACGGGGGTGATGCCGGCCTCGGCGAGCAGCTCGCCCGCGGGGCGCACGACTCCGTCGGGGCCTTCGGCGTCGCCCTCGCCCATCAGGGTCAGGGCGCAGTGGGACAGCGGCGCCAGGTCGCCGGAGCAGCCGAGCGAGCCGTACTCGTGGACGACCGGGGTGATGCCCGCGTTCAGGACGTCCGCCATGGTCTGCGCGACCTCGGGCCGCACACCGGTGTGACCGGAGCAGACGGTCTTGAGCCGCAGGAACATCAGCGCGCGGACGACCTCGCGCTCGACGCGCGGGCCCATGCCGGCGGCGTGCGAGCGGACGATGTTGCGCTGCAACTGGGCGCGCAGCTCCGGGCTGATGTGCCGGGTCGCCAGAGCGCCGAAACCGGTGGAGACGCCGTAGACGGGCTCCGGCTTCGCGGCCAGCGCGTCCACGATCTCGCGGGCCGCGGCGAGGGCCGCCACCGCCTCGTCGGAGAGCTCGATCCGGGCGCCGCCGCGCGCCACGGCGAGAACGTCGGACGCGGTCACCCCGGACGTCCCCACCACCACAGTGTGCATATCCATATTCAGGAGCGTACGCAGTGAATTCGATGATGTCACTAGTGGGCGGCGGGTTGACCCCTTACCCCGTCGTACGTCACAGCGGCGCTCCCGGGACCCGTCCGGCGGATCGCGCCGGAGCCGCGCCACGGACCGGCCGGTGGCGCCGCCGCCGTCACGCACGGGACCGGTCGCGCCGCCGTCACGTGCGGGGCCGGTCGTGCCGGCGTCACGTGCGGGGCCGGTCGCGCCGGCGTCACGTGCGGGGCCGGTCGTGCCGGCCGCGGAACCTGCGGCGTTCGCCCGCGGCGGGCGGCGGCGCGTCCGCGAGACGCACGACGGGATCGTCGGGGCCCTCGCGCCCGGCGACCACGGGCTTGGCGGCCCGGACGGCCTTCGCGCGGTACTGGGCCGCGTCCGCCAGCCGGAACAGCCGGCGCGCCGACCGTACGGGGCCGATCGGGTCCCCCGTCGAGGCGATCCCGCACGCCACGCCCTCCCCGAGCTCCAACTCGGCCGCGCGGCGGCAGAGTTCGTCGGCGATGCGGACCACGTCGTCCGTCGGCGGACCCACCGCCAGCAGACAGAACTCGTCGCCGCCCAGACGCGCCGCGAGGGTGCCCGGGAGCATCGCCCCGCACAGCGAGAGCACCGACCCGAACCGTTCGAGGAGCCGGTCGCCGACGGCGTGCCCCAGGGTGTCGTTGACGCGCTTGAGCCCGTTGAGGTCGCAGACGACGAGACTGACCACGGCCCCGTCCTCCTTGTGCCGCTCGACGGCCTCGTCGAGCCGTACGTCCACGGCGCGGCGGTTGGCGAGCCCGGTCAGGGA
>NZ_KZ627005.1 GCF_002911015.1 Streptomyces populi
CGGGCTCCCGAACTCCGCGAGCTGGTGGACCACTTGTTCCACACCTCCGCCGACCCGGGCGAGATGACGGCCGCCTACGGCCGGCTGGTCGCCGTCCTGACCGAACTCGTCGCCGCCAAGCGGACCTCCCCCGGCGACGATCTGACCTCCGGTCTCATCGCGGCCCGCGACGACCGGGACGACGGCGCGCTCAGCGAACAGGAACTGCTGGACACCCTGACCCTCATGATCAGTGCCGGTCACGAGACCACGGTCAACCTCATCGACAACGCCGTGCACGCCCTCCTCAGCCGTCCCGAACAGCTCGCGCACGTCCGGGAGGGCCGCGCTGGCTGGGACGACGTCGTCGAGGAGAGCCTGCGCGCGGACGCGCCGGTCGCGAGCCTCCCGCTGCGCTACGCCGTCGAGGACATCGCCCTGTCCGAACTCGGCGGCCCCGACGGGACCGTGATCGCCGAGGGCGAGGCGATCCTCGCCGCGTACGCCGCCGCCGGGCGCGACCCCGAACGCCACGGCAAGGACGCCGAGCTGTTCGACGTCACCCGCGCCGACAAGGAGCACCTCGCCTTCGGTCACGGGGTGCACCACTGCCTGGGGGCCCCGCTGGGCCGCCTGGAGGCCCGGATCGCGCTTCCGGCCCTGTTCGAACGCTTCCCGGACCTCCGGCTCGCGGTCCCGGAGGAGGAGCTGAGGCCGGTGGACTCCTTCATCTCCAACGGCCACCGCTCACTGCCGGTCCGCCTTTCCTGATCTCCCGGGCCGGTTTCCCGGGGCCGGAGCCCCGGGTCCCGGGAAACCGTGGCTCCCGGGTCTCCGGGAACCCGCCCGGGTACGGGGTCACTCCCCGCGCCACCAGGCCGCCGTCCGCGCCCGGACGCTCCGCGGGCGGCCGGGCTCGGGCGCCGGGGATTCCGTGACGGACGGCGGGAAAGGCCCGGACGGCGACCGCGGCGCGCCCTCGGCACGTCCGCCCCCGGACCGCCCGACGACCGGTGCGGGCGGGAAGCCCACCGGCAGCGCGACGAGCGCGCGATGGAACGGGCCGGGACGCCACCGGAGCTCCTCCACGGGAACCGCCGGTTCGATGCCGGGGATCCGGTCCAGGAGTTTCTCGACCGCGACGGACGCGATCAGCCGGGCCGGCCCCCGTGCGGGACAGGTGTGCGGACCGGCGCTCCAGGCCAGGTGGGCCCTGTTGCCCGGGTGCCGACGGCCCGCCTGCGCCGGGTCCGTGTTCGCGGCGGCGAGGCTCACCACCAGCGGATCGCCCGCGCGCAGCAGCGTGCCCTCGTACACGACGTCGTACCGCGGGTAGTGCACGGCGTAGTTCGCGATCGGCGGGTCGGTCCAGAGGACCTCGTCGAGGGCGTCCTCGACCGGCAGGGTGCCGCCGGACAGGTCGCCCGCGAAGCGGTCGTCGGACAGCAGCAGGCGCAGACCGTTCGCGATCAGGTTCTGCTGCGGTTCGGTACCGGCGCCCATCAGCACGGCGAGGGTGTGGACCAGCTCCTCGTCGGTCAACGCGGCCGGGTGTTCCATGAGCCAGGACGTCACGTCGGGGGCCGGCCGGCGCCGCTTCAGCTCGACCAGGTCGGCCAGGGTGGCGACGAGCAGTTCGTACGCCTTCCCGGCGTCCACCCCGTCGAACATCCCGGACATGCCCTCGACCAGCCGGACGCCGTGCCCGGCGGGGCAGCCGAAGAGGTGGTCGAAGACGAGCAGCGGCAGGACCTGGGCGTACTCGCCGAGCAGATCCGCCGCGCCGAGCGGCGCGAACCGGTCGATGAGGGTGTCGGCGCTGCGTTCCGCGTAGCCGCGCAGCGTGCCGGCCTCGACCCGGGCGAGCGTGTCGGTGACGGCACCCCGCAGCCGGCCGTGCTCCTCGCCGTCGGTGAACAGGGCGCTGGGCCGGTACATCATCATCGGGACGACCGGGCTGTCCGGCGGGACGGTTCCGTCGGCGAGGTCCCTCCAGTGCCGCGGGTCCTTGGAGAAGGTCTCCGGGCTGCGCAGGACGTGCAGCGCCGCGTCGTACCCGGTGACGAGGGTGGCCCGGACGCCGGGGGCGAGTTCGACGGGCGCGGTCGGTCCGAACGCCCGCAGCCGTCGGTAGACCGCGGCGGGATCGGCCGCGAACTCCGGTCCGTACAGGGGCTGACGGGCCGGGCGGCCGGAAGACGGTACGGCGTTCACGCTTCCTCCGGTTCGCCGGTGCGGGCCAGCAGATGGGTGACGAGGGCGATCAGCGTCTCGGTGGCGGAGACCCGGTCGCGGGCGTCGCAGCGCAGCAGCGGTGTGGAGGGCAGCAGGTCGAGGGCCTCGCGCACCTCGTCGAGGCCGTACCCGGGTGTGCCGTCGAACTCGTTCAGGGCGACGGCGTAGGGCAGCTCCGACTCCTCCAGCATTCCCATGACGTCGAAGGACCGTTCCAGGTGCCGGGTGTCGGCGAGGACGAGAGCGCCGAGCGCTCCGCGCGTCAGGTCCCGCCAGAGTCCGGTGAAACGCCGCTGCCCCGGGGCGCCGAACAGGTAGAGGACCAGGGTGCCGCCGAGGGTGACGCGGCCGAAGTCGAGGGCGACCGTGGTCGTGGTCTTGTCCCGGGTGCCCGCCAAGTCGTCCACGAGCGCCCCGGCCCGGGTCATGACCTCCTCGGTGCGCAGCGGGCGTATCTCGGACAGCGCGCCGACGAACGTGGTCTTGCCGACAGCGAAGGGACCCACGACCAGCAACTTCACGGCGGTGCGCACGCCCTCGGGCAGATACACCGTCTCAGAGGCGGGAGCGCAGTCCATCGAGCACCTCCCTGAGGAAGCGGGCGTCGGACGGCGGTCCGGCGGAGGGGACCGGCGCGCGGGTGACGAGGTGACCGCTGTCCATCAGGTCGGCGACCAGCACTCTGGTGACGCTGACGGGCAGCTCCAGATGGCCCGCCACCTCGGCCAGTGACAGGGCCCCGGGCCGGCACAGCTCCATCAGCCGCCGCTTCTCGGGGTCCGGCGCGGTCGGCGGCGGGCCGTCGGCCGCGATCAGCAGCGTGACGAGGTCGAGGGTGTCGCACGAGGGCTGCGAGCGGCCGCCGGTGACGACGTAGGACCGCACCAGCCGCTCCCCGGGACGGCGTCCGGGGGGTGTCATGCCGGGCTGCCGGTGTCCCGCCGGGCGGGGCTGGCCAGCTCTTTGCCGAGCCGGTCGACCATCTTGTGCATGCGGTAGGTGACCGCCTCCATGTCGACGTCCCCGGTCGTGGACACCGCGAGGTGGGTGCCCTCTCCCGCGGCGACGAGGAAGACGTACCCGTGCGCGAACTCGATCAGGGTCTGCCGCCAGGGCGTGTCCGGGCTGCCGCAGAACTCGGCGGTGCCGCGGCTGATCGACTGCACTCCGGACAGCCCGGCGGCCAGCCGCTCGGCGTCGTCCCGGCCGATGTCCGCGGAGTGGGCGCGGAGCATGCCGTCGGCGGACAGCAGGATCGCGTGCCGCGCTTCCGGCACCTTCAGGACCTCGTCGAGCATCCACCCCAGCTCGTTGGTCATGGGCGCGGTCATCCCTGTGTGCTCCCTTCGATCGGATGGGGTGTTCCGTACGACGTCACGGGGGCGCTCGTCTCCGCCGCGGGGGCGTCGGCCGACGTCACGGGGCCGTCGGCCGACGGGAGGGCCTCGGGGCCCGCGGGGGTGTCCGGGGGCCGCGGGGCGGCCGGAGTGCCGGTGGTGTCCCGCTCCGCGCGGCCGAAACGGGTGCCGCGGGCGAACGCGCCCATGCGCCGGGCGTTCTCCTCGGCCGAGCGGGCGCTGACGTCCTCAGCGGGCACGGCGGCGGGCCGCTCCCCGGGACCCGGTTGCTGCTGCGGGGCGCGGCGCCGCCGTTTCGGCAGGCCGCCGGCCGTGGTCGCCCCGACGGGTTCGGCCGCCCGCCGGGTGGGGAGCACCGGCCGCGCGGGCGCGGTCCGGCCGGCCGGCCGCGCGGCTTCGGCCCGCGGGGGCGTCTCCCCGGCCGGGGCCGGGTGCGTGAGGAGCGCCGTCGGCAGGAACACCACCGCCCGGACACCGCCGTACGGGGACCGGGTGTCCACCGAGACGCCGAACCCGTACCGTGCGGCGAGTACGCCGACGACGGCGAAGCCGAACTGCGGAGGGTCGTCGAGCCGGGTCACGTCCACCAGGTCGCGGCCGGTCAGCAGCCCGGCCGCCCGCTCGACCGTCCCGCCGTCCATGCCGACACCGGCGTCGTCGATGACCACGCAGGCACCGTTGTGCGCCGGCTGGACGGTGACCTCGACGGTGGTGTCGGGCTGCGAGTGGCGTGCCGCGTTGTCCAGCAGTTCGGCGACGGCGAGGACCACCGGCTCGACGGCGCGGCTCTCGACGGCGACGTCGACCTGTCCGTTGACGCGGACGCGCCGGTAGTCCCGGACGCGGGAGGTCGCGCCCCGCACCACCTCGGTCAGCGCGGAAGCGCTGCGCTGCCGTCCGGGCCAGGAGCCGCACAGGACGGCGATCGCCTGGGCGCGACGCCCGAACTGGGCATTGGTGTGGTCGATCTCGAGGAGGTCGCGCAGGACGTCGGGGTGGTCGTGCCGGTCCTGCATCTCGGCGATGGACACCTGCTGCTCGTTGGCGAGGGCCTGGATCGAACGCATCGACGCCTTGAGCGCGGACTTCGCGGACCGGTCGGCGCGCGCCTGCGCGTGTCCCACCGCTTCCGAGAAGCGCTCGAGGACGGCGTCGAGGTGCTTCGCGAAGTCCGTGCCGGCCAGCCGGGTGCCGGACAGGCCGGTGTCCGGGACATCCGTGGCGGCATGCCGGTGGGGGGTGTCCTCCAGGGCGGGCAGGCGGACCTCGGCCAGATGGCGCAGCTCCTCGTCACGGGCCCGCAGGTCCTCCGTGAGCTCGTCGATCCGTCGGCGCTGCCGCTCGCCGATCCCGCGCCGGCGCAGCAGCAGCACGGTGACGGCGAGCAGGCCGACGGCCAGGCAC
The DNA here is from genome assembly GCF_002911015.1 of Streptomyces populi. Classification (GTDB taxonomy): domain Bacteria; phylum Actinomycetota; class Actinomycetes; order Streptomycetales; family Streptomycetaceae; genus Streptomyces; species Streptomyces populi. The sequence goes on from NZ_KZ627005.1 coordinate 4,977, forward strand.
CAGGACGCGGCCTCCGGTATCCGTTCGGTCATGGTCCTCAAGTCCTCTTGTGCAACGACGGCATTGCTGGGTCAGGAGCAGGAAAAGTGAGGGACGGTGAGCGAGTTGGCGGGGCGCATGACGGTAGCCGCGCACCGGCGTCCGCGCTTTCCCTCGCGCGCAAGGAAGTTGCCCCCATGCGCACCGGCTGTGTGCACTAGGCTGACACCGCGTAACTGCCCTCACCCGCACGGGAGTCGATGGTGGCCTTGCCCACGGGGAACTACCTGGTGGAAGCCCGGTCGACGGACGCGGTGGAGCCGGCCGAGCGGGCCGACTTCTGGAGCGAGCACATCGGGTCGTACCAGTCCCGGATGGGGTACCGGTACGGCCGCACCGACGACTTCCGCGGCGAGACGATCCGTCAGCGCACCGGGACGTATCAGCTCGTCAGGTTCCGGTCGGACGGGATCGAGTACAGCAGGACGGCGCGGCAGATCCGTGAGGATCCCGACGGGGACTACCGGCTGCTGCTGCCGCTGACCGGACGGATCGTCCTGCGCCAGGACGGCCGCGAGGCACGGCTGACCCCGGGGACGGGCACGCTCGTCTCCTTCACGTCGCCCTTCCAGTGCCTCCAGGACCCCTCCACCCAGGCGTTCGTCCTCACGATCCCGGCCCGCGAGCTGGACGGCCCGCTGAACCGCAAGTCACCGCTGGCCACCGGCCTGGACCTGAGCAGGGGCCTCGGCCGTGTCGTCCGCTCGATGCTCGACGGTCTGCACGCCGAGCGCGACGACCTCACCGACGCCCAGTTCGACGCCGTGTCCGACCGCGTGGTGGAGCTGCTGTGCATGCTCACCACCGGCGACGACCGCCCCGGCGGCGCCCGCCACCTGTCCGACGTGGAGGCGGTGGTGCGCCGCCACGTCCGCGAGAACGCGGCCGACCCCGGCCTCACCGGTACGTCCGTGGCCCGTTCCCTCGGCTGGTCGCTGCGCCAGGTCCAGCTGGCCCTCCAGCACGCCGGCACCACCCCCCGCGACCTGATCCGCGAGGAGCGGCTGCGCCTGGTCCGCGAACGGCTCCGGTGCGGCGACTGCGAGCACCTGACCATCACCGACCTGGCCCACGCCTCGGGGTTCTCGTCGGCGAGCGCCCTGAGCACCGCCTTCCGGCAGCGCTTCGGAGTGAGCCCGCGGGAGATGCGCAACGGCGTCCGCGGGACGTGAGCGCGCACCCCGCGGCCGATCACGGCCTGGGACAATCGGTACAGGACGGGATCTCGGTCGAAGACGGGCTGCTGCCCCGGGAGTGGAGATGGATCTGCGGCAGATGGAGGTCGTGGTCACGGTGGCCGAGGCGGGCGGTTTCACCGCGGCGGCCCAGCGGCTGCACGTGGTGCAGTCCGCCGTGTCGAGCACCGTCCTCGCACTGGAGCGGGAGCTGGGCACCTCCCTGTTCGACCGCACCACGCACCGGGTGTTCCTGACCCCGGCGGGCGAGGTCTTCGTCCCGGCGGCGCGCGCCGCGTTGCGGGCGGCGGAGCAGGCGCGGGCGGCCGTCGACCTGGTCCGGGGAAAGCTGCGGGGCAGGGTCACCATCGGCATGGCCCAGGGGGTCTGGGCCGACCTCCACCGGCCGCTGGCCGCGCTGCGGGCCGAGCATCCCGGCGTGACGGTACGGCTGCGGCAGGCGTCCCTGGCCGACGTCCGGCACGGACTGCGCGAGGGCACCCTCGACCTGGCCGTGGTCGCGCTCGACCGGGGGCAGCAGCGCGGTCTGGTGACCCGGCTGCTGTCGTACGAGGAGATGGTGCTGGTGTCCGCCCCGCCGCGGGCGCTCACCGGAACCGGCCCGGACGGCACGGTCACCCTCGCCGGGGCCGCCCGGCTGCCGCTGGTGGACTTCACCCCGGACTGGGCGATCCGTCTGTGCGTGGACCGGGCGTTCCGTGCCGCCGGTGTGGAACGGGAGACGGCCCTCGAGGTCGACGACATCGTCACCGCGGCCGAACTCGTCCGGAGCGACCTGGGCGTCTGCGTCATGCCCGCCTCGATCGCGGGCCGGTTCCCCGATCTCGTCACCCACGCGTTCGCGCGGCACGCGCCGCACTGGAAGATCATGATGGTCCACCCCCGCGGCGACACCCCGCCCGCGGTCACCGCGCTCCTGGGGCACATGGCCTGAGGGGCGGGACCCACCGGGACCGCCGGCCCGGTCAGGCGGACGCCGCGGGACGGGTGGCCGGGTGGGCGGGCGGCTGGGGAGTCAGCCGGTGCAGGCCCTTGCGGTCGTAGTAGCGGGTCATCGCGAAACCGAAGACGAGGGCGAGCACGGTGCCGATGGCGATCATGAGCCAGGCGCGGCCGAGCCCGGCGTCGGCCCGCGCGTCGAAGAAGAGGATGGCGCGCACCCCGTCGCTGAGCTGGCGCATGGGCTCGAAGACGGACAGGAAGCGGTAGAAGCCGGGGACCGCCTGGAGCGGGACGGTGGCGCCCGAGGACGGCAGGCCCAGCACGATGAACACGAACATGGACACGAGCTGGCCGATCCCGCCGAACGCCGCGTTGATCGCCTGGACGCCCAGTCCGACGGCGAGGCTCGCGCAGTAGGAGTAGATCCACAGCAGCGGCAGGTGCGTGGCGTCCATGCCCAGGACCGCGACGGTGGCCAGCATGACCAGGGAGACCGTGAGCACGGTGATCCCGGCGGTCATGACCATCTTCAGGAGCAGGGTCTGGGTGCGGTCGATCGGCACGGTCGGACGGCGGGTGTGCCAGGGGCCGATCTCGTTGTCGGCGTAGCCGAGGGCCGTGTCGACGCCGGTGCTGATGAGGTTGCCGCCGAGGAACCCGGCCAGCACCAGGAGCAGGGTGTAGTAGAACGCGCTCAGCCCGAGACCGCTGTGCGCGCCGATGGGGTGCCCGACGCGGGTGACGACCTGGACGGGGTCGGCGAGGAGCAGCTTGGTGGTGGAGTCCGCCTTCGCGGTCACCGGGGACGCCGTCAGCTGCTTCCCGATGGTCGCGGAGGTCTGCTGGGCCGCGGCCGTCGTGATCCTGCTCGCGAGGGACGAGCCGAGGCTGCCCATGCCGGGGTTGGTCAGCACCGTCATGGTGGGCCGGACGGTGGCGTTCGCCGTGGTCAGGGCGGTCACGGAGGCCGTGAAGTCCGCGGGGACGACGAGGGCGCCGTAGATCTTTCCGGAGGCGAGCTGGTCCTGGGCCTGCGCGCGGGTGAGCCTGCGCCAGCCCGCCGCGCCAGAGGTGTCGCTCGCGGCGATGGCGGCGGTGACCTGGGCGCCCACGTTCTGCCGCTGCCCCGGAGGCGGTGCGCCGGTGTCCTCGTCGACCAGACCGATCGGCAGGTGGCGCAGGTGTCCGTTCGGGTTGACGATGCCGCCCATGTAGAGCAGCGACAGCAGCAGGGCGAGCAGCCCCGTCAGCACGGTGGGCACCAGCCACAGCTTCGGACGGCGCAGGAGCGTGGCGGCACGGGCCTGGACGGGGGAACCGGCGCGGTCTCCCCCGCTGTCGCCGGTGCCGCCGCGGCCGCCGGGACGGGCGGTGTCACCGTCCCCCGTGTCCCTCGCGCCCCTCGGCTCCTCGTCGCCGCCGTCGTCCGCGCGGGGGTTGCTGTCGGCGTCCATGGTTCTCCGTAGGTTCCGGGGCGGCACGGGAGCAGCGGTGGGCGCGCGGCCCCGGCCGGGGAGTCCGGGGCCGCGCTTCAGGCCAGGATCGGGTGCGCCCGGGTGTCACGGGCGGCGACTCGCCGGATCCCCGGCGCCGGTCACGGCTTCGCACGAAGGCCGCGGCCCGCACGGCGACCGGACCGCTCCCCCGGCGCCCCGGACCTGCGGGCCCGCTCCGCCCGAGAACGGACTCCCACCCCTCGCCGCCCACCACTCACTGCCCGCCGCCCGCCGCCCGCCGCCCGCCGCCCGCCGCCCGAGGACGAACCCGCACCACCCGGACCCGACACCCACCACCCGCGGGCGAACCCGCAGCACCCGGTCGGCGCACGTCCGCCCGTGGGACCGGCGCCCGCGGCCGTGTCGCTCAGGCGCTGGTCCCCCTTCCCCTCCCGGACACCGTGGCGTCACACCGGACGGGCACGTTTCCCCCGTCCCCGTTGCATCGCCTCGGATCCGTCCGTCCGTACCCGGGCGTGACGCGGAAGGACGACGTGCGCCGTGTCCATGCCTCCGCTCGACAGCCTCCCCGCCACCGCGACCACAGCGGCACCTGCACCGACACCCGGCGACGCGCCTCGCGCCGTCCACCCCCCTTCGCCCCACCCCCCACCCACCGCCCGCCCGCCTTCCACCGCCCGCCTCACGTCCCTCACGCGGCTCACCCGCCTGGCGGTGACGCTGCTCCCCCTGCTGCTGATCGGGACATGGGCGGCCCTGGACCGGTGCGCCGTGGGCGACGGCGTGGCCCGGCTGGGTGGCGCCGATCCCTGGTGGCTGCTGGCCGGTCTCCTCTTCACCCTGCTGGGCTGGGTGGTCGCCGCGTGCGTACGGCAGGGCGCTCTGCCGGAACGGCTGCCGCCGGGCCTGCTGCTGGCGTCGCAACTGGCCGCGGGCGCCGCCAACCACGTGCTGCCGGCGAGCATCGGCGCCCACGCGGTGACCCTGCGCTTCCTGCGCGGCCGGGGCATACCCCTGGCCCGCGCGACCGCCTCGCTCGCCCTGTACTCGCTGGTCAAGCCGGTGGCGAGGATTCCGGTGCTGATCGTCTTCCTGGTGGCCGTCGGGGACACCCTCCGGTTCGGCGCGCTCGCCCCGGACCGCTGGACGCTGGTCCTGGCGGCGGGCAGCGCGGTGCTCGGCCTCATGACCGTCGGCCTGCTGCTGGCGGCGGTCCGCCCGCTGCGCCGTCCGGTCGCCGACTTCCTCCGCACCGCGCTGACCGACGTACGGATCCTGCACACCCGGCCCGGCCGCGTACTCGCCCTCTGGGGCGGTTCGGCCGTCGCCCCGGTGCTCCAGGGGAGCACGGTCGCGGCGGTCGGCTTCTCCCTCGGACTGCCGCTGTCATGGGCCCAGGTGGTGTTCGCGCTGCTGATCGCCGGTACCGCCGTCGGCGCCGTGCCCGCACCGGGCGGAATCGGACCGGTGGACGCGGCCATGGTCTTCACCATGGTCTCCCTGGGCGCCCCGACGGGCCTGTCGACGGCCACCGTCATCGGCTACCGCGTCCTGACGGTCTGGATCCCCCTGCTCCCGGGCACGCTGATCCTTTCGGCGCTGGTGCACCGCAAGGTGCTGTGAACGACAGCGGGAAGAGGGGCGGACACACCCTTCCGAACGGTCGCCGGACATCCCGGGAATGCGAGGAACGCGGGGAATGCTTCTACGACATCGCCGACGCCACGGGGAGACGCGACGAGCTCGATCCGGCGGAAACCTTCGAAAGGCGCTCGACGGGGAAAGCTAGAATGCGTATTCGTCAAAGGCGAGAAAGAACACGGATAAACACACCGGATACAGGTATCGCCGTTTCGACACCAGCAAGGGGCCCTTCCGTGACCGTACGAATCGACCGGCACGGACTGCCGTCAGGACCTGAGGCCGAACAGTACGCGCAACGGCTCGGCCGATACGTCAGCGGGGAAATCAACCGGCTCGAGGAGTCCGCGTCCACGATCGACGGAACGTTCGGCACGTCGGTCCTGAACCTGCGGGCCCGCTGTGTCATCGACCCGCAGGCAGCGGCGGTGGAGACGTGGGAGGCCACGGTCACGGCGATGCAGCTGGGTTCCGCGCTGTTCGCCGTGACCGGCGTGAGCGACGGCACCGTCGAGTGCCGCATCGACCGCGAGATGCGCGGCCTGCGTGCTGTCGGCCCCCTCTCCACCGCTGACGCGGGCACCTGGCTCCAGGCGTTCTGGCTGGCCGTCATCTGCCGCGAACAGGACCGCATGACGCAGCTCTGCGAGATTCCGCTGGAGCGCCTGCGCGCACCGGAGGGACAGTACGACGAGTACGTCCACCACTGGGTGGACACGCTCCAGACGTACTGGCTGCGGCGACCGGGACTGGTGGAGAAGCTCACCGCCACGTTCGAGGCGTCGGATCCCGCGGTGGCGCGGATCGCTCCCCCGGACCTCCTCCAGGGAATCCTCCACCCGCCGATCAGCCTCTTCTACCACTTCGTGCGCAGGGACGAGGAGGGCTTCGGCCCCGCTCTCGCCGAGGCGCTCAAACTGCACCGCGCCTACTGGACCTTGAGCGAGGAACGGTCCGCGGACATCGACGGCAGCATCGCCCTGGGGCCGCTGGCCGTCGCGTGCCTGGCCCACGACGGGGGCATCCCCGTCGAGGTCGAGTCCGACTATCTGCCCAGACACCTCCTCCAGCACGGGTGGCTCGGCGAGTTCCCCACCTGAGAACCGTCCCCTCGGGAACCGGAACGGACAACGCGTGCCCGCGGCGTCCGCGCCGCCGCCCGGAACACGGCGATCCCGCCCGGCGTCGTCCGAAGGACGGCCGAGCGGGACCAGGATTCGCCGGAGGAAAGCGCCGAAGCGGTTCCCGGACCGGAACCGGTCCGAGCGGGACCGGACGGACGCGGCCCGGTGAGACGTGATGACGCCCGCGCGGAACTCCCTGTCACGGGCGTCGTCCGGTCACGTTCAGCCCTCGTCCGGCGTCAGCCGCAGCGAGATGCTGTTGATGCAGTACCGCTGGTCCGTCGGCGTCGGATAGCCCTCGCCCTCGAAGACGTGGCCGAGGTGCGACCCGCAGCGGGCGCACCGCACCTCCGTCCGCACCATTCCGTGCGAACGGTCCTGGAGCAGCTCGACGGCGTCGGAGTCCTTCGGGTCGTAGAAGGACGGCCAGCCGCAGTGCGACGCGAACTTCTCCGTGGAGGTGAAGAGTTCGGCGCCGCACGCGCGACAGGAATAGACGCCCTTCGCCTTGGTGTCGGTGTACTCGCCGGTGAAGGCGGGCTCGGTGCCCGCCTGGCGCAGCACCGCGTACTCGGCCGGGGTCAGCTCCGCGCGCCACTGCTCGTCCGGCTTTTCGATGTCGTACGACATGAAGCTCAACCCCTCACGTTCAAGGAGGCCCGCTGGGGGGCCATGGTCACTCGGCCAGGCGGGCGAGGATCTCCGGTCCGAGGTCCGTCACGTCGCCGGCGCCCATGGTGAGAACGAGATCACCGGGCTTCGTCATTCCCGCGACGACGGACGGGACCTCGGCCTTGTCGTGGACCGGCGTCACCTCCGCGCCCGCGGTCCGCGCGGCCTGGATGATCAGCTCGCTGGTGACACCGGGGATCGGGTCCTCGCGGGCCGGGTAGATGTCCAGGACGACCGAGGAGTCGGCCAGCGACAGGGCCTCGCCCATCTCCTCGCCCAGTTCCTGGGTGCGGGAGAAGAGGTGCGGCTGGAAGACCACGAGGATGCGGCCCGAGGTCCCGGCCCGCATGGCCTCCAGGTCGGCGGTCATCTCGGTCGGGTGGTGCGCGTAGGAGTCGACGACCTGGACGCCGGCGGCCTCGCCCTTGAGCTGGAGGCGGCGCTTGACGCCGGTGTACGAGGCGAGGGCGGGGGCCAGCTCGGCGGCCGGGATGCCGAGGGCGACACCCGCGGCGAGCGCCGCCACCGCGTTGTGGGCGTAGTGACGGCCGGGGACGGAGACCGTGAACGTCAGCTCGGCGCCGTCCAGAAGGACCGTCACCTCGCTCTTCAGGCCGTGCGGGACCACCGAGAGCACCCGCACGTCCGCGTCGGCGGCGTCGCCGTACGTCACCACGCGCACGTCACGGCCGGTGACACGGCGGGTCAGCTCGCGGGCGCCCTCGTGGTCCGCCGAGATCACCAGCGTGCCGCCCTCGGTGACCCGGTCCACGAACGTCTCGAAGGACTCGTAGATCTCTTCCATCGACGCGTAGTTGGCGTGGTGGTCGAGCTCGACGTTGAGGATGATCGCGACCTCGGGCGCGTACTTGTGGAAGCTGCGGTCCGATTCGTCCGCCTCGGCGACGAAGATCTCGCCCTCGCCGTGCACGGCGTTCGAGCCCGGGGCGTCGAGGTCGCCGCCGATGGCGTACGACGGGGCGAGGCCGAGCGAGGACAGGGACACGGCCAGCATCGAGGTGGTGGTCGTCTTGCCGTGGGTGCCGGCGACCGCGATCGGGCGCAGGCCGTCCATCAGGCGGGCGAGGGCGTCCGAGCGGTGGACGACCGGGATGCCGAGCTCGGCCGCGCGGGCGAGCTCCGGGTTGTCCGCGCGGATCGCGGAGGAGACCACGACACAGGTGGCCTCGGGGTCGAGGTGGCCGGCCGCGTGCCCGATGTGGACCGTGGCGCCGAGCGCGCGCAGCGCCTCGGCGGTGGCGGACTCCTTGGAGTCGCTGCCCGCGACCACGGCTCCACGCTGCGCGAGGATCTTCGCGATGCCCGACATCCCGGCGCCGCCGATGCCGATGAAGTGCGGTCGGTCCATCGCGGTAGGAAGGCCGGGTGCCATGCGTGTTTCTCCCC